>JAFTRI010000008.1 GCA_017462345.1 Muribaculaceae bacterium
GGCAATGGAAAACAATATCCAGGGTCGTGTAGTGGTGCAGTTCGTCGTTACCAAGACCGGTGCAATCGGTGAAGTTAAAGTTATACGTAGTAAAGACCCTGATCTTGACAAGGAAGCAGTACGCGTAGTCAAGTCTCTACCAAACTTTATCCCCGGTAAGATGAACGGTCAGGCAGTGAATGTGTGGTACACACTTCCCATTACGTTCAAGTTGTCAGAGTCAGATTGATTAATTTGGAGACAGTCGATAATTGAACTTAATCAAGGAACAGTATGAAGGTTTTGAGATACCCTACTCTCAAGAAGCAAGTGCAAAATTAATTATTTATTTGGAGGCTGCAATGCCTCCTTTTTTGTATTGATTATTGAGAGTGTCTTTTTAGCTTTTGGGGCACGTTGCTCAGGAATAGCCCTCCAGAAGAAGAGAGGTATTTCGTAGCCTATTTAGATCTTCGTTTTTAAATCTACGGGTTTTGTGTTGTCCTAATGGATTATTGTGATTTTTGCCTTGCTGAAAACATTCTATTTCAGGCAGGATAATTCCGTATCAAAATTGCGGCATTCCCAATACCTTGTCTCTATCTTAGGAATATTATCCATTATATTCTTCGACAATTGATTACACAACATGTTTAAATTTGAAGAAGTGCCTGCTAATGCAGCAAGATTAGATTCGATACTTGAAATTCCACTGTCTTTACTGAATTTAACAGGAATGTCTGTTATCAATATGTATATTATATGACAATCGTCAAAGATAGAATTATCATGAGTCACTTGCTTACATATTTCGATACTTCTATATAACTTCTCCGGTAAGTCTGATTCATATTTCCTTGCCTGTCTCCGAATGCCTGATTCATTCCCATTATGTGTTAAAAGCAAATTCCAACTTTTCATTTCGATAAAACAAAAAACAGAATTTGAAGGAGAAGCTACAACCGCATCAACCGATTTTCTTGATTCAATACAAGACTCGATATCAGCTCTCGTCTTTACTGAGTCGAAATCAATCACACGAGTTCCAGATTTTGATTCGACACACATATATTTCCTACCTTTTACCGGAGAACAAGCACTATGCAAATCACATATAACGTCACTCTTCCCTATATACTGATACAGAGAGTCATATATTTGTCTTGGTGTCATTTCGAACTATTCCTTACTGCATCAACATTCATTATTCCATGTAACGGTGCAGCCAACAATGTAAATACCTTATTCAAGTCATCTGTAACATTATTGAATATCGACAACCCATCATCTCCTTGCTCTGCCATGTAATATATTACATCCTTCTCGATTCCCTTTGCCGCCGCAAAATACCGCAGGCCCTGTATAAAATACGGACTATGAGAGCTGACAACAATTGGAATCCCTTTAGAAACAAGTTCTATAATAAATCTACAAAAAGCAATCTGCCATTCAGGGTGCAAATGTATTTCCGGCTCATCAAGAACCAACATTTTGGAAGTAGACACGCACTCGGTGCGAATAAGCCTTAACAAAACTCCAAAAGATTTTATCCCGGATGCGACACTTACCGCCGGAATAGTATTACCATTTTGTTTAAAAAACAATTGCTTATTCTTCTTGTCAACAGAAAAGTCACCACCAATCAGTGCACTTATTTCATTCAGCAGTGATTGATCCCCCGTAACATTAAATTTGTCAAACAGTCCTAATAAATCATCCTGGGTACTTAGAATCTTCTCAGCCATATCGGCTAAATGATATGGTATATCCCCTCTTTGTAAAGAATTTGAAATTCCAAGAAACGAAACTGTCGGAACAGAACTTGACAAACGTAATGTGTTAAGGATATGCAGATATACAGGAGACTCAATGTAGGTCACGTCCTCAATAGAAGAATTACCGTATATACCGATTTCCGACAACTCGCCATTTTCAAATTTCATTTTTATGTTACTTCCAATTGCATCGGTAGTATCATCATAAAATTCGATTGCAGAAAATTCTTTGCCAATCGAATTTAAAGGTTCCATAAATTCACTTTTAGAAATAATCTCAAATTCCCGTTTAACCGCTAAAACAGGATTATCCAATTCTGAAATATACTGTTGAATTTGCGTCAGATTCTTTTGCAAGATAGCAAACGGTCGAGTTGTAAAGTTGCATTTTCCGGCTTCATTTTCTATGGTACAGGAAAGTTCTTCAAAATTGATATTTCTCTCAACTAAATCAATACTTAATGATCTAATATTTTCCAACAATTGTATATTATGTCCAAAACGATAGAACAATCTTTTAATTGAAGCCAACCGTGTTCTCACATAACTTAGCGTATTAACCTTATCGACCTGATTTACGTTATTAGCAGCCTTGAGAGTTGAAAACAATATTTTACCGACTGTACTTTTACCAGAATCATTTTCCCCAGTTATCACAGTCAACCCGCCGAGTTCAATCTCCGCACTTGCGACCTTAAGAATATTTTGCAATTTCAGTTTCATTTTTACGCAATTTAAGGACAAATCATCATTAAAATATTCCTTGCCCTACAAAGGTACATATTTTCATTTAAAATCAACCATATAGCATTGAAAGGATAGCCCGACCATTTAATATTATTATCCTATCATTCATCCGTTTGCACAAAATAATCAATAGATATTTACTCTGTTGCCTTGCAAATACACGACATATATCCGGAAGTATTACAAACTGCTATTTTAAAATAATAAAAAATGAAGGGAGGGTAGGTATGTGAAAAATAATGTTAATGAATCTTGACAAAGGGGGATGCAGGCATTAACTTTGCAATTCCAAATGCAAGAAGACGTTTATCCCGGATGATATCAATACAGAACCTTTCGGTGGAATTCAGTGCCAAGTCCTTGTTTGACAACATAAACTATGTCATCAACAAGAAAGACCGCATAGCCCTTGTGGGCAAGAACGGTGCAGGGAAATCCACTATGCTCAAAATAATTGCCGGACTGCAAAAGCCCACATCGGGCAGTGTTGCCGTGCCTGCCGACATCACGGTAGGCTATCTGCCCCAGCAGATGGTGCTGAACGACACGCTGACGGTACTTGAGGAGGTGCGCAAGGCTTTTTCGCATATCGACGAGATGCACGACAGGCTCAACCGGATAAATGCCGAGCTACAGTCGCGTGACGACTATGAGAGTGCAAGCTACCAGCAGCTTATCGACAGCCTGACAACGCTTACCGAAAGGATTGCCATAGAGGAGAGCGAGAACTGCGAGGCCGAGATGGAGAAAACGCTCATGGGACTCGGATTCAACCGTGAGGATTTCAACCGCCCTACAGCGGAGTTCAGCGGAGGATGGCGAATGCGCATAGAGCTTGCCAAGCTGCTGCTGACACGTCCTGACGTGCTGCTTCTCGACGAGCCTACCAACCATCTTGACATCGAGTCAATACAGTGGCTTGAGAACTTCCTGACGACCAAGGCCAATGCCGTGGTTCTCGTGTCACACGACCGTGCATTTATCGACAATGTAACGGGACGCACCATCGAAATCTCCCTCGGCAAGATATATGACTACTCGGTAAATTACTCCAAATATGTGGTACTGCGGCAGGAACGTCTCGAACAGCAGATGCGCGCCTACCAGAACCAACAGAAACAGATTCAGGACACGGAGGAATTCATAGAGCGGTTCCGCTACAAGGCGACAAAGTCGGTGCAGGTACAGAGCCGCATCAAGCAGCTTGCCAAGATAGAGCGCATTGAAGTAGACGAGGTGGACACGTCACACCTGAACCTCAAGTTCCCCCCTGCCCCACGCTCAGGCGACTACCCTATAATTGCCGACAATGTGGGGAAATGCTACGGTGAGCATCGGGTATTTGACAATGCCACATTCACCATCAAACGCGGGGAAAAAGTAGCTTTCGTGGGCAAGAACGGGGAAGGTAAGTCCACGCTGGTGAAATGTATCATGAACGAGATACCGTTTACCGGCAATCTCAAAATAGGCCATAATGTCAAGATTGGCTATTTTGCCCAGAATCAGGCGCAACTGCTTGACGGGGAGCTGACGGTATTTGACACTATCGACCATGTTGCCGTCGGCGACATCAGGATCAAGATACGCGACATACTCGGAGCTTTCATGTTCGGGGGCGAAGCATCGGACAAGAAGGTAAAAGTACTGTCGGGTGGAGAGAAGACCCGCCTTGCCATGATACGGCTGCTGCTTGAACCGGTAAATCTGCTGATTCTCGACGAGCCTACCAATCACCTCGACATGAAGACCAAGGATATACTGAAACAGGCTATCAAGGATTTTGACGGGACGGTGATTGTCGTGTCACACGACCGCGAGTTTCTTGACGGGCTTGTCGAGAAGGTCTACGAGTTCGGGGGCGGGAAAGTCCGGGAATGCCTCGGCGGCATCTACGAGTTTCTTGAAAAGAAAAAGATCGCATCGCTTGCCGAGCTTGAACTGTCAAAGTCTCCGGCAGTCCAGAACCAGGCAAGACCGGCGTCTTCACCGAAGACCGATAAGGATACTGCCGAATCCAAACCCCGGATGAGCTATGCCGAACAGCGCGAACGGGAAAAAGCGGTGAAACGTGCCGAAAAGAAAGTAGCCGAAGCCGAAGCCGAAATTTCACGTATCGAGACAGAGATAGCCGAGATAGAAGCCCAGATAGCATCGGGCGAAACCGGGAATGACATTTTCAACCGCCATGCCGCGATGAACAAGCAGCTTGAAAACGCAATGAGCGTATGGGAACTCGCGTCCATGGAACATGAAGAGATAAAGAACCGATAACATAAATTTTAAACACCTGACAAAATGAAAAAGATTTCTTATGCAGTTTTGTCTATCGCTTTTGCATCAACGATAACAATGTGCACAACCAATTCACCGAAAGGGATCGACCGCGCCAATCTGAATGATTCGGTCGCTCCGCAAGCCGACTTTTACGAGTATGCATGTGGCGGCTGGATGAAAGCCAACCCACTGAAACCGGAGTATTCACGATTCGGGACATTTGACCAGCTCGCTGAAAATACCCGCGAACAGGTCAAAGAACTCATAACCGGTCTCGACACTAAAAACGCTGTCAAGGGCTCTCCCACCCAGCAAATAGGCGACCTTTATGCAATGGGGATGGACAGTGTCCGTCTGAATCAGGAAGGAGCGACCCCGGTAATGAAAGATATTGAAACCATCAACAACACCGGCCGTGAAGATCTTATCGACCTGATGGCGACCATGGTGGGTGTAGACGCATTCTTCGGGACAGGCGTCGATGCCGACATGATGAACTCCGACATGAACACAATGTATTGGCAGCAAGGAGGTATAGGGCTCGGCGACCGTGACTACTACTTAGAGGACAGTGAAAACACCATCGCCATTCGCGAAGCCTACAAGAACTACCTCAAGAGGATTACCGGGCTTATCGGCTACGACAGTATAGCCCAACAACGTGTCGTGGATAACGTGATGAGAATCGAGACCGCCCTCGCCAAGGCAGCAATGTCACGCGAGGAGCTCCGTGATCCTGCCGCAAACTACAACCCGATGACTATCGAACAGATAGCCAAGGATTACCGAAATGTCGACCTGCGCCGTTACTTTGCCAAGCAAGGAATAGACAGTATCGGAACTGTAGTCATAGGACAACCAAAATCATTGGCTGCGGTCAACGAGATAATGGGCAATGAAAGCGAGGAAGCATTACGCGACTATTTCACGGCAGGCTACCTGTCATCGGCCGCCAACTACCTGAGCGATGATTTCATCAACGCCAATTTTGAGCTGCGCAAGGTCATCTCGGGAGTACAACAACTGCAACCACGCTGGAAACGTGCCCTTGCAGTACCCAACGGAATGCTCGGCGAGGCTGTCGGCCAGCTCTATGTGGAAAAATATTTTCCCCAGTCATCCAAGGACAAGATGCTCAAACTTGTGGAAAACCTGAAAATTGCCTTGGGACAACACATCGATGCCCTTACATGGATGAGCGACTCGACTAAAGCCCAAGCACAGGAGAAACTCGCCACATTCACTGTAAAAATCGGTTTCCCTGACAAGTGGCGCGACTATTCAGACATGACAATCGACCCCCAAAAGTCTTATTGGGAAAATGTCCAGGCAGCCATGAAACATGAGAACGATTTCAATCTTGCCGACTACGGTAAGCCTGTCGACAAGACCCGCTGGTACATGCCCCCGCAAACAGTCAACGCCTACTACAGCCCTCTAAGCAATGAAATATGCTTCCCTGCCGGAATACTCCAGCCACCGTTCTTTGACCCGAATGCCGATGACGCACTCAACTATGGCGCAATAGGCGTAGTGATAGGACATGAGATGACCCACGGGTTCGATGACCAAGGACGCCAATTTGACAAAGACGGTAATTTCAAAAACTGGTGGGCTGAATCGGATGCCGTGGCATTCAACGCACTCGCCGATATGCTTGTAGCACAATTTGACAGCGTAGTGGTACATGATGAAACCAATACCCATGCCAACGGACGGTTCACGCTCGGTGAAAATATCGCCGACCAAGGCGGATTACGCGTTGCAATGACAGCATACAAAAATTCCCAGAAGGATGCGCCAGCCGGAATCATCGACGGTTTTACTCCCGAACAGCGTTTCTATCTGGCATACGCCAATGTGTGGGCGGGAAATATCCGTGACGAGGAGATCCTTTCACGAACAAAGACCGATCCCCACTCTCTCGGACGCTGGCGTGTAAATGCCAGCCTGCGCAATATTGAAGAATTCTTCAACGCATTCGGAATCAAGGAGGGTGACCCGATGTTCCGTCCCGCAGACGAGCGTGTAATAATCTGGTAACCGGAAGAACCAAATTCCAACAGTTTCTGGCGGTTATATCCCGGAATGTTCCGGGATATAACCGCCAGCTTTCTACCATTAGATGATACCGAAAATCACAATCCTGTTTTTTCATTTTAAACATCATACTTGCATACAATCAAAATATTGGCTATTTTTGTTAAGCTATATAAGAGAGCTTTTATGAAAGTAGCAGATGTTGCCGAATATATTGTAATATTTGTGTCTGAAACAGCCAAACGATATAATTTGTCTGAAATACAGGCATACAGGTATCTTCGAAGGCACAAAGCAATTGAATTCATTGAAAACCAGTATGATATTGCCCATACATTAAGTTTCAATGACATGATAAATGCCGCCATGTCAATATGCCAACGAAACGGAGGGAAACTAAGATGAAACTATATCATGGAACAAATACAGAGTTCAATTCTATAGATTTATCAAAATCACAACACGGAAAAGATTTCGGTAAAGGTTTTTATCTATCTTCAGAAAAACACCAAGCAGAAAAATTAGCAATATTCAAGGCACTGCAACTTGGTGGGGACGCAATTGTCCAGACATACGAAATAGATGACTCATTCATGAATGATAACTCATTGAAAATTCTATATTTCGATGGATATTCCAAAGAATGGGCCGAGTTCATCTTACGCAATAGAAACAACATGTCTGACATCAACATACATAATTACGATATTGTATATGGTCCTATAGCAAACGATAAAGTAGGCATACAAATCAGGAACTTTCTTGAGCACAACATAGACTTCGACACATTCGTCAACAGGATAAAGTTTTTGAAAGGGATTACTTTCCAATATTATTTTGGCAGCCAAAAAGCCATTGAAATGCTAACAAGAGTGTATGAGTGAAGTTGACTATATGACAGAATGTATGACCAGGGATCTTGCGGTACTGTTAGTCCAAGAAAACGGTATGTCATTGCTTGATGCATTAGATGCCGTGTACAACTCCGACACATACGCCAAGCTAAAAGATAAGCGAACAGGTCTTTATTTCCAAAGTCCGGCATACGTTTATGACTATCTGATCCGGGAAATTTCCAGCGGGAAAATGTATTGATTACGCACCACCCAGTTAAACAAATCACGCAAGATAACAGCACTGCCGGTACCTGATTTCCCTTCCCACCCGAATAACATAACCCGGCAAATAAAAAAACAGCGAGGACGGGTCATTATCGCTTCAGGATGCACATTGAGATTCGGAAATTATCGCTATATTTGCAAGATAAATAACCGTCGGCAGAACCATACCGGTAACACATTGACGGCAAGAGACTTGTAATAACAACAAAAACATAACGATATGAAATTCAACGTTCCGAGCAAGACGCTCTACAATTACGTTTCGTCAGTGAGCAAAGTAATCAACTCGAAGAATGCACTTTCCATTCTCAACAACTTCCTGTTCTCACTCGAAGGAAATACATTGACCATCACTGCATCAGACCTTGAAAATACCCTTACCGCCCGTGTCCCCGTAACAGAAGCGGAAGGAGAAGGGAAATTCTGCGTGGATGCCCGTCGCGTTGTCGACCTGCTAAAGGAGATGCCTGACCAAGGAATAACGTTTGACATCAACGATGACAACCTGTCGGTAGACATCACCTACCCCAGCGGCAACTACAGTTTCATCGCCCTTAACGGCAATGAATACCCGTCGAATGAAAATGCTGCCGATGCGACAGAGAGACTTGAATTCACCTGTCCGACAGAACAGATAATAAAGGGCATAGACAACACCTTGTTTGCTGTAGGCAATGATGACCTGCGCCCGCAAATGATGGGTATCCTCTGGGACATCAAGCCCGATGCAATCACATTTGTCGCTACTGACACGCGCAAGTTAGTGAAATACCGCAATGCCCTTTCGGCTCCCGGCGTTGAAGGGTCATGTATTCTCCCGCTGAAGCCCGCGACCGTAATCAAGAACGTATTTGCCAAAGAGCAGGAAGTCAAAGTCACTATCGAGCCCAAGAGCGCGACATTTGAAAGTCCGTCATTCACATTCAACTGCCGTTTCATCAAAGGCAACTTCCCCGACTATAACCGCGTAATCCCTACCAATAATCCCTACGTTCTCACAATCGACCGCCAGTCGTTCCTGAACGCAGTGAGACGCGTGGGGGTGTTCGTAGACCCGGGTCACGGACTTGTAAAATTCAAACTCACACCGGACAAGATCATACTTAAGGCACAAGACAACAACTTCTGCACCTCGGCATGGGAATCAGTACCATGTGACTTCACCGGCAATGAGATGATAATAGGTTTCAGCGCGCCCTATCTTATCGAGATATTCGGTACACTGTCTACATCGGACATCGTCATAAAGCTGTCAGACCCGAGCAAGCCCGGCGTATTCCTCCCATCGGAAAACGAAGCCGACAGCGAATTGCTCATGCTGCTAATGCCAATGACTGTCTCTGACTTCTAATACTTTAGCCAGATGGAACTGAACCTGACAAAACCCATAGTATTCTTTGACCTTGAGACAACGGGCACGAACGTGCAGCATGACCGCATCGTAGAAATATCCTACATCAAAGTGATGCCTTCGGGACAAGAGATAGAGAAAGCGATAAGAATAAATCCAGAGATGCCAATCCCGGCAGAAGCGACAGCCGTACACCACATCACCGACGATGATGTCAAGGATTGCAGGACATTCAAGCAGGTGGCTCACGACCTGGCACAAGTGTTCACAGGCTGTGACATCGGCGGATTCAATTCCAACCGCTTTGACATCCCGATGCTCGTTGAGGAATTCATGCGCGCAGGTATAGACTTTGACTGCACCAAATGCAGGCTTATCGATGTGCAGACGATTTTCCACAAGATGGAACAGCGCACACTTGTCGCCGCCTACAAGTTCTACTGTGACAAGAACCTTGAGGACGCCCATTCGGCAGCAGCCGACACACGTGCGACATACGAGGTCCTGAAAGCCCAACTCGACCGTTACAGCACACTGAAAAACGACATCAACTTCCTGTCGGAGTTCTCTACACAGCACAAGAATGCCGATCTTGCCGGACGCATCATCTTTAATGCCGACAACAAGGAGGTATTCAATTTCGGTAAATACAAAGGGCAACTTGTCGAAGATGTATTCCGCCGGGACATGGGTTACTACGGCTGGATGATGCAAGGTGATTTCGCCGCCAATACCAAGAAAGTGATTACAAACATAAAACTACGCATGAAATAGGATGTTAAACGGCAAGCATATAATACTCGGAATATCAGGTGGCATAGCGGCGTACAAATCGGTGTATCTGCTACGTCTGCTGATTAAGGCAGGAGCCGAAGTCCAGGTAGTGATAACTCCTGCGGGAAAGGAATTCATCACTCCGGTCACATTGTCGGCACTGAGCGGGAAACCTGTCATCAGTGATTTCTTCACAGCCAATACCGGAGAATGGCACAGCCATGTCGACCTCGGACTATGGGCCGACGCAATGGTTATAGCCCCTGCCACAGCATCGACAATAGCCAAGATGGCCAACGGTGTTGCCGATAATATGCTTATCACCACCTATCTTTCATCCAAATCGCCTGTATTCATTGCTCCGGCAATGGATCTTGACATGTTTGCCCATCCGTCGACCAAGCGCAATCTTGAATTGTTGCGCTCATACGGCAACCACATCATTGAACCGGCATCAGGAGAACTGGCAAGCCATCTCTTCGGGAAAGGCAGGATGGAAGAGCCGGAAAATATCGTAAGACATCTGGACGATTATTTTGCGACGGCATCGGACTTGGCAGGAAAGCATGTCCTTATCACGGCAGGTCCCACATACGAGAAGATAGATCCTGTGAGATTCATCGGCAACTATTCATCAGGCAAAATGGGATATGCAATCGCAGAAGAGGCAGCACACCGCGGAGCTGAGGTGACAATTGTCAGCGGTCCGGTCGCGGTAACCGCCAAGAATCCTGGCATTACGGTAATTAATGTGGAATCGGCACAAGAGATGCATGACGAATGCGTGAAACTGTTCCCGTCGACCGACTTGGCTATCATGTGTGCAGCAGTTGCCGACTACACACCGGCACATCCGTCAAATGTCAAAATAAAGCGAGAAAAAGATGAAATTCCGGTCATCAGGCTGGTAAAGAATCCCGATATTGCCGCATGTCTCGGAGGGATGAAACGCGAGGGACAAATCCTTGTGGGATTCGCATTAGAGACCAATGACGAAAATGCAAACGCCCTTGACAAGATGCGGCGGAAGAATCTTGACATGATTGTACTCAATTCACTGCGGGACAAGGGTGCAGGATTCCGCACCGACACCAACAAGGTGACAATATTCAACACAGACGGAAGCCGGACCGATTTCCCGATGAAAAACAAGACCGAAGTTGCAAAAGATATTATTGACGCTATCATAAACAGATGACACCAACAGTATTCAAGCATATCATATTGTCATTGGCCGCACTCCTTCCTTTCATGGCAAGTGCCCAGGAACTGAACTGCAAAGTAGAGGTAAACACCGACCAGATACAAGGGACTAACAAGCAGGTGTTTGAAACGCTTGAAAGTTCAATCAACGACTACATGAACACCACCAAGTTCTCGCAGGCACAGTTTTCCCCCAACGAGAAAATAGAGTGCCAGCTGTTTTTCACGATAAAGGAATACACCGACAATATCATGAAAGGCGATTTACAGATCCAGGCAATACGTCCGGTGTATAACAGTTCCTATACATCGACGCTAATAAACTTCAAGGATACCAAGATAGAGTTTTCCTATCAGGAAAACGAGCCGCTGATATTTTCGGAGAACTCTATGGAGAGCAATCTGACAGCGATACTGAATTTCTATGCTTATTTCATCCTTGCCGTAGACTTTGACTCATTCTCCCCTCGTGGCGGAGAACAATTCTACGAGAGAGCCGACTATATAGTACAGATGGCACAGTCATCGGGTGAAAGCGGATGGAAAGCCTTCGAAGACAACAAGAACCGTAGTTCGGTACTTACCGCCTACACCCAACCTTCGACAGCAGGTATCAGAGACCTGTTATACGAATATCACCGCACAGGTCTTGACGAGATGGCATTGAGTCCCGACAAAGGGCGCGCGAAGATAACATCGACAATCAGCCATATCCAGAAGATATATGAAGTGGCACCGATGTCGGTAGCCCTGTCGATGTTCAAGGATGCCAAACTTGATGAGCTGGTAAACATATATTCCAAATCGCCACAGAGCGAGCGGGATAATGTGTACGAAATCCTGTACCCCATTTATCCCACAGAGACCGACAGGCTGAACAAGATAAAAACCGGCGAGACCAAATAACCACGTCTACCATGCTTGAATCACTCCACATTGCCAACTATGCCCTCATCGACAGCGTCGAAATCGAGTTTCACAGAGGCTTCAACACAATAACCGGAGAAACCGGTGCCGGCAAGTCAATAATGCTCGGTGCATTATCGTTGCTGCTCGGCGGACGCGCCGATGCAAAAACTGTAAGAGACGCAAACCGCAAGTCCATTATCGAGGCGGTATTCTCAGCCGGTGACTATCCTGCCCTAAGCGAATATTGCCGGACAAATGACATAGAATGGGATGATAGCCAGTGTATCCTGCGCAGGGAGATTGCCCCTGCCGGCCGATCGAGGGCGTTCATCAACGACTCTCCCGTAACGCTTTCCCAGCTTGAGACCGTGGCAATGCAGCTTATCGACATACATTCCCAACACCAGAACCAGTTACTGACATCGCCTGATTACCAGTTGCGCATAATCGACAATCTTGCGGGAAATGGAGACCGACTGAGAAAATACGAATCGCAATACAATAACTACCGCAATGCACTGAAACAGCTGAAAGAGACACGCGAAGCCATCGAGAAAGACCAGAACGATGAGGATTTCACCCGTTTCCAATTGGAACAGCTTGAGGAGATGCGTCTTGTCGAGGGGGAACAGGAGGAGCTTGAACGCGAACGCGAACTGCTTTCCAACATGACCGACATCAAGATGACCCTTAACAGCGCACTTGACGCGCTGTATAACGGCAAGAGCAACGCACTGTCCCTGCTGAGTGAAGCCGTCGAGAACTGCGAAGAACTCAACCCGGTGCTTGAAGACGCAGAATCACTCACACAACGGCTTGAGTCGGCACGTATCGAGATACAGGATATTGCCGAGACATTATCGGACTATGACAGCAACCTCAATGCCGACCCCGATGAACTTGAACGAATCGAAGACCGCCTAAACAGCATATACTCTCTCGAACACAAGCACAAAGTGTCAACGGTAGAGGAACTGATTGCCCTACGTGACAATCTGCGAAAACGGCTCGACGAACTTGAGAGCAGTGACATCACTATCGACGAGCTTGAAAAAGAGGTCAATCACAGACGTGCAGCCGCAATCGGAACCGCACATGAAATATCGGCAGCACGAAAAGCCGAAGCATTGAAATTTGCCGCTGAGCTAAAAAAACGGGCATTACCGTTAGGTATGAAAAACCTGCGATGTGAAATCAATGTTTCCCCGGCAGAAATGTCTCTAACGGGAACCGACAAAGTCGAATTCCTTTTTTCCTTCAACAAGAACCAGCCCCTGATGCCGGTAGGAGGAACCGCATCAGGAGGAGAAATATCACGTCTCATGCTATCGGTAAAAAGCATTATTGCCGACAAGATGCAACTGCCGTCAATAATATTTGACGAGGTAGACACCGGAGTCTCAGGCGATGTCGCCAACCGCATGGGAGAAATGATGCAATCCATTGCACGCAATATCCAGGTATTGGCGATAACGCACCTGCCACAGGTCGCAGCTTTGGGAGACCACCATTTCAAAGTGTTCAAAGAGGATGACGAACAGTCAACCCTGACACGCATAAAGGAACTGACGGAAGAGCAGCGCATAGGCGAACTCGCGGTTATGCTCAGCGGTTCAAAGGTCGACGATGCAGCACTCGCCAACGCCCGTTCCCTCCTTAACAACAGAAAACATCAACTATCATGATCGATCGTAACGAATATATCTTCGGTATAAGAGCCGTGATGGAGGCTATCGAAGCAGGAAAGGACATTGACAAGATATTCATCAAGAAAGACCTGCAAGGAGAGCTCGCAGGAGAGCTGTTTAACCTTATCAGGCAATACCGCATAGTGACACAACGGGTTCCGGTGGAACGCATCAACAAGATCACGCGTAAGAACCACCAGGGGGTTGTGGCTTTACTTTCAGCCGTATCCTATCATTCTCTCGAAAATCTCGTACCTCAACTCTATGAGGATGGTGTCTTGCCATTCGTAGTGGTACTCGACGGTATAACTGATGTACGTAATTTCGGTGCGATAGCCCGCACATGCGAATGTGTAGGAGCCGATGCCGTAGTAATTCCCGAACGAGGGAGCGTAAGTGTAAATGCCGATGCCGTGAAGACGTCGGCAGGAGCACTGCATCATCTGCCCGTGTGCCGGGAACGCAATGTAGCCTCCGCCGTCCGTTTCCTTAAAGACAACGGATACAAAATCGTGGCAGCCTCGGAAAAAGCCGACATAAACTACACACAAGCCGAATATACCGTACCCGTTGCCCTCGTAATGGGCGCAGAAGATACAGGCATTTCACCTGAAGTACTACGGATGTGTGACACATTCGTGTCAATCCCGATGTTCGGGCGAATCAGCTCCCTGAACGTGTCGGTTGCAGCAGGCGTAATGATGTACGAAGTCGTACGCCAACGTCTTGCAGCAGACATGAAAGTGTTGTGACAAAACAAATAATAACATCTAACATTATACACTATTTCAAAAAACTTTATGGCTAAGATTGGATCAGTAATGACACCTGTGGGACGCAAGGCGTTACTATTAGGAAGTGGAGAATTAGGCAAAGAAGTTGCCCTCGAACTGCAACGCTACGGAGTGGAAGTCGTAGCATGTGACAAATATGCCAATGCTCCGGCTATGCAGGTTGCCCACCGTTGCCACGTATTCAACATGCTTGACGGCAAAGCTTTGCGCGAAGTGATAGAACAAGAAAAGCCCGACCACATCATTCCCGAAGTCGAGGCAATCGCAACCCCGGTACTTCGTGAACTCGAAGCAGAAGGCTACAATGTGACACCCACTGCACAGGCAGCATGGCTGACAATGAACCGCGAAGGGATACGACGCCTCGCTGCCGAAGAACTCGGCATCACGACATCACCCTACCGGTTTGCCTCTGATTACGAGGAATTCAAAGCCGCAGTCGAGGAAATAGGGATTCCCTGTGTAGTCAAGCCTATTATGAGTTCATCGGGTCACGGTCAAAGCGTGATCAAAAAAGCCGAAGACATCGAGACCTCTTGGAAGACAGCCCAGGAAGGCGGGCGCGCCGGAGCAGGACGCGTCATTGTAGAGGGCTTTATTAAATTTGATTATGAAATCACCTTATTGACCGTGCGCAGCTGTTCGGGAACGACATTCTGTGCTCCGGTGGGACATATCCAGATTGATGGAGACTACCGCTATTCATGGCAACCGCAGGCAATGACCGACAAAGCACTCGAACAGGCACAAGAAATTGCCCGAAAAGTTACAGACGCACTCGGCGGTTACGGAATCTTCGGGGTTGAACTGTTTGTCAAAGGGGATGAAGTCATATTCAGTGAAGTCTCACCGCGCCCCCACGATACCGGTATGGTAACGATGATATCACAGGACATGAGTGAATTCGCGCTCCATGCACGTGCATTGCTCGGCCTCCCTGTCCCGGCAATCCGTTTCCTCGGAGCATCGGCATCACGAGCCGTCGTTGTTGAAGGCGATACCGACAAGATCGAGATGGACAACCTTGAAGAGGTTCTTGCCGAACCAGGTGTACAGATACGTATCTTCGGCAAACCGGAAATCAAAGGTCACCGCCGCATGGGAGTGATACTTGCAACCGATGAAACAGTCGAGGCTGCCCGCGATAAAGCGGAACGGGCCTATAACAGACTACGGGTTAACGTATTGCCACGATAAGCATATATACTTGTTTAAATACCATATCCGGTCGGGGGGGAGCAGCCTTCGGCCGGATTCTATTTTTTACGCGGGCGGCGTGGCGAGCGGAGACGTGAGGCAATTTTCCTATGCTTCCCGGCAAGAGTCTCCTCACCTATCCTCTCATACAGGTCGGCGACACGGGTATGTGCTGCCGGTTCCTTACCATTGCAATCGATGGCAAGAAGATACCAATTAAGGGCATCATACAACTCATCCCGTTTCATAAATATATTCCCCAACTGGAACGCAGCATTATAATCGGATGCATCTATTGCCAGAACATTACGGAAACATTCCTCAGCACCTGCGTCATCTCCTGCATCCATCAGCGCAAGCCCTTTCCCATACATCGCAGGGACACATTCAGGATCAAGGCTCAAAGCCTTGTCATAATTGGCTATCGCAGGAGTGTAGTCGGCCGCTTCATGCAGGCAATCATCTCCCATCATGACATATTCACGAGCAAGCGAGCGGAAACGGGACGAATGTTCGTCAAGTACCCGCCGATATGCCTCAATCTCAGACTGCAACCTCGGAATTACTGACAACTTGCGTCTTACCAGTCTCATTACCGGCTTGTTCTCTATTTCGCTTCGTGATTTCATGGCTTCCACAAACTTGTCCACAGCGGTCTCCATATCTCCGTTATCAAATGCCTCGGCAGCCTGATGGTAACAGTCATCGGCATGAGCCCTCTGCAACGCACGGTCAATCGACGACGTATCATTGAATCCCTTGCTGAAAGCGACAATCGCAGGATTGACAAAGATGTCCCGCGTGGTCAGACTGCTCCTTAGAATCATGCCTTCAAAACTTGTGCACCGGCTCAACGCCACATAGGACTGTCCGCTACTGAAAGCCCCGCGTCCCATATCGATAATAACATTATTGAATGTAAGCCCCTGACTTTTATGCACAGTCAGCGCCCAGGCAAGTTTAAGGGGGAATTGCGTAAAAGCGCCAATCTCTTTCTCGATTACACGCTTGCTCTTTTCATCATACTCATACCTTATATTTCCCCACTTTTCCGGTTCTATCTCATAACGTGACCCGTCTTCAAGCTCAACTTCAAGCGTACTGTCGTCAGCCCGGCATACACGCCCTATAGTACCGTTTACCCACCGGCGTGAGCGGTCATTTTTGATAAACACCACCTGTGCACCGACTTTCAGGGTCAACTCCATCGACGTAGGCAATGAGTTCTCGGGAAACTCCCCTGTTATATATCCGTAATAAGTTATCTCAGGAGTCCTCAGCCTGTTGAGGTGTTCCTCGTTTATACAGTCAACCATGTCCCTACGTGTGGCAAGAGTCATCACCATCCGCTCCACGTTGCTATCGCCCGATGCCGTATCTTCAGCACGTACTACCCGACTGTTCAGACGCATAATATCCTGCTGGGAAGGATGTCCTACGCGAATACGGTCAAGCATCGAGATGAAATCACTGTCCTTCTGCCTGTATATCTTGCGCAATTCTATCGGGACAATATTTATTTTACTGAAAGCATGGGCATTGAAAAAAAACGAATCAGGATAATGTTTCCGCAATAATTCACGCATATCATGGGTAACCACCGGCTCAAGCTGGAAAACATCCCCCACAAGGAGCAACTGCTTTCCTCCGAAAGGTTCACGCATGTTTCCCGAGTACACTCTCAGCAGTTTATCCATAAAGTCTATTACATCTGCTCTGACCATCGATATTTCATCAATGATGATGAGTTCCAGACTTTTAATAATCTTGCGCAACTCTTTGGGATATTTCATGCGACTGCGCAGCCGGTTTACAGCGAATTCCGGATCATCGGGCAGTAAAGGCTTTAACGGAATACGGAAAAACGAATGCATCGTCACCCCTCCGACATTTACCGCAGCAATACCGGTCGGAGCCAATATCACATAATTCTTGCGGGTATTGGCACATATATACCGGAGAAATGTCGATTTTCCGGTACCGGCCTTTCCGGTAAGAAACACCGACTGGCGAGTATAACTCACCAGTTTCCACACATTCTGAAATTCGGGATTATCGAGATCAATATTATGCAAAGTCTCCGGCTTTATCAGAATTTATATCCGAGACTGAATACCAACGAATTGTTATTGTCGGTGATTTCAGCTTTCGGAGCTTCATTCATGTCAAACTTGCTAAACGCATACCAGGTGCTTTCGCGATGCTTGTACACATAGGCCATGTCCACATAAAATCCTTTATAACGATAGCCAAGACCGGCAGTAATATGCTGGGTTGTATTCTCAAAGTTATAGGCAGGATTAGTCCCCACGGTGTAAATGTACTCCTCATTATCGGCTGCCTCGTTTTTTACCGGAGAGGTCTTGTAGCTGTAACCCGCACGGATGCTGAATTGCGGGGTAACACGGTATTCTCCGCCAAGCCTGATTGTATGTGATGCCTGATAATAGTTCTTGATGTCACCTTCAATATCGGTATATGTATCGCCATACTCATCCTGGACTGACATGTCACTATACGCATCGTATTCATAGTCGAAGCTCAGTATTCCCTTAGACCCTATCACACCGGCGGCACTGGCAATCAACCGCCATGGTGTTTTCAGTTTGGAGTCATAATATGAGATATAACCGTTATCGGTATATTCCGTACCATAAAAATCACCTACCGAATAGTCATAATTGATCATGCCCCAAGTCTCTTGCTGCAAATCGTAATAAGTGGGAGTGTGGATGGCAAACCCCAAGCGTAATTCGTTTACAGGCTTGAATATCAATCCGGCCTTAAAATTGAATCCGCTACCGGTTATGCGGGTTTCATTTTTAAGTTCATAATGCCCATCATAATATTCATCGGGTATCTCGCTCGGAATATCACACAACTGCTCGTCATACAGGGCTTCGATACTGTAGTCCAAATCGGTAATACCGAAACCTATACCCCAATAGACAGTATTCATTATATTTCCGCCGAAATTAAGAGAGTATTCATCCACATAACCCTTTTCCCTGATGTTGAACAACGCATCACCGTAAGTACCATTCCCGAACAAGCCGCTGTACATACTTGTCCCTCCGATTGAATTTATGAGATAGGAATTGTATGAAAGGATGCTCAACCACGGTGCCCCTGAATCCTGATAAGGGTTTTCATAATATCTGTCAGTGCTATAGTTATCCAGTTCTCCTGGAGCCCAACCATTGGTGAAATTGGCTACATAGTTACTCATAGAGGTGGACAACGAGGGGACATGCCCGCGATATATCCGGTCAAATGACGCGGTGCGCGCATAAGTGGCACCCCAAGAGAATGTAGGCATTATATCACTGTTGAGATTGACCGTGCCGACATAGCCGAAGTTATTGCAATAAACCTTTGTCTGATCACTGCTTTTCTTAACACCCATCGCTTCGGACTCGGTCGACTGCATGTTAATGTCAAACGTAAACCCGATTTCACTGCTCCGGTACACTCCGATACCGCCCGGATTCTGGTTCAGGGTAGACAGATCCCCCCCCAATGCACCAAACGCTCCTGCCATTGACATAAAACGTGCAGTACCGCGAAGATCGGATTGCGACAACGAAAA
Organism: Muribaculaceae bacterium; assembly: GCA_017462345.1. Lineage (GTDB taxonomy): Bacteria > Bacteroidota > Bacteroidia > Bacteroidales > Muribaculaceae > RGIG4079. The sequence continues at coordinate 19,445 of JAFTRI010000008.1, forward strand.
GGCATCCATAGCACTCTGGCTCTGAGCCATAAGCATCATGGGCAATGCGCCCAATAATGTTGCAACAACTTTCTTTTTCATATCCAATGAATTACTTTTTACTATTCTACACAAAATCAATGCCGGCCGCCTCTTCCGCCACCTCGGCTACCGCCTCCACGACTGCCGCCGGAGAAGCTGCCCCGGCTTGAACCTCCGGAAGGACGGGAGAATGAACTGCGCTCGCTGCGTGTGGTCGACGGACGCGAATAGCCTCCGCTGTTCTCATATCCTCCACGTCTTGGAGTACCGACAGTCCCACTGTTCTGCCGTGTCGTCGACGGACGTGAACCGGGACGTACCGCAGAACCCGATTGCCGACGTTCACCATTTCCGGAGCTGACACCCGGACGGGCTGCATGTCCGGCATTACGGTGTCCCCCTGCCCGATAGACGTTACGGCCAGGACTTGCACCGTTACGACCCGGACCGTTATACCGTCCGGACCGTACAGGCGACGGCTTCCAATGCCCGCCGGGGATATACCCGTGGTGATGGTGGTGATATGGCGGATACCATGCCGGTCCCCACCATCCGCTCCAGCTCCAATAGGGATCATAACATCCCCAATAGGGTGAATACCATGAATTCCAATACCACGATGACGTTCCCCACCCCCAAGACAGAGACCAGCCGCTGTAAGGAGCATACCAGCCACCCCAATATCCCGGGGTATTGACGACAATATTGACTTCAGGCTCTGAGTCGTAATAGTATTCCCTTAACTGAGTGTCACTCGAACCTGCCACGATCGACGGGTTATAGAAACGCTCTATACGGCGTGTATAGGCAAAGTCATCCTCATTGGCGACGGTATCGGCAACGACAGTATCTGTTATCGCATAATATCCGCGACGGTTATACTCATCGACATCACGGGTGACTACCCCATGTGTCGAATAAGTCCCTGACGAAGGGTAGCTGTAACTGTACGATGACGAGCCATAGCTATAACTTTCTTCTGCGACAGGTTTGCCCGCTTTATTGTTTTCCGTTTTTACCTGTGTATTTTTTTTACTCTTGGATGCATCATAATAGATATCATCCTCATAATAGTCCTGAGCCTGCAATTGCACGCCAAATCCGGCAATCGCCACAACAATCAGCATTATTAGCTTTCTAATATCCATAATTTCATCAATATTAATTGGTGACACATTGTCTATTGGACTGAAACCTTGCCATATAGTTTAATCCCAATAGAATCAATTACAACACAAAAATACCGATTATTATGACGATTTCCTAATTAATAATCTATAAATGACAGAAACGGGACTGTAGACATTACAGCCCCGCCGGTTTGCCGGTCAGCATCCCAATAAAATCACACCTGATGTATCATCCTGTCATCGGGGCGCATATCGTATGAAGCCATCGCTATGGACAACCCCCAATAGATGAATGCCAATGATGTCAGGAAACTCACCATCATCATGTTACGGATATAGCCCGCCTCCATGAACAGGAATGCGATCACAAGCATCAGCACACCGTTCACCACCTGAAGCCACCAGTATTTTCCACGCCGGCGGTTTATTGCACCTATCAAGGAGGTAATCCCCCAATAAATGAAAACCAATGCGATGAAATACGGGAATACGATTTCTGACAATATCACACTTCTTACAAGCATAAAACCGATAAACATGTCGAGTACTCCGCCGACAAGCCACCAGCCCCATCCACGCGAGCGGGAAGCATCGGCCGAGACTATCAGCTGAACGACTCCGGCAAGGATAAGCATCCAGCCAAACAGCTGGGAGGCTACAGCATAGCCGATAACAGGCATAAACCAATAGGCAAAGCCACACAGTATCATCACAACCCCAATGAGAAGAACAGCCCACCACGCACGTGTCTGTCCCCAATAATTAAAACTCAGTGCATTCATAATCGATTAATTTTAGATTTCAGTTTAGGTTTTCACATATAACAACCGGTTAACACATTTTGTTGTAAAATTCCTGACGTACAATTAGAGGCTGTTTAAATAATCCCGAAATAAAATTCAAACAACTCCTTATGACTCCCAACCAAAACATCCCGTATGTTGTTGGATAAATAGAATTAACCCAAACATAACAACAATCTCATGAATACCAGACTACTGACCCTAACCGTCGCCATACTCGCAACAGCGGCTTTACAATCCTTTGCCCGAAACCATGAGGAAATCTTCACCGATTCGCTCAAGGAAAGCCACCGGATAATATTCATCGGTGACGGCAGCCGTCCTGCCACCGATTCCATAAGAGCCGCCATAGATATGTTCTACATGGATCAGTTCAGGCACTTCCAGGATCCGCGTGCGCCATATTTCCTGTTTCTCAGCAAAGACAATAAGCTCGCAATGGGAATAGGCGGTGTTGTCAGAATGAGAGGATGGTATGACTGGGGAGGGATAATCGGCTACAACGGGTTTATCCCCTATGCCATACCGGTGCCAAAGAATGATGCCGACAGGCGGAAACTCGACTCGACCCCGGCCGGGACGGCATTTTTTTTCAGAGTAATAGGGCGTAACCATAAGTTAGGTGATTATCAATTGTATATCGAAGCCAATTTTAACGGCTACCAATCCCGTGACTTCCACCTCAAGAAAGCATACGCGACAGTAAATGACTGGACAGTGGGCTACGCAAGTTCATCATTCAGTGACCCGACAGCAGCGCCACCGACTGTTGATGCCCAGGGACCGCAAGCCTATGTACAGACTACTGCCGTACTTCTACGCTGGATGCACACATTCCGTAAACATTGGACAACGGCAGCATCTGTAGAAATGCCCGATTCCAGAGTAGACGCCGATAACATTTCAACCGGAAAAAGCAACGACTGGTTCCCCAACATCGCTGCTTTCGGACAATATGGATGGAATACAGACAATCATCTGCGTATATCCGGAATCATGAGGATTCTGCCATACAGAGATATTATAGCCCGGCAGAACCGCAACGTTACAGGTTGGGGAATACAGCTGAGTTCGTCATTCCGCCCCACCGGACAGCTGAGATTATTTGCCACAGCAAGCGGAGGCCGGGGATATGGAAGTCTCACCGGAGACTTGCTGATGGGAAATTTTGACCTTATCGGCAAGCCCGACGACAAGGGAAGGATGTATGCACCTGCATCATTCACATGGTTAGGAGCGGCTCAATACCACTTCCGCCCTGACCTGTTTGCAAGTGCCACGCTGGGACAGGAACGGCTGCTGCCCAGGCACGGCATCGACAGCAGCACTTACAAGTACGGGCTTTACAGCGCATTAAACGTATTCTGGTATCCGGTGCCAAGGCTTGAGCTCGCAGGAGAACTTAATCTCGGCAAACGCAAGAATTTCAATGGTGAAAGCCGTTGGGCACGTCGCATAAGCCTCATGGTACAATTCAGCTTCTGAGAACTTTTTGCTAAATTTGCATCCGGATTTAACCAAGAAGATGTTTAAATCTTATTGGATCAGTTTAAACAACTTCTAAATAACGGCCTCAACAGAACTGTGATATATCCCGATGCTTTTGAACAGAAAATAGGATTCACGTCAGTACGTGAAATGGTAAAAGCCCGATGCGTATCTCCGTTAGGGGAAAAGCACTGTCAGGAAATGACTTTCTCATCTGACTATGACACCGTCAGATACCGCTTGTGTTCAACCGGCGAGATGCTTACTATCGTCAACAGCGACGAGGATATCCCGCTCGGGAATCTGCATGACGTTACAGGCAGCCTGATGTCAATAAGAATTGCCGGAACATTTATCCCCGCAACTGAGCTGTTAAAGGTCAGGCAGTCGCTCGATACGATCTCGGAAGTCGCATCGTTCTTTGCACGCAACAAGGACGGGGAAAACCCCACTTACCCTATTTTATCCCAACCGGCATCAGCACTATACCCCTTCCCTGCCACGACAGCCATGATCGACAGTATCATTGACCGCTTCGGCAACATAAAAGACAATGCTTCGCCGGAACTGGCATCTATACGGTCTTCGATAGCGGCAATGTCAGGCTCGATCAATACAGCAATGCGCAAAGTCATCTCACGCGCGACACAGGCCGGATATATCGAAACCGACACGACACCGGCCATGCGTGACGGACGTCTTGTTATTCCGGTTGCACCCATGCACAAGCGCAAGATCAACGGTATAGTCCATGACGAATCGGCATCAGGAAAAACAATCTATATCGAACCGGCCGAAATAGTCGAGGCCAATAACCGCATACGGGAATTGCAGATGGAGGAACGGCGCGAAATAACGCGCATACTCATTTCAGCGGCCGACGCGATAAGGCCGCATATCGACGACATGCTCGGCAGCTACGAACTCCTCGGAGAGATGGATTTCATCCATGCCAAAGCACTTTTTGCCCAAGATATTGACGCCCATCTGCCGTCGATAAGCAAGGAAACCGAGATGGAATGGTACCACGCATGTCATCCGGTATTGCTGCTCTCGCTCCAACGGCAGGGAAAAACGATAGTTCCACTTGACATCACCCTGGACAGCGAAAACCGCCTGCTCATCATTTCAGGGCCTAATGCCGGAGGGAAATCAGTGTGCCTGAAAACTGTGGGAATTATACAATACATGTCCCAATGCGGGCTTCTTCCTCCGTTATACGAAAACTCCCACATCGGGATTTTTGACGACATCTTCATAGACATAGGCGATGACCAGTCGATCGAGGACGACCTGAGCACCTACAGTTCACATCTGCGGAACATGAAATACTTCCTGAGCCACGGCCGTAACAGGACACTGTTGCTTATCGACGAGTTTGGAGGAGGAACCGAGCCACAGATAGGGGGTGCAATCGCCCAGGCAATACTGAAACAATTCAACTCACTGATGATGTGGGGGGTGATAACCACCCATTTCCAGAACCTGAAGCACTATGCCGAGGAGACTCCCGGGCTTGTCAACGGCTCGATGCTCTATGACCGGCATCTGATGCAGCCGTTGTTCCGATTGTCAATCGGTAATCCCGGAAGTTCGTTTGCTATCGAAATAGCACGTAAGACAGGGCTTCCGGCTGAAATCATTTCCGATGCCGAAGAAATCGTGGGCAGCGACTATATCAATATGGACAAATATCTGCTTGACATTGCACGGGACAAGCGTTATTGGGAAAACAAGCGCATGGCAATACGCCAGAAAGAGAAAAAACTCGAACAACTGCTCTCGCAGTACGAACACGATGCGATGACTCTGCGAGAGAAACGCCGTGAAATCATCAGCGAGGCAAAAGACGAGGCAAAACGCATACTCGACAACAGTAATGCCTCTATCGAGCGCACTATCCATGACATACGACGGGCTCAAGCCGACAAGGAAAAGACCCTTGAAGCACGCCGACGGCTACAGATAGAGAAAGAACGGCTGGCAGCTGAAGACAAGAAGGAACACCCGTTATTACACAAAGCCCCGAAGCCCAAAAACAAGCCCGCCGGAAAAATGGCGGAGCAGGCAGCACCGCACACGATAGCCATAGGCGACAACGTAAGACTCGACGGTCAAGGGACTGTGGGAAAAGTCCTGGAAATATCAGGCAAAAACGCCACCGTTATTTTCGGGATGATAAAGACATCGGTCAAAACCGAACGGTTAAGGCACACCAATGCCAAACCGGAATCAGGCAGCAGGAACGCGTCATTCCTAAGTGCCTCCACCACCGACAAGCTGCGAGACCGGCAACTGAAATTCAAGCAGGAAATAGACGTGCGCGGAATGCGTGTAGATGAAGCGATACAAGCCATAACCTATTTTATCGATGATGCCATCCAGTTCAACTCCCGCCAAGTGAGGATTCTGCACGGTACAGGGACAGGCGCATTGCGACAATACATAAGGAACTATCTTGACACCGTCAACGGTGTACGCTCCTACCGTGACGAGCACATCCAGCTGGGCGGCGCAGGCATCACTGTCGTCGAGATAGAATAGCTCCGCACAACACTGCCTGTCGTGGCAATACAAAAACAATAAGGGAAGCCATTCCGCAACCCACTATCGAGCCAAGGAATGACTTCCCATTATTTTATCAGAGGACGCCTGGTTTACATCATGCCGCCCATGCCACCCATTCCGGGATTGGGCATTGCGGGAGCAGGATTCTCCTCTTTCTTCTCAGCAATGACACACTCGGTTGTAAGGAACATTCCGGCAATAGACGCTGCATTTTCAAGAGCGACACGGGTAACCTTGGCAGGGTCGATAACACCGGCTGCGAGAAGATTCTCATAAACCCCGGTACGTGCATTGTAACCGAAGTCGCCTTCTCCGTCTTTTACCTTCTGTACTACCACAGCTCCCTCGACGCCGGCATTGGCTACAATCTGGCGAAGCGGCTCTTCAATTGCACGTTTAACGATAAGGATACCGGTTGTCTCGTCGTCGTTGTCACCCTTGAAGTTTTCAAGCTTCTCAACGCAGCGTATATAAGCCACACCGCCACCGGGGACAATACCTTCAGCGATTGCTGCACGGGTTGCGCTCAGCGCATCGTCTACGCGGTCTTTCTTCTCCTTCATTTCCACCTCGCTCGGAGCCCCTATATGGAGTACTGCCACACCGCCTGCCAGCTTGGCAAGACGTTCCTGGAGTTTTTCCTTGTCATAGTCGCTTGTTGTAGTAGCTATCTGAGCCTTGATCTGAGCCACACGCGCTGCAATGGCATCCTTGTCGCCGGCACCGTTTACAATAGTGGTATTCTCCTTGTTTACGGTAATCTTCTCGGCACGTCCGAGCAGGTCGATAGTAGCACTTTCGAGTTTCATGCCCTTCTCCTCCGAGATAACAACGCCACCGGTAAGAACTGCGATGTCCTCAAGCATCTCCTTGCGACGGTCTCCGAATCCTGGAGCCTTGACGGCACATATCTTCAACGAACCGCGCAGACGGTTTACGACAAGCGTAGCAAGAGCTTCCTGCTCAACATCCTCAGCGATGATCAACAGCGGACGGCCGGTCTGTGCTGTAGCCTCGAGAATGGGAAGCATATCCTTGAGATTGGAGATTTTCTTGTCAAAGAGGAGTACGAACGGACTTTCCATCTCACACTCCATCTTTTCGGTATTGGTTACGAAATAGGGAGAGATATAACCGCGGTCAAACTGCATTCCCTCAACAATATCCACTGTCGTTTCAGTACCCTTTGCCTCATCTACAGTAATAACACCCTCTTTCTTCACTTTCTGCATTGCCTCGGCAATGAGCTTGCCTATTGCATCGTCATTATTGGCTGATACGCGGGCGACATCCTCGATTTTCTTGAAATCGTCACCTACCTCTTCAGCCTGAGCCTTGATACCTTCAACCACCTTGGCCACAGCCTTGTCGATACCGCGCTTGATATCCATGGGATTGGCTCCGGCAGCCACATTCTTCAAACCCACGTTGATGATAGCCTGGGCAAGAACGGTAGCGGTCGTTGTACCGTCTCCCGCATCGTCCCCGGTTTTTGACGCCACCTCCTTGACAAGCTGTGCACCCATGTTCTGGAAAGCGTCCTCGAGTTCAACCTCACGCGCTACCGATACACCGTCCTTGGTGATGTGGGGAGCACCGAATTTTTTCTCGATAATGACATTGCGGCCTTTCGGACCAAGTGTCACCTTCACTGCATCGGCAAGCGCGTCAACACCCTTCTTGAGTTCTTCGCGAGCCTTGATATCAAATTTAATTTCTTTTGCCATGATTCTATAGTTTTAAAATATTAGTCATTGATGATTGCCAAAATGTCACTCTGACGCATGATGAGGTATTTCTGTCCGTCAAATTCGACTTCTGTACCGGCATATTTGCCATAAAGCACCTTGTCACCTTCCTTTACCACCATTTCTTCGTCCTTTGTTCCGCAACCGGCTGCGAGCACAGTGCCTTTCAAGGGCTTTTCCTTTGCTGAATCAGGGATGATGATACCTGCAACAGTCACTTCTTCGGCGGGGATGGGATTAACCAACACCCTATCGGCCAATGGTTTAATATTCATAATTTCTGAGGTTTTAGTTATTTATTAATTATTTCGTTTGAATTTTATTCATCGATTCAGTTATTGAATAAGCACAATCCGTGCCAATTCCCCAGCATGTCATGTCACGTGACAAAATGTCAACTCTTGCGACATGCCACTCCCATTATAACATCGTAATACCTGAAATTGTTCTCTTCGGGGGAATTTTACCGGTAACGCTCAGGCAATGCCCCGTTAATCACATTATATGTACCCTCCATAAGGCTTTGCAAGTCATGTCCCCCATCCGGCGCCTCGACAGGTTTATGGATTGTCAGGCGTATATGTCCCCACTTGGGCAACCTGGCAGTGCGCGGCATCACCTCAAACGCCCCGTCGATCGTTATCGGCACAACCGGCAACCCGAACTCCACCGCAAGCTGGTAGGCCCCTCGCTTGAACTTCCGCATCTTCCCGGTAAATGACCGTGAGCCCTCGGGAAACACCACAACCGACATACCTCCGCCCAGCTGCTTCTCGGCAACCTCCATCGTACGTCTCACCGCTGCAGGCGATGTATTGTCGACAAACACATGCCCCGCTTTCTTGCACGCATACCCCACAAGCGGAATCTTCTCAAGACTCTTTTTCATCATCCACTTGAAATTATGGCCGAGATAGCCATATACGGCAAATATATCGTACGCCCCCTGGTGATTGGCGACAAACACGTATGAAGTATCCTTGCCGATATTCTCACCTCCCTTGACCGTTACTTTGACGAAAGTCATCAGACAGAACAGGCGTGCCCATAGATGGGCGGGATAATAACCCCACCACCGTCCGCCACCGAGGATACTCCCCACAGCGGTAACCGTGGCGGTCAACACCGTTGCCACAAGCAGCACCGGAATCATCACTAATACCTGATATATACGATACAATACCATCATACCGCAAAGTTACCATCTTTCCCGCATTTCCCCAAATCCCCACCACCAATACCATGGGAACAATCGTAACTTTAGGGGAGCACACTTCTTATGAAACTTCTTCCGATTAGAAAATTCACATAAAGCGACGAGGGGCGCGAAAAATTTCGCGCCCCTCGTCAGTATCGGTACATAATTGACTTTAGTAGGCAAACATGGGATAATCGGCCATCGTCTTGTTCACTTTTTCACGGACTGACGCAATAACCTTTTCATCTTCGGGATTAGACAGTACGGTATCGATCATCTCAACAATTTCGCCCATCAGATCCTCTTTTGCCCCACGGGTGGTGATGGCAGGTGTGCCGAGACGTATTCCGGATGTCAGGAACGGCGAGCGGCTGTCAAACGGCACCATATTCTTGTTGGCAGTAATATCGGCTTCAACAAGCACTCTCTCCGCAACCTTACCGGTCAGTTCGGGGAACTTGGTGCGTAGGTCGACAAGCATACAGTGGTTATCCGTTCCGCCCGATATGATCTTGTAACCCTTATCGACAAGTGCCTGAGCCATGACTACGGCATTCTTCTTCACCTGCGCCTGATATTCTTTATAGGATGGCTGGAGAGCCTCACCGAATGCAACAGCCTTGGCGGCTACGACATGTTCGAGCGGACCTCCCTGTACACCGGGGAAAACAGCCGAATCAAGCAGTGATGACATCATGCGGGTAACGCCTTTCGGAGTCTTCTTTCCCCACGGATTCTCGAAATCCTCACCGAGCAGGATGATACCTCCTCGCGGTCCGCGCAATGTCTTGTGGGTGGTAGAAGTCACGATGTGGGCATACTTCACGGGGTTATCAAGCAATCCGGCTGCAATGAGACCGGCCGGATGAGCCATATCCACCATGAAAATAGCACCTATCTCATCAGCAAGACGGCGCATACGTGCGTAGTCCCACTCACGGGAATAGGCACTTGCCCCACCAATAATCAGCTTGGGGCGTTCACGGCGTGCGACCTCCTCCATCTGTTCATAGTCAACAAGTCCGGTATCCTCTTTCACATTATATTCAAGAGCCTGGAACATAAGACCCGAGAAATTAACAGGGCTGCCATGCGACAGATGACCGCCATGGGCAAGATTCAGCCCGAGGAACTTGTCACCCGGCTTGAGGCATGCCATGAACACTGCCATATTGGCCTGTGCGCCAGAATGGGGCTGTACATTGGCGTATGCTGCACCGAATATTTCTTTCAACCTGTCGATCGCCAACTGCTCAGCCTCGTCGACTACCTGACAACCGCCATAATAACGGTGTCCGGGATAGCCCTCGGCATACTTGTTGGTCAGACACGATCCCATAGCCTGCATAACCTGCTCGCTCACAAAGTTTTCTGAAGCAATAAGTTCAATTCCCTTCTTCTGACGCTGATGTTCACGCCCGATAATGTCAAAAATCCTGTTGTCTCTTTCCATAAATTGTATTTATCCTTAATTATTTCTTTTTCTTCATGACCGACCATCCGAAACGCCCGATCTTCTCTCCCTGACCATAGTATGCACCATGACTGTAATTCAACAGCCCGGCCTTTCCCAAGTCAAAGGCACCTGTCCCCGAATCGATAAAGTCCTCCTCGGCAAGCACATTCAACACCTCAGCGAGGAACATGTCGTGACTTCCGAGCCTCACAATCTCCCTGACCCGGCATTCTATACTCAAAGGCGATTCCGCAACATAGGGACAGCTGACCTTCTCTCCTGCAACAGGTGTCAGTCCGGTCTCTTTCCACTTGTCGTATTCACTTCCCGACCTGACCCCACACCAGTCGACAGCCCGAGCCATACCGGCAGTGGTGAGATTGATGGTGAACTCCATCGACTCCTTAATCAGAGCATAGCTGTAACGTTCGGGACGAACTGATATATAACACATGGCAGGATTGGTACACACTGTCCCGGTCCATGCCACCGTAATGAGGTTGCTGCGACCGTCAAGCCCGCAACAGCTCACCAGCACTGCCGGCAAGGGATATATCATCGTTCCCGGTTTCCAGCTCTGCTTCATGTCAACTTATCTGGGCATCCTTACTGTTCACACAATGCCCGCAATAGTGGCAACGTATAGTCACGTCATCGCGGTCGATAACCTCAAACCGTGTTTTCATCGGCTCATTGTTGGTGATACACTTGGGATTATTGCACCTTACAATCCCGACAATCGTTTCCGGTAACGAGACCTGATGCTTTTCCACCACCTCAAAGTCGCGTATGATATTAACCTTTGCACTCGGGGCTATAAGGGCTATGCGGTTGAGCGTAGTTTCAGGGAAAAACACGTCGGCAACCTTTATGATCCCTTTTGAACCCAATTTCTCACTATCAAGATTGTTGCCAATAGTGACATGAGTCTGCAACTTTTCTATTCCAAGAATCTTCACGGCCTTGAATAGTACCGACGACGGGATGTGGTCGATTACAGTACCGTTCTGCAACGCGGCAACGGCGAGTTCTTTCTTGCATGTATTCATTTCTGTGCTTCTTTAAGAATATCGATACCTAATGCTTTGCATATAATGGCCTGACGTGCATAAAGCCCGTTCCGGGCCTGCTGGAAATAATATGCCTTGGGGTTATCATCAACGTCATAGTCAATTTCGTTTACCCGTGGAAGCGGATGCAGTATGCGCAGATTGTCGCGTGAACCGTCAAGCATGGCATTGTGGAGCGTGTAAAGGTTCTTGACTTTCTCATACTCCATAATATCGGTAAAGCGTTCGCGCTGTACACGTGTCATATAGATAATATCCGATGAATTTATCACATCGGCAGAGAAATCGGTATGCTCGCTGTATCTGATTCCATTCTTGTCACAGAAATCCTTATACTCGGCAGGCATTCTCAATTCCTCACATGCGACGAAACGGAATGTAGGATTAAAATAACGCATTGCCATGAGCAACGAATGCACCGTACGTCCGTATTTAAGGTCGCCCACCATTGTTATAGTGAGGTTTTCAAGCGTTCCCTGGGTCTTGTAGATCGAATACAGGTCAAGCATTGTCTGCGACGGGTGCTGATTGGCTCCGTCACCGGCATTGATAACCGGGACATCCGTCACTTCGGTCGCATACCGTGCCGCGCCTTCAAGGTAGTGCCGCATAATGATAAGGTCGACATAGTTGCTCACCATCTTTATGGTGTCCTTCAGTGTCTCCCCTTTTGACGAGCTGGTCGTACTTGCGTCCGAAAAACCTATCACGCGCCCGCCCAGACGGTTCACTGCGGTCTCAAAACTCAACCTTGTACGAGTAGACGGCTCAAAGAACAATGTCGCCACTACACGTCCGTCAAGGATCTTGTGATCGGGATGCTCCTCAAAGTACCGTGCCCGCTCAAGCAAGCATAGTATATCCTCCTTTGAAATGTCGGAGATGGAAACAAGACTGTTGCTGTTCATTGCTTGATAATGACTTTAAGTGTGGTTAATTAGTAGTCAAAGTTAGCCACAAAGTTAACGCATTCCCATGCCTCCCGCAAATAATTTCCCAATGAAATTCCGTAAATTTGCAATCATAATTATCACTTCATGAACACGTCTGAACATATATTGGACAACGTCAAGGAAGCAAATGCCTTAATTGACAGCGACAACATCCACGATGCCGTACTCCTTTCAGGAGAAGCCCTTGCCACTGCCTACAATGAATGGCAACAGAAAATAAACTCATGCCGGCCGAGCCTACAGGAAATTACGGTCATGTCGATAGCCGCATCATGCCATTGCAACGCGCTAATTTCGGCAGGACAGCTCCATGACGCCTACGCCACAGCCATCATGGTGATTCTGCAAATAACCGTCGACAGCAATACCTCCGCGGCAATCAACCAGTCGCTACTGTCGCTGTATTCCTCAGCGCTGTATTCCCTTGTCACATTCCTTTCCAACACCAATCCTCCGGAAGACGGACATGCACAGGAGCATGTGGAAGCCGTGACACGCTATATATCGTCGATGCTGTATCATTACTACAACACCGTAGGTAAGGAATCGCCCTCCTGCCCTTATCTTGAAGGAGCCTACCAAGGACTCTGCTATGCCCGTAACCTCGTCACGATCGAGACCGGATACATTACCGTTAACGGTGACAGAGTCCCGCCTGCAACGCCCAACGATATTGTCGGAGACATCATCGGTCGCAGCAATGCACTCGGTCTCCTTTCCGACAGTTGACAGAAAAGGCCGCCAATTGACAACGGTTGTCATCGGCGGCCTATATAGCTTTCCGACTGCCCTATCTTAGAACAGGTAAGCGGCAGTTATCGTCCAATAGCGGTTTTTACCATCAATGTCAACAGGGTTGATCTCATCGTCAATAGTAGCCTGGACAGCCTTAGTCAACCCGAGCCCATAGCTTGCGCCAACCTGAATCTTACCCAACACCTGCACTCCGAAACCGAAATTCCATGCCATGTCAAACGATTTGTTCTTGTAGGCTTCGGCAATGGCTTTCTTGCTTGTAAGGAAAGAGAAACTCGGACCGGTAAAGAGATATGGAGTAACGATATTCCCCACAATAGGCATACCTATTTTCCACTTCAGGTTAATGGGCACCTCGATATAGTCACGGCTCTTATCCGATATAACTTTCTGGTAAGCCCCATCGTCAGCAGCCAGCACATCGACAGAACGGTGAACATACATCACCGATGCATCAACACCGAGATTGGCTATAGGCAACATCACTTCAAGCATGAGACCACCGGTAAATCCGGCACGGTTGTCAGACGAGATTACATCTTCACTGAACTTGAGATCATTCACAGCGACACCCACTTTCGGGCCAAAGGAGATCTGAGCCGCTGCGGGCACAGTCAACGCTGCAATCATCACTACGGCAGCGACTAAACGTTTAACAGATTTCATAATTATTTGATTATTTAAGAATTTCCATTTTGCGAAGATATTACAAAATTTTGAAATATATGCACCATTTGTGGTATAAAGTTCCACATGCGTCCATTCATTCAAAAAAATCCGGCACTTCCGCTTTTATATAAATACATTTGATGATTGTAAATTGTTTTGCTTACCTTTGCAACATTATGGAAGCAGAAGAAAGACTGAATACAGAGGAAAAAATAATCTCGATGCTCAAGACCGTATATGATCCAGAAATACCGGTAGACATATACAATCTGGGGCTGATATACAACATCGACCTTAACGACGACGGAGAACTCAAAATAGACATGACGCTTACCGCACCAAACTGTCCTGCGGCTGATTTCATAGTCGATGACGCACGCATAAAACTTGAAAGCATAGACGGAATCAAAAGCGTCGACATCCGCATCGTATTCGAGCCGGAATGGGACAAGGAAATGATGAGTGAAGAAGCCAAACTCGACCTCGGATTCCTTTAAACAGCCCGATCGCCATATTACCATGAAGAACCTCACCTATTTCATATCAGACCTCCATCTTGGTGCAACCTACCTTGACAATCCGCTTGACTATGAGCGGCGAGTTGTACGCTGGCTCCATTCCATAAAGGGATCAGCAAAGTCCCTGTATCTTCTCGGTGACATCCTTGACTACTGGTACGAATACCGTACTGTCGTTCCCCGCGGATATACCCGTTTTTTCGGAGCCCTTGCCGACCTTGCCGATTCCGGCGTGGAGATAGTGTGGTTCATCGGTAATCATGACATCTGGCTCTTTGACTACCTGCAAAAGGAAATAGGGATCAGAATTGTGGACGGATACATGGAAACAGAAATAGAGGGGAAGCGTTTTTTCCTGTCACACGGCGACGGACTCGGCAAAGCGGACTTCGGGTTCCGCCTTATCCGCTCAATCTTCCGCAACCGTTTCTGCCAACTGCTCTTTGCCGCAATACACCCCCGATGGACCGTTCCGTTTGCCCACCGATGGTCATCCCACAGCAGGAACTTCTCGGCGGAGATGCCACAATTCACAGGCGAAGCAAATGAAAGCCTCATCAAATTCTCCCGAGAGTATCTCGCCACACATCCCGACATCGATTATTTCATATTCGGACACAGGCACATCCTGCTCGATTACAAATTGACAGCCGTCTCACGCATGATAATACTCGGAGACTGGATTCACCACTTTTCTTTTGCGGTATTTGACGGGGACAAGTTACAACTTGACACCTTCAAAGGTTAAATACTGCATCAAACCCCATGTCCCAGGTATCAAAAAGCAAAAACATGTTTAGAAACATATAAATTAATTTGGTCAGTCCGGCAAAAAGGGTCAACTTTGCCGCACAAACCTAAAACAATCTTTTTTACCTTAGAAATTGTACCTATTGGAAATCATAAAAGGAACATTGCGATGATGTTCCTTTTATTTTTTTATCATTTTACGTAACTTTGTAGTGATGGACAACCGCAGAATCTACAATATAATCGTGGCAGCAGGGAGCGGCAGCCGTTTCGGTGCCGACAGACCGAAACAATACTGCATTCTCGACAACCGCCCGGTACTGATGCGCACCATAGACAACATGCGCCAGGCATTACCCGGATCAAACATCCTACTTGTAATCAGCAGCGGGCACAAAGGACTATGGGATGAACTGTGCGACGCCTACAAATTCTCATCCCCCATTACAATCGAGGGCGGAAACACCCGATGGCAATCGGTAAAGAATGCCATAAACACCATTCCGGACAATTGCGCCGATATAATTACGGTACACGACGGGGCCCGTCCGCTCATCAGCCGGGAGCTTATGGCTTCAGTCATCGGCGGCATCGGAAAACAATCAGGAGCGATACCCGCCATTCAGGTAACCGACTCGCTCCGGATGGTATCGGCTGACGGCAGCTCAATTCCCGTCGACCGTACGCTGTTCCGTGCCGTCCAGACTCCTCAGGCATTCCGTGCCGACCACCTCATCAATGCATACTCGCTACCCTACCAGGAAACGTTTACCGATGACGCGTCGGTAATGAAAGCCGCCGGCTACGATGACATAAACATTGTCGACGGAGACTCATGCAATATCAAGATAACATTGCCCCATGACATCGAGATAGCATCGATATACCTTAGAGAACGATGAACCGTCTACGCAACACTGACATAAAGTTTCTCAAAGGAATAGGCCCGGCTCGAGCCGAATTGCTGAACAAACAGCTCGGCATACGCAGCTACTATGATCTGCTCTACCATTTCCCCTCCAACTATATTGACCGCACCACCATCTACCCGATCAGTTCCCTGCACGGAGAGATGCCGGCAGTCCAGATCAAAGGAAAATTCATAACCTTCTCCATCCATGGAGAAGGGGCAAAGACAAGACTGACAGGATTATTCAGCGACGGGACTGGGACGATTGAAGTCGTGTGGTTCAGGCGCATACGACAGATAAAGGATGCCTATCGTACCGGCAATGAGTATATCCTATTCGGCAAACCGACAGAGTTCAACGGGCGATGGAGTCTTGTCCACCCCGAGATAGACTCACCGTCATCCGTTACCGCGACACAAGGGCTGAGAGGAGTTTATCCGCTGACCGAGACGTTACGCAACCGGGGAATTTCATCACGCACCATATTCACATGGGTGCAAACAGCTCTATCCGCAACATTGCACATCAAAGAAAGTCTGCCGGAGAATATCATCACCGGGCTAAACCTGATGCCCCTGCGTGATGCACTCGTCAACATACACAGCCCAAAGGACAACAACACACTCCAACGTGCCAAACTACGGCTAAAATTCGAGGAGCTGTTCTACCTCCAATTAAACATACTGCGATATTCACGCCGGCGCACAGCCGCACTCAACGGATTCAGATTCCCACGCATAGGCCATTATTTCAACACATTCTACACGCAGTGTCTCCCGTTTAAACTGACCGGGGCACAAAAACGTGTCATAAAGGAGATAAGAGCCGATATGGGCAGCGGGAGGCAAATGAACCGCTTGCTGCAAGGGGATGTGGGTAGCGGAAAAACACTCGTTGCCCTATTGTGCATGCTCATCGCAATAGACAACGGCACGCAGGCGTGTCTGATGGCCCCGACCGAGATACTTGCCACCCAGCACTATGAAACGATATCGCAAATGGTCGCCCCGATAGGGATAAATGTCAAACTGCTCACCGGCTCCACCGGGAAAAAGCAACGGGACATCATACATGACCAACTTGAGGATGGCTCACTGCACATCCTCATCGGCACCCATGCAGTAATCGAGGACAATGTACAGTTCAGGAACCTCGGATTTGTAGTCATCGACGAACAGCACCGATTCGGAGTAGCACAACGGGCACGCTTATGGAAAAAAAACTTCACCCCACCACATATCCTTGTCATGACAGCGACCCCAATACCGAGGACACTTGCCATGACCGTCTACGGCGATCTCGACGTATCGGTCATCGACGAACTCCCCCCCGGGCGCAAACCGGTAGAAACACTACTGCGATATGACAACCAGCGAAACGCGATATACCAATCGATAGGCAGGCAACTGAAATCAGGACGGCAGGTCTACATCGTCTATCCGCTGATACAAGAGAATGAAAAGCTCGACCTGCGGTGTCTTGAAGAAGGATATGAACTGATACGCGAGACATTCCCGATGTATAAAGTCGCATACGTCCACGGCAAAATGAAGCCGTCGGAAAAAGAGCATCAGATGAATCTGTTTGCCTGCCATCAGGCCGACATTCTCGTTGCCACTACGGTAATAGAGGTTGGAGTAAACGTCCCCAATGCAACGACAATGGTAATCGAGAATGCCGAACGTTTCGGGCTGTCGCAACTACACCAGCTGCGCGGGCGTGTGGGCAGAGGCGACGGACAGAGCTACTGCATACTGATGACCAAATACAATATCGCAAAAGAGACACGCAAGCGCCTTGAAATCATGACATCGACCACCGACGGCTTCCTGATCGCCGAAGCCGACCTGAAAATGCGAGGGCCCGGCGACATGGAGGGAACGATGCAGAGCGGGATAGCGTTTGACCTTCACATCGCCAATCTTGCGACCGACGGGCAGATTATCCAACTCGCCCGCGGATCAGCCGAAAAAATCCTCGATACAGACCCCGACCTATCACATCCCGACAACCTGATGCTGCGGCCTCAACTTTCAGCAATATTCGAGAAAACCATCGACTGGGGACGCATAAGCTGATTAACACTTATTTAAACCATTCAATACCGGGCGGGAGCCATTCGCGCGAAATATGTTTTATAACATATTTATACATCACTCTTTGTATTTCAAGGCATTACAGCCAATTCCACACCGGCAAAGCTACTTATTCAGATTTTTTATCCATGTAATTTTTCATCATTTGACGGAAAAGCATTAAATTTGAAAGACTTATCAGAAAACAGCAAAAAAAAGCTAAACATTACGACCTTACCAACAAGAGAATACTGACTGATGCTTTTATCAAATATATCAAGATTATTCACAATCGCATCAATTGCATTAGGGAGCTGGCTGTCATCCAACGCACAGGATTACAGGCTTCCTGCGTCACATGCGGCAGAACACCGTGACCTAATCGCCGAGCAACAAACCATCGGAGACCAGATCAAGGTAGAAGACACCGAACAATTCCTTGACAACCTCTTCAAAGAGGAAGAAGAACCCGAACTCGACATATATACCGAAGGATGGGACAGCCAAAGCGTAAACTGCTACAAGAATGCAGTTGTGCCACAGACGCGCGCCATCGATGTAAGCAACTTCGCAATGCCACATCCCGGTTATGTCACATCGCCATACGGCTGGCGTCGCCGTTTCCGCCGTATGCACAAAGGGATCGACCTGAAAGTACAGACAGGTGACACTATCCGTGCCGCATTTGACGGGAAAGTGCGTCTGACCAAGTACCAACGCAGAGGCTACGGCTACTATGTAGTGATACGTCATACCAATGAACTTGAAACCGTCTACGGACACCTTTCCAAATTCCTTGTCGAGCCGGACCAATACGTGAAGGCCGGCGACCCGATTGCATTAGGCGGAAATACGGGCCGCAGCACAGGTCCTCACCTGCATTTCGAGACCCGCTTTATGGGGTATGCAATCAATCCGGCGGCCATATTCGACTTCAAGAACCAGACGACTCATACCGACACATACACATTTGACAAGAACACGTACAAATATGCCCGAGATTATGAGCCGCGTTCACACAAATACCTTGCCGACCAAGGCAACGCCAAAAAGAAGAACAAACAGACGACAAGCTATCGTGTACGCCGGGGTGACTCCCTAAGCAAGATAGCAGCGCGGAACGGTGTTACCGTCAAGCAGATATGCCGCCTCAACGGTATAAAGACAACAACGAAGATAAAACCGGGACAGAAACTACGCTTGAGATAAAACAATATGCTTCATAACATTTCTTTATAGCAACGGGCTGTGTCGTAATCACAGCCCATTTTTATTCACGCGCACAGCCAGATTATATCAAAAATCCATCAAAAGGAATCAAATTCAAGAAAAAAACAACTTTTTTGCGATAAAAATTGAAAAATGTTAGCAAAAACTAATAATTAGTTATATCTTTGCACCAAACAAAATCACAATACTGAAACAATTATAACCAAACAACCATAACATCAAAAAGACTATCTTATGAAAGCATCTGAAGTCATCAACGACCTGAAACGTCGTTTTCCGAATGAGCCCGAATACATTCAGGCAGTAGAAGAGGTGTTAAGCACAATCGAGGACACCTATAACGAGCACCCCGAATTTGACCGCTATAATCTCATTGAACGTCTCTGTATACCCGACCGCATTTTCACTTTCCGAGTATCGTGGGTTGACGATAAAGGCAAGGTGCAGAACAACATGGGCTACCGCGTGCAGCATAACAATGCCATAGGTCCGTACAAAGGAGGAATACGTTTCCACTCATCGGTAAACCTGTCCATATTGAAGTTCCTTGCTTTCGAGCAGACATTCAAAAACTCACTCACCACCCTCGCCATGGGCGGCGGCAAAGGAGGATCAGACTTTTCTCCACGTGGCAAGAGTGACATGGAGGTAATGAGATTCTGCCAGGCATTCATCACCGAATTGTGGCGGCACATCGGTCCGGACACCGATGTCCCCGCAGGAGATATAGGCGTAGGAGGCCGAGAAGTAGGCTACATGTACGGAATGTACAAAAAAATGGCCCGTGAATTCACAGGCACATTCACAGGCAAGGGGCTTGAATTCGGCGGCTCACTCGTGCGACCTGAAGCTACCGGTTACGGCAATGTCTACTTCCTGCTCAATATGCTTGCCACCAAAGGGATCGACATCAAGGACAAGAAAGTTGCCATCTCCGGCTCAGGAAATGTTGCTACCTATACCGCAGACAAGCTTCTCCAGCTCGGTGCAAAGGTCGTATCGATGAGCGACTCAAACGGCTCGATCTATGTTCCCGAAGGTCTTTCACGCGAGCAACTCGACTATATCTTCAAGCTCAAGAACGTGTACCGCGGCCGCATCAAGGAATTTGCAGAAGAATACGGATGCCAGTACTTTGAAGGAGAACGCCCCTGGCATCACGTAAAATGTGACATCGCAATGCCATCGGCAACCCAGAACGAAATCGACGGTGATGACGCACGCGCGCTTCTCGCCAACGGATGTTTCGCCGTATCGGAAGGAGCAAACATGCCTTCCACCCCCGAGGCAATCAAAGAGTTCCTCGCAGCCAAGATACTGTATGCGCCCGGCAAGGCAGCAAATGCCGGAGGTGTATCGGTTTCAGGCCTTGAGATGGCACAGAACTCACAGAAGCTGTCATGGAGTGCAGCCGAAGTAGACGCCAAGCTCAAAGGCATCATGGCCGAAATACATCACCAGTGCGAGCTTTACGGCAAACAGGAGGACGGCTACATCAACTACGTGAAAGGAGCAAATGTGGCAGGCTTCATGAAAGTCGCAAAGGCAATGATGGCACAAGGCATCATTTAATACACCGGTCCGATACAAAATCAGAGCCATAAAACCAAGGGCACGACACTGTTTCATTGCGGTGTTGTGCCTTTCTGTATGCAAGGAATAAAATTATTTGGCTATATTTGCGTCATGCGAAAAAAAATAGTTGTCCTGCTCATAGCATTATTGTCGGGCACAATCCAATGCATATCGGCACAAGATTCCATCCCACGCCACAAGTATGCACCATTTTCCCGTGCCGAAAGCTCCCGATGGCTTACAACAACGGCAACCGGGGCAGGGGCACTGGCTATAGGTGCAATCTCAAGATGGACAATGGACGACAATATCGTCCCAAGCCGCTACAGCAGAGATCCGGGTACAGGATTAGCCGATGCCGCCCAATATGCTCCGCTTGCATTTCCCTGGATAATGAAAGCATTTGGCGTATCAACACGCTCATCATGGGGAGTGATGGCCGTTTCCCATGCCATAGGCACAGTTATCATGGCCGGGACTGTCGAGTCAATAAAACGGAGCAGCAAGTATCCACGCCCCGACGGCAGCGACATGCGGTCATTCCCATCAGGACATTCGGCGTGGGCATTTCTCGGAGCGACAGTGACGGCAAGGGAATTGGGATGGCGTTCACCGTGGTACACGCTCGGAGCATACGCTTTCGCATCGGGAGTAGCGATGCAACGTGTCATCGATCGCCGACACCTGCCATGTGATGTTGTCGCAGGCGCGGGAATCGGAGTACTTGCAGCACAGGCCGGCTACTATCTCGGAGACATTATTTCAGGCGGCAAGCGACCAAGCCATCATGTATCCGACACACGAACATCAGGGACATCAGCCACCAACCCCGCCATTTCCTTAGAAACGGGATTATTGTTCCACCTCAATGCAATCCACGTCGGGAACAAGACAATACACCAGAGGACGGCATTATCCACCGGCATCAAAGGTGACGTGCCAATCAGCGACCGATGGAGTGCGGGAGCAAAATTAGCGATACGCAGCACTCCCGTTTTCTTAGCGGGAGAAAATGCCGACATATACATTTCACCCTTAAACTCAGTCGGCGGAGAACTGTCGGCGTCATTCCATATGCCCATAAGCTCCACTGTCAATATCATGGCAGAAGCGGCAGGCGGATTCTACAAGAATTTCAGGCTGAAATCCTCAGGGCGGTCAATCGATGCCGGCAGCGGCAATGCGACAGGGCGCATATCGACAGGAGCCGAATGGAGCATTTCCGACGAAATGAGTATAGGAGCGAGTGCAGGATATGAAATCAGCGGATACAAATATTCCCTCTCGACCGATGCCACATACGGCATAACGTCTCCAGTATCAAAATCGGGCATAGACCAAGCCATAACACTAAACATCTCCTCATCCATATCATTCTAAAATTACGCAAGAGTGACAGGATCGCATATCAGGCACAAATGCCGGATGTTAACTTTGCACCCACTACCACAGTGAGTTCATTGACATCATTAACATCAAAAGCGCAGCAAGAACCCAACACGATCCACCGACAGCGCAACAGCCGGGGAAAGCGGATAAAACTCTAAAAAATTGCAGGATACAAGATTTGTGACTAAATTTGCAGCAATCCAAGTCACGGCGGTGACAGCAATAATATCAAGATAAAAAGATGAGCGTTTGCTTCATTATCCTGTTCTGAAATTCTGGACAAATTTCGAGTGAAGGATAATAGATAAAGACGCTCACCTCCATAGTGATATATCTCACGCATTTATTCCCATCAAACAGGAATAGGTGCGTGTTACAGATATACCTCTTTGGGCGTGGGCAGATCTTTCTATTACTTCACTCAGGCGAGTCCAGAAGCCCCAGAACGGTAATAGAAACGAGACAGGTCCACGCTCTTGTTTATTAACCATAAACTTAACCCGTTGCTAAAGGGCCTGAAGCGACACAAATTTAATCAATTATGTTCAAAAAAAGCCTTTTAGCCACAATGCTTGCCGTGATCGGGGCAACAGCAAATGCAACCGTATTCACGGTGGAAGAAATTGAGTACGAAGTAACCGATAATGAAGCAAAGGCGGTAGAAGTCAACAAAGATTACAGCTCCGCAACTTCAATCACAATCCCGGAAAGTGTTACATACGACAACGTAACATATACCGTCACCGCAATCGGAAGCCGTGCATTCACAAGCAGCACCCAATTAAAAACGATAAACCTACCAAATACATTAAAACAAATCGGGGAATACGCGTTCAAAGGTTGCACCAGTTTACTGTCAATAGAAATACCGGATTCAGTATCGACATTAGGCAACAGCGTGTTCAACGCATGCGAATCGTTAGTGAGCGTAAAATTACCCGATTCCTTACGCGCAATCCCCGATCTGGCGTTTGACAACTGCCATGCCCTTTCGGAGATAAACTTCCCGGAGACATTAGAGCAGATAGGCTCCAAATCATTCTACCGGACAAAGCTAAAATCAGTTATAATACCGGAAAAAGTAACGACAATCGAGGCATATACATTCTGCAACTGTGCCGATCTGGTATCAGTCAAATTACCGGCAAACCTTACGACAATATTCGACCGCGGATTTGCCGCAACAGCCATCGAGGAAATATCACTGCCAAATTCAATCAAAACACTGGATGTATATGCATTCAATGCCTGCAGGAAGCTGCGATCAGTGTATATTCCCGAAGGAGTAACATCCATATCGGATTACGCATTCCAGGCATGTGACTCCTTGCACGAATTCCACATAAGGCGCGTCAGCCCGCTATCGATAACCGATGATGTATTCGGAGCACCCAATGTCAGGACACCGATAGACACCCAAGTCACGCTTTTTGTCCCCAACGGCAGCCTTGATGCCTACAAGAACGCCAACGTGTGGAGCAGCTTTGCCAACATTGTAGAAGAGGGAATATCAATATCCATCAGCGAAATGCCAATAATAGCGGCAGGAGCCACAGCAGTCATGCCGTTGAACGTAACCCCCAAGACCGTATATTTCGACAACACGGCATGGACCAGTTCCAACGAGAATGTCGCGACAATCGACAACCAAGGAGCCGTAACAGCATTATCGGAAGGCTCATCAACCATAAGTTTCACAGCCACAATAGGGGAAACCAGCTATACCGCCCAGCGAGAAATCACAGTTGTCGACACAAAGAAAAACCGCTTTACCGTCAACGACACTGTCGGTTTCAATACGCTCGTCACAAACCTGCCGGTTTACATGACAAACGAAAAGAACATCACAGCATTCCAGTGTGACATCTATCTGCCCGAGGGATTAGAAATTCCAACAGCCGATGGAGAATATGACATCACATTTGCCGGCCGCGAAACCCGCACCCACTCCATCTCGGCAGAGGTACAAGCCGACGGCGCAATCAGAATCGCGGCATTCTCTTCAAAAAACGCAGCATTTACCGGAAGTGATGGAGTGCTGTTCAATATTCCCGTCCTTGTAAACGCCGAGCCTCAAGTCCTGACCCTATCGATGAAAAATATCATACTCGTCGACGACAACAATGCGGAAATCCCCTGTGACGATTTAGAATGGAGCATGACCGTCAAATCATTCATAACAGGAGACGCCAATACCGATGAAAAAGTGACCGTAGCCGACGCAACCACAACAGTAAGCTATATCCTCGGAGAGACTCCCGCCAACTTCCTTGTTGCCGCAGCCGACATCACGGGAGACGGGAATATAACGATCAACGACGTCACCGGCATTATCGACATCGTGTTAGGCTCGTCATCATCAACAACCCCGGCTACACAGGCAAAAAGCATCAATATCACCACGAAAGAGAGCGCACCCGACAGTGACTACCTCTATATCAACGAGACCACAATCGCAGCGAACGAGACCAAAGATATTGAAATATGCCTGAAAAACAGCACTGCCTACACAGCATTCCAATGTGACATCTATCTTCCCGAAGGATTGACATTCTTAGAAGAGGACGGAGAATACATTGTTGATCTGAGCGACCGCAAAGCCCGTACCCACACTATCGCCACCAAACTGCAAGAGGACGGTTCCCTGCGTGTAGTCGCTTTCTCATCGAAGAACGCCAATTTCTCGGAGAATGACGGAGCCCTTATGATCGTACCCGTTGTTGCAGCTGAAAACCTGACAGCCGAGCCTATCGAAATGAAAATCAAAAACAACCTTTTCGTATCAGAGAGCAATGTAGAATATACGCTGCCGGATGTTACTGCCACAATAAACAGCCCATCATCGACAGTATCCATTGAAAGCATTACCGATACCCAAATATGGAGCGAAGGTAACACCCTCCATATCATTTCGGATATAGCCGGCAAGATGAACCTGTATTCCATCGACGGAAGAGCGACAACCCTTACAGTAGAAGCCGGACATAACACATACGACATCGAGAACAGCGGTATCTACATCATAAACGGCAATAAAATCGCCATACGATAACAGGACAATAGTACTCTGAAATCACACCGTAAAACCGCCCCTTGCCGTGAACAGGGGGCGGTTTTCGTTGTACACAAAACAAAATCATCCGCTTATTCACATAAGCGGATGACCTTGTGACTCCTACAGGATTCAAACCTGTAACCTTCTGATCCGTAGTCAGATGCTCTATTCAGTTGAGCTAAGGAGCCCTAAAAGGGAGAAAAAATATTAGATCGTGACTCCTACAGGATTCAAACCTGTAACCTTTTGATCCGTAGTCAAATGCTCTATTCAGTTGAGCTAAGGAGCCAAAGCTTTGCTGTTTGCGACTGCAAATTTACGACAAATATTTTTACCCGCAAAAGTTTTCGGGCATTATTTTTCAGCATCTGACACAGCAGCCTATTGCTCAAAGCATTAGCCAGTATCCAATCATCCAAAGAGACCAATCGGCAGTTATTTTTTGAGACAATATCTTGACACAGCCCATATAATTAGCTAATTTCGTGACAAAACTATTATTCATCTTCATGAAACCCAAACATACCCAAATGGCACTAACCGCCGTCGCCGCGGCAATATTCTTAGCCACAACAGCAGTGTCATGCACGACCGATAACCATGAATACGCAGGGAAACGGCTTGTAATCCTACACACAAATGACACGCACAGCCAGATAGATCCCGACGACAAAGGACGTGGAGGGATACTGCGCCGGAAAGTGCTTATCGACAGCGTGAGGGGGGCTGAAGAAAATGTGCTGCTTATCGACGCCGGGGATGCCGTACAGGGAACACTGTATTTCACATTGTACAATGGCGAGGTAGAACGCAAGATGATGAATGAACTCGGATATGACGTGCAGATACTCGGCAACCATGAATTTGACAACGGCATGGAATCACTTGCACGCCAATACAGAGAAACAAATGCCACAAAAATCACGACAAACTATGACCTGAGCGGGACAGAACTCGAAACGCTGTTTGTCCCATACGCAATCAAAGAATACTCAGGCCGCCGCATAGGTATCATAGGCATCAACCTGAACCCAAGCGGGATAATAGACGAGACGAACTGCACCGGCGTGAAGTATCTCGACGCAATCAAAACGGCAAATGCCACATCCCAACATCTAAAAGCCACAGAGAACGCCGACGCCATAATAGCGGTTACCCATGTGGGATATGACGAAAGCGCTCCCCCTACCCCAAGCGACCTTGAAATAGCGCGCAACAGCGAAAACATAGACATCATCATAGGCGGTCACAGCCACACGCTTATCAATCCGGACAGTCCCGACTGCCCGATATACAAAGTCGCCAATAACAACGGTGATTCCGTCCTTATCGTCCAAACGGGAAAAGGCGGCAGATACCTCGGGGAAATAACCTTAGCCCTCGATAACATGCAGCCATCCTACAGGCTGATTCCTGTAAACGACCGACTTGACGGACGTATCGACAACAATGCCGCAAAGCTCCTCAAGCCCTACCGCCACGGAGTGGATTCCCTAATGGCCGTAAAAGTCGCGACCTCCACAAAAGCACTCGATTCAGCAGAGCCTGCCCTGCTGAACATGGTCACAGACTTTGTGTTACAGAAAGGCAGTGAACTGACAGCGGCAAACATCGACCTTGCAATCATGAACAAGGGGGGAATACGCCGCAGCCTTCCTGAAGGAGATATAACAAAAGGGATGATCATAACCATGCTGCCGTTCGAGAACCATATCACGGTATTAGAGCTCAAAGGCAACGATCTCAAAGCAGCCTTGGATGTCATGGCAGGACGCCACGGGGACGGAGTGAGCAAAGGAGTCAAAATCACCTACAACGACCATACCGGCAAATGCACCGGCATCTTAATCAACGGGCAACGGATAGAGGACAACAGGATATACCGCATAGCGACAATCGACTATCTCGCAAACGGCGGTGACTACATGAAACCGTTCACAAACGGGCGGA
Source organism: Muribaculaceae bacterium (assembly GCA_017462345.1). Lineage (GTDB taxonomy): Bacteria > Bacteroidota > Bacteroidia > Bacteroidales > Muribaculaceae > RGIG4079. The sequence goes on from JAFTRI010000008.1 coordinate 46,758, forward strand.
TTATCGGCAAGAGCGAGCAGATACTATATGATGACCTGTTAGACTACCTCGAATCGGATAAAATGAAAGGGAAAAGCCTGAACCCGTCAAACGAAGAACGCATGACAAAAGAGAAATAAACGATGAACCGACTGCTACTTACCATATTACTGTTCATAGTCCCAACAACCTACGTGTCGGGCAACAGCACCCTGCTCCATAACCGTCAAGACCGCGAACGGCAAAACCAGTGGGTCGACTCAGTGTACTCGTCGATGACACAGAGACAGCGCATAGCCCAACTGTTCATTCCGGTTGTGAATCCAGCCAAACCTGATGACGCCAAAGCCCTGTTGCGCCGATTCGTCAGACAGAACCACGTTGGAGGCCTACTGTTCAGCAAAGGAAACCTCAGCCAATATTCCACACTTATAAACTACGCACAATCCATTTCAAAAGTTCCCCTGCTCATAACCCTTGACGGAGAATGGGGACTGTCAATGCGCATTTCCGACACCCCGCGATTCCCTCACAACATGGGCTTAGGAGCAATCAGCGACGAGAGACTACTCTACGAATACGGCAAAGAGGTCGCCCGCGAGTGCAGCATAATGGGCATCCATGCCAACTTTGCCCCCGTACTCGACGTCAATTCCAATCCGGCAAATCCGGTTATAGGCTACCGTTCGTTCGGAGAGAATCCCGAACGTGTCGCCAAACTCGGAGTGGCTTATTCACGCGGACTGGAGGATGGCGGTGTCATCTCGGTAGGCAAGCATTTTCCGGGGCATGGCGACACCTCAGTCGATTCACACAAGGCACTGCCAACAGTGACACACGACCTGAGCAGGCTTGACACTACAGACCTTGTACCGTTCAGAAAATATATCGCAGCCGGGCTGTCGGGAATCATGGCGGCACATCTCAATGTCCCCGCAATCGACAACAGCGGCACGCCAACGTCACTGTCGGCAAAAGCCACAACCGCACTGCTGCGTGACAAAATGGGATTTAACGGACTGATTTTTACCGATGCCCTCTCGATGAAAGGAGCAACGGCAAAAGGGAACAATTGCATCGCGGCATTTCTTGCCGGAGCCGACGTACTGCTGTCGTCAAGTTCACCCATACAAGACATAACCGCCATAGAAAAGGCAGTCAAATCAGGTGAAATATCCCCAAAAGCAATCGAGGAACGATGCAAGAAAATCCTTGCCTACAAATATGCCCTGAAACTCGACAACTACAAGCCAACCGAGAGCGAAGGACTTAAGAAACGGCTGAACTCCCCGCAAGCCGATGCCATCAACCGACGGCTCGCAGCAGCATCAATAACCGTAATATACAACTGTGACTCCCTACTGCCAGTAGCCGATGGGAAATCAATAGCAGTAATCAACATAGGCAGCACTCCCGACAACAGATTCACGAAGTATTGCGGCAAATACGCCCAAGTATCGGCCTATTCGGCGAACGGGGCACTGCTGAGCGCATCAAAACTTGCCGACATCAAGAGACATGACATCGTGATTGCCGGAGTGTACAGCGACAAGCAATGGGCACGCAATGTGTTTTCCCAACTTGCCACGATCCAAAACCTCATTCCCGTGTTCTTTGTCAATCCCTATAAAATGAACAAGTTCCGCAACTCGCTAACGGATGCCGGGACACTTGTCATAGCATACGATGACACCGAGTATACGCGTGAATATGCCGCACAGGCCCTGTTCGGAGGCATAGATGTCACCGGTACGCTTCCGGTAAACCTGAAAAGCATTGCGCCAATGGGAACAGGCGTGACACTGCACAAGACCCGCCTCGGCTATTCATCACCCCTATCGGAAGATATAAATCCTGAAATCGGATACAAAACAGATTCAATCATAAAAGAGGCAATAAGGGAAAAAGCATTCCCTGGATGCCAAATCCTTGTAGCAAGAAACGGCAATATCGTCATAGACAAAAGCTACGGTACAACCGATTTCATATCACAGATACCGGTAACCGACGAGACAATCTACGACCTTGCCTCAGTGTCAAAAGCCACCGGAACACTTCCCGGAATAATGAAAGCCTATGACATGGGACTGTTCAATCTCGACGACCGTGTATCACAGCACATTCCCGAACTTGCCGCCACCGGCAAGGATGACATTACCGTCAGAGAACTGCTTTACCATGAATCGGGCATGCCTGCCGCACTTAACATGTTCAGCCTCATGATGGATTCCACGACCTACGAAGCCCCGTTAATAAAGCGCAAACGCTCAAAGCTGTATTCGATAAAAATCGAGGACCGGGCATACGGCAACAACAGGGCAAGAATAAGGCGCGACATAACATCGCCAACAAACCAAGGGGAATTCACCATCAAGGCAGCCAACGGACTATACGTATCGGCAGCCACAACGGATACCGTGATGTCCCATATCTATAACGCAACATTGCGTCCGTCAAAAGACTACAACTACAGTTGCCTCAACTTCTGCCTGCTCATGGATATGGAGCAACGGCTGACAGGAATACCACACGACAAATGGGTAAATGACAGCATTTTCACTCCACTCGGAGCTTTCCGGACACAATACCGTCCACTCAGCCGCTGGGGAAAGAAAATGATCGCACCGACCGAGAATGACCGTTTCCTACGCAAGCAGACACTTCACGGCTATGTCCATGACGAGACAGCAAACCTATCGGGAGGCGTACAGGGTAATGCCGGACTCTTTTCCACAGCCGGAGACCTTGCCAAGCTATGCCAGATGTGGCTTAACGGAGGCAGTTACGGGGGCAGACGCATATTAACGGAGAGGACGACAAGGCTATTCACCACAGACAAGAGCCCTACGTGCCGTAGAGGATTAGGATTTGACAAGCCTGACAAAGAGAATCCGGAGAAATCACCGACTACCGGACTCGCTACCGCAGCAACATACGGGCATCTCGGCTTCACCGGCACAGCATTCTGGGTAGATCCAGATAACCAACTGATATTCATATTCCTGTGCAACCGTATAAACCCGTCACGCAACAATGCCTCATTCAACAGGCTCAATATACGTCCGGCATTATTCGAGGCAATTTACAAGGAGATGAAAGCCTTTAGGCAGACAGATGCTCAATGAGAATCTTCACACCTATAAAAATAAGGATGAGACCTCCCGCTATTTCAGCCCGGGACTTGTAACGGCAACCGAAAATGTTACCGACCTTAAGCCCGATAACCGAAAGCAGGAATGTGGTTACCCCGATGACTGCTGCAGCCGTCAATATATTCACCCCAAGAAAGGCAAAAGATATACCCACGGCAAGAGCATCGATACTTGTTGCCACAGCCATTACAAACATGGTTCTCAATGAAAAATCGGGATTTATCTCCTCGTCACCGGAACAGGCTTCACGTATCATATTAATACCGATGAATCCAAGCATCAGAAAGGATATCCAGTGGTCAAAGCGGGACACGACCGAAGCAAACGCCGCACCAAGCCCATATCCCACAAGCGGCATCAGAGCCTGAAACCCTCCAAACCACATTCCGACACTAAGCCCATGACGTGCATTCAGCTGCCTAACCGACAATCCTTTCCCTACGGACACGGCAAACGCGTCCATAGACAAGCCGACAGCGATCAGCATCAGTTCCAAAATACCCATAAGCGATAACCATTTTAAATTCGGCGCTGTAAAATTACGCAAATTCCGGGACAAACAGAAAAGCGGGTGCACTTAAAAAGCACACCCGCACGTATAAATCAAGCAATCCGTTCCAAATGCTATTCAGCCTTTTCCGGATCAAGTATCACAACACGGTAGTTATTCTGGTCAAGAAGCTGTTTCATGAAATCCTTAACATCCTGCACGGTTATGGCATTGACAGTCTCAAGAGCGTTGTTGAATGTATCAACGCCGTTCAACTGTGTACCGGAAATCGCACTCGCCCAGTTGGGGTTCTTTTCCATACCTTCAACAATGTCCTTCACCATAAACTCTTTAACCTTTGCAAATTCTTCGGGAGTAATGTTGCGGGTCATGTCATCAAACTCTGCTGCAATCATTCCGAGAACCTTATCCTTAAGTTCCGGTTTCATGGGGAATGTAGACTGGATTACAACCGGTTCATTGGATATGCGGTCCATTGCTCCGTGAGCCCAAATTGAATACACAGCACCTTCCTTTTCACGGATAGAGGCAATGAGACGAGCGCTCAGAATCTGTCCTGCAATAGAAGCCAACTTCTGGTTCTTGATTGTATAAGGCATGTCACCGAAACAGAGAATTGCAGCATAGGTCTGCGGAGTCTCCATCTTGGCAATAAACGTATCAGTCACCTTACCGGTATTGATTGCAAGTTCCGGAGACAAGGCCACAGTTGACACCGCAGTCTTTGCATCACCTGGGATAGATGCGATATATTGCTCAACAAGCGGTTTAAGTGTCTCAGGCTCAACATTCCCGACAAACACGAATGTATAGTCGGCAGCATTGGCAAGCATCTTATGAGCCATATCAAGAATCTGCTGACGCTGAGCCGCCTTGACTACATCCATGCTTAATTGCTGATTGCGGGGTGACTTGTAAAGAGCCTCTTTGACTTTCTTGCCAAATATGTACTGAGGATTCACTTCCTGATTCTGCAATACTCCGATATAGGTGTTCTGAAGGGCAGCAAACTCGTCCTCAGTAATGTTCAGTCCATTAAACATCATATATACAATCTCCATGAGAGTAGGGAGATCCTTTGGTGTGGTCTTTCCCGTAAGCATCCGAGAATAGTCGGAAAATGCCGGGGTTACCGATGCCTGTTTTCCAGCCATATACTTGACAAAATCGGCGTTATTGTAATCACCGAGACCATACTGCTGCAATGCAAGCGGCATGAATATCATGCTTGCGGCATTTTCATCGCCAAACTGCGATGTACCGCCCTTGGCCACTGCACGGAACTGAATCTCATCATCCTTAAATGCCGTTTTCTTCACGATAACCTTAGCACCGTTCGAGAGAGTCCACTCAACGGCATCCCACCGGGTGTCTACGCTTTCATTCACAACCGCTCCCGGAGCAGGAAGAGCCGTAATGAGCGGCTCGCTCTTCACGTTGTCGACATAAGCCTCAATCGTCTCGGCATCAACTGCCTTCAACACACTGTCGAGGTCAGCCTCAGTGGGGAATATAAAATCGTCCTTTTCAGGGAGAAGAGCCATTACCACACGATTGTCGGCGGTAACAAGCTGCTGCATGGTCGCATTAATTGCCTCTACCGGAATCTGATTGGCAATAAGGCCGATAATCTGGTACTCATACTCTATGCCGGGGATAGGCTCATTGTCAATAAAATGACGTACATATTCCCGTGCAAAGTTACCGGACTCCCGCTGGTTACGGTTCTTATAATGGCTTTCAAGCTGTGACAGATATTCACTGCGTGCCCGCGCATATTCAGTAGCCGTAAAGCCTCCCCTCTGGGCGCGCAACACCTCGCGGTAAACTGCCTCAAGAACCGGTTTTATATCATTGCCCTTAGCAAGACCGGTGATGTCCAATGCCTCCTTGGTCTTAGCCAGGAAGAAATTACCGTAGCTCGCTGATGCCATACCAAACGGTGAATCGGGCTTGGACTGGATATCATTGAAACGGGAATTAAGCATCGAGGTGATCATTTCAACCACATACTTCTGAGCAAGATAAGCCATAGTACCCTTTAAAGAATCAGGCATGGGATCAGTCTTGAAATCTATGCATACAAGAGCGTTGTTCTGTTCCTTATCCCTGCCGATGGCAAAAATAGTCCCGTTGTTATCCTCAACCGGATAGTACACGCGTTCAGCCGGATTTTCAGGCATTTCGATGCTTGAGAACATTTCCTTAATCTTGCCCTCGATGCGATCGACATCTATGTCACCAACTACAACAATTCCCTGCAAGTCGGGACGATACCACTTTTCATAATAGTCGCGAAGCTCCTGATAGGGGAAATTATCAACAACTTCCATGATCCCGATGGGGAAACGATAGCCATAACGGCTACCCGGATACATCACGGGCAGAATGTTTTCGATTATGCGCATCTGCCCGACCATGGTACGCCGCCATTCCTGATGGATCACCTGACGTTCCTTGTCGATTTCCTCAGGCGCGAGAAGCAGGTCATTGGCCCAGTCGTGAAGGATAAGCAGACATGAATCCTGAACACTTTCACGCTCAGTGGGGACATTGGATATATTATACACGGTTTCATCCACGCTTGTATATGCGTTGAGATTCTGTCCGAATTTTACACCTACCGATTCAAGCCATGACACGACCTGATTACCGGGGAAGTTCTTTGTCCCGTTGAAGCACATGTGCTCAAGGAAGTGGGCAAGACCCCGCTGGCTGTCCTCTTCATTTATCGAGCCAACTTTCTGGGCTATAAAAAATTCAGCCTGACCTTTGGGGTATTCATTATGACGTATGTAATAGGTCAGCCCGTTGGGGAGCTTTCCTATACGTACAGCTGTATCGACCGGCAGCGGAGGCATCTGCTGCGCCTTTACCGTTGACGGGAGCAAAAACATCCCTGCCAATAACAGCAACAAGAATTTAAATGTCTTTTTCATTACGATTTTTTTGAATTTTGTTTTAATATTTTCTAATAACAGGTTACAAATATAGATAAACTTCAATGATACTACAGCATAATTAGTATTAAATAACTAAAACGACTAATAGTCGGATAACCGTATACAAGTCAAGACGCAAGCGCTGTGCCACGACTGCGGCCAACCATAACAGACAGCAATACCATGAAAGCGAGAGCCCATGGATAATACAGGTAGGGGAAAGGTGCCACCGGTGATATTCCGGCAAGAGCAGCGGCAAGAAGTGTCTGTGCGCCATAGGGGATGAGACACTGCACGATACAGGAGCAAGTGTCAAGTATGCTTGCAGCCTTGCGCGGCTCTATACCGTAGCGTTCGGAGATACTCTTCGACAACGAGCCTACCGTAATTATCGCCACCGTATTGTTGGCCGTACACAAATTGACAATACCCACGAGCAGCGCAATACTTGCCTGCGCACCCCGCACTCCGCTTATGCGCGCAGTAAGGCATTGCAATATATAGTTTATTCCCCCTATCGCCTTTATCACACCCAGCATCCCGGCGGCAAGTAGTGTCACTATAATAAGGTTGCCCATCGAGTCGATTCCGGCTCCCATATATCCGGCAAGCTGCAAAAGTTCCTGACCGTCAGCCAAAGCGACTGCCACAGCCGTCAACAGGCCCAGAATCAGCACCGCTGTCACATTAACCCCCATCACCGCTGTCAGAATCACGACAACGTAAGGGAGCACCAGCCATGCATTCACATCGTCACGCACCTCCACCGCCCCGGCATCCGTACCCAGCACAACATACACCGCCAAAGTAATCAGAGCCGCAGGCAGGGCAATCCACAAATTGGCCTTAAACTTATCGTTCATCCGGCATCCTTGTGTACGTGTTGCGGCAATAGTAGTGTCGGAGATAAACGACAAGTTATCGCCGAAAAACGCCCCACCGAGCACCACTGCGACAAAAAACGGCTCAGATGCCCCACCCGCGCGGGCAAACTCTACAGCCAACGGTGTGAGCGCGACGACAGTCCCCACTGATGTCCCTATCGACAACGATATAAAACAAGCCGCAAGGAACAACCCGGGGACAAGGAAACGGTAAGGGAGGCAACCGACGGCAAGGTTTACCGTGGCATCTATCGCTCCAATCGCCTTTGCCACTTCGGCAAAAGCACCGGCAAGGATAAAAATCCATATCATATACATGACATTGGGGCTTCCGGCTTCCCGTGAAAATACTTCCACCCGCCGATGCAACGGCTCGCCGCGATACACAACCACAGCCCACACCGACGCGACTACAAGAGCGACAGCGATAGGCATACGATAAAAGTCGCCAACGGCAACCGAAACGACAAGATAAAGCACAAGAAAGACCAATACAGGGGAAACCGCAAGCATTCCCCGGGAATGCGGTATCCTGCCGGACAAAGAGGCACGAGCACTTTCCATAAGCATAACGACATTCTATAAACGAAAAAGATGGCATAAACTGAATTTATGCCATCTTCACCATTGTTCAACGAAAGTGTCCGAGATGAGATTCGAACTCACACAGCCGAACGGCCACTACCCCCTCAAAGTAGCGTGTCTACCAATTCCACCACCCGGACGATAAATCAATAGTCGGCAAAGTGTCGATAATGATTGGATTAGAGCGAAAAACGGGACTCGAACCCGCGACCCCAACCTTGGCAAGGTTGTGCTCTACCAACTGAGCTATTTTCGCATTTATACCTTACGCGACCATCAATTGTATTTCATTGTACTCTTTGAGCGAAAAACGGGACTCGAACCCGCGACCCCAACCTTGGCAAGGTTGTGCTCTACCAACTGAGCTATTTTCGCAATTGCGATGCAAAGGTAAGCATATTTTCGGAACTGCCAAAACTTTTCGGCATTTTTTACTGAGCAATCAAAAAAAACGCCGTAAAAGCATCCATTGGCATCCATCAATTCCACCGATCCACAAACCATCAGGCATTTTCACACAAGAGAAACGGGGTATGGCCGGAAAACTGCAGCCACACCCCGTTCCGCAAAAGAAGAAACTGTATTTTTACTTGTTCTTAGCCTCGGGCTCAGGTGCAATAAGCTTGTAACCCTTACCGTGAATGTTAATTATTTCAATCTGCGGATCATCCTTGAGGTGCTTGCGCAGCTTGGTGATGTACACGTCCATGCTACGGGCATTAAAGTAATTGTCATCAATCCATATAGTCTTGAGGGCAAAATTCCGTTCAAGGATTTCATTGACATGCGCACACAAAAGGCTCAGCAGCTCCGATTCCTTGGTGGTCAACTTTGTAACCTTATCCTCAATCATGAGAACCTGTTTCTGGGTATCAAAAGTGAATTTACCAATCTTGTACATGGTAATCTCCTTGCCTTTCTTTCCCTTCACCCGGCGCAGAATCGCCTCAATACGGAACACGAGCTCTTCCATGGAGAACGGCTTGGTAATATAGTCATCAGCCCCGATCTTGAATCCTTCAAGGATATCTTCTTTCAGCGACTTTGCCGTAAGGAAAATAACCGGGACTTCAGAGTTGACAGTACGGATTTCCTGCGCCAAGGCAAAACCATCTTTCTTGGGCATCATCACATCAAGGACACACAGGTCGTATTTGCCTTTGAGGAATGCCTTGTAGCCACTCTCTCCGTCAGCGAACAAATCGGCGTTGAAGCCTTTAGCCTGAAGATATTCTCTCAACAACATGCCAAGATTCTCATCATCTTCGCACAATAGAATACGCAAACGATCTTCCATAATAGTTTAATTTTTAGTTAGTGGTAATATAATTATAAATTTTGTTCCTACGTTAAGCTCGCTCTCCACACGGATGTCGCCTTTAAGCTCACGGACCATTTTCTGGACGTAAGCAAGCCCGAGCCCGAAGCCTTTCACGTCATGACGGTTTCCGGTAGAGACACGATAGAATTTCTCAAAGACTTTCTTAAGATTCTCTTTCTTGATGCCGATACCGTTATCGCCTACCGTAATCTCAAGCCTGTCGCCGGGGAGATTTGATGTTGTCACCACCAGCGAGAGCGAGACATCTTCCCGGCGGTACTTGACCGCATTGTCAAGGAGGTTGAATATCACATTAGTAAAGTGCATCTCATCGACATTGACGATAGCGTCTTCGGCATTCAGTTCCGACTCGATGTGTCCACCATATTTCTCAACCTTAATCTTAAAAGTGTGGACAATGTTGGCAATTGCCGAGTTGGCGTCCACATCCTGCAATTTCAATGTAGCTTTCTGACGGTCGAACATTGACATCTGCAACACTTTTTCCACCTGAAAGCGCAGTCTCTTGGTTTCATCGTTTATCACCGTCGAGATATGTTGCAGCATATTGGATGACTTGCGCACGGAATCATCGTTAAGCATCTGCGCCGCAAGCGATATGGTCGATATAGGAGTCTTGAATTCATGGGTCATGTTGTTGATAAAGTCATTCTTCATCTCAGTCAGCTTCTTCTGCCGGAATGCGATTATAATGGTGTACAAAAATATGACCAGCAGAATAAAGGTGAACATGAATGACGGTATCATGAACCTGATCGACGAGAATATATAGTTCTTCTTGTCAGGGAAATACACTTTCAGGTAGTTTATCTTATTGGCAGGGTCATTAGGGAATAAAGTCTGGACAAATATACCGCCACGCTCATTGAACAGCATGTCGTAGCCGGATGTCTTATACGCTGTCACGCCATTACGGTTGACAACCGCAAACTCAAACGGCAAATCAAGCCCATTGTTTTCAAATTCCGATTTCAGATAATTCCGCACTACCGCCGAGTCAGCCCTTTCCTCGATTGGACGGTTGCTCGACTGGCTTATAATATTAAGGATAACCTCATCGATCAGCCCCTTCTGATAGAGATACTGTCCGCGAAGCACCTCCTGCATAGTCCGTGTGCGGTCAAACATCGAGACATTATCTGACTGCAATTCCGACAGTTGCTTCACATCGCCTTTTATAGTGAGGTCAGCCTCCACTCCGGTCGATGTCGTGAACGAATATTTCACTCCGTCAAGATGGGGTGCACTTCCGTCGGAATATTGGGCATATATGGACGAAGACTCGATGCGGGCGACATCCTCCTCAAGGAAATGCTTGGTCTCATCCTGCTCCAACATGGTGGAAACCGCATAAAGACTGCGCTTCACCCCCTCGGCAAACTGGTCGTCACGCATGCGTATCATGTTACCCATGTACATTATCTGCACATACAGAAGCCCTATGAACGTGAGTGCCATTATTATGGTCAGAAACCAGATTGTTGACTTTTTCATAATTTTACTCCATAATCCCGACAAGGAAACTGCTATTCAAGCAATTAAACTTTATTATGTTAACAAACAAGCCGTGTAATTGTTTGTTGCCGCAACCAATTTCGGCGCGCAACCAATTAACATAACGCACCAAAATTAACATAAAAATGTGAACCAGCAAAATTTATCCTGACTTTTTTCTGCATCGGACGTTCCGAAACCGGAACGGGCAATACAATATAATCCCCTATACTTTAACCGGCATCGGGCACAGATGCCGGCAATGTGCGGTGTAACAGAATAAATCCCACGATTCCCGACAACAATGAGCCTACAACGATACCCAACTTGGCATGTTCAAGCAATTCATGTCCCGAGCCATCCATTCCGGCAAATGACAGATTGGCAATAAACATGGAGACAGTAAACCCGATTCCTCCGAGCATGGCCACAGAAGCCATCATTTTCCAATCGGCAAGTTCAGGCATCGGTGCAAGACGCATTTTCACCGCCACCCATGAAAAGAGGAATATTCCAGCGCACTTTCCGATTACCAGCCCACATATCACCGCAAGGCTTATTCCTTCAAATATTGTTTCCGGTTCAATATCGAGCAAGAAAATTCCGGCATTGGCAAACGCAAACAACGGAATTATAATATAATTCACCACCGGATGTAACGTATCTTCAAGTTCCTGCAACGGAGATATTACCTTATCGGATGCCGATTCAATCTGTTTCAGCCAGTCCATCTGGCTTTTGGTCAGAATCGTACGCCGATCGAGGTTTTCATCATCGGCAGCATTGAAATGGGAAATCGACGAGCGTATAGCCTTAATATATTTCTTCGGTTCGAACACCGGAGTGGCCGGAATACAGAACGCGACAAGGACACCGGCAATGGTGGAATGGATACCGGAATTCAGGAACAGGAACCATACGGCACCACCTATCGATATATAGAACATCTTACTCTGAATACGGAATACCGAGCCGAGGAACAATACAGCCAGCAGGACAAAGGCATACAACAGCATCGAGACCTCAATATGAGACGAATAGAACACCGCAATTACAATGATCCCGCCTATATCGTCGACCACGGCAAGCGTAGTCAGGAATATTTTCAGCGATATAGGTACACGGCTTCCCAACATGCCAAGGACTCCAAGGGAAAAGGCGATGTCGGTGGCCATAGGTATAGCCGCTCCACCCACGTAATCAGTCCCTTTTCCAAGAGTATAGAATATGGCAACCGGAACCACCATACCACCAACCGCCGCAACAATAGGCAAGAATGCCTGCCGGAATGACGACAGTTCCCCCACAAGTACCTCCCGCTTTATTTCCAGTCCAATGGAAAAGAAAAATACAGCCATCAATGCGTCATTTATGAACTCAAGGACAGTCATAGGGTGTCCGCCATGACTGAATATGTTGAACTCCCCTATCTGCAAGCGCACCGGCTGGGTCCAAAAGTCGAAGTAAAGTCCGTTTACCCCCGGGATGTTCGCAAAAATAAACGCCAACACCGTTGCAGCAATCAGCACATTTCCACCGGTGGCATGTCTGCGGACAGCCTGCCTTGCCGCATAAAACACATATTGAGGGAAGTTCCCTCTTTCGGTTACAGATCCTGACATATATACTTGATTTTATTATCTACCTGAGTTTCGGCTCTACAGCGCAACAAGGCAATAGCCTCCTGAAAGATACAAGACGAGCCTAATCGAGTTTCAGCACAGCAAGGAACGCTTTCTGCGGAACCTCGACCGATCCTATCTGCTTCATGCGTTTCTTCCCTTTTTTCTGTTTCTCAAGAAGTTTGCGTTTACGCGATATGTCACCGCCATAACACTTGGCTGTCACATCCTTCCGTACTGCCTTGATCGTCTCCCGGGCAATAATTTTAGCTCCGATAGCCGCCTGTATCGCGATATCAAACTGCTGGCGAGGAATAAGCTCTTTCAATTTCTCGCACATTTTCCGCCCGAATGAAACAGAATTGTCAACATGAGTCAGCGTGCTTAGAGCGTCGACACTCTCCCCATTCAGCAGGATATCAAGCTTGACCAACTTAGATTCACGGAAATCATGAATGTGGTAGTCAAACGAGGCGTACCCCTTTGATATACTCTTCAGCTTGTCATAGAAATCTATCACAATTTCGCCAAGAGGCATATCAAATGTCAGTTCCATGCGGTTGCCCGATATATATTCCTGCTTGATTAGTTCCCCTCGCTTACCAAGGCACAGAGTCATGATAGGACCGATATAATCGGCCGCCGTGATTATAGTCGAGCGGATATAGGGTTCTTCGATATGATCGATGAGCGTAGGCTCGGGAAGTCCTGAAGGATTGTGTACCTCAGAAACATCGCCTTTCTTGTCATAGACCTTATAGGAAACATTAGGAACGGTTGTAATGACATCCATGTCAAACTCGCGCCCGAGCCGTTCCTGAACAATCTCCATGTGGAGCAGTCCAAGGAATCCGCAACGGAATCCGAATCCGAGTGCAGCCGATGACTCCGGCTGGAATGTAAGAGACGCATCATTAAGCTGCAATTTTTCCAGTGAAGCACGCAGGTTCTCGAAGTCTTCGGTCTCAATGGGATAGACTCCTGCAAACACCATGGGCTTCACCTCCTCAAACCCGTCGATAGCAGCATCACAAGGCGCTGACACGTGGGTTATAGTGTCTCCAACCTTAACCTCCCGGGACGTCTTGATTCCGGAGATTATATACCCCACGTTTCCCGCCGATAATTCTTCACGCGGAGACATGTCAAGCTTCAATACCCCTATTTCATCGGCATGATATTCCTTACCGGTTGCGACAAATTTCACGAAATCATTCTTACGGATAGTGCCGTTCTCAATCTTAAAATAAGCGATAATACCACGGAACGGGTTAAACACCGAGTCAAAGATAAGAGCCTGCAACGGTGCATCAGGATCTCCTTCCGGTGCCGGAATGCGATTGACTATCGCCTCAAGTATCTCGGGAATCCCGATTCCAGTCTTACCACTTGCCCGTATAATGTCATCAGGCTCACACCCGAGCAAGTCGACGATCTGATCCTCTACCTCGTCGGGTTTCGCGCTATCAAGATCCACCTTGTTTATAACCGGTATTATCTCGAGATCATTGTCGATAGCCATATACAGGTTAGAAATAGTCTGCGCCTGAATCCCCTGCGACGCATCAACAATGAGAAGCGCGCCTTCACATGCGGCAATAGAGCGAGACACTTCGTATGAGAAATCGACGTGCCCCGGAGTATCAATAAGGTTAAGGATGTATTTCTCCCCGCCAAGCGAATATTCCATCTGGATAGCGTGGCTCTTGATCGTGATACCGCGTTCCCGTTCAAGATCCATATCGTCAAGCACCTGAGCCTGAAGATCCTTTTGCTCAATGGTGTTGGTGTATTCAAGCAAGCGGTCGGCAAGCGTGCTTTTACCATGATCGATATGTGCGATAATACAAAAGTTCCTTATATTTTTCATCTTGATACTCCGGAATATTAATTCTGGCACAAAATTAATTAATTTAAGTTTTTCTCGCAACACACCAATTAAAGAGGCGGTCAGTAGTTCCACTGATTGGCAACCATGCGGAGGTTGGGACAAGCAATGGTGCGTAAATCGGTAATCATATTAAAACGGCAGTTGATATAGGTCAATGCCTGATCAAACGACACATCGAGAGTAGTCAGCTGGTTGTTCTCACATAACAGCCGCTGCAGGAACGCCTGATTGGACAAGTCGAGAGTAGTCAGGTCGTTATAGGAACAGTCAATGAACGTGACATTAGGGCATCCCGAGACGCCAAACTTAGTAAGGTTATTGTAGGAGCACACTATATCAAGCAGCGCGTTGCAATCACGCACAATAAGGGAAGTCATACCGTTACCGCTGCAAAGGAATGTACTTAATGACGGTAATCCAGATATAATCATTGTGGCAATGTGATTATTGTCGACATTAAGATTGGTAAGATTCTCCACGCCGAACAGATTCAATGATGTCAGCCGGTTGTATCCGCAGTAGAGTGTTTTCAATCCGGTGCAGCCGTCAATGAGCAGATTCTCAAGGTGACATCCCTGACAGTTCAGAGTTTCAAGATAAGGAGCCCCGGCGACATTCAAGTCTACAAACAGATTACCTGCGCAATTCAATGTCTTTATTCCCGGAGTATCCTCGATGGACAGATCAGTGAGCCGATTGCGGTACAGACTGACCTTTTCAAGCGATGCACATCCTGTAAAATCCACTGATGACAGCACATTCCGCGACGCATTTATCGCGGACAACGATGTACATCCCGACAAATCCACAGATGTCAATCTGTTACGTGAGACATCGACTGTCACCAATGCCGTAAACCCCGACAGATCGAGTTCCCCAGCCAATCTCTTGCCATTCCACTTGATTGACGTAACATGTCCTCCGGAAACTGTCACCCCTTCCCATGTCGCAGGGGATTTCATGTCACTGATCTTTAGAGCCTGTGCATTCGAGAATCCGTCCACAGCCGTCTGGGACAGGAATGACTGCAACTGTTTAAGTTCCTTCTTGTCGACTTTCTGCGCGAAAACGCTCATGCATCCGAGCATGAGGGTAATCATCAATAATGTTTTTTTCATAAAAATAGTTAGGTTATGAGGGTTTTTAACTTTATACCTTAACAACATAACCTAACCAAAAGTTCTTCCATCACTTCGGGCTACCCCGGAGAGTATCAGAATGGCGGCGGTTCTTCTCCCGGCGAGGCAAGGAAGTCGGCATTACCGCCCGACAGGGAAACTCCTGATACTGTAGCCGCACCATCGGGCGCATTCAACTTGGAGCCCACCGTACCCTGCAAGAACTCGGTATCCTCGTCCCAATTCTCAAAACGGGCAAACCGCGCCCGGAATCGCAATTTCACATCATCAACCGAACCACTGCGGTGTTTTGCCACAATAAACTCGGCAAGACCGCGTATATCATTCCCGTTGGCATCCTGATCGGAACGCAGATAGTATTCCGGACGGTGAATGAAGCACACGATGTCGGCGTCCTGCTCTATCGCCCCGCTCTCACGCAAGTCAGAGAGCTGCGGACGCTTGCCGTCGGTACGCGACTCGACACTACGGTTCAACTGTGACAGAGCCACAATGGGAATATTAAGTTCCTTGGCAAGCTGTTTCAGCGAGCGCGATATCATACTCACTTCCTGTTCACGGCTTCCGAATTTCATACCTGAGGCGTTCATCAACTGCAAGTAGTCGATGATTATGAATTTCACCTGATGCTCGCGGACAAGGCGGCGAGCCTTAGTGCGTAATTCAAATATGGATAGCGACGGGGTATCGTCGATATACAGCGGCGCACTATACAGATGCTTGACACGGGACATCAACTGCCCCCACTCCAACTGGGAAAGTCGTCCGCTCTTTATTTTCTCGCCTTCAAGCTCACACGTATTACTGATAAGACGGTTGACGAGCTGTAGGTTGGACATTTCAAGCGAGAAGATGGCAACCGGTGTATTATAATTGATTGCCATGTTCTTGGCCATCGACAGAACAAATGCGGTTTTACCCATCGCCGGACGTGCGGCTATAATGATCAGGTCAGAGTTCTGCCATCCCGAAGTCAACTTGTCGAGATCATGGAATCCCGACTCAAGACCGCTCAACCCCGATGTACGGTTGGCCGCAGCCTGAATCTGCTCGATAGCCTGTCCGATAACAGGATCGATCTGTGTGACATCTTTCTTGACGTTGCGCTGTGATATCTCAAACAGTTTACCCTCGGCCTCCTGCAACAGATCATCGACATCGTTACTTTCATCAAACGCCTTTGCCTCGATTGCCGAGGCAAACGATATCAGCTCTCTGGCGAGGTACTTCTGGGCAACGATACGTGCATGATACTCGACATGCGCTCCCGATGCCACACGCGAGGTCAGCTCGGAAATGAACACCGGTCCCCCGACCTCATCAAGCGTTCCGTTAAGGCGCAACTGTTCGGTGACTGTGAGCATATCTATGGGCTGCTGCGCTGCCCCGAGACTCTGTATAGCCTCATACACCCGCTGGTTAGCAGGCTCATAGAAACTCTCGGGTTTCAATATATCACACACCGTAGTGTAAGCATCCTTTTCGAGCATAAGAGCACCGAGCACAGCCTCTTCAAGTTCTTTGTCTCGAGGTTGCATACGGCCGCCGGTGTCATACATCGGCTGGTGTTGCGGACGGTTCCGCCTGCTATAATTGGATGGTTCAGCCATAATGATTCCTGGATTATTTCTGCAAAGATAGCGAAATAAATGCACAAACTACCAACGCAGGACATAACCTCCGGCAAAACAAACATCAGGGAAGTAATCACATTCCATCGAAAATATCACACGAAGGACGATATTATGACGTCACCAATATTGGACATCAAGCATTCTATCAGCATACAAAGTTGAAGAATGTAGTTATTCCTACTTCCATAACACATATCGGAAGACGGGCTTTTATGAATTGCGAGAACCTGGAGAGTGTCGTTATCCCGAATTCCGTAACAGATATTGGAATTAAAGCATTCTCCGGTTGTAAAAGATTAAAGAATATAATCATCCCATCATCAGTTAAACATATCGGATGGGGCGCTTTCTTGAGTTGTGAAAAATTAGAGAACATTGCATATCATGCGTCAGCGAAAACAATCCATAACGATACTTTTGCCGAATGTTCCTCTTAGCGGAATGTTACCTGATGATTGGATGTACTATTATGAACATTGGTGTGATCCATTTGAAGGAGTTGAAAAAGACTCATGCACTCTTTATGTACCGAAAGATTCAATAGAAAAATATAGAGAGAAACAGTTTTGGAGCGACTTTAATTATAAACGGATAATTTATGCTACGAAAGCCTTAAGGCACTCCCACCTAAATACCTTAAGTATCAACAAGTTGCACTCCACCAATAAGTCATACAGACAATATACCCCAAATGACTTTATGGATACCTACAAAGTATTACATTCTTTCAGGACACGAGCTATAGCATCTTTCATTTCAATGTCGGTTATCAGTTTGTCTATCCCCAATCGCTCGGACTTAATGAGCATCGTGGCATTTCCGTTAACTTTTACCGTAAATGATTCGATTGTCTTAAACATCGGTATACGATAGTGTATTCCCCGTATTGCAAAGAGATTACCGTCATGTTTTATGTATGCCGATATGTCAAATACACCTTCAGCCACAGTTGCCTCAAACGGAATGTCACGCAACTGACACCTTGAAATATTTTCAATTGTTTCGACAATCTCCCCATCCGAATTATAGAAATGACTGATTTGCATTTCAAGCTTAGCAATCCCTGACCGGCTTAAATAATCCATGAACCTGCCATATTCCGCATCATCGACAAATACGATGCCGTAATCGGCGGCATCATAGTCAAACGAGGACATCTCAACACGAACCAGTATCTGCATGATACGTCCTTTTTCATCCTCAACGGTAGAGGGGCGAAGCGCGATCGGGACAATTTCTTTTTGATAAGGATTGGAAGAACTTGCATCGGCATATTTCTGTGCCGGTGCGGTATAGTCAGTAGCAGAGGTGAAGTACCCTTTTTCTATTTGAGGCAAATCGGTCAACGCCCCTTGCATTTTCTGCAAGTCATCCCGTCCCACCTTAACATTGCGCTTAGTATAGTCCTTAGCTTCGATCATCACGTTACCGTCCATGAGACCGTCGATCTGATCCCGGGTATCGCTTTCTCCGATCAAGAATCGATTATGGACAGCGTTTTTACGCTCTACAAGTCCCAAAATTGCCGTTGAGATTATTTCATAGGCTGCACCTTCCTTTGCAGGGAAAAATCCCATCAGGCGGTAAAACAGATTGTCTATCGGGGATTTCCTATAACCGTCCATTGCCTTTACCATTTCAGGCATATCACATTTCTCTCAGTCAATACCAAGTATTGACAGATAACGTTTTAACGACTGGATTTCGGCTTCAGCCACATACTTTTGAAACACGTCCGGATGGTCATACACATGCGATGCCTCCAAAGCATTATAATATGCAATCTTCGCGTTATCAGAACCTTTTAAGTTCACCAAAGTGAATCCATTACGCAACAAATACAAGTTCATCAACAGCCGTGAGGTGCGCCCGTTCCCATCAATAAACGGGTGAATTCTTACCAATTCATCATGCAAATATGCCGCCACTAAAACCGGGTGCGTGTTTTCGGACTGCATCTTTTGGAAACACGAAATATAATCCTCCATCTGCTTGACAAGCAGGTAGGGTTGAGGCGGCAAATGCCTGCTTCCAGAAATCATGACCGGGACTGTGCGGTAACTACCGGCATTCTTTCTGTCTATCCCATGTAATATAATGGCATGAATTTCTTTTATTGTGCGTTCATTTATCTCCTCACTACTTTTGGCAAAATCCTTAATGAATCCGATTGCCTCTGAATGGTTAATGGCCTCCAAGTGTTCACGCATTGATTTTCCCGAAATTGTCACACCCTCATTCACAACGAGTTCCGTCTCCTGTAGTGTCAGCGTATTCCCCTCTATACGGTTACTTTCGTAGGTATATTCTATAGCAAAAGCATCCTCTATTTTTTTCAGAGCATCATCCGGCAAAGGACGATTCTCCGACAAGCGGGATTTTAGAGTGTCACATTCTTGCAACAATACGGATAATTCTCCATTCATCACTTTACTTTTTAATGTTATATCCAACCCTATAGACTGCAATCTTTCATCCAATCTATTAACTTTTAAGGTTACCGGCAACCGGTTAAAGGAATTTTGTAACATCACAAAGATACGTAAAATCCGTCAGCGTTCAACGATACTGCAAAAAATTGCCAGCATTTTGCTCCTGAATCACATAACCATTCTTTGTTTGTAACTGCAATATAAGAATGAGCTTTTTCACATTTTCATTAAAAAGAGCCATGCCAATCTTTTTTTTCAATGACATGGCTCTAATCCTCAATTATGAATTTCCCAGTTACTGAACAGTCCCAACGAAATGACCTATTGCATCATAAAATTCCCAATCAAAAGACATCATATTTCCTACCGTCTTTATCTTCAATGTCCCATCTTCACGACCTTGACTAGAACCCCTCCAATTATACCATCCACCATATATCCAATATCCACTCTTTGACTGAATATTATATGTTCCAGCTCTCCAATATTTATCTATACCTTCATAATAGGGTGTACAATAAACAAAAGTGGTACTTAAAGGAGTCAATTCTCCATTTGAGCCATAAAAGAACAAATATTTATAATTTGCACCTGTTCCTGTTGCATGAGAACATTTCATTTCAGCATAAGACAATTCATAAAAATATCCGTCAGATCTACGTAAATAGTTTACAAATGGAGGATTTTTATAATCCTCAGTTGTAGTACCAACACTTGATTGTCTTTTGTAAGTCTCATCTGTTCCAAATACCAGATTACCATCAGCATCAAATGACACGGAACACTGTCCTTCACTTGCATTATAAAATCCATCTTTCAACCACTCAAAATACAATGTGTTTTCTCTGATGTCCCACACAAATGCACGCCTGTAAATTCCGTCGTAATTATCGAACCGCTCAGTATATCCATTTCCGCCATCCAAGAAATAATAATAACGATTAGATACGCTACGATACCATTTCCCTATAATATTTTCTTTTAAGATATCTTCTTCTGTTTTTTCGTCAACGTTCGAGCCATTCTGATCATTACCAGAATCGTCAGGATCTTCTCCATTATCTTCATCATCTGAGGAATCGTCTCCAAAATCATTCTTTTCTATCTCGTCAACGACTTTGGGTTCATCCGGCTCATCGTCACAAGACGAAAAGCTTACGCACGCAAACATTACGGCAAAAAACAATGCCAACAATTTAAATTTATTCATTTTACTATTACCTGTTTCCCAATCCCCAAGGAAACGGTTAAATTGTTCAGACATAAAAAAGGTGTGGAGATTGTATCTCTGTCTTATCCGCAATTCAGGTCTTGGCGTACCTCTAAGTTAGATAAGACGACAGCCCCACACCGATAAAGCATATACTTGTCCCGTCTCGGGAATGGGTATAGCTACCGATGCAGGTGTCATCGTCTTTCATCTTCAACTTAGATTCTAACCGCCAAGTTTGAATTGCGAAGATAAAATTTCAATAACACCTTTTTCGGCGGAATATTCCGCCATTCAACAAATTCTCGAAACCGTTGGGAGCTGACGATGCAGTCCCATTCCGGAATCGTTGACAAAATTAACCAATTTCGATGATATTGTATGCCGGTCAGCGGATTTTTCGTAATTTTGAGAAATATTGTTTTTCTATGGTTGTATTTCCCAATGCGAAGATAAACCTGGGGCTTAACATCGTCGGACGGCGTGCCGACGGATACCACAATATCGAGACAGTAATGTACCCGGTGGGATGGTGTGACGTGTTAGAGATAGTCCCGGCAAAAGGCGGCAACACAACGCTCACCGTCACGGGACGCGGTGTGGACTGTCCGCCTGAAAAGAATCTGGTAATGAAAGCCTACAGGTTGTTGAGGGAACAGGCCGATATCCCCGACGTGGATATATATCTGCGCAAGATTATTCCCGACGGGGCGGGATTAGGCGGAGGGTCGGCCGATGCCTCATTCACGCTGATGTGCCTGAACGGCCTCTTTAATCTCAATCTCAGCACCTTGCAACTGACCGCTATGGCATCCCGCATAGGCGCCGACTGCCCGTTCTTCATCCATAACCGTCCGATGCTTGCAACCGGAATAGGCACCGATTTCACCCCGATAGACCTTGACATGTCAGGCTACACGATTGCTATAGTCAAGCCACAAGCGAGCGTTCCCACGGCAAAGGCCTACTCGGGCGTGATCCCACGGCCGTCAACCCTTGACCTCAGGGAATCGCTGATGCCCGAGCCCGCCCACTGGAACGGTATCGTGAAGAATGATTTTGAAACCACCGTATTTCCCGCCTATCCCGAGATAAGAGATGTCAAGGCCAAGCTACAACAGGCGGGAGCGGAATACGTGTCCATGTCAGGTTCAGGTTCTGCAGTCTATGGGATATTCCGGGGTGACATTTTGTCAGAAAAGCTGAAACGGGATTTTCCGGGGCATGACATATTCACAGGCAACATGTGATAATTGAACGAAATTCACATCAGAGCGTTATCTTTTTAATCCAAAGCCGTTCCGTTGAATCACTTTGGCAACGTTTTTGTTATTACATTGGCAATGACCGACAAGACAAAATAATTACAAATATATGAGCAAATCAAACGAAGATACCAAAAAGGAAAAAATCGAAGAACAGGAAACAGCCGAGGCAACCGACACCCGGGCCGCAAACGATGAAACGGCAGAAATGACCCCGGAGGAGGCTATGGTCAAGGAACTTGACGAGACCAAAGCCCAATTGGAAAAAGAAAAAAAAGAATACCTTTTCCTAATGGCCGAATTTGACAACTTCCGCAAACGCACCCTGAAAGAGAAGGCTGAAATAATACGCAACGCGACTGAAAACGCAATGAAAGGGATACTCCCGATCGTAGACGACTTCGAGCGCGGCATCGATGCGTCAAAAAATGTATCGGACGCCGATGCGATAAGGGAGGGGATGGAGATAATCTACAACAAGTTTATCAAATATCTCGAACAGAACGGAGTAAAGGCAATCGACAGCAACGGTGCCGACTTTGACACCGAACTGCATGAAGCCATCGCGATGGTCCCCACCGAAGATGACGCCTGCAAAGGGAAAGTCATCGACACCGTTTCAAAAGGATATACAATCAACGACAAAGTGCTCCGCCACGCCAAAGTAGCAGTAGGACAATAACCCCCAACACGAGAAGCGACAACCAATGGAAAAGAGAGATTACTACGAAGTGCTCGGTGTGAGCAAGACTGCATCGGCCGACGAGCTGAAGAAGGCTTACCGCAAGATGGCCATCAAGTACCATCCCGACAAAAATCCCGGAGACAAGGAAGCCGAAGAGAAGTTCAAGGAGGCAGCGGAAGCCTACGATGTGTTGAGCAATCCCGACAAGCGGGCAAAATATGACCAATGGGGACATAACATGGGCCCGCAAGGATTCCCCGGTGGCGGCGGAGGCGGCTTCTACAGCAGCGGAGGAATGTCAATGGAAGACATTTTCGCCCAGTTTGGCGACCTGTTCGGCGGACGCTACGGAGGTTTCGGCGGATTTGGCGGAGCAGCCGGCGCGCGCACCCGGCGCACCCGTAAAGGCAGCGACCTGCGCATCAAGGTAAAACTCACGCTTGAAGAGATTTCCAAGGGTGTTTCCAAGACACTCAAGATTCCTGCCATGGTAAAATGCAGCCACTGCGACGGCACAGGAGCAAAGGACGGCAAAGCATTCAAGACATGTAACACCTGCCACGGAAGCGGATCGGTGGTACACACCCAGAACACGATACTCGGCACAATGCAGTCGACCGTAACATGTCCCGAATGTAACGGAGAAGGGAAAGTCATTACCGAAAAATGCACTTTCTGCAACGGAGAGGGCGTGGAACGGAAAGAGAATGTAGTGACATTCAATATCCCTGCCGGAGTATCAGACGAGATGGTACTGACTGTCAAGGGTAAAGGAAATGCAGCGCGTCATGGCGGCGTCAACGGAGACCTGCTTGTCGTTATTGAAGAAGAAAAACATCCCGACCTGATACGTGACGGGAATGACGTAATCTACAATCTTATGCTCGACATTCCCACGGCAGCACTCGGTGGCTCGGTGGAGATTCCGACAATTTCAGGTCGTGCGCGTGTGAAGATAGAGCCGGGAACACAGCCCGGAAAAGTGTTGCGTCTGCGTGGCAAGGGGCTTCCGTCAACCGAAGGCTACGGCACGGGGGACGAGCTGATAAACATCATGGTATATGTCCCGGAAAAGCTCAGTGACAGTGAACGTGCTACGTTCGAGAACCTGCGCAGCTCGTCAAACATGCAACCGGACGAAAGCGCCAAGAAACGTGTATTCAGCAAATTAAGACACATCTTTGACTGATTAATCACTTACCGGCAGAAAACAAGACCGGTGGCAGGAGTCGATTGACCCTGCCACCGGTTTTTGCATACAGCCTGTCACAGGCCGCATCGCATCCGACAAAATACGCACATTTATTACAAAACTAATTACTACTACACTGTATCATATATAATATTCCACCATTTCAACCAATCCGGCTCTCAATGCATATTTTGTCGCCTCATGAACATTATTGACCTCCAGTTTACGGAAAATGTTCTTCTTATGGGTTATGACCGTGTGTACACTTGAATTTCTGGCTACCGCAATTTCCTTAGCCGACTTTCCGAGAGCTATCAGTTTCAGCACTTCGGTCTCTGCCGACGTAAGGGGAGTTTCCATCCCCGACCTTGCCCTGACCCCGGCCAACAACAGATTGGCAACCCTATGGCACAAGAAACGTTCGCCATTCAGCGCACATTTCAACGCTGCCCTTATTTCCTCATCAGAAGAATCCTTCAACAACAGGCTGACCGACTGTTCCGCCGACAAGCGGCGTATAAAATCCTCGCTCAACTCATTGGAAAATATTATCCAACGGCTACGCGGGAAACGTTTCCCGATTACCAATAATTCCGCATCACTCCTGATGTCAGACAATACGTAGTCAAGAACCACAACCGCATCACCGTCACATTTCATCAACGCCGACAAAAGCCCCTTTTTATCACAAACCTCACATATCGGAGCCCCGTGGGCCACTTGCTGGACATACCATCCCAACCCCACACGCGTTATATCCTGGTTGTCGGCGATGATGAACGTCACGGCTTCACACATATATATACAACTTATAATGGATAGTCTTCAAAAGCATACAGAACGGTCGAGAGATAACGCTCTCCGGTATCGGAAAGAATCACCACAATCGTCTTTCCGGCATTCTCCTCCTCCTTGGCCAACTGTATGGCGGCATACAATGCCGCACCCGACGATATTCCCACAAGAAGCCCCTCTTTACGGGCAAGCAATCTCGATGCCCCTATCGCATCATTGTCCTTTACACGAATTATCCTGTCGGCAATCGCGGCATTAAAATTCTTCGGGACAAAACCCGCCCCGATGCCCTGTATCTTATGTGGTCCCGGCTGTCCGCCTGAAAGCACCGGCGAGCTGTCGGGCTCGACAGCTACAGCCTCCACATCAGGATTATGCTTTTTCAGCCCCTCGGCTGTTCCGCTTAACGTTCCTCCGGTCCCTACTCCGGCAACAAATATATCAACTTTCCCATCTGTGTCCCGCCATATCTCCTCTGCTGTAGTACGGCCATGCACCTCAGGATTGGCGGGATTCTCAAACTGCTGTAAGATAATGGAGCCGGGATGTTCATCTTTCAGTTCATTAGCCCTGCGTATCGCGCCCTTCATACCTTCGCTCCCGGGGGTAAGCACCAATGTCGCGCCCAAAGCCTTCAACAGATTCTGACGTTCAATGCTCATCGTCTCAGGCATGGTCAGGATGAGCCGGTACCCCTTGACCGAGGCAACCCATGCCAGACCTATTCCGGTATTGCCACTGGTGGGTTCTATTATAACCGCACCCGGAGCAAGCAATCCTTTCTTTTCAGCGTCCTCAATCATCGCAAGCGCGATACGGTCCTTAACGCTGCCGCCCGGATTGAAATACTCCAGCTTTACTATAACCTTTGCCTTAAGATTTTCCGACTTTTCAATATTGGAAACCTCCAACAACGGGGTCTTACCGACCAATTCAGTCAAATCACCATAAATTCGTGCCATAATCGTGCTTATTAAAAGTTACATGCAAATGTAGGACGAATTCCACTACCCCGCAATACCACATCTGCGGTATATTTCGTGTAACTTGTCTATATTATATATGAGTCTGGCATAAGTTTTCACGTTATTTTAATTATATTGGCTACCTTTGTCCCAAATTTTGTGAAATTGAACAGTATTTATGAAAAAATTGATTTTATCTGTAGCAGCGATTGCTACATCACTCACCATGACGGGTGAAGGCTATCAGGTTAACACACTGAGTACAAAACAGGAAGGCATGGGGCATGTCGGTACAGGCATGAAGCTGGGAGCTGAAAGCATGATTTTTAACCCCGCCGGAATGGCATTTATGGACAAGACCGTCGATTTGTCAGCCAATGTTTCCGGTATTATTTCCGAAGCTACCGCCACACTCCCTGACGGCAGCAAATACGAGACCAGCAGCGACGTGAGTACCCCGTTTGCAATAAGCGGTGCATTTTCCATATACGACAACCTGAAAGCCGGTGTGACGATAAACACACCCTACGGCAGTGGAATAGACTGGACCGACAACTGGCCGGGAGCCATACTCAATCAGTCAGTAAAGCTTCAGGTATTCAATATACAGCCTACGGTAGCATACCGTATACTACCGAACCTGTCGGTAGGTGCCGGACTGATGATCGCATGGGGGAATATCGACCTGAACAAAGGGCTGATAAATGCATCGGCAATAAACGCGGTCATCCCGGGTGCGGTAAGGCAACAGTTGGCTCAGCAGTCAGGCCTACCGGCAGAAGCGATTCCGGCCGATATGGTTGAACAGTATGCCGCCGGAATGTATCTGGACGAGGAGATCACCCCCGCATCGGTCAACCTCAACGGAACGGCTGAAATCGCTGTAGGTTTCAATGTCGGTGCAATGTGGGATATCAATGAGAAGATAACGGTCGGAGTAAGCTACCGTTCAAAGATGGACATGAAAGTAAAGGCCGGAGATGCCGCACTCACCTACAACATCCCCAACGAAACAGTAAGAAATATGGTCAAAGCCAAATTGAACGTTCTTGACAACACCAACTTTTCCGCACAACTTCCTGCGGTTTCCGTTCTCTCATTCGGTATCAGCTACAGACCGATAGACAAGCTCACTCTCGCATTCGATGCACAGATGAGCGGCTGGAGTGACTATGAAGAACTCAACATAGACTTCGTCGGGCTGGAAGCTCCGTTTGATCAGCACCTGACCAAAAACTACAGCGACTCATGGGCATTCCGCCTCGGGGCACAATACGCGCTGACCGACCGGTTTGATGTCCGCACCGGATTTATCGTTGACACCACACCCGTCGATGAAAACTACTTCAACCCCGAAACCCCCGGCATGACCCGTCTTGAACCGTGTGCAGGATTCTCATTCCGCCCCACTCCACGGGTATCTATTGACCTCGCATTTACCTACGTCGCCGGTGTAGCCCGTGAAGGCTCAAATTCCTACCGGAATTTTCTCTCGGGACAGACAGAAACATTCAAGGCGAAATACGATGTCAACGCATTCATCCCCGCAATCGGTCTAAGCTACTCATTCTGACACTCATATCCGCCCTTAGTATCACACAAAGGCAAGCGCATCTCCCCGCTTGCCTTTGTTTTTCACCCCACACTGCACTCCCCACTACCCGGCATAATCAGGCATAAAATATAGGCTGTTTCAGACTCACCTTTTCCCTCTTTTTGTCCTCCCTACCTGATTTTTGGGTATAAAAAAGGGTGTAAATCTCGTAACTACTTGATTTACACCCTTTGCTGCGGAGAGAGAGGGATTCGAACCCCCGGAGGTGTTACCCTCAACGGTTTTCAAGACCGCCGCAATCGACCACTCTGCCATCTCTCCAATGGTCGTCTTCCTGATTTCCGAGTGCAAAGGTAATCATTTTTTTTGTTCCATGCAACAGTTAATCCGATTTTTTTTGAAAAGATTTATTTACTTGTCATCAATTTTCTTTAGCACGAGCACGACATTGTCATCATTATCATACATCACGGCAGTATCATCCTTACCCTTACGGCACACATCAACCTCCTCAAGCGCAATAAGGAACGATGTCTCACGCTTTGCATTGTCACAAGCCATACGCGTGGTCACTATCTGCTGGAACTGGATAGCATCCTCCTTGTCCGGATCTATATATAGCGTCCCATTCAGTATATTGCAGCCGGTATTTCCGTGAATACGCAATTCGGGAATATCAATCAACAGCTGCACACCCTCGTCATCGCAGCTTTTCCCCTTAATCGACATGACACGCCAAGCACCGTTAAGATAATCCATATTATGCTTCCGCAGAGTAAGTAACCCCTCATTACCGCTGTTATACAATAACAGATAATACTCGTTTCCTTTCCTTTCGATAGAGTAGGAATACACCTCACCCAACGCCTTGTTTATCTCCACATCATGTTCAGCCTCGGCACAATACCGTTGCGTAGAGATAACATTCCCGAGAGATATACGCCGCCCCTGTTCTACCGTAAAATCCCCGTTTACAATGTTGCAGCCGTTAGAACCATAAAACCGGTTATCGGCCACACTGAAATTCAGGTATGGACGTTCATCCCCCTCCACTTTCTTACTTCCCACCTTATATATGACCCACTCTCCGTTAAGCAACTTTTTCGACAGTTTTATCTGACTTTCCACAACCTCCGATTCCGTTGCTCCCGGAGTCACCGTTATTTCAGCCGGTTGCCCGGACGGTTTGTCCGACGCCTTGAATAACGCACACCCAGAAAAAGGCATCATGAATATCGCCACAATAACTACACCTATGTATCTTTTCATATCAAACGGATTTTACGATTCAACAATGTAGGATAACCGAAGTTTTTCCTTACACATAACAAAGATACTGATTTTAATTATATTTCCACTGCCTTGCCATGACTCCGCTACACTTTTAGCATTACAGTCAGCGGAATTAACATTGGTTGATTACCTATTTTTCCGTAATTTTGTACCTAAATATTCACAGGTCACGGATGGACAACATTTACCTGAAACTATTCCTCACATTCTTCAAGATAGGAGCATTCACTTTCGGTGGCGGATGGGCAATGATTTCAATCATCGAGAGAGAGATTGTCGACAAGCGCCATTGGCTTGACCGCGAAGAGTTCCTGAACCTGCTGGCAGTATCCCAATCCCTGCCCGGCATCCTTGCCGTAAACATCTCCGCAGCCGTAGGTGACCGTCTGCGTCACACACGAGGGAGCATCTGTGCCGCTCTGGGGACAATCCTCCCCTCATTCCTGATCATACTTGCCATAGCCATATTCCTGACACCGGATATAATAAAGACCAACGAGACGATAGGCAAAATTTTCATGGGAATACGTCCGGCGGTCGTGGCACTCATAATCGCCCCTGTAATCACATCGGCACGGGCAGCAAGAATCGGCTGGAAAACCATCTCGATTCCCATTGCCGTAGCATTGCTGATATGGTCAAAAATCCCATATATATCCAACCCTATACTCTACATCATCCTTGGCGGTGCAGGAGGATATATCTGGTTCACAAGGCACCTGAAATCCATGCGGGCAGCCGGAACCGGACGAAAGGAGGCATCAGAATGACCGTATACCTGAAACTCATCTGGGCCTATCTCAAAATAGGATTGTTCGGCTTCGGTGGCGGCTACGCGATGCTTGCTCTTATCGAACGTGAAATCGTCGGACAGGGATGGATTACCCGTCAGGCATTCACCGACATCGTCGCAATCTCCCAAATGACACCGGGTCCCATCGGAATAAACTCCGCGACCTACATCGGCTATGTCGCTCCCGCAACAGCCAATCCGGCTCTCACCTCCCCTATGTGGGGCATCCTCGGCTCCATCATCTGCACACTCGTTGTGGTCATTCCGTCATTCACTCTGGTGATATACACAAGCCACCTGATTTCCCGACATAAGGACAGTGCCGTAATCAAAGGCATATTCTCCGGATTACGTCCCGTCACCGTCGGGCTTATTGCCTCAGCCGCCCTGCTTCTTATGAACGCCGAGAATTTCGGCACAACCGACTATAACATCACATGTAGCATAATTATATGCATAGTATCATTTGCGCTTGTATTTTTTGCGAAGATTCACCCCATCATCGTCATAATACTTGCCGGTCTATGCGGATTGATAATATACTAAGACACCATGACCGCCTACGATGACGCAATAGAGTTCCTGTACACCCGGCTGCCAATGTTCCAGCGTGAAGGAGCGCCCGCCTATAAGCCCGGTTTAGACAACGTCCGTCTGCTTGATGACATATTCGGCAGGCCACATACCAAATATCCTACAATACACATCGCCGGGACAAACGGGAAAGGCTCCACCGCCCATACCATTGCAGCCATACTGCAATCAGCCGGCTACAGGACCGGACTGTACACATCACCCCACCTGGTCGACTTCCGCGAGCGCATACGTGTAAACGGGCAAATGATACCGCACGGCTCTGTATGCGACTTTGTCCAACGATACAAGTCTATGCAACCGGAATGCCACCCCTCATTTTTCGAACTGACGATGATGATGGCATTTGAGCACTTCAATCGCGAAAAGGTGGACATCGCCGTAATCGAGACAGGTCTCGGAGGACGTCTTGACAGCACCAATATCATATCCCCCATATTGAGTATCATTACCAATATCTCCTTTGACCACACGGCATTTCTCGGCAATACTCTCACCGAAATAGCGACAGAAAAAGCAGGTATAATAAAACCCGGAATCCCGGTAATCATCGGTGAAGCCAAAGGTGAAGTAAAGGATGTATTCATCGCGAGAGCATCTAAAGAGCATGCCCCGATATATTTTGCCGAGGAGAACGGCACATACTCATCAGCGGAGTACATCGGCGGAAAACTTCTATACAAGGGCACACGGTTCGGGGACATAACAGGAGAACTCACCGGAGAGTGCCAACCAAAAAACAGTGCCACAATACTCACCGCCATTGAGCGGCTCATAGCCGACGGCTGGGAGATTTCCGAAGAAGCGGTAAAAAAAGGGTTCATGAACGTGTGCGGACTCACCGGACTTGCCGGACGCTGGATGACTGTCAGCGACACACCGCTTGTGATATGCGACACAGGACACAACACCGGAGGATGGGAATATATATCCCGACAACTGTCAGCCCTTCCAGGACGCAAGCACATGGTAATAGGCTTCGTTAACGACAAAGACATATCCCACATCCTCGACATGATGCCCAAGGACGCACAATACTATTTCACGCAGGCGTCTATTCCCCGGGCACTCCCTGCCGGGGAACTTGCATCAATCGCTTTGGCAAAAGGAATGAAAGGTGAAGCCTACGATACCGTTGCCCATGCCTATAGGAAAGCTCTCGGCAACACTACAGGAAGCGACACCGTATTCATCGGCGGAAGCACATTCATTGTCGCCGATTTTCTTACGGCATTACATGATTAACGGGTAGCGATAACCTCTATTTCCACCAGAACCTGTTTGGGAAGTTCACGGACAGCGACAGCCGACCGTGCAGGGAACGGCGCGGTAAACTCCTGGGCATACACCTCATTCATTTCCCCGAACAAAGCCATGTCGGCAAGAAATACCGTTGTCTTGACCACATTCTCAATCGAAAGACCGGCAGCCGCAAGTATTGCCTTAATGTTGGCAATCGACTGTGCCGTCTGGGCTTTTATCCCCTCAGGGATATTCCCGTTGGCCGGATTGACAGGAATCTGTCCGGAAATAAACACAAATGCACCGGCATCTATAGCCTGGCTGTAAGGGCCGATTGCTCCGGGAGCCTTATCGGTAGAAACAATATTCTTCATTTTCAATATATTTTGGTTGTCTCAGAAGTTGTTTAAACTTTATTCCGGAATCTTTTAAAACCGTTTTTCAAGATAAAATTCAATCAGTTTCTCATATTTCCTTTATCTTAATATCGGCAATCAGCACATTCCCTGCCGATCCCGCCCTCTGCACATCAGCATTGTCGACCACTCCCGACACCGGCTCAAAACGCTCGTCAAAATGCGGTATAAACCGCGTCGCGCCATAATTGTCAAGCGTATTAAGCAACTCTCCCACTGTCAGCCGGCTTACATCCTTGGCAGGCAGGACGGCAAGCTCGCCATCATCATCCTCATCTGCCACACGCGACAGTATCCGGGCATCGATAAGGTCACTTACTATTTCACCAACAAGACGCGTAGGCATATCGTAATCCTTAACAAAATCAGCGACACGCATAGCCCCACCTCCTTCAATAAAACGTCTTACAACAACAGCCATTACGGCAACCGTGACCTTACGGCGATAATCCACCGAGATATTTTTTATCTCCGACGAGAAGCTGAAACGGAATATATTCTGCGATGAATAGCATATTACCGCACCTGACAGGCATATCACCCACACAAACTGCATCCATATCAGAAACAGCGGCAGAAACGAGAAACTGCCATATATGGCGTTATACTTGGCAACATACATCTGCCCCGAGACAAAAAGCCACTGCAACACCTGAAACGCCGTTCCGGAAATAATCCCGGCAACAAACGCATTCCTGAACCTGACCTTGGTGTTGGGAACAAGCACATACATCCCGGCAAAGAAAAGCCACGTCAATATATAGGTAGCGACATCGAGCAGCACAGGGAATACAGGCGACAAGAAACGGAATGCAATCGCATCCTGCAACGTCGACGACATGAATATCGACAAGCCGCTCGCACATATCATCAGCACCGGCAATATCAGGAATATCGCTGTATAATCCGTAACCTTACGCCATATCCCGCGACCCTTCTTCACTCCCCACACCACATTGAACGACTCTTCCACACTGCCGACAAGCGAAATCAGTGTCCACAACAGGAACACGATACCCACCCCGACAAAAACGCCCTCAGACGCCTGCGCGAGATAAGAATCCACAAATCCGAACGCCTGTTCGAGAGCCTTGCGCTGCGCCGGAAAATAGTTGAACAACTGGGTCTGCAACAAATTCTGGAAACCGAAACCGCGGCCTATAGCAAACACCAGAGCCAATGCCGGGACAATCGCCAGCATCGTACGGTAGGTCAATGCCGCGGCACGGGACTGCAAATCGGCATTCAGGAATGAGCTGACCGACAGGTTCAACGTCTTTATCAAGTCTATACGCCAATCATTACGGGTATCCGCCCACACCCCACGGCAACAGTACTCCCACACACGCATGAACCACGCCTTCAACGCCATCATTCCTTGTTTAGCTTTTCCCGATTCCATCCTCAACGGTTATTTGGATTACAAATATAACACTTTACCCACCCATGTCAAAAAAAATAAGCAGCCGGGCTATAAGCCGGGTTATGTCATCGAAACCACTACCTACTGAGAGGGACGGTCCGATGATCCGTCATTTATCTGAACGGCATGTTGCCATACCGCTTTAGCAGCCTACCCCCCGGCAATGGACGAGCAGCCCTTGAATGCCGGTATACTTGACCTTGCAACCCATAAGACGTGCGGCACACAATATCACTATTGCATCCGGTGGGCTCTTACCCCGCCTTTTCACCCTTGCCGAGCCACCACGTGGCTTGGCGGTTGTTCTCTGTCACGTTACTCTACCATCACTGATAGCTTCCCGTTAGGAAATATGGTGCTCTGCGTTGCCCGGACTTTCCTCTCGCCCCCCGATACGTGAGCGAGCGACGGATCGCCCGACTGCATTTCTCTTTGCAAAAGTAGCCCAAATCCATGTAACGGCAAAATATCGTATTCGCTAAAATTCTCGGCATCTCGGCCGGTCAGGTCATCTTTATATCCTGCAATTTCACCAGCTTGTTGACTATCGCATAAATCGTCAGACCGGCCGGAGTGTGTATCTGCAACTTTGTCGCGATATTCCGGCGATGGGTCGTAACCGTATGTATCGAGATGCACAGGCTGTCAGCAATCTCCTTGTTTGCCATACCCTTGGCCACACAACCTATTATCTCTTTCTCCCGCTGGCTCAGAGCCTCCAACTTCTCGCCACCCTCTTCATTCTCCACTTGGGCAGCTACGGATGCCGCCTTCCCCCGTTTCTTCAAGGACTTTTCAAGACGCTCCACCACAGGGACAAACAGATTGTCCTCAACCTGACAATGATACCCGAGATCCTGCTCGCAATTTATTATGTCAAACAGCACGGCATTCAACAAGTCATTTTCTTTCTCCGGATAATATCTTATGATTATATCCTTCAGTTCCTTCAGCTTAAGCTCTATATGATTATGCTTGTCGGCAAACATCGATATCTTATATCCTCCGTCACATTCACCGCGCAACAGGCTGCCGACATACTCAAACACCGTATCATTCTCATACTCCATGTGACGCCTCACCTCCATGACATATTCATCAAAGAACCTCAGCACCAGGAATGCCACATCATCCGTCCCGGAACAGTCTATTGCCTCTATCAGCTTGCGTCTTATTGCCGGAAGGCTGAAATCCAGGAAATACACATGGGCACGTTTAAGGTAATCCGTCAGCGACGGCAAGGAAATCGTTTCTGCCTCATAGCCATGTTTCTTTTCGCTTATATAATTGGCCACAGCCAGAAAAGTACCCGCGTCAACCCCCTGATCCTTGCATATTTCACCTACCGTCTTGTCCCCGAAACCGAGTGAAATCCCGAATCGGCTCATTACCATAAGCAACGAACTGTTATCATTTATGAGATCACTCATCTTATCGGCCGCACGGTATTCCGACAACTTTTTCATCATTACCGTTATTTATTGTTTTCTTCGTTATCCCACGGATAAGTCCTTTTAGGGTTACGGGGAAACCATCCTTTTTTCACCCGCTGCTCCTGTTCAAACAGTTCAAGTATCGTCCATAATGATGAAAACGCGACTATTCCGGCAAGTACCGAAAGGAATATATCATCCAAAGCTATCGATGCCGCCACACCGGCAAGCCCCAGCAGAAGGAATATCCACCAGCACCGCGTCCCCCAATAATACTCACATTTGATTACTATAGGATGGAACACCCCTATAACAAGAAAAGTGCATATCCCGAGAGTTAGCCCCATAAGTCCATTTTCTTCAAGCCATTCCATAATTCTAACGTTTACTCCTGTATATCTGTAGTCCGCAATACATGGCAACAAGTATAGAGACCCAGAATATACTGATTAATAACAGATAATGATTGTAAAGATATTCATTTTCGCCGGATACTCCGTCATTCAGGCACAAAATACATCGGCATTCCGGATTATCGGCATCATGCGACATTACCGACCATGCTAAATAGACACTACTGCATACCAGAATTGCGGTACTTACCCACATTATTTTCCTATATCTCTCCATCGGTGCATCGCGCTACCTGCTATAATTATTGATTTTTTTACAAAATTATACCCGTTCCAGATGCGATGCAATACCCAAAAATGAGTACTTGAACTCACGTCACGGCTCTCCAAATACCTTAATATTGGGTATTGCTACTCATTTATCACGAAAATAACTTTGCACCGGAAAAGTCATTTTCTATCGAATGTTAATTTCTGCTGAATTTCATAAACACCTCACAACATGAAAAAGTTTTTTTTGCTTCTATGTTTGATAACCATCTGTCTGGGAGCTTCGGCTCATCAGAGTGAAGAAAGTAAAAAGGAATGCTGTAGCGCCGGGGAGAAATGTCCGGAGGAAAAACCTGAGAAAAAATCCAGGCTGACTCTGGGCGGATACGGTGAAGCCGTTTTTACCCGCAATTTTTACAGTGACAACTACATGCGCTACACCGACTCCGAAACCTATAAGAACGACGACAGTCACGGACGTTTCGACCTGCCTCACGTGGTTCTGTATCTTGGCTATGATTTCGGAAAAGGCTGGAGTCTCGGGACTGAGATAGAATTTGAGCACGGTGGGACTGAGAGTGCAGTGGAAATCGAAGAAGAGGAAGCCGGAGAATACGAGTCGGAAGTAGAACGTGGCGGGGAAGTTGCATTGGAACAATTCTGGATTCAGAAATCGTTCTCAAAGGCTCTGAATCTCAAGATGGGACACATCATTGTTCCGGTCGGCGCAACTAACCAGTACCACATGCCTACGGAATTCTTCACAAACTACCGTCCCGAAGGCGAGAACACAATCATGCCCTGTACATGGCACGAAACCGGTATCAGCCTGTGGGGACGCCTCAAGGACTGGAGATACGAAGTCCTCTTCCTCCCCGGACTGGATTCCGACCGTTTCGGGCGTCAGGGATGGGTTCACGACGGAGCAGGAAGCCCCTATGAATTCAAGATTGCCAACGCCTATGCCGGAGCGGTACGTATCGACAACTACTCGGTCAAGGGCTTGCGCATGTCCGTGAGCGGATATATCGGAAATTCTTTCAAGAACACTTTAAGCGAGACTCAAAACAAGAAATACGAAGGTGTCACTGGAACTGTAATGATCGGGGCTTTCGATTTTCAATATAATGACCACAACCTCATCGTTCGAGGCAACTTCGATTACGGGCATCTCAGCGACTCCGAACTCATCACCAAGTATAACATGTCGATGCGCAAGGACTCGCCCTCTCCCAAACAGGCAGTAGGTTCCGACGCCATCGCAGCAGGGATTGAAGCCGGCTATGACATATTCTCTTTTTGGGAAAGCCTGAAATCACGCAACCAGAAATTCTATGTCTTCGGCAGATACGAATACTATGACTCGATGTACAAGACCGAAGGCTCCATACAGGATTACGCCTGGTGCGGACGCCAGCGCATCGCAGCCGGGGTGAACTGGTATCCGATGAAAGACATCGTTATTAAAGGCGAGTACAGCCTCGGGCTGATTGAAAAGCCCTACAACAACGAGCCGGCAGTCTCCATCGGTGTTGCCTACTCCGGTTTCTTCACTAAATGATTTTTATTTGATTGTTAAACCCATAATTCTAAGAAAAATGAAAAAATTTCTCAAATTCCCTCTATGCTTGATCGGTGGTGCGATGATGGTCGCAGGAATAGCGGCATGTAGCGACGACGAGCCTGTGGAAACAGCATCTACCGACAAGGAGACCATGTTTAAGAACGCAATGGCACCATACGTCAACAACACCGTCATACCGGCCTACAAGGGAATGGCCGACAACGCGATACTCATGTCCGACGCATGCAACGACATCTTCAACGCATTCGTCAGCGGGACATTGACTACCGACATGGTAAGGACTGCCGGTGGTCATTGGAATCTGTGCCGCGACTACTGGGAAAAAAGCGAGGCATTCCTTTACGGTGCAGCTGCCGACTACAACATCGACCCGCACATCGACTCATGGCCTCTTGACAAGAATGCGATGGATGATCAGCTCGCTGAACTTCGTGCAGGGAAAAATTGGACCATCGACAACAACGCCGGATACGGCTTGCTCGGATTCCACGCTGTCGAGTACATGCTTTTTGAACTGAGTGCCGACGGAAATTCATCCCTTCCGCACAACATCAACTACACCCGCGAAGAACTGATCTACCTCTGCACTGTCGCCGAGGATCTCCGCAATCAGTGTATACGCCTTGAAGCAGCATGGGCAGGCATCGACAACGTTTCCTCCCGCAAACAGCAGATTCTCGCCGATGCCGAACTCGAACCGAGCTTTAACTATGGTTGGAGCATGATTAATGCCGGACAACCAAGAAGCCTCTACACAACCTATCAGGAAGCGGCTGAAACATTGATCCAGGGCTGTATCGACATTGCCGATGAAGTGGGAAACACCAAGATCGGACGTCCCGCCAATGCAGCAACCGAGGATGACAAGAACTACATCGAGTCACCTTATAGCCTCAACTCCATCGTTGACTTCGAGGGGAACATCATCAGCATCCGCAACTCCTATCAGGGAAGCAATGAAGGGGATGCATCCATAAGCGACTACATCAAGACCGTGGATCCGGCTCTCGACACAAGGGTAAAACAACAGATTCAAGCCTCTATTGATGCCATCAAAGCAATTCCTGAACCTTTTGCCAAGAGTGCCTCCGGAGCGGCTGCCGACAAGGCGGTTACAGTTGTCGGCACCGACCTCGTCAATGTCCTTGAAGAAGTTATGTCAGCATTGTCCAAATATTAATCAGCACGATAAATCATGAAAAAATCCTATCATTTGTTAGGGTTGGTATTCGCAAGTGTCATCGTCGGGTGTTCCGATGATGACATTGCCGATAATACAACCACTGCGGAAAGCAGTTCCGGGAACGACCTTCCCGAATGGTATTACACCGGCGGTCAGCTGGGTACTACCCATCTTGCAACCTACAACGCCTACGAACAGCCCACTCCTGCTGTCGAGAATGCAGGCATGTACCAATCATTCAAAAACGGGGAAGCCCTCTTTGAGAAACCGTTCATGAGCAATAATGACGGAGTCCGTATGGGGCTTGGACCCGTCTACATCCGCACATCCTGCCTGCACTGTCATCCCGGATACGGGCACGGTAAGCGCATCGAGGCCGGCTCTTTCAACACCAACGAAATAGGTAACGGATGCCTCCTCGTCGTATACACGCCCGATGATGACAAGTACGTCGGCTGGTTGGCAGGTATGCCGCAGAGTCATGCGATAGCCCCATTCAAGAATCCGCTTGACGAAAGCATGATTCAGGTTACATGGAAAAACTATACCGACGAGTGGAACAACACATTCCCCGATGGCGAGACCTACGAGTTGCAATACCCGGAAGTATCGATGCCTGAAGAGGCGGTGTACGTTGTACGCCAAGGATACCAGATCCCCAAGGAATACGTTGTGAAACTGGAATCTACAATAGGCATTTATGGCACAGGTCTGCTTGATGCCATCTCCGATGAAGACCTCACAGCCGAATATGTCAAGCAGGAAAACGACGGATTCCTGCCCAACGGGATAAATCCGGCATTCTTCAAGAACGGACAATGGGTAAGCCAGTACAGCAACAGCCTGCAAGGCGACGGCACACCCTACCCGCGTCGTTACACCTACGCCCTAAGCCGCGGACCGCTACAGGATGCTGCCGGGGCAAATGCGATATGGAACATCACCAACGTTACCCGAAGCGACCGTCGTTACCACTACCTCGATGCAGCTGGCACCTACGCCAAGTATTCTGCCAAAGATCCTGAAGTTCAGGCCGGATTCGATGCTTATATAGCTAAAATCGACCCAAATAAGGAACATGCGTCCTGGTGGGAAGGATCTGTTGAAGACCGCATCCTGGCCTATCTCAACGCCAAGGATCTTCCTGTCGAGATGAGCGATGAAGACTACACCGACCTGATGGTATGGCATCGTGGACTGGCTGTTCCCGCTGCGCGCAACGTGAATGACCCCGATGTGCTGAAAGGGAAAGAACTTTTCGAGCAGGTTGGATGCGCCTACTGCCACCGTCCGTCATGGACAACCGGCGACGACGAGATACGTGACCCGGCCAAGTTCTTTACAAGCAATAACCAGCTACCCCGCTATCCCAATCAGAAGATATGGCCATACTCCGACATGATTCAGCACAAGCTGTTCATGGAAAACGACATCCGCACCGGATGGTGCCGTACCACTCCTTTATGGGGACGTGGACTGCATCAGAAGTGTACCGGCTCGGCTACAGCCGACCGCATGCACGACTGTCGCGCACGTAACGTCATTGAAGCTATCATGTGGCACGGTAATGCCCAAAGCGACGCACGGTACAGCGTAGAAAAGTTCCGCCAGCTCTCCAAGGCTGAGCGCGATGCCGTTGTAAAATTCATCGATTCGATCTGATTCTGATTCCTCTATTTCGCATGTGACCCATACCCCTATACTCCACGCAGAGTGTAGGGGTATGGGTTACCGGGCGATTCCACTATCCCGACTTAAACCGATACACAATCCCTCATAATGCGACAACAATACCTCCGGTTTCTGAAATACACCTCATTCGGCAGCACATGCTTGATAATCGTGGTACTCATTGCGGCCACTATCCTTGAAAAGAACTACGGTCACGACCATGTCTACACTCTCATCTACGGCTCGCCGTTAACGGTTGCTCTTTGGAGCGTCATGGCCTTATCATCACTGCTTTATCTTATCGGGAGAAAGACATTTACAAGACTTCCCGTGATATGCCTGCACCTTTCATTCTCCCTGATTCTTGCCGGAGCTTTGGTCACCCACATCCTCGGGAAACAAGGGTCGCTGCACCTGCGGCAGGACTCCTCTCCGGTCACGTCATTCAGGCTCGCCGACGGCACTTATGCCCCGTTACCGTTCACTGTTTCGCTGGAAAGCTTCAGGCTTGAATACTATACCGGGACTATTGCCCCCATGGACTACGTAAGCCGCATCATCATTCACGACGGGTCATCAGCCATACATGGAAACATCTCGATGAACAAGATACTCTCCCATCGCAATTACCGCTTTTATCAGTCAGGCTATGACAAGGACGGCAAAGGGACACTTCTGGCCATATCCTACGACCCTTACGGGATAGCAATTACCTATTCGGGATACATCCTTCTGCTCCTGTCCATGGTCGGATACTTCTTTTATGGGAAAAGCGCATTCCGCTCCCTGCTTGCACACCCCTCGCTTCGACGCACAGCCATGACCCTGTTTCTTGTCGGATGCTCCGCAGCGGCAATCCGGGCAGGTGCACAGCCACAGTCACTACCCCAACCGGTAGCTGAAAAATTTTGTGACATGTACGTCAGCTACAACGACCGCATCTGTCCGTTACACACTCTTGCCAAGGATTTCACGGTCAAGATATATGGCAGGGACTCCTATCGCGGTCTCTCTGCCGAACAGGTACTCACCGGATGGTTCTTTTTTTACGACGACTGGAAACATGAACCGGTAATAAAGATTAAAGGCAACCGCGTTCGGGAGCTACTGGGGATAACCGGGGACTATGCTGCACTGTCCGATTTCACCGGCATCAACGGCTACAAGCTCGACAATGCCCTGCATGACCGCGGAACCGGCACGCGGGACATCGGCAATGCCAATGAGAAATTCAACATCATCAGCATGTTATGCACCGGAAGCCTGCTGAAAATATATCCCTGCCGTAACCCGGCCGACAGTACTTTGGCATGGTACTCGCTGGCCGACAGGCTTCCTGCCGACATCCCCGACGGGAAATGGGCTTTTATAAGGAACAGCATGGACTGCGTTGCCGAAAAAATAGCCATGCACAACGACAGTGAGACAGTATCGCTGCTTGACGGGATTCGTAGATACCAGATAAAGGAAGGAGGCGACGCGATTCCTTCCGAGACGCGGTTCTTTGCCGAAAAATTATATAATGACATCAGCTATAACCGCACATTTGCAATGTTGTGCCTCACAATCGGCATTATCGCATTCATTATTTATTGTCGCAGGAAACAGCCTCGCTGGCTGCACTCCCTGCTCGTCATCCTATCCTGCATCACATTCATTTATCTAACCGCCAACATCGCCCTGCGGTGGTACATCAGCAACCACATCCCGCTTTCCAACGGATTCGAGACAATGCAGTTTATGGCATGGTGCAGCCTGATGTTGTCATTCCCGTTCCGCAACAGGTTCTACCTGTCACTGCCGTTCGGTTTCCTGATCTGCGGTCTTTCCCTGCTTGTTGCGATGATAGGAGAGTCCAATCCGCAAGTCACCCCGCTGATACCGGTATTGAAATCACCCTTATTGAGCATTCACGTTGTGGCAATCATGACAGCCTATTCATTACTCGCATTTACCATGCTCAACGGTTTGACGGCAATTATCCTGCACTATTCCGGCAAGCGGCATCAGGAAGAGATCTCGCACCTGTGCCTCATCAGCCGCATAATCCTTTACCCTGCGGTTTTTCTTCTCGTTGCAGGCATATTTGTCGGAGCGGTATGGGCCAACGTATCATGGGGACGCTACTGGGGATGGGATCCCAAAGAAGTATGGGCACTGGTAACAATGCTCATATATGCATTCCCGTTACACCGGTCATCGCTGGGACGCTTCGACCGCCCGATATTTTTTCATTGGTTTTGCATTCTGGCATTTCTGTCGGTACTGGTCACCTACTTCGGTGTAAACTTTTTCCTCGGAGGAATGCACAGCTACGCATGACAATCCCCGACATGGCATCATAAAAGCGAAAAATCACAACTTTTTGCCAATAATTTGCAATGATTTCATATTTTTGCAAAAAGAATCAGAATATTGTTGAATAAATATGGAATTTCATCCCGACAGATTATACGGACTTATCGGTTATCCGCTCATACACTCTTTCTCCCAAAACTATTTCAATCAGAAATTTAAGGCTGAGAACATCAACGCCCGCTACGTCAATTTTGAAATTCCCGACATCGGTGACCTGATGGAAGTCATAAGCGAGAACCAGAATCTCTGCGGGCTGAATGTCACCATCCCTTATAAGGAACAGGTCATTCCTTACCTTGATGAAATTGACGAGGATGCCGCTAAAATCGGCGCCGTTAATGTCATCAAGTTCATCCGTAACAAGAACTCGCTAAAGTTTAAGGGATATAATTCCGACATCATCGGTTTCTGCGATTCGATAAAACCGCTATTGAACCCGGAACGCAATAAGGCACTCGTCCTCGGAACCGGAGGAGCGGCCAAAGCCGTTACACGTGGGCTGGAAAACCTTAACATCACGCCTACATACGTCTCACGCACAAAGCAACACGGCATGTTGACCTACGCCGAACTTACTCCCGATGTCATAGCCGAACATAAAGTGATAGTGAACACGACACCTCTCGGCATGTATCCCCACACCGACCAGTGTCCCGACATCCCGTATGGGGAACTGACATCCGGGCATCTGTGCTATGACCTGCTTTATAATCCTGATGTGACCCTCTTCATGAAACGGGCTGAAGAACACGGTGCCGAGGTGAAGAACGGGCTCGAAATGCTCCTTTTACAAGCTTTTGCTGCCTGGAACATTTGGAATTCCAAATAACATTGTCTATTCATGTCAAACGTTGGGAAACTGATTTACATCATACTGGTCATTACGGTTCTATTCCCTTTTGACCTGATAGGGATAACCGGTTTTATTACACCGGCAATAGCCCTGTTCATAGGACTTGTCTTTGCGTTCATTTTCAAATGCCCGTTTCCTGGATTCAACAAAAAGGTATCCAAATATCTGCTTCAGGCATCAGTCGTCGGGCTCGGATTCGGCATGAATGTCAATGAGTCGTTAAAGTCCGGCAGCGAAGGCATGATGTTCACGGTCATTTCGGTAACCGGAGTTATGGTTATGGGCATAATGTTAGGATATTGGATGCACTTGAACCGAAAGACATCCTATCTTATTGCTTCCGGGACTGCAATATGCGGTGGCAGTGCCATCGCTGCTGTAGGTCCGGTTATTAAAGCCGATGGAAAGGAAATGGCGGTATCACTTGGAGTGATATTTATTCTTAATGCTATCGCCTTGTTCATATTCCCGCCAATCGGCAGGGCATTAGACTTGACCGATGCACAATTCGGGACATGGGCTGCAATTGCCATACATGACACATCTTCAGTCGTTGGAGCAGGAGAAGCATATAGCCCGCAGGCATTACAGGTCGCAACCCTCATCAAGCTGACTCGTGCGCTATGGATCATACCCCTCGCATTGGTAACGATGCTCATATTCCGGGACAAGACAAGACATATATCGATACCCTGGTTTATATTCCTGTTTATTGGAGCTATGATCATAAACACCTACTGCAACCTCCCGCAAGTTTTGTCCGAATACATGGTGTGGACTGCAAAAAAAGGACTTGTTTTGACGCTATTCCTTATTGGTGCAGGACTTTCGATCTCTACAATTAGGGAAGTTGGAGTCAGACCACTCGTTCTTGCAACCCTGCTTTGGATTATCATCGGAATATGCAGTCTGCTTGTTGTGATGAACACCATCTGATTACAATAAATCTTCCACGTGCTACCGCCTCTATCTTTCGTCCCGCTATTACCGGTGCTTTTGGCTTTTATTGCCGGTAATATTATTGCAACATCCTCCATACCGCTTTATTGGTCGATTTTGCCGGTAGCTGTCGCAACTGTCACCATATTTCGGAAACACTCATCCATGACCATTATCCTTGCCTCCCTGTCATTAGGCTGGATAAACGCAGGGCTCAGGATGCCTCAACCGCTTGACAGCTCCATTACCGGTGTAGAAAAAAGTTTTACCGCGACCGTCCTGTCGATAAATGAAAGCGAGACATCACGGCACCTCACGGTTGAAATTGATCGGCTGGGCAAATGCCGGCTCTCACTCCCTACAATGTTTCCGGTAATCAATCTGGGTGATATTGTAACATTCTCCGCGGAACTGGAAACGCCACAGAACCGTCATGATCTGCCCGACGAGTGGGATATGGAGGGCTTTATGCATGACCGGGGAATTATTGCGACAGCCTATCTGGAACCGGAAAAAATCTCTGTAACAGGAAGGGACTCCGGAATATTCTGGTCCATTCGGCGCATGCAGTCTCACATCACGGCACTTTTGGGACAAAGTTCCCTGTCCGATCCTGCAACGGCATTCCTCATAGCGGCAATAACAGGCGACGACTCCCTGTTAAGTCCGGAGACCCGGCAGGAATATACCACTTCAGGACTTGCCCATATTCTGGCTCTGAGCGGGCTTCATGTTGGAATTGTCGCATTATTGATAACAATCATTCTTTTCCCTTTGCACATCTCCGGTTACCGGCGGGGACGGCTGGTTTTAACAATTGCTTTACTCTGGGTATATGCCATCATGACAGGATTGTCGCCATCTGTCACTCGTGCAGTAATCATGACGACACTTTTCCTCACCGGCATGATACTGCAACGTCGGCACAGCTCATTGAATGCCTTATGCT
This sequence comes from Muribaculaceae bacterium, assembly GCA_017462345.1. Taxonomy (GTDB): domain Bacteria; phylum Bacteroidota; class Bacteroidia; order Bacteroidales; family Muribaculaceae; genus RGIG4079. The sequence continues at coordinate 91,387 of JAFTRI010000008.1, forward strand.
TCGCGGCATTGGTAATTCTGCTGGCTTCACCGCTGTCACTCTATTCGATAGGTTTCCAGCTTTCTTTTGTGGCGGTTGCGTCTCTGCTGCTGTTTACCCGCCGTCTCAATCCGGTTTCGCCAAAACATCGCATCGCCTGGTATCTGATGTCTATGGTATCCGTATCGGTTTCTGCCATGATAGGGACAGGATTCGTCGCAGCCTACTATTTTCACAACTTCCCTGTGTATTTTCTCATCGGGAACATCCTTGTGACCTTGTTATTGCCTCTACTGATTGGAGGAGGGGTACTACTGGTCATTTTCGAGGCATTTGGCTATGAGCCCCACTGGCTTTGCCTGTGCCTTGATTTTTTTCACCACATCATTACCGCAATAGTCCGTTTTTCCAATTCCCTCCCCATTGCAGGAATCACCGGCATATATTTTCAGGCATGGTTGCTTATCCCCTATTTTGCAACCGTCTCAGCTCTTCTTGCATCACTCGTGTTTCGCCGCGCCGCATGGTATATCGCCACACTCTTGCTTGCCGCCTCGACTGTCGGGCTTTTCATTCTGTCACGCCAACCGTTTCCCCGACAGGAGTACTTCATTCCCCGCGACACCTACTATACCAACATTCTGGCACGCGACTCCACCGCAATGTACCTGTTCACCACAGCCCATCCCGGTGAACACGCCACAGTTTTGGAGCAGGCCGGGACACGCTATCGGGACTATATGGGTCGTCGCAACGTTGACTCCATTACGCTCGTCACCGACACGTTTGACTCCCCCTACGTGACACGTCGGGGACGCAACCTCACAATAGGCAAACGCCGCTTCACCGTCCTCGACGACGATACCGACACTCTCCCGACGGGTATTCACACCCATTATGCTCTTGTGTGCCGGGGATTCAGAGGAGACATAATCTCCGTCAGCCGTACTATTTCACCCGATACTATACTCATCAGCAACGACATGCACCCTGCACGTTGCCGGAGCTACTGCCTCCAATGCTCCATATCCGGCATTCCGTATCGTTCCCTACGCAAGTAAACGGCTGGCATCATCCATCATGTCAATGTTCTCTTGTACATGCAAAGGTACTTCCTGACACCACATGATGATATGCGATCCTGTCACATCCCCTGAAATTTACTGGCAGTCTATTATTTCACCATAGCCGACAGGAGCCGGGCGATTCCTGTCGACACATAATTGCGGGAATAATCCACCGGACGCACCACCTCGTCATTCCACACGACAATATCCAGGTCGATCGGGATCACCCCCTGCTGCTTGGATGCGGGAGTACGTCCGCACAACGTTTCCCACTGCTTTAACGCCACAGTGACATCCTCCATATTCATCGTTGTGGACGCTACCATCACCGCATTGAGATAAGGGGCATCGACACCATTGTGGGCAGGTACCTCATAAATCTCCGATACGACTGTTTTCTTGAACAGCTGTTTCATTCGCTTGACAGCCTGAGCCATCTGCCACTCCCGATCCGGGCTGTTTGCCCCGATACTCAATATCAGATTATTCATTGTTTCACTCCTTTCATTGACAAGTTGATACGGCCTCGGTCATAATCCACATCCAACACCTTCACTTTCACATGCTGATGCAGTTTCACCACCTCAGCCGGCGACGATACATAACGGTCGCTGATTTGTGAGATATGGACAAGACCGTTTTCCTTGATTCCGACATCCACAAAAGCACCGAATGCCGTAATATTATTTATTATTCCGTTAAGTTCCATTCCGGGTTGCAGATCCTTTATCCCGCTTATGCGTTCGTCAAACTCCATTACCTCGACCGTTGTCCGCGGGTCTCTTCCCGGTTTTTCAAGTTCGCGCACAATATCGGTCAGAGTAGGCAGCCCCACATCATCCGTCACATACCGGCTCAAGTCTATACTATGCAGCAGGCTTTTATCATTTACAAGACACTCTACCGTTGTCCCGGCATCCGACGACATCCTCTTGATCAATGCATATCTCTCGGGATGCACCGCCGTGTTATCAAGCACATTTACGGCATCGGGAATACGCAGGAATCCTGCACACTGTTGGAATGCCTTATCTCCCATGCGTGGCACTTTCTTTATTGACTCCCGGTCAGGAAAATCGCCATGTTCCGCACGATACTCCACAATATTCCCGGCAAGAGCTGCACCTATGCCCGAAACGTATGACAACAACTCCTTCGATGCCGTATTGACATTCACGCCCACCGAGTTGACACAACTTTCAACCGTATAGTCAAGAGCGTTTTTCAACCGGTTCTGGTCGACATCGTGCTGATATTGCCCTACACCTATTGACCGGGGTTCTATTTTTACCAGTTCGGCAAGAGGATCGATTAGCCGCCGACCTATCGACACCGCCCCCCTCACGGTTACATCCTTGTCAGGGAACTCATCCCGGGCGACTTTTGACGCCGAATAGACCGATGCCCCATTTTCGCTGACCGCATAAATATTTATCTTGCGCGGATACCGCAACGATGACAGGAATTTTTCGGTTTCGCGTCCCGCCGTGCCGTTCCCCACCGCGATAGCCTCTATCCTGTAGGCCTCGACAAGATAACTTATCTTGCGGGCGGCACCCTTATAGTCATTATTCGGGGCACAGGGATACATGACATCATTGTGCAACAGATTCCCCTGACCGTCAAGACACACGATTTTACATCCGGTACGATAACCGGGATCGATACCCATAACACGCCTGTTGCCCAACGGTGGAGCAAGAAGTAACTGCCTCACATTATCGGCAAACATGCCTATTGCGACCTTATCAGCCTTTTCCTTGGTTATTGCTGCGACCTCAGTCTCTATCGACGGGCGCATCAGTCGCTTGTATCCATCCTTTACGGCCTTGCCTATCAGCAGAGAGACATCCTTATGTGCCGACGGGCGCAGGAAGAACCTCGTCAGACGGTCCAACATCTCATCATCGTCAATATCGACCGATACCCGCAACACTCCTTCACTTTCACCACGTCTCAATGCAAGATAACGATGGGAGGAACAACGTTTCAACGGCTCGGAAAAATCATGGTAGTTGAGATAATTCTTCCCCTCCTCCTCTTTTCCCTTTACCACACGCGAGGAGATGACAGCTGTACGCATAAACTGCGACCGGACCATTGAGCGGGCCTTTTCATTCTCACTGACCCACTCGGCAACAATATCGAGTGCCCCGGCAATCGCATCATCAGCCGTCTCCACCACGTCATTGGTCATTCTTTGAGCCTGACGCATTATATCTGCCGAGGTTTGAGCCATTATTATTTTCGCCAAAGGCTCAAGCCCCTTCTCTCGGGCAATAGACGCACGCGTACGGCGTTTAGGCTTGAAAGGAAGATAGATGTCCTCAAGTACAGCACTGTCAAATGTCTCGTCTATCCGTTTACGTAATTCTTCTGTCAAAGCCCCCTGCTCTTCGATTATTCCCGATATATATTCCTTTCGTTTGAGCAACTCGGTAAGCGACTCATACCGTAACTGGATGTCCCGTATCCTTACCTCGTCGAGTGAGCCGGTAGCCTCCTTGCGGTAACGGCTTATAAACGGTATTGTTGCGCCATCGTCAAGCAGACGCAGTGTTGCGGAAACATTCTTGTACGGCACATTAAGTTCCCGTCCTATTATTTCCGATAAATCAGGTTTTGCCATAATTTAATCACGCTCGTTATTTTGACCGCTTCAGTGTTATAACAGTTATTTCGGGAGTCGCGCCGAGACGCATCGGGACGCCCACTGTACCTATACCGATATTGACATACAGTACACATCGCCCTGACTTGCTCTCATAACACCCGCCCCATGTAGGATAACGCCACGCAGCAGGGGATAGCCCGCACATCGACACCTGCATTGCATGTGTATGACCCGATAGAGTGAGAGCGATATTCACTTTCTCATCATCCTTAACCTCACTCACCCAATGTGCCGGATTGTGTGTCAACAGCACCTTGACGACGCTGTCCGACATCGATGGATACGCCTTTGACAATGAGCCGTAAGTAGGAAATGGAGGATCTCCCCAATTTTCCACACCGACCAATGCTATCGAATCGTTCCCTCGATACAGCATCTCATGCTCATTACGCAAAAGCCGCCACCCCATCTCATATTGTAAACGGTACATCAGTTCCATATTTTCACGTTTGCTTTCCTCTGAGCCCCAGTCTATATAGTCCCCGTAATCATGGTTTCCGAGTATCGAGTAAACACCATCATTTGCACGAAGGCGGGACAAAGGCTTGACAAACGGCAACAGTTCATCGGTTCGTCTGTTGACAGCATCACCGGTAAACAGGACGGCATCGGCATTCTGGGCATTTATCCGGTCGACAATCGCCGAGACAAACGCCGTATCATTCCCGTACGTGCCGACATGAAGATCCGAAATCTGTACCATCCTGTAACCGTCAAATGCCGGCGGCAGGTCAGGCACGTTAACCTCGACATTCTCTACATTTAGGGCAAAACGGTTAACCAGCGCACCCCACCACATCGCAACGCATACTGTCACCGCCAGCATAGCTCCGCTCACCGACACAGCCCGCCAACGTCTGCCACCCCACAGTGACGGGATGCAGGAAACTGCATCTGAAAAGACACACAGCACTTTTGGCAAATACACTGTCACATAGCCGAACAGAGACCACATTATCACCGTAAGCGAGTCACCCGTTTCGGAACGGCGTGGCACACACACCACCGAGACCAGGAATATGATAAGAATTATCGAACTGTAAAGATACGTCCTGCTCCAACATTTTTTCCGGCATCTGCTGGCTATTATCCGGTAAAGATAAGTGTCAACAGCGATACTGAGCAGAAACACTACCGACATCAGCAACACAGGAAGTCTCATAAGCCCTTACCTCCGACCGGGATTTTACTTTTGAGCGTTAAGTTTGTTATGCAACGGATTGGCATACATTGTCAGCATCATCCGTCTCATGTATGCGGTATCGTCATCTGTCAAGTCAGGCAAATCGACCTTGGACAGCTGCCCGTCCATATAGACATTAAAGTCTGCCGCTTCTTGCGGCGTGTAATTTCCGGCATACTCATTTGTCCCGTTCAACTCATCGTATGCGATATAATTGATAGGATAGATACGGTAACCCGAATGTATCGAATGGTCGATAAGATTACACACACGATTCAACACCTCATTCTTATCCTCACACTCCCCGACTTCCTCAAGTCCGGCATTAATACATTTACCGATAGAGAAATGTACCCGACCCTTATACTGCAACAAGCCGGTCTCCATACTGAACAGGTCATCCCGCTGCGACTTCTTGAACTCAGGATTATTTCGTTTCAGCAGAAACTCGCGCGCTTTCAGATAGTCATTCGGGTCATACTCGTATGAAATAGATACCGGCAACAGATTTATTGCCTTGAGATTCTCCTGGAGAGTGCCCCCTCCTGATAAGCCCATCATCTTCACAAGGCTCTCCTGAGTCCAGTCGCTCGAATCCTTTGCCCGACCCTCACGTTGCGCTATCCACACCGACTTATGCTTCTCATTCACTGCATAGTGAATATACCCCGACAACTGTTTGGCCGCGCACAACGCCTGTTTCGTAGGCAGGTTACGTTTCACGATAAAACTGCCATTGAGTTTTACCAGATCACGGATCCAGTCATATATCAACAGGTTACTGCCTATAGCCACTTCCGTTGTTTCCACCTTATTACGTATCAGACACAGATTCAAGAACGAGGCATCGAGCACAATATCCCGATGGTTGGTTATATAGGTATAATTCCTGCCTGCCTCCCGGTTTTCCAAGCCACTGATACTTATTCCCGATGTAGTCTTTCGGGCAAGCATTTCAAGGAATGGAGCCATTACGTCCAGTTGAAAAGAATTCATGGTTTTGATTGCCAACAATCCCTTTACAAATTCAGGATAATCGACATCGGGCATGACATAACGCACAGCATGTTCAAATCCCGGCTCTTCCACAAGACGGGACATCTTTTCCTGAAAGTTACTGTCATCGTATGGCGCAATATCATCAAATTCCTCTTTTCTCATAACTTGGTATATCTCAGCATGGATATTTCAATCGATTTTTCAAAGTTAATATAAATTCAGCAGATAAAGCCATTTTAACGTATTTCTTATAAAATTTTAAGACGTTGTTTAAATGTCTTTACCATCTGTGTACGCTCGCCATCGGGCAATCATCGAAGTCATATCTTCCGGAATTTCCGATGTGAAAAACATCTCCTCACCCGTCTCGGGATGAACAAACCCCAAAGTACGTGCATGCAATGCCTGACGCGGACAGATACTGAAACAGTTGGAGACAAATTGCCGGTACTTCGCAGTCGTATTACCTCTCAATATCTGGTCTCCACCATAGCGTGCATCATTCAGCAACGGATGACCTATATGTTTCAGATGCACACGTATCTGATGCGTGCGCCCTGTTTCGAGACGGCATTTTACCACCGACACATATCCCAGTGCCTCCATTACCTCATAATGCGTCACGGCATGCTTCCCGTAATCACCGTCAGGAAAAACTGCCATCTGCAAGCGGTCTTTAAGACTACGTCCTATATTTCCCTCAACCCGTCCCTTCTCCGGAGACGGTATGCCCCATACGACAGCGACATATTCACGCTTGGTCGTCTTCTCGAAAAACTGCCGTCCGAGTGCAGTCTTGGCATCAGGAGTCTTTGCCACGACAAGCAGTCCCGATGTGTCCTTGTCAATACGATGGACAAGACCGAGACGGGGGTCATTCACATCATAATCGGGATTATCCCTGAAGTGATAGGCAAGCGCATTGACAAGCGTTCCATGATAATTCCCGTGTCCGGGATGCACAACAAGTCCGGGAGGCTTGTTTACCACAAGCAGGAACTTATCCTCATACACTATATCAAGCGGAATATCCTCGGCAATAATTTCAAGCTCATAGCGGGGCCGGTCCATGACTATCGACACCACATCAAACGGCTTGACCCGATAATTGGACTTTACGGCTTTACCGTTGACAAGAATACAACCGGCTTCGGCAGCCTGCTGTATACGGTTGCGGGACGATTTCTCCATACGTGCGACAAGAAACTTGTCGACACGCAGAAGCGTCTGACCCTTATCGGCTTCAAATCGGAAATGCTCATACATCCCGTTTGAATCATCCTCCTGATCCGGCATCTCCACATCTTCCGGTGCAAATTCCTCATCTTCCTCTCGCATCATGGCTAATGTCGGATAATTAAAACATGTCAAAATCATCGGCAAGAGGCTCGACAGCCGGCACTATGCTGTCGACCGACAGACTGTCTCCGGCAACCACACCCTCCCCTACCTCGAGAGTAACAGTAGCAGTCACCGGAATACGGGTACCGGCAGCCAACGGAAGCCCATTGAATTTCACCCCTATGACAAGATCCTTATACTCCGATGGGACCTTAACTACATTGACGCCCGTTATACCCAAGCCTTCCAATATCGACTGCGCCTGGCGCAACGACACATCAGTAAGATTAGGCACTGAAACATTTTTAGGAGAGAATGCGGTTATAGTAAGATAAACCTTTCGGTTGGGCTTGACTTTTGAATTAATCTTAGGCACCTGATCCAATACCGTTCCCGGTGCCGATGTATCATCATAGAGCGAGTCTGACAACTCAGCAATCATATCATTCTCTTCAAGTATTTCTACCGCACGCGAATACGGCAGGCCTTTGACATCCGGCACTACCCTGTACTCGCCATGTCCGGTCCAGGAATCCACCCACATGAGACAGCCCCACAACAGGGCAAACCCGACAACGACAATCAGCACCATATTTACAATTATAGGATGCCTGACTATAAATCGTTTACTTTTCAACAGTTTATCACTCACTGCTCCAATACTTTAGTTATCATAACGGTAACACTACCGCAATTTCACTGCAAACTTACTAATTATTACGGACATTTCTCCCTTTTCATCAAACATATATCATCTTACGCGTCATTCCCCCATCTATGACTATATTCTCCCCATTGACAAAATCACTGTCAGGAGACGCAAGAAAAATACACATCCGGGCTATATCATCAGGCCTGCCCACTCTACCCGACGGATGCTGCCGATGATCAGCATCGGTCAGCCTGTCATAATCCCCGGTTTCAATCCATCCGGGCGATATGGCATTGACCGTGACATGCAACGGAGCAAGCGATGCCGCCAACGCGTGCGTAAGGGAAAATACACCGCCTTTCGACGCCGAATAAGCCTCCGTTCCCGCCTCACTCATACAGTAGCGTGTCGAGCAGATATTTATTATTCTTCCGTAATCAGGACACTCTGCCATGGATTGCCGGTGGATGGCCAGCTTACGGGCAGTCACAAACACAGGGCGCAAATTAGTGGCTATCACCCGGTCGAAATCCTCGACCGCTGTTTCTGCAAGCGGAGTGAAACTTCCGACACCCACATTATTCACAATCACATCTATATCTCCCCAATCACCGATAATATGTTCCATACAGTCCTCAAGTGCATGACTGTCGGTCACATCCACAGGATAAAACCTCGCCCCGGTTGCCTGTGCAGTGCCATTCCCGTTTCTCATATCATTATCACAGAATGCCACACGGCAATCGGCTCGCCGGAACGCCTCGACTATTGCCCGGCCTATCCCCGAAGCACCTCCGGTGACAAACACACGGCGTGCGGGAAATTTCACGCTTATCGTCCCGGGCTTCACTCCGGCAGAACTCTTATAGACAATCCTCCTGCCCCCCTTTCCCGAACGGTACTCCTCCATTTTTCTTTCCAGATAATTATCCGCCATATTCCTGAACTGCTCTATCTCTATATTCCACAATCAAAGGTACAAATTTTCCCGAGTCATTCCTGCTCTGCCATATCAATTATTTGGCTGACACTTATCGACAGCCCTCCTGACATCGTGATAGTCCCGTCATCCTCGTTTACCCTGTCGATAGTTCCGGTTGCCACACGTCGAACACCTCCTCGCTTACGGCTATCCTGACAGAAATACGTGACAGAAACCTTCGGGCTGTTTCCATGTTGCATAATACGCGACAGGGTTCTGTTCAACACCTCGCACTCGTCACTATCGAGTTCCGGGAGCTCCTCGGTCAGGCGTGCAGTTTCCTTTATTGCCGCACCATGCCCGGTAAGTGCTGAAAATGAGGCAAACTGGGCTGCCCGGTTTATCATCGGCATCGGATGATGGTTAGCCGATACATGATGCGGCATATCGATTATGTCATCATATTCACCGCTCATGCTTTATGACCTCCTATCCTTGAATTACGGTCCACGGCCGTTGCCCCGTCGGCAAAGTCAAAGCCCTTCAATATCGCATTCTTGCCATAAGTCTTTTTTATATGCAGCATCGCTTCCTGCATACGTCTTTCCTTAGCTGACTTGCAGGCAATCTTTTCCCGTTCTTCCATTTCCGCCTCGTAGTCGGCAAAGAGGTCAAGCTGCATCGTTTCCCCTTTTATCCTGTTTACCACATCCTCCTCCTTCTCTACACGGTTGGCGGCAAGATTAAGTCTGCGCACAAGCAAGTCGCGGCTCACAATCCGGTCAAACAATGACACCACGGCTTCAATAATCCCTCCTGACGACGACGTCGGGGACTCGACATTCACCGTTCCGTGAGCAGGTTTCGGGATACGTCTGCCATAATAGTCGGTCACCACCTCCCTTGAATCCTCACCAATGGCATTCCCTGCATCATAACCCACCGTAAGGACAAATTGCGCACACACCATCCTTTTGTCCAACAGCTCCATTGCCATAGCCTCAGCCATCTCCATCACCACGATTCTCGCCTTGTCAAATGTATACGGGCACTGTAACACCTGACCGCTGCTCAACGAATTGGATTCCGGCTTATAAGCCTTTATCATCCCCATTGTACACGGTTCCCAGCCCCATGCATGATCAATGAGCAATTCGGCATTTACCCCGAAAAGATGATAGAACAGCTCTTCATTCCTCACCGACAGCCGGGCAATATCTCCCATCGTGTAGATACCGTACATCTCCAATTTCCGTGCCGTACCCCTGCCAACACGCCAGAAACTTGTCAGAGGACGATGTGACCATAACAACCGGCGATAACTCATCTCATCCAGTTCCGCGATTCGCACACCGTCCTCATCAGCAGGAATATGCTTAGCCACAATATCCATCGCCACCTTACACAGGTATAGATTCGAGCCGATACCGGCCGTGGCAGTTATCCCCGTAGTCGCAAGCACATCACGTATTATCGTCATAGCAAGTTCATGGGCAGTCATCCCGTACATTTTAAGATAGGATGTGACATCCATAAACACCTCGTCAATCGAATACACGTGCATATCCTCAGGAGCTATATATTTAAGATACACAGCATAGATACGGGTACTGTAGTCAATGTAATGGGCCATTCTCGGCATCGCCGTGATATAGTCTACCTCCATATCCGGATGCGCCTTCAACTCGTCATCGGAAACTGATTTCCCCACAAGCCTACGGCCGGGGCTTCTCAGGCGGCGTTCATTGTTCACCATCTTCACCCGCTGCACCACCTCAAATAAACGCGCACGTCCAGGAATCCCATACGCCTTCAACGAAGGCGATACCGCAAGACATATCGTCTTCTCGGTACGGCCGGCATCGGCCACAACAAGATTAGTCGTAAGCGGATTAAGCCCACGCTCCACACACTCCACCGAAGCGAAATACGACTTCAGATCAATGGCAATATATGTCCGTCGCCCCTCATTCATCACATTATGGCAAAGATATTACACCGCAGGATGCCATCCAAAGTTTTCACACCAATTATCTTTTTTAAATAAAATATTTCAGGCAAGACTAAAATCTATCGGTAATTATTCCTAACTTTGCAACTTAATTATTTATATTGGATTATATGCGTAGATATATCATCTTTTCACTGCTTATAATATTGCTGTCATCGTGCAGCGAATATCAGCGTGTACAGAAAAGCACCGACTACGACTATAAGTTCGAATATGCCAAGCGGGCTTTTGAACAGAAAAAATATGTCCAGGCAACAACTATCCTAACCGACATCATTACGGTATTCAAGGGAACAACCAAAGCCGAAGAATCGCTCTATCTTCTGGCTCTAAGCCACTATGAGAACAAGGACTACTTGAGTTCCGGGGCATACTTCCACACCTACTACACCCGCTACCCCAAAGGCAAATACACTGAACTGGCTCGTTTTTACGCCGGATACGGATACTATCTTGATTCTCCCGAGCCGCAGCTTGACCAGTCAGGGACAATCAAGGCCATTGAGGAATTACAGGCATTCCTTGAGTTCTTCCCGCGCAGCGACAAAGTATCGATAGCGCAGAATGCCATATTCGAGCTCCAGGACAAGCTGACATTTAAAGAACTGCAGAATGCCCAACTATACTACAACTTGGGCAACTATATGGGCAATAACTATGAATCGGCAGTAATCGTGGCCAAGAACGCGATAAAGAGCTATCCTTATTCCAAGTACAAGGAAGAACTTGAACTGCTCATCCTGAAATCACGCTATCAGGAAGCAAGCCAAAGTGTCGACGAAAAGAAAGCCGACCGTTTTCGCGACGTAATCGATGAGTATTACTCATTCATCAACAACTATCCCGATAGCCCAAACGCCAAAGAAGCCGAGAACATATACAAAATTGCATCCAAATACATTTCGGAATAATCAACAAAACATCACTATATAACAAATTATGGACTACAAAAAGACAAACGCCCCACTCAACACAGTCACTCGCGACATGATTGACCTGTCTAAAGACACCGGCAACGTCTATGAAACCGTGTGCATCATTGCCAAACGAGCCAATCAGATTGCAGGCGAGATGAAACACGACCTGGAAAAGAAACTTCAGGAATTTGCAACCCTCAATGACAACCTGGAGGAAATTTCCGAGAACCGTGAGCAGATTGAAATATCACGATATTACGAAAAACTCCCGAAACCCACTCTGATTGCGGCACAGGAATACGTCGAAGGGAAGATACACTTCCGCAATCCGGCAAAAGACAAACCCAATCTTGACTAAAAATCCTACAGGACACGCACACAGCGTTTGGTTATATTAAATATAATTACTACCTTTGTGCGCTCAATTTTATTATTAACACTTAAATACTCGAAAGAATGCATTTGAATTCTGAAGAAAAAGTAGCGATCTTCGAGAAATACGGTAAGGGCAAGACTGATACTGGCTCACCTGAAGCGCAGATAGCATTATTCTCAGTCCGTATTGCTCATTTGACTGAACACCTCAAGTCAAATCACAAGGATCATACAACAGCGCGAGCTCTTAAGATGCTTGTTGGTAAGCGTCGTCGTCTTCTTGATTACCTCATCAAGAAAGACATCAACCGCTACCGTGCCATCATCGCACAGAAAGAACTCGGTATCAGAAAGTAAGCTCCGCGCTCTACTTGAAGATTACACAATAGCGGCCGTCCCGATGAGACGGCCGCTATTCTTTTAGTACGGTTTTAACCTTGAATCAACTGATACCCGATGCTGACATTGGCATCCTCATCAATAGTTGACATTGACTCCGGTATCAATAGCTCCCGACTTGAGCGACTTACTCGATTTTTTGAACGACTTGCCGAAATTTGTACGATAAGTGACCCCAAGCACCACCATATTGGCATTGTCCTTGATATAGTTATCCGACAGTTCGGGATGCACGTCCGACACAGTAAGCGATTCGGTTTTAAAGCCCCGCTTGGTAAACGGGTTCGCCACATAACACTTGAAGAACCACTTATCCCACTTATACTGAACGCCTACCGAATTGAACCTTGGCGACTCGCTCAATGTATTTCCCGACATGTTGTATTGCGGAGCGATATCAAAATCGGCAAATATTGTCCAATTCCCCCAATAGGCATTTGCCGACACATTGGCATACATCCTGTCTCGCCTTTCGTCATAGCCGTTACCGACAAACCTGTAATCATCCCAGCCGATAATTCCATACAGTGAGAAATGGTTGAGTATATTCTGCCACCCGAGATTGAGTTGAAGATTCACCCTATTGTCGTAACGGCCATTCTCAGTACGGCGCAGAAACATGTTGCAATAAGGGCTTGAAGAATCAGACACATACCGCCACACCGACACTATCGGGTCATTGGTACGGCTGAAACTTCCCCATGCCGTTGCAGTAAACTTCTTGCCATTATATCTCACGAACAGACGGTTACGATGCCACACACTTGGCCGCACATCCACATTCCCCATCTGCAACGAAATATCGTCAATAGTCTGGACCTCCTCCGATAAGGAAGAAAGTGAGGCAACCGACGGGTCATATATGAACACATAGTTCAAGCTCCATTCATTACTGAGGCGATAATTCATCGTAACCGTCGATTTCATCTTGAAATCATCATTACCACGGTATTCATCCTTGGACTTGAAATACTTTCCTCCTATACCCACCGAATAGCCCAGTCTCTTCCACTTTCCCGCAATATCCCCATACAGGTACAGATTATCCCTGTCAAGAGAAGTAATGCTGTTGTCCTCATCATTCTCCACATATTCATTTTTCACATGATTATGACTGTAATTGGCACCGTAGCGGACCGTAAGATTCTTATATTGTCTCGTATAAAGCACTTCTCCACTTCCACTCCAGCTGCTGTTGTGCGTCCTGTTAACCTGACTGTACCGTTCTCCGTCAACAAAATCATATACCATCCCGCGGTTATAGTCCCCGGTCGAGGTCGTCCCGTTGACATTCACCTCCACCGACTGGTTTTTATACGATTTTCGGAAATACAGCTCCGCCGACGGAGATGTTGAACGGGAATCATTATCATTGACCCGGCTGTATTTGTCTATCCTATCTCCGGTGATTTCAGTAACTTCATTTTTACGGCAATTTTCGGAATCGGCGAGCGACACCCCGACAGAAGCTGAAAACATCGTATTAATGTCATGCATATAGGTATATCCCAATGAGATTTCATTGTCAAAATATGACATGGCCGACGGCAATGCCTTGGCATCCCGTGTTATGGCTTCATCGCGTCCGATGTATTCACTTCTATTGCTTATATACTGCTTGTCATAATCACGCCAACTGTTGGCATAGGTCAATGACCACTCCGACTTCTTGTGGTAATAAGTCCCGGATATTCTCGAATTGATGAAACCGGTCATCGGTGAGGCATTCACATCCGCGAGAACGCTGCCTCCCTCCTGTTTGGGTTTCATCACGAAATTGATTATTCCGGCAGCACCTTTATCAGCATAACGTATATCCGGATTATTACGGTATTCGATCCTGAGTATATTGTTATGGTTAAGAGCCAGCACCTTGGTCAAGGACTCCTCTTTTCCGTTAATCTGATAAACGGGCCTGCGTCCGTCAATAGTAGCCGACTGCAACAGCTGATTAACCCTGAGTCCCGGCATTTTAATCGACAACTGGCTCAATAGGTTCATCGTCTCGGAGGAACGACCAAGCTCTTCTGCCGATGGCAAAATAAGATACCTGTCAGGTTTCTCTATGATTCCCGACCCATATACCGTGACTTCCGACAACTCTGTTGACGCAGGATCAAGAGCGATAACACTCATGTCAATGTCCTCACCGTTTCCCGACACAATAGTACCCGACGGTGTATAGCCGATATATGACACTTGTACAATCAGATTCCTTGGCTCGATATTACGGAAAAAGAACCGTCCTTTTTCATCAGCCGTAGCCTGCATCAACACAGTCACAGTGTCACGCATCACCGTTACCGTAGCACCCGGAAGGCTACTGTTATCCGAGCGGTCTATAACCGTCCCGTAAATACTGTAAGCGTATGACTGCACGACGCTTCCTATACACACCATTATAGCGATAAGATTGGATTTCAATAGTTTCATGTCGTAATGTTTAACTGGTTTATTTTTGGACGTCCTAACCTAAAGACGGAAACCAGTCAGACATCATTACCCCATTTCAGCCATTCGTGCACTCACGACACTGCGGGGTGGACATCAATCTTCTGAATAGTGGCGAAGGACTCGCCGATAGGAATTAAAAATCTTGGACTTGGACACAAACCCCACATACTTCCCGTTTTCCACAACCGGCAAGTTCCATGCTCCTGTCTTGTCAAATATTTTCATGACATTCTCCATATTGTCCCCCACCTCTACCCTTGCCGGCGGCATACTCATGAACTTCCTGACATACATGCGCTTATACAAGTCAGGACGGAACATTATATTACGTATATCATCAAGCAGGACAACACCCAGGAGCATATTGTCGTCATTTACGACCGGAAACAGGTTTCTGTTGGATCTGGATATTACATCCACCATCTCCTTCAGATTCATTTCAGGACGCACCGACATGAAATCAGTCTCAATCACACTGTTCATTTTCAACAATGTCAGCACAGCCTTGTCCTTATGATGAGTAAGCAACTCTCCTCGCTGGGCAAGACGCATGGAATAGATACTGTAAGGCTCAAACAATTTTATTGTCCCATAAGAAATCGCAGAAACGATCAACAGCGGCAGGAACAGGTCATATCCGCCTGTGAGTTCCGCAGTCAAGAATATAGCCATAAGCGGTGCATGCATGACTGCCGACATCACTCCGGCCATACCCATCAGAGCGAAATTCTTTATTGACAGGTCAAGACCGAATCCCAGATTATTCAACAGATAGGCAAAGAAAAAACCGGCCATACAACCGACATACAATGACGGGGCAAATGTTCCTCCGACTCCGCCACCTCCGTTAGTTGCCGATGTGGCAAAAACCTTTGCCAATATAATTGCGCCAATGAACAGGATCACGAACCACACCTGCTCCCTGTCCCCATAAAATATACTTCCATTGACTATCGATGAGGGGTCTCCGCCAAGCAGATCGGTAATTGCCGAATACCCTTCACCGTATAACGGCGGGAAAAAGAATATAAGTGTTGCAAGAATCAGACCTCCTACCGCAGTCTTTTTCATAGGGCTTCCAAGGCGTTTGAAGAAGTTTTCCATCATGTTCATCACCCTGGTGAAATAAAGCGATACCAACCCGCAGAAAAGCCCCAACAGTATCACAAACGGAATACGGGTAGTCACAAACGGCTCGCTTTGCACAAAGAAGAACTCGACATCATATCCGGTAAACACGTATGCCATTGTCGCGCTCGTCACCGAAGCGATAAGCAACGGCATGACTGAAACCGTGGTAAGGTCAAGCATAAGTACCTCCAAGGCAAACAGCATACCGGCAATCGGAGCCTTGAATATACCGGCAATACCGGCTGCCGCGCCACAGCCCACCATTATCATCAATACTCGCGGAGACATACGGAACGCCGAACCCAGATTTGAACCGATAGCGGCTCCGGTGTACACGATAGGGCCTTCCGCCCCAACAGAGCCACCGAAACCGATAGTTATCGAACTCGCCACTATCGACGAGTATATGTTGTGCCGTTTCAACCGGCTTTTATTCTGCGAAATCGAGTACAGTACGCGCGTGACACCGTGAGATATATTGTCTTTCACCACCTTACGCACATATATCCCCGTAATCAATATACCCACTACAGGATAAAGCAGATACAGATAGTTCCCGCCACTGATCTCCATGTGGGCGGTAAGCAGGTCGGATATATAGTGAATCAGCATTTTCAGCAACAGCGCGGCGCATCCGCAGAATATACCGACAAGAAAAGCCAATACAATAATAAAATTCTTCTCCTTTACGTGAGATTCACGCCACATCACAAACTTGAAGAACAAGTCATAGACACGCGTACCGATATTTCGCACAAGACCTACCATCTACACTCCTTTTCCGGTAAATACGGTATGTACCGTATAGAACAATATTTTCAGATCGACCAGCAATGACACATTCTCGATATACAGCAGGTCATAACGCAACCGCGCAATCATTCCGTCCACATCAGAGGCATACCCGTATTTCACCATACCCCAAGACGTAATACCCGGACGCACCTGATGGATAAGTGAATAGTAAGGGGCTCGTGCCACTATCTGTTTTATATAATATTCACGTTCCGGGCGAGGACCCACAAGCGACATGTCGCCACGCAACACATTCCAGAATTGCGGCAGCTCGTCAAGCCGGTATTTTCGCATGAACCGTCCTATCCGGGTTATTCGCGGATCATTCACCGACGACAATGTCGGTCCGGTAGCCTCGGCATCGACCTTCATCGACCGGAATTTATAGATATCAAACGGTTTCTTATGATAGCCGATGCGCCGTTGTTTATATATGACCGGTCCTCCCGAATCCTTCTTTATCGCTATTGCGAGGACTATAAAGAGCGGGATAAGGGAAATCAGAGCGAAAAACGACACCACAATATCGCTCATACGCTTGATATTCAACGTGCTTTGGCTCACCTCGGCACAGGAGATATCCACAAGCGGCTCACCCACGATGTTAGACAGCCTTGCACGGGATGTGAGCAGATGATACAGGTCGGGAGACATGTATATCGGCTTATCAAGCGGAAACAGGCTGTTCACCAACGATATAGTCGCCTTTATTCCGTGCCGGTGAGGTATCAGGATAAGGTGCTTGACATCATATTCAGCACACACCTTCTTTAGATTGTCAAGCTGAAAGACCGGAAGATTAAGTGTCCTTGGGCTTGCAGTCTCACAAGTCTCAACATACCCTACGACATTGAAGCCCATCGACTTTTCCATCGAGCGCAAACGCTTTTCGAGCTCCACAGCCGAGTTGGAAGCCCCGACTATCAATGTATTGAACGACCACACCCGGCGATGTATATTATGGGATGCGACTTGAGTTATGCCAAACCGCACACAATAGACACACAGAAAAAACAGCACGAACAGGAAAAGCACCAGCTCATAAGTAAACATGCGCTCTGCAACCGTATCATTTACCAATACGATAAAGAATATTATTATTGAGCCGATGAATGCCGACGCCACTGTGGTGACCAGCTCCTGTAGACGGGACTTCAGGAACACCCTGTTATAATATCCCGAAAGATAATATAATCCCAGCATTAGCACCGGAAACAGCACCTGTCCGGCAACGACCATCCGTGACCCAAGATAATCAGCCAGCGTGTCAAACTGCACAGAAACCTCCTCTATGCTATGGAACCGGACTATATTAAAAAGAAACCATGCAACATTAGTCGACAAGAAATCGCCGACTATATAATTGATCCTCTGCCTTGTTCCGCTTATCAACTCCTTAACACTTTAACTGTTCCGTCACTCCCGAGACGTATCACCCCCGACGGGGCATGAGGAGTCCTGTCTTCACGACGTGTCACAGCGATATAATCCATCTGCGATTTTATCTCATCGGAAATTTCGTCATATATTGCCGGCGCCGGAGTGCCACTGAGGTTGGCCGATGTCGAGATGATAGGACGCCGGAAAGCATCACACAGCCGGCGGGAAAATTCCTCCCTCGTCACCCTTATCCCTACACTGCCATCCTCTCCCAACAGCTCGGGAGCAAGATTGCGCCCTTTATCATAAACAACCGTCAACGGTTTGTCACTCAACGCCACCAGATCGTATGCAATTTCTGGAACAGTATCGACATAGCGTTCAAGTTGGTTTTCACTGCCAAGCAACACGATCATTGCCTTATGGTCAGACCTGTGCTTTATCTCAAAAACCCGCTTTACTGCATCCCTGTTCGTTGCGTCACACCCTATTCCCCACACCGTATCGGTGGGATAAAGGATTATTCCTCCTCGACGCAACGTTTCGCATGCAAGCCTTATATCCTCATCCATTATGATAACGATTACTTTATCCATGCAAAGATAACACAAGCCTCGGGATAAAAAAACTTGCTCAACGAAAATTTCCGTTATTTACCGCCTGCCCGAATCCCAATATCCTAAAGAATGTTAATAATTTAATCCGTTTTAAACCTTTATGTCATTCCATTGTCAGAATTGCATGTTGTAAAAATCAGGAATGTCAATATAGAAGCGCATTAGCAAACAGAACTGCCCTTTTGCTCGGGAAGAGTAAAAGGGCAGATTTTTTATAACACAAGCTATTTCTCTCCCCAACGGGAACGGAGAGGGTACTTGGTCGGGTGCAGCAACAGCCTCAACGATGTAGTATAAGTACAGTATGCCCATATCCAGTTGATAAGCACCGTCAATTTATTACGCATTCCCAATATCGAAATCAAGTGGACAAACATCCATGTAATCCATGCCGGACGCCCATAGAGATGTATATGTTTCAAATCTGCAACAGCCCTGTTTCGTCCCACGGTAGCCATTGAACCCTTATCCTTATAACGGAAAGGCTCAATGAATCCTCCCGCGTTAAGATGACGCGCAAGCAATCGGGCCTGCTGTATGGCAACCTGCGCCATCTGGGGATGCCCATGCTGATAAACATCATCGGTCATATAGGCTATATCCCCGACGGCATACACCCCGTCAAGTCCCTTTACGCGGTTATATACATCGGTAACAAAACGGTTTCCCGGGCCACGCGTAACATCCGCCCCCACGATAGAGAACGGCTCTCCTGTAACACCGGCTGTCCATATCACCATTTCGGAATACAGTTCTTCCCCGTCGGAAAATGTCACGATATTATTCTCATATGATTTCATCAGCTTCTGCAACTTCACATCAACCATCAGATGCCCGAGATATTCCTCCGCCTCACGAGAAGCATTCTCACTCATGGTCCGTAACAACCGGTCAGTCCCTTCCACAATTGTGATAGTCAAGTCTTCCTTGGGTATATCAGGATACTCCCGTTGCAATATGTAACGTTTCATTTCCCCAATCGCCCCGGCAACCTCAACGCCTGTAGGCCCACCCCCGACAACGACAAAGCTCAATAATCTGCGACGCTGCTCCGTTTCCCGGCATACACTCGCACGCTCAAGACGGTCAAGAATCTCATTACGGCAACGTATTGCTTCCGATGTGCTTTTCAATGTAAACACTCGTTTGTAGAGCTCCGTCATACCGAAAAAATTATTGGTTGTCCCGGCAGCAATTACCAGACGGTCAAACGGCACAGTCTCATACTGCGTCATGACCGTGCGGTTCACGACATCCACCGATGACACCTCACCCATCCTGAAACGCGCACCCTTGACTTTCCCCTTTCGCATTTCCCTGCGGAACGGGAATGAGATACTGCCCGGATCAAGCCCCGACGAGGCAATCTGATAAAACAGTGGAGGAAAACTATGAAAATTATTACGGTCAACCAACGTCACGTCAAACCGGCGTTTATCCAACCGTTTTACGAGTTCCAGCCCGGCAAACCCACCTCCCACAACAACAATTCTTTCTCTTTCACTCATAGTATCATATACTTTAAAATCCGGTCATTATCACAACAAGCCTGCACTCCCGCTTGTTCTCCGTTCGCAAAGATAATACAATTCAGGAATATAACTACAGTTAACAGATTTCAATTCTTTTAAGGCTGGGATGTGCGATAATAAGCGGAGAATTTCGAGGCAGTTTGAGTTTTATAAGCTATTTTTGCCAATAATTTATATCTTAACGCGACCACACCCTATGGACATTATAAAGAAAACCGTTATATTCATCCTCCTGCTGGTGACCGGAACCGTACCCCAACATGCGCAGATTAACGCCGACCAGGTAATGCGCATAGGTCAGAACGCAC
The DNA here is from genome assembly GCA_017462345.1 of Muribaculaceae bacterium. Classification (GTDB taxonomy): domain Bacteria; phylum Bacteroidota; class Bacteroidia; order Bacteroidales; family Muribaculaceae; genus RGIG4079. The sequence continues at coordinate 112,123 of JAFTRI010000008.1, forward strand.
TATATTTCGAGGATTATATGCTCTCGATACAATATTTCAATCAGGCGATACAGGCAAAGCCCTATCTTGCCCAGCCTTATTTCTTCCGGGCAATAGCCAAACTTAATCTTGATGACTATCGCGGTGCGGAGGACGACGCGTCGATTGCCATAGAACACAATCCGTTTATTACCGATGCCTACGAAGTGCGTGGTGTTGCCCGGCAGAATCTCGGCAAGCTGAAAGAAGCAATCGCCGACTATGAGCAGGCATTATCCATGCTGCCGGAAAACCGCAGCATACTCTTCAATAAAGCCCTTGCCGAAGAGGAAGTAAAGGACTATGAAAGTGCACGACAGAGTTTTTCCCGGCTGCTAAAAGCCCATCCCAACTATGACAACGGCTATATAGGACGTGCCCGACTGGAACTGTCAATGGGCGACACAATAAGTGCACTCACCGACCTGAACAAAGCATTGGAAATAAACAAGAACGCGACAAATGCCTACGTTATGCGCGCGGACATCGCCATCCACTCCAACAAGGACTTTGCCGGAGCTCTTGACGACATGAACGAGGCCATAAAGCTACAGCCAAAATACGCCGGGTTCTTTATCAACCGGGCTTTCCTCCGATACAATCTTGATGACTATTTCGGGGCAATGGCCGACTACGATTATGCCCTGCAACTTGAACCGCTCAACAGCGTAGCCCTGTTCAACCGTGGTCTCTTACGTGCTGAAGTTCACGATAACAACAAGGCCATTGAGGACTTTTCCAAAGTATTGTCACTTGACAACAATGACTATAAGGCTCTGTATAACCGTGCATTGCTATACAAAGACATACGTGACTACAAGAACGCGCTTGCCGACCTGAACCGTGTGATAGAAGCATTCCCGTCATTTGCCGGAGCTTATTTCCTGCGTTTTGAGATATATCGCCAGAGCGGAGACAAGAAACGCGCTGAACGCGACTACAACAAATCCATGGCCCTTGCAAAGAAACCGGCAGAAACGGTCGGAAAAGAGCCGGACAATCAGGATAACGGGAATCAGGAAGATACCGAGCCACAGGAAGTCGTCGCCAACCGTTTCACGTCATTGCTGACTATCGACAACAACGCCGAAGTCGAGGAGGACTACAACAACAAAAGTATCCGTGGACGGATACAGGATCGCAACGTGAGCATCGAAATAGAGCCGCTGTTCACCCTTTCCTACTATTCCGCTCCGTCACAACTCAAGGAAAACACCTATTTCATCAAGGAAGTAGACGAATTGAATGACACCCGCATGTTACGTTTTCTGCTGATGGTCACCAACCATGAACCTCAGCTCAACGATGAAGCCGACATAAAACGGCATTTCGAGTCGATCGAATATTACAACTCACTTCTGGCAAACAATACTCCACGGGCTATCGACTATTTCGGCCGGGCAATGGATTTCATGACTCTCCACAACTACAAATCAGCCATTACCGACCTTGACCGGGCAATAGAACTGACCCCCGATTTCACAATGGCCTATTTCCTGCGAGCCATTGCACAATACAAAGAGACCAAAGTTGCCGATATGACTGAAGAACCGGCAACATCGGGCAACAGTCCGATGGCCGCACAACTTGCCAGTCAAAAAGCAAAAATGTCCATATCCAAAATTCTTGCCGACATGGATCACGTCATAAAATTGTCGCCCCGCATGGCTCAAGCCTACTATAACAAAGGCATCATATACTCCGAGATGCAAGACTATACCTCGGCACTCAGTGCCTACAGCAAAGCTATCGAATTGAAAACCGACCTTGGAGAAGCCTACTACAACCGTGGATATGTCTACCTGAAACTCGGGAACAAAGATGCAGGAATTGCCGACTTGAGCAAAGCCGGAGAACTGGGAATAATCCCGTCATATAATCTGCTCAAACGCATGTCCCACTAAGTTTTATGGATTTTGTAATAATTATTCGGGAATTTTTTGTTAGTTTTGGGGTATAATAACTCTAACCCTAATACCCTATGTTAACAGATAATGACATCAGAACTCTTCAGGAAAAAGGAATAACCCAAGAAGAACTCCAATCTCAGATTGACCGTTTCATAACAGGCTTCCCCTACCTTAAGCTATCAGACTCGGCAACCGTCGGGAAAGGAATAATACGCCTGACTCCGGAAGAACAGGACAAGGCCATCGAACGTTGGCACAAATACCTTGACGAAGGCGGAGAGGTGTGCAAATTCGTTCCGGCATCGGGTGCGGCATCCCGCATGTTCAAGGCATTGTTCTCTTTCGTCGACGGAAACGATGACATTCCCGCCGAGGGCTCTGCTGTAGCCGAGCTGATAGAGAATATCCACGACATCGCATTTTTCCACGAACTTGATGACCTGTGCCGGGAGCTATATAACAAGAGCGTCGACAATCTCATCGAGGAAGGGCGCTACAAGGATGTCATATCAACAATCATCAATGAAAAGGGGATGAATTACGGCAACCTTCCCAAAGGGCTGCTGACATTCCACGAATACAACGGCTTCACACGCACTCCGGTCGAAGAACAACTCATTGAAGGGGCTCAGACCGCAGCACGGAAAAACGGCGAAGTAAATCTCCATTTCACAGTTTCAACCAATCACAAAAAACTTTTTGAAAAGAAACTTGCCGAAGCGGTTCCAGGATGCGAAAAGGAGTTGGGGGTAAAATTCAATATCTCATACTCCGAGCAGAAACCTTCAACCGATACCGTTGCCGTGAATCCCGATAACACATTGTTCCGTGAAAACGGCAACCTTATATTCCGTCCCGGAGGTCACGGTGCCCTCATAGAGAACCTTAACGACATCGACTCCGCTGTCGTATTCATTAAGAATATCGACAATGTAGTGCCCGACTCCCGACGTGAAGCGACAATACGCTACAAACAGGTAATTGCCGGATACATGATTATAGTTCACGACATGATCGAGAAATATCTACGGGATATTGAGGCAGGGAATTATGACATTGAAAAAATACGCGACATGATCGCCCTGCTGCATCAGCATCTTAACGTGCGTGACGAGAAGATGAAACATCTCGAAGATGCCGACCTTGTGCTATACATCAAGGAAAAGCTGAACCGCCCGTTACGTGTATGCGGAATGGTGAAGAATGAAGGCGAACCGGGAGGCGGTCCCTACATAGCCTACAACCGTGACGGTTCATCGTCCCCACAGATTCTCGAAAGCCATCAGATCGACCCGGCCAACGATGACTACAAAACGATGGTAGCATCAGCGACACACTTCAATCCGGTTGACCTCGTATGCTACATAAAAGACAGTCACGGAAACAAATTCAATCTGCCCGAATATGTCGACCCCGACACCGGATTCATTTCATCAAAATCCCTCCACGGAAAAGAATTGCGGGCACTGGAACTTCCCGGACTGTGGAACGGAGCTATGAGCGACTGGAACACCCTGTTTGTTGAAGTTCCCATCGAGACATTCAATCCGGTCAAGACCGTAAACGACCTGCTTCGTCCGGCTCACCAGAATCGTTGACCGGAGTAAACATTGTAACACTCCTCCGTGTTATTCTATCGATGGACAAAAAATCGAAAATACAGGAACTCTGGCAGGAATGTTTCAATGACACACCTGAATTTGTGGAAATGTACTTCAACCGGATGTACAGCGACGATAATGCGTTATTGCTCGAAAAGAACGGGGCACCGGCAAGTGCAATGCTATTGCAACGTTACGCCATGAATTTTCATGGCGACGTTGCTGATATGGGCTATATATGCGGAACAGCTACATCAGCAAATGCCCGTTGCAACGGATATATGCAGGAACTTCTGTCCTACGCAATATCACTATCGTTCCGACGAGGAGATTTGTTGTGCGCACTCATTCCTGCATCCGAAAGGTTGTACGAATACTACAGCCGTTTCGGATTTGCCCCTGTTTTCCACTTCAGAGAGGAACACTATACATCACTCCACACATTCCAAGTACATGACCGCTATTGCCGTGACGAGAATCAGAATGCTCCTGACATATACACAGCGTTTTCCGGCATGATGCGTCAACGAATGAACTGCGTACTCCACAATGAGGACGATTTCCTATGTATACTCGAAGACAACCGGCTTGACAATGGCAGTTTCATCATAATGAGAAACGGTTCGGGAGAAATAGCATCCATGGCATGGAGTGTAGAGCGAAACGGTCAGATTATCGTATATGATATTCTTTCACGCGACTGTGACGCACGGAATGCAGCATTGGACGAAATACGCCGACACGCGACCGGTAAACCGATTACCGTATGGGGCTATCCCGAAGAAAGCAACGGAGGACAGTTAAAAGTTCACGGAATGGCACGTGTCATAAACGCAGGACAACTTCTGGACCGACTGGCAGCAAAATATCCCCGGTACAACACGTCGATAAGGCTCTCCGACCCCATAATTCCGGAGAACAACCACACCTTTATACTCAATAGCGGACACTGTTCAATCGATGACACCATTCATGGTCCGGCAATAGATTTCGACCTATATATAGATACATTCACTTCAATCGTATTCAGTTCCGAAAAGACAGGTTATCTGCTTGGGTTTCCTACACATCCCCCATTCATGAGCCTCATGATGGACCAGTAACACCACACATCATTACAATAAACCCCGGGATGATAACGAACGCATCCCGGGGTTATATTGTCAATGCCTATAATAATATCAGGCTTACTTTTCCGCTTTAGGGCTGGCATGACATCCTTTTCCTTTGGAATGACGGGGACCATGTCCCATACGCGGGTCTCGCTGGGGTTGGCTTACAAACACGTTTTCAAGGAACTGCACATACTGGTCGGCAGTCAATACCGACTTTACCCCTTTCAGATAGTCAAGACGACCGGCACGGGCTATCGAATCTCTGGTCTCACGCTGCTTCTGCTTAATTGCTTTCTTGCCACAAGGAGCCATATCCTTCAGTTTTGCCTGTTGTTCCTGAGTCAGATTCAGACCTTCGAACGGATTGGGGCACGGTCTTTTTCCCTCTTTTCCGCACTTTGCGTCTTTATCGCAGCATTCTTTTTTGTCACAGAACTTCTTGTCGCATGATTTTCCATTATTATCCCGTGCCATTGCCCCAAAAGTAAAGAATGAGACGGCAACCACTGCCATACTTAAAATACTCTTCTTCATGTTTCAATTAATTTAATCAAGTTAGAAAAATGTTGTCTTATATCGTTGTTTGCAATTAAGACACCTTTTTATTTCCATGGTTTAGTCCCACTCTACATAATCCACAAAGTTTAACATCGCTGGTACAACCTTTCACGTCTATTTACACCAGAATCCACGGGTAAACAGAATCAACACGGTAAACAGCTCCAGACGACCGATAAGCATAAGCATCGACAATACCCACTTACCCACATCAGGGATAATCTCATACGAGCCTCCATACCCTGTAACTCCCGCTCCAAGACCGGTATTGCTGATACACGAGAATGCCGAAAAGAAAGCATCGACGAGCGGAATCCCGAATGCCGTCAATATTATTCCCCCAACCATGATGATTATGACATACAGGCACAGGAAAGCCATCACTTTCGATACTATGTCAGGTGCTATCACTTTACCGTTCACCCTCACCGATAATATCGCATTCGGATGAATGCACCGGTAGAGTTCATTCCTGATATTTTTGACCAGATATATCATCCTGTCTATTTTTGCACCTCCACTTGTCGAACCGGCACAAGCCCCGAAAAACATCAGCATAAACACCAATGCGAGTACAAATGCTCCCCAATTCTCGAAATCGGCCACACTATATCCCGTCGATGTGACAGTCGAGACAATCTGGAACAACGGATTTATTGTCACATCCATCCATGACGAGACATGCCCCCCTACTGATATTGCAATGACAAACAGCACGTATGTCACGAATATCAGTTTTACATACATCCTGAACGTGTCATTTCGCCATACCCCCCTGACATCTCCCGTACATGCCTTGAATAGCAATGCAAAATTGACTCCTCCAAGGAACATGAACACCGTTATGACAATCTTTACATACAACGAATCCCATCCGGCAATACTGTCATTCCGTGTCGAGAAACCACCTGTCGACATCGAGCTCAATGCATGGCATATGCTGTCAAACACATCCATCGGACCTGTCCATAACAGCAAGAACAACACCACCGACAGGATAATATATACAAGCCACAAGCCCTTGGCAGTCTGGCTTATGCGTGGACGTATCTTGTCATGAGTAATTCCGGTGACCTCGGCGTTGAACATCTGCATACCACCGGAGTGGTTCAACATGGGGATAACCGCAAGAGTAAACAGGATAATCCCCATACCGCCAAGCCATTGCATGAGGCATCGCCACAGATGCAATCCATGAGACAGCCCCTCCACCGAAGTCAATACGGTTGCCCCGGTCGTTGTAAACCCCGACATTGCCTCAAAAAAAGCATCACTGACCGACAACGGTGTTTCCGACAAAATAAACGGCAGCATACCGAATAATGAAAACACCACCCACACAAGAGCAGTCAACAAGAATCCCTCCCTCTTGGCCATATCATTGCGTTCAGGTCTTATGAGAAACGTCATCGATGCTCCAACGGCAATTGTAACAGCAGCCGATATGCCGAATGCCTGATAATCCCGCTCACCGTATACTATACACGCAATCAAAGGGAAAAGCATGAACACCCCTTCCATCATCATGAGCCACCCCATTACACGGAGAAGCATCGGAAAATTGACACATGAGCGTGAATTGAACATATCCGGCTGATAATCTAATTGAATAATTTTTCGACCTTGTGTATCGCACCTGAAAGACAAAACACCACAACATGGTCTCCGGCCTGTATCAGCGTATTACCGTTTACAAGCATCCCTTTCCCGTCTCTGATGAGACCGGCGATTGTCATGTCACGTGATAGATGCAAGTCTTTTACAAGAGCCTTGGTTATTTTGGATTTCGGCTTGACCTCAATTTCAGCTACCTCAGCATCGGCAAGTGCATGACACTTGGATGTCGTGACATCGGCATCAAGCAACAGCTGGAATATTTTACTTGATGCAAGCAATTTCTTGTTTATGATTGTACCGATATTCAACCCTTCGGCTTGCGAGATGAACTGTATATTTTCCACCTCGGCTATCGATTTCCCTACCCCGAACTCTTTTGCGGTCAGACATGCCAGGATATTGGTCTCAGAACTGTCAGACAGGGCTATGAATGCATCCATATCACTTATACCTTCCTCTTTCAGCACATCAATATCACGGGCATCACCATATACGATTTCACAATTGGGACACTGCTCCGGCAAACTCCGGCACACTTCCATATTATTGTCAATAATCTTTATCTTAAGAGAATCCCCGGCAATGGCGGCAAGCCTTATGGCAATACGGCTACCGCCCAGAATCAGGACTTTCCTGATATTCTGATGCTTCTTGCCACAGATTTCAAGCAATTCGTCCACATTGTCCCTGGTAGTCGTAAAATACAGGATATCATTAACCTGTATCCGGTCATCGCCCCTCGGTATAATCGTTTCATGATTACGCTTTATCGCCGAGATGTGGAATGGCAATGATGCCGCAAGTTCCTTTAGCTGCATGCCTATCAGGCGGGCATTATCCCGCAGCTTCACCCCGACAAGTATTATTTCCCCGTCATGAAGCTCAAACCAGTGCCTCACCCACGAACGTTTCAGCGCCGTTACTATCTCCTGCGCGGCAAGATACTCGGGATATATCAGGTAATCGACACCGAGACCTGTGAAAAATTCCCGGCTCTCGTCCTGCATAAACTCATAGTTGTCGATACGTGCCACGGTTTTCTGCGCCCCAAGCGACTTGGCCATTGCACATGCCGTCACATTATTTGTCTCGAACGGGGTTACGGCAATAAACAGGTCACACTGCTCCACCCCGGCATCCCTTAATGAAGTGAACGACGTGGGACTGCCACACAATGTCATCAGGTTGTAATTGGCATCGATACCGGCCAATTTCTCGGCATCACTGTCGACCAGTATTATATCCTGCTCCTCCCTTGACAGCAACTTGGCAAGGTGAGAACCGACCTCTCCCGCTCCTACAATCACAATTTTCATCTGCGTTCAATAGTTTTGGCTGAGACAATTGCCCCGTATATCGCATCTTCATCCATTCCGCACATCCTGTACAGTTCAGGGATTGTTCCATGAGCCACGAACTCATCAGGGACTCCTATACGTGTCACATGCGGATGGTATCCGTTGTCATTCATCCATTCGATTACCGCACTGCCGAGGCCTCCGGTAACTACTCCGTCTTCGACCGTTATAATCGGACAATGCATGTCGGCGACTTCTCTAAGAATCCCGTCATCGACAGGCTTCAGGAATATCATGTCATAGTGGGCAACAGATATACCGTCACTGACGGCACGTGCAACCGCTCCCTGTGCCTCCTTGGCGATCGTGCCTATCGACAGCACCGCGACATCACGGCCTTGAGTAAGACACTCACCCTTTCCTACCGGCAACGTCTTGAATCCGGCACGCCACTGCGGATTTGCGCCATTCCCCCTGGGATATCGTATAGCCACAGGGCCAAGATCGGCACTCTGGGCAGTGTACATCAGCCAGCGGAGATGATGTTCATCCCTGGGTGAAGCGATAGTAATATTGGGGATACTGCGAAGATAACTGAGATCAAACACTCCATGATGCGTGACACCGTCCTCCCCTACCAGACCGGCACGGTCGATACAGAATGTCACCGGCAGACGCTGTATGGCCACATCATGGATTATATGGTCATAGGCCCGTTGTAAAAATGACGAATATATCGCACAGAACGGTCGCATCCCGTCCTTTGCCAATCCTCCCGAGAAGGTCACGGCATGCCCCTCGGATATTCCAACGTCGAATACCCGTTCAGGATACTCGCTCTGCAACACCGACATGGATGTCCCCGACGGCATTGCGGCAGTGACACCCACTATCCGGTCATTGATCCTGGCCAACTCCACAAGTGTATGTCCGAACACATCCTGATATTTCACCGGTTTTCCATTCCCTGCCGGTATTGCTGTCCGGTGTCCAGTCTCAGGATCGAACTTACCGGGGGCATGCCACGACGCAGGATCTTTTTCTGCCGGCTCATACCCCTTACCCTTAATAGTGCGCAGATGCAGTATCCGCGGACCTTCCATGTCCTTAATGTCTTTCAGGACACGCACCACACGATTGATATCATGACCGTCAATCGGGCCGAAATACCTTATATTCAACCCCTCGAATATGTTCTGTTGATGAGATAACAACGCTTTAATACTATTATTGAATCTCAATATCGCTCCACGATGCCGTTCAGAGACGAGATGCAGTTTTTTAAGGTATTTATAAGTTTTATACCGTATGGAATTATAGCTCTTTGATGTCGTCAGATGCGCAAGGTAGGAATTTAGCGACCCCACATTACGGTCAATCGACATATCATTGTCATTAAGGATTATCAACAGATTGTTCTTGGTATTGGCAGCATTGTTAAGCCCTTCAAATGCAAGACCTCCGCTTATTGATGCATCGCCTATCACAGCAATGACATTGCGCCTCGGCTCATCCTGCAGCATTTCTGACGCGACAGCCATTCCAAGAGCGGCAGAGATGGAATTGGAGGCATGACCGGCGGTAAACGTATCGTATGGGCTCTCATCAGGATTGGGAAACCCGCTAAGCCCGCCCAGCTTACGATTGGTATCAAACCGTTTCCGCCGTCCCGTCAACAGTTTGTGACCGTAAGCCTGATGTCCCACATCCCAGACAATGCGGTCATAAGGGGTATTGAATACATAGTGCAATGCAACCGTCAGTTCGACAGCCCCCATGCTCGATGCAAAATGCCCCGGATTCTTAGACAAGGCATTTATCAGAAATTGCCGTATTTCTGCGCAGACCTGCGGCAACTTATCCTGCGGCAACCGTCTCAGGTCATCAGGAGTATCTATTGTATCCAACAACGCACATTCCGCAGCCGGTGACCCGATATATGTATTATTTCGAGCCCTTTCCTTTGCCATCACGCATGTATTTTTTATACAGAGGGACAAACACTATGATTCCCGATGCCACTATCCAAAACAGCACCCACAGTGTAAACGGCTGACGGCTCACCACCAAATAACACAGCATAAGCCACAGCGCCACGATACAGATGAATCTGAATATTACAGCTCCTTTCATTACATATCTTTAATTATGCAAATATAATAAATGTTTTTCCTTTAATCTAAGATGCCTTTTCGATTTATTTCAACAATTGCGTACACGCAGCGCCACAACCGACCGTAGACGTACGCCCAAAGCATATAACCAAGCACCTCGACCACATAACAACACAAAGGGCTGTCGCCTGCACGACAGCCCTTTATATAGGATTTCAAGAATTTCAGGATTACACGCCTTGCAACTTGAACGTAATGGGAAGTGTGTACCACACATTCACTGCCTGACCGTTCATCTTACCGGGGATAAAGTTCGGTAGAGACTTGACTACGCGTACTGCTTCCTTGTCAAGATCAGGGTCTTTACTACGTATAACTTTAACTTCACCGATTGCACCGGTCTTGGTAACGACGAACTGCACCACTACACGACCCTGGATATTGTTTTCCATTGCC
>JAFTRI010000009.1 GCA_017462345.1 Muribaculaceae bacterium
AAGCAATGGCATTTTTGTCGTGATTGACACAAGCAATGACGGTGGCACATTGTTCATCATCAAGCCTTGCGGAGTTTACGCCGGAAGATGTTCCCCCGGCTCCGCAAAACAGGTCTATGTATAGCAGTTTCATAACGCTTCTATTTCTTGGTCGATTTCTTCTCGTATCATCTTGTCGTGTTTATCCAATATGTTTCCAATCGGCTTAATCGCCCAACTCGGATGTGCATCGAAACCTCTGTCACCCTCTTTCTCGTAGGTAAGACGATTACGAGTAGTGCTACTTATAGCCTTTTTGACCTGTTCAAGGTCTTTTAGGCGTTCTGAAATTTGAATTGCTCTGGTGTATTGTTCTGTTGTCATAATATCAATATCTGAAATCTGTAAAGTGAATAATTCCTCCGATGAAAACTTTATCTTCTGTTGGCTCTTTACCGAAGAACCACTCCTTGAAATCCTGTATGGAAAGTCCGTCATTCTTGGCAATGGTGTAGCAGTCGGCATCGAGCCATTCACGACCGTCTATTTTGGCGGTTATGGTGTCGTTGTCGGCGTGGTAGTAGAGTTCGATAGGCTGAACACCGATTGGATTGTGTCGCTGTGCTATCTCCACCTGTGGCGAATTGTAGGGCTTGCCCGACCATTGGCGTATGGAGAGGTAGAATTTGCCACGTTCCATTTTCTCGGCATTGACTTTCCACAGGTCGTAGTTCTTGCGGATAGTGTGCTTCTTTGCTCCCGATGCAAGTGTGGTTGCAAAGTCGGTTGGCTCACCTCTACGGCTGTGTGTCGTAGGGAATACTCGGGAAAGGGTTATGATGATTTTCTTTTTCATAATCAGAAATAATACTTTTTGTTATAGCATCGGCGAGCACGTGTAGTTCCTTGCGCACCAAGTTTCCAAATCCTATATGCCTTTTTCAACACATTACAGGCTTTTGCATATTGCGCTCGGCTGTATGGGGCTGTTGATGGGCGAATTGTAACACTCCAAGTATTTCCGTATTGCTTTATATGATAGAAAGCAAAACTTTCAAAACTCGCCATCATTGACCTATACACACGGCGATATATCTTTTTTGCGATACGTTTTTTCATAACCGTTCAACTTCAATTTCTTCTACACAATAGTCTGCATCATAATCTTCACTCATCAACGGATTACGCTCCCAATCCGTCATACCGTAACCTGCAAAATGATAGCGGAAAAATTCTTCTGCATCTTCAAAACTACAATCGCCTGTTACTTCTATTTCAAGTTCTACCTTTACTCGCATATCAAATCATTTTTTAATGATAGTATCTTATCCGAATACTTTTGTGCTTTCTTACATTCTTTTGTAAAGTCTTGGTCATAAGCACCACTCATAGCGGCAAGAGTATCTAATAAATCCATAATATCCTCACTTTCTTTCGGAGTTAAGGTTATATAACCTTTTGCATCTATTTTCATTCTGCACCTCCTTTCATAAAGCAAATCCAATGAGTGTTGGCACGTTTTCCGGAGATATGCCCGAAGATTGGTTTGGCAGGTGTGAGTTTGAGAATTTCCGTTACCTTGATGTCGGTCTCGTTCCACT
>JAFTRI010000010.1 GCA_017462345.1 Muribaculaceae bacterium
AACCTTATAATATGGTAATCCAAGAAAGTGATATGGTTAATCCTGGCGGTTATCTTGTGCGTCGCAACATCAAACTTGGTACACAGCCTGCAAGTTTGTTTGAATTGCCGAAGGATTACAACGGAAATGAGTTACCGTTGGGTGGCATCATGGAGATATTGGGTGGTACTAAGAAATCCGACAAGCAAGGAAGCCAAAAGAAGACAGAATCCAAAGAGGCTGATGTGATGAACTCTCTGCTCGAAATGATGGGCGGAGCAAAGAAGAAGTAATAACCTTAAAATTTACAAATATGAAAAAAGTATTTTTAGCACTTATGTGTATAGCAAGCCTCGTGATAATGACGGCTTGCGGTGGTGGTAATGCCAAGAAGGATGCTTCGGGCGAAACTGCCGAAGTGAAGAAGGAAGCAAAGGCTTCGAAAAGTGTAAAGAGCGAATGGGATGCTATTGACCCGAACGAAGATGCCATTAAAAAGAATAAAGAGTCCTATCTTGATAAAACCAAGGAAATAGGTGGTTTTGAAATTGGCAAGCCAAAGAGTTCGACAATCAAGGAAGCATATTGGTTCTATGGTGAAAATGAATTGGAAAATATTCCTGCAAGTTATATAATGAGATTCGTTTGTGGCGAAGGTCAAATCAAACACTCTGATTTCAATTCATACACACAAGCCGTATGGGATGCTTGCAAGAAAGTTGCAGATAATGGTAGAATTTTCGTTCTCAGAGCAGGAAAGGAACAGGACTTATCTACATTTATAGAGGAAGGAATGGAGGAATTTATTGTTGAGGGCAAAGAAATAGAGTATTATCATAAGTGGTATTATAATTTGAATGGTATCACGATGAAAGTTGATATTGAACCTGAAAAGAGCCGCAACAGCAGTAATGAACAAGTTCAGAATGTCATTAAAATAAATGTAGGAAGAAAGAAGTAAATAAAATCTCTAACCATAAAATTCTACGACTATGGCATATTGCGGAAAATGTGGAAATCAGATTGACGAGGGTGTAAAGTTCTGCCCTGCTTGCGGAGCGGCTTTACAGGTGGCTCAACCTGAAACGGTTCAGCCCGAACCCCAACAGCCTGTACAACCCGAACCCACAGCGGAAGAGAGGTTGCAGGAGGCTACAAAGACCATCGACTCGGTGGCTCAGAAGTTAGGCAATACAGCCGACCACTCGGCTGAGTATGACAAGACCGATGCGGAGGCAAACAAGGTAATGGCATTGCTCTCCTATCTGGGTATTCTGGTATTGGTTCCGATATTTGCAGCGAAACACTCTGCATACGTCCGCTTTCACGCCAATCAGGGAGTGGTGCTTCTGTTAGGAATGATTGGTTACAGCATCGCCGACGGCATTGTAACCGCCATCCTGCGTGCCATCCTCTACAAAGTTTTGGGACTATGGAGCATCTACTCGATGTGCAGCAGTATCATCAACCTGCTCTATGTGGGCTTTACCGTATTGGCAATTATCGGTATCATCAATGTGCTGAACGGACGGGCAATGGATCTGCCTATCATCGGCAAGTATCGTGTATTGAAGTAATAATCCTTAAAACGAACTGACTATGGCATATTGTACCAAATGCGGAACGCAAGTGGCCGAGGGCGTGAAGTTCTGTA
>JAFTRI010000011.1 GCA_017462345.1 Muribaculaceae bacterium
CGAATTATGGAATCCTCGTGAAAGCCGACTAAACGGCAAGAGTAAGGAGGCAGTAGAAACCAATGCCAAGATTGAAAAGTTATTGCTTGACATCAATGCCGCATTCGATTCCCTCATGGAACGAAAGGTTGATTTTGATGCCACCTCTGTCAAGGACGCTTTTCAAGGAAGTATGAATACCCAAATGACCTTCCTGAAAATGGCCGATGCCGTTCGTGATGAAGTCAAGAACCGTATAGGAATTGACCGTGCAAAAGGTACATACCCGGCTTATGACTATACTTGCCGTACCTTACGGGAGTTCATCGAATCCAAGTTCAAAACAAAGGATTTGGCTTTTGGGCAACTTACCGAACAATTCATCCATGATTATGAGAACTTCATTCTTGATGAAAAAGGACATGCCGTAGATACCGCACGCCATTATCTTGCCATCATCAAGAAAGTATGCAGAAAAGCCTACAATGAAGGACATTCCGAAAGATTTTTCTTCCAGCATTATGTACTTCCGAAACAGACACTCAAGACACCGAGGGCATTGAGTCGTGAGAGTTTCGAGAAAATCCGTGATGTGGAGATAGCACCGCACCGTACTTCCCACCGTCTTGCAAGGGATCTGTTTCTTTTCGCCTGTTATACGGGTGTTGCATACATAGATGCCGTAACCGTTACCAAAGAAAACCTCCATACCGATGAAGACGGGAAGTTGTGGCTGAAATACCGCAGAAAGAAGAACGAACTGCGGGCAATCGTAAAGCTGCTGCCCGAAGCCATAGCCCTGATAGAGAAATATCACGATGATGAAAGAGACACGCTGTTTCCCATGATTCATTATCCGAGCCTTAGAAACCACATGAAGGCATTGGCTGTATTGGCAGATGTGAAGGAGGATGTCAGCTACCATGTCGGGCGTCACTCATTTGCTTCGCTTATTACTCTCGAAGCGGGAGTTCCGATTGAAACCATTTCCAAAATGTTGGGACATAGCAATATACAGACCACACAAGTATATGCCCGTGTAACTCCGAAGAAATTGTTTGAGGACATGGACAAGCTCATCAAAGCGACCGGAGATTTCAAACTTGTATTATAACCCTAAATACCATACATTATGAGAAGTACATTTTCAATATTGTTCTATATCAACCGAAATAGAATCAAGGCAGACGGCACGACCGCTGTCATGTGCCGTATCACCATTGACGGAAAGAATACCGTCATGACAACAGGCATTTGCTGCAAGCCGGAGGATTGGAATGCCAAAAGCGGAACGGTACGTACCGTAAGGGAAAACAACAGATTGCAGGAATATCGCAAGTATATCGAACAGTGTTATGAGGACATTCTCAAGACGCAGGGTGTTGTCAGTGCAGAAATCATCAAGAACCGTATTACCAGACAGTTCATCGTTCCCACACATCTGCTACAGATGGGAGAAATTGAACGTGAACGTTTGAGGATACGCAGTAAGGAAATCAATTCAATATCCACATACAGACATTCCCAATATTTTCAGAAATATTTGGCAGACTACCTTACATCTATGGGTAAGGGGGATATTTCCTTTGAGGACATATCGGAAGATTTCGGCAAGGGTTATAAGGCGTTCCTTATGAAAAACAAGAATTTCAGTTCCACACAGACCAACCGCTGTCTTTGTTGGCTGAACAGGCTTCTCTATCTTGCCGTAGATAATGAAATTC
>JAFTRI010000012.1 GCA_017462345.1 Muribaculaceae bacterium
ACAATCAACACTTCACACGTAGAGTATGAAACTGAAAACCGTCACTATGCTCACGTAGACTGTCCGGGTCACGCCGACTACGTTAAGAACATGGTAACAGGTGCTGCCCAGATGGACGGTGCTATCATCGTTTGTGCTGCAACTGACGGTCCTATGCCCCAGACTCGCGAACACATCCTCCTCGCTCGTCAGGTGAACGTTCCCCGTATCGTTGTGTTCCTGAACAAGTGTGACATGGTTGACGATGAAGAAATGTTCGACCTTGTAGAGATGGAAATGCGTGATCTTCTTTCGGCATACGAATACGACGGAGACAATACTCCTATCATCCGCGGTTCTGCTCTTGGTGCTCTTAACGGTGAACCCCAGTGGGAAGCTAAGGTTATGGAGCTCATGGCTGCTGTTGACGAATGGATTCCTCTGCCTCCCCGCGATATCGACAAGCCTTTCTTGATGCCTGTTGAAGACGTGTTCTCAATCACCGGTCGTGGTACTGTAGCAACCGGACGTATTGAAACCGGTATCGTTAAGGTTGGTGATGAAGTGCAGATTATGGGTCTCGGTGCAGACTTGAAGTCGGTTGTTACTGGTGTGGAAATGTTCCGCAAGCTTCTTGATCAGGGTGAAGCCGGTGATAACGTAGGTCTTCTTCTCCGTGG
Source organism: Muribaculaceae bacterium (assembly GCA_017462345.1). Classification (GTDB taxonomy): domain Bacteria; phylum Bacteroidota; class Bacteroidia; order Bacteroidales; family Muribaculaceae; genus RGIG4079. Next base: position 660 of record JAFTRI010000012.1, read on the forward strand.
TATCGACAAGAATGAAATCAAGCGTGGTATGGTGATCTGCCACCCGGGAGTTGTTAAGCCCCACAGCAAATTCAAAGCTTCGGTTTATATCCTGAAGAAAGAAGAAGGTGGCCGTCACACTCCGTTCCACAACCACTACCGTCCTCAGTTCTACATCCGTACTCTTGACGTGACCGGCGAAATCACTCTTCCGGAAGGTGTAGAAATGGTAATGCCCGGTGATAATGTTGAGATCGTTGTTGAACTCATTAACCCGGTAGCATGTGACCAGGGTCTTCGTTTCGCAATCCGCGAAGGTGGACGTACTGTAGGTTCAGGTCAGATTACTGAAATCCTCGACTAATAGCGGGGTATACAATAAATCCTAAAAATCAGCTCCGGTAGTCCGGGCGTCCCTGATGACGGGGCTGATTTATTTACGGGACTAGCTCAGTTGGTAGAGCACCGGTCTCCAAAACCGGGTGTCGGGAGTTCGAGTCTCTCGTCCCGTGCAAAGAAAGAGAATAAATGAAAAAATTGAAACTACTTACGGATTTAGAGGAGTCTTATACCGAGTTGCGTTATAAGACTTCTTGGCCTACAAAAGGCCAGTTGATCAAGAGCGGTATTATCGTGCTGATCGCTTCCATTATAATATCACTGATAATACTGGTCATGGATCAAGTGATCAATAATTTGATGCACTTCATTTACGGCTTGGGCAGTTAATTCTAAAAACGCGGAATCCAATGGCTGAAGGAAAGAGAGCATGGTACGTGTTGCGTGCCATTTCAGGTAAGGAAGCTAAGGTTAAGGAGGTTCTTGATGCTGCTATCAGGAATACTGATCTTGGTAATTACGTATTTCAAGTATTGATTCCAACGGAGAAAGTGTTGACTATGCGTAACGGGAAGAAGGTTGTCAAGGAAAAGAACCTTTATTCCGGTTATGTGTTTGTCGAGGCCAATCTTCAGGGTGAGGTGATGCATGAGCTTCGCAATACCACCAATGTGATAGACTTTCTCGGAGGCAAGGGGAAGGGTGCCCAGCCCGAGCCTTTGCGCCAGAGTGAGGTTATGCGCATGTTGGGAACCGCCGACGAATTCATCGATATGACCGATGAAGGAGTGAACGATTACATTGTAGGGGAAACCGTAAAGGTCAACTATGGACCATTCAACGGTTTTACCGGTGTAATAGAGGAGGTAAATCCTGAAAAGAAGAAATTGAAAGTGATGGTCAAGATATTTGGTCGCAAGACTCCTCTTGAACTCGAAAATTCGCAGGTAGAGCGGGAATAACAGGATAGTGGTTACGCACTTGAGGGGATGTTTCCGCACATGTACAATATCTAAATTTAAGATTAAAAATGGCTAAAGAAATTGCTGGACAGATCAAATTGCAGATTAAGGGTGGAGCAGCAAATCCATCACAGCCAGTAGGTCCCGCCTTGGGTTCTAAGGGCAATAATATCATGGAGTTTTGCAAGCAATTCAATGCCCGTACCCAGGACAAGGCAGGCAAAGTGCTTCCGGTAGTAATTACTTATTACTCAGACAAGAGCTTTGATTTCGTTGTCAAGACTCCTCCTGTGGCAATTCAGCTTCTTGAGGTTAGCAAGCAGAAGAGTGGTTCTGCAGAGCCTAACCGTAAGAAAGTTGCGGAGATCACATGGGAGCAGGTAAAGGCTATTGCTGAAGACAAAATGCCGGATTTGAACTGTTTTACTGTGGAATCGGCGATGAGAATGGTTGCCGGAACAGCCAGAAGTATGGGTATCACCGTAAAAGGGGCGTTCCCTGAAAATAACTAATAAACTTCAATTGAAATGAGTAAACTTACAAAGAATCAAAAGTTGGCTTTAGAGAAGATTGAAGCTGGGAAGACTTACACTCTTGCGGAAGCGGCTCAAAAGGTGAAAGAAATCACTTTCACAAAATTTGATGCCTCGCTTGATATTGATGTGCGTCTTGGCGTAGATCCACGTAAGGCTAATCAAATGGTGCGCGGTGTCGTAACATTGCCTCACGGAACCGGAAAGCAGGTTCGCGTGCTTGTGCTCTGTAACCCTGATGCCGAAGCAGCAGCTAAGGCTGCCGGAGCCGACTATGTCGGACTCGATGAATACATCGAAAAGATCAAAGGTGGCTGGACAGATATCGACGTTATTATCACTCAGCCCGCTATCATGGGTAAGATCGGAGCCCTCGGCCGTGTACTCGGTCCCCGTGGCCTGATGCCTAACCCCAAGAGCGGTACAGTGACAATGTATGTTGCAAAGGCTGTAGAAGAAGTGAAAAAAGGTAAGATCGACTTTAAGGTTGACAAGAATGGTATCGTTCACTCGTCAATCGGTAAAGTATCATTTACTCCCGAACAGATGAAGGAGAATGCACAGGAGTTCATCAACACTCTTATCAAGCTGAAACCTGCAACTGCCAAGGGTACCTATATCAAGAGTATTTATCTTTCAAGTACCATGAGTCCCGGTATTAAGGTTGACTCCAAGTCGATTGACGCATAATTTAAAAAATTAAGAAAATGAGAAAGGAAGATAAAGCTTTAATTATAGAACAGATAGCCAATACTCTTAAAGAGTACAGCTGCTTTTACCTTACCGAAACCGCGGGATTGAATGCGGAGAAGACCAGCGAGTTGCGCCGTGCCTGCAATAAGGCTGACATAAAACTGATGGTCGTAAAGAACACCTTGTTGCGCAAGGCTCTCGAATCACTCGACGGTGACTATTCCGAATTGTATCCTTCTCTTAAGGAATCGACTTCAATCATGTTCTCCAATACCGGTAACGCTCCGGCCAAGCTGATCAAGGAGGTTCTTAAGAATGACAAGGATGCTACTCTACCCCGTTTCAAGGCTGCATACGTTGAAGAGACTGTATATGTAGGTGCTGATCAGCTCGACACTCTTGCAAACATCAAGAGCAAGAACGAACTTATCGCCGATGTCATCGCTCTTCTTCAGTCTCCTGCCAAGAATGTTGTTTCAGCCCTTACATCAGGCGGAACCAAGCTTCATGGCATACTTGAAACATTATCAAAAAAAGAAGATTAAAACCAAATTAGTAAATAATCAATAAAATCATAAAAAAATGGCAGATTTAAAAGCTTTTGCAGAACAATTAGTTAACCTCTCAGTTAAGGAAGTAAACGAACTTGCTCAGATCCTTAAGGACGAATATGGCATTGAGCCCGCAGCTGCAGCTGTTGCAGTTGCTGCAGGTCCCGCAGCCGCAGGTGCAGCTGCTGCTGAAGAAAAGTCATCTTTTGACGTAGTGCTTAAGAATGCAGGTGCAAGCAAGCTCGCTATCGTTAAGCTTGTTAAGGAACTTACCGGTCTTGGCTTGAAGGAAGCTAAAGAAATGGTTGACGGCGCACCCAGCGTAATCAAAGAAGGTCTTGCTAAGGCAGACGCTGAAGGTCTCAAGAAACAATTGGAAGAAGCTGGCGCTGAAGTTGAACTTAAATAATATTGCCTGAGTTGCAGGTAATTAGGTTAAGAATCCTCCTGACCGATGATTCTTAACCTTTTTGTGTTATATTTTAATTTGAGTTCCCTTTAACGTTATTTTAGATGTCAGTTTCATTTGATAAACCCCGTGTTAACTTCGCGTCGGTAAAGAATCCTCTTCCTTACCCCGACTTTCTTGAGGTGCAATTGAAGTCGTTCAAGGACTTCCTCCAGCTTGATACTCCTCCGGAAAAAAGAAATAATGAGGGTCTTTATAAGGTTTTTGCCGAGAACTTCCCCATTGCGGATACCCGTAACAACTTTGTGCTGGAATTTCTTGACTACTATATCGATCCTCCCCGTTACACTATTGACGAATGTCTTGAAAGAGGTCTGACTTATAGTGTACCCCTCAAAGCAAAACTTAAACTTTACTGTACCGATCCTGATCACGAAGATTTTGCGACGGAAGTTCAGGATGTGTATCTCGGCCCTATCCCATATATGACCGAGAAAGGGACGTTTGTAATCAACGGCGCCGAGCGTGTCGTTGTGTCACAGTTGCACCGTTCGCCCGGAGTGTTCTTCGGACAGAGCACACATGCCAACGGGACCAAGCTGTATTCGGCCCGTATCATCCCGTTCCGCGGTTCATGGATAGAGTTTGCCACTGACATAAACAATGTCATGTATGCTTACATCGACCGTAAGAAGAAGCTCCCTGTGACTACCCTGTTGCGTGCGATAGGTCTTGAAAGTGATAAGGACATCATCGAGATATTCGGTCTCGCTGAGGAACTCAAGGTAACCAAAACCAATCTTAAAAAGGCGGTAGGACGGAAATTCGCCGCCCGTGTCCTTAAGACATGGGTTGAAGACTTTGTCGACGAGGATACCGGCGAAGTTGTATCGATTGAACGCAATGATGTGGTCATCGACCGTGAAACCGTACTTGAAGAGGAACATATCCAGGATATACTCGACTCGGGTGTCAGCACAATACTCCTTCACAAGGAGGATGTCAACACGAGCGACTATTCCATAATATTCAATACACTCCAGAAGGATACAAGTAATTCGGAGAAGGAGGCTATCCAGTATATCTACCGCCAGCTCCGCAACGCCGAGCCACCGGATGACGCCAGTGCCCGTGAGGTGATCACCAACCTGTTCTTCTCGGAGAAGCGTTATGACCTCGGCGAGGTGGGACGCTACCGTATCAACAAGAAATTGAATCTGGGTACTTCGATGGATGTCAAGGTCCTCACCAAGGAGGATATAATTGCCATCATCAAGTATCTGATCGAACTTATCAATTCTAAAACCGATGTCGATGATATCGACCATTTGAGCAACCGTCGTGTACGTACTGTCGGCGAGCAGCTGTATAACCAGTTTGGTGTGGGACTTGCCCGCATGTCGCGTACGATACGTGAACGCATGACTGTGCGTGACAACGAGGTGTTCACCCCGATCGACCTTATCAATGCCAAGACGATTTCGTCGGTAATCAACACGTTTTTCGGGACTAATGCGCTTTCGCAGTTCATGGATCAGACCAACCCGCTTGCCGAAATGACACACAAGCGCCGTATGTCGGCACTCGGTCCCGGCGGTCTGTCACGTGAACGTGCCGGATTTGAGGTGCGAGACGTGCACTATACCCATTATGGACGTCTGTGTCCTATCGAGACTCCTGAAGGACCTAACATCGGTCTTATCTCTTCACTCTGTGTGTATGCCAAAATCAATGACCTCGGCTTTATCGAGACTCCTTACCGCAAGGTGGAGGATGCCAAGGTCAATCTCAATAATGACGAGGTGATATATCTTGCTGCCGAAATCGAGGAGGGCAAGGTGATAGCCCAGGGGAATGCTCCGCTTAATGATGACGGAACATTCATACGTGAGCGTGTAAAGGCCCGTCTTGACGCCGATTTCCCGATTGTGGCACCCGGAGAGGTGGAATTGATGGATGTGTCGCCGACACAGATCGCATCAATTGCCGCATCGCTTATCCCGTTCCTTGAACATGATGACGCCAACCGTGCACTCATGGGTTCAAACATGATGCGTCAGGCTGTTCCGTTGTTGCGTTCGGAAGCTCCTATCGTTGGAACCGGTCTTGAAGGCCAGCTGATACGTGATTCACGTACACAGATTACCGCCGAGGGGGCTGGTGTCATCGAGTATGTGGATGCAAGGGTAATCCGCATACGTTATGACCGTACCGAGGATGAAGAGTTCGTTTCATTTGAAGATTCTGTAAAAGAATACAATATACCCAAGTTCCGTAAGACCAACCAGAGCACGACAATCGATTTGCGTCCGATATGTGAAAAGGGTCAGCGTGTGACAGCCGGAGAAATCCTTACCGAGGGTTATTCGACTGAAAACGGGGAGCTTGCTCTCGGCCGCAACCTCAAGGTGGCATTCATGCCTTGGAAGGGTTACAACTATGAGGATGCTATCGTGCTTAATGAAAAGGTTGTGCGCGAGGATATCCTGACTTCGGTTCATGTCGACGAATATTCACTCGAAGTCCGCGAGACCAAGCGTGGTATGGAAGAACTGACTTCGGACATCCCCAATGTGAGTGAGGATGCAACCAAGGATCTTGACGAGCGCGGTATCATACGTATCGGAGCGCATGTAGTTCCGGGTGATATCATGATCGGTAAGATCACTCCCAAGGGCGAGTCAGATCCCACTCCTGAAGAAAAGCTGCTCCGTGCCATCTTCGGTGACAAGGCCGGCGATGTCAAGGATGCATCATTGAAGGCGTCACCGTCGTTGAAGGGTGTGGTTATCGGAACAAACCTGTTCTCCCGCGCAGTCAAGAAAAAGAAGTCGAAGAGTGCGAACGCCCAGCTTCCGAAGCTTGACGAAGAGTATGAAGAAAAGCTTAATGCACTTAAGGATGTTCTTGTAGGCAAGCTATTGACCCTTACTTCGGGCAAGACCTCACAGGGAGTCAAAGATTTCCTCGGCTCGGAAATAATCCCCAAGGGCGTGAAATTCTCGGCTGACACGCTCAAGGGTATCAATTACGATACCGTGAACCTGAGCAAGTGGACTGCCGATGCCCACAAGAATGACATGATACGTGCGACTATCGTCAACTATCTGCGCAAGTCAAAGGAGATAGATGCCGAATTGCGCCGCAAGAAGTTTGACATCTCTATAGGAGACGAGTTACCTTCGGGTATCATGCAGATGGCCAAGGTGTACATTGCCAAGAAGCGTAAAATCAGTGTGGGTGACAAGATGGCAGGCCGTCACGGAAATAAGGGTATCGTGTCGCGTATTGTCCGTCAGGAGGATATGCCGTTCCTTGCCGACGGTACACCTGTCGATATTGTACTTAACCCGCTCGGTGTGCCTTCCCGTATGAACCTCGGGCAGATATTCGAGACCGTACTCGGCTGGGCCGGACGTGAACTCGGTGAGAAATTCGCAACACCAATCTTTGACGGTGCGACTCTTGAGGATCTTAACGAGTGGACAGACAAAGCCGGATTGCCTCGCTACGGTAAGACTTACCTGTATGACGGAGGTACCGGAGAACGTTTTGACCAGCCTGCAACCGTGGGTGTCATCTACATGCTTAAGCTCGGTCACATGGTTGAAGACAAGATGCATGCGCGAAGCATAGGTCCGTACTCGCTTATCACCCAGCAGCCGCTTGGCGGTAAGGCTCAGTTCGGAGGCCAGCGTTTCGGAGAAATGGAGGTTTGGGCGCTTGAAGCGTTCGGCGCCGCCCACATTCTTCAGGAAATACTGACCGTCAAGAGTGATGACGTTACCGGCCGCAGCAAGGCTTACGAGGCTATCGTCAAGGGCGATCCCATGCCCCCGGCAGGAATCCCCGAGTCGCTCAATGTGCTTCTCCATGAACTTCGCGGTCTTGGATTAAGTATCAACTTAGAACAATAAAAATTACAACGTCGACCATTACCGGGCTGTATCAGCGCAGCCCGGCAACGGCGGCAACTAAATAATCTTTTTAAACAAATCTATGGCTTTTAGAAAAGATAACAAGATAAAGACCGGATTTTCAAAGATCTCCATCGGACTTGCTTCTCCGGAGGAAATCCTTGAAAAGTCCAGCGGTGAGGTGCTCAAGCCTGAAACCATAAACTATCGTACCTACAAGCCCGAGCGTGACGGTCTGTTCTGCGAACGCATCTTCGGTCCGGTAAAGGATTACGAATGCCATTGCGGAAAGTACAAGCGTATACGTTACAAAGGCATTGTGTGCGACCGTTGCGGTGTGGAAGTAACCGAGAAGAAAGTGCGTCGTGAGCGTATGGGACACATCAAGCTCGTCGTTCCTGTCGCCCACATCTGGTACTTCCGTTCACTTCCCAACAAGATAGGCTATCTCCTCGGTCTGCCCTCGAAGAAACTCGACGCTGTGATTTACTATGAACGCTATGTCGTTATCCAGCCCGGTAATGTGGAGAATGTGCAGGAATTCGATCTCCTTTCGGAAGAGGAATATTTCGATATCGTAGAAAAGTTGCCCAAGGAAAATCAGCTTCTTGAGGATACCGATCCCAATAAGTTTATCGCCAAGATGGGTGCAGAGGCAATCTATGACCTGCTCAAGCGTATAGATCTTGACGATCTCTCCTATAAGTTGCGTCATCAGGCCAATACCGACGGTTCGCAGCAGCGCAAGACCGAGGCTCTCAAGCGCCTCCAGGTGGTGGAATCGTTCCGTGCATCACGCAACCGCAACAAACCCGAATGGATGATACTCCAGGCTCTGCCCGTGATTCCGCCAGAATTGCGTCCGCTTGTGCCTCTGGATGGCGGCCGTTTCGCGACCAGCGACCTGAACGACCTTTACCGTCGAGTAATCATCCGTAACAACCGACTCAAACGTCTCATTGAAATAAAGGCTCCCGAGGTGATTCTACGCAACGAAAAGCGTATGCTTCAGGAGGCTGTGGATTCTCTTCTGGACAACTCGCGTAAGTCATCGGCAGTCAAGACCGATGCCAACCGTCCCCTGAAATCACTCTCTGACAGCCTGAAGGGCAAGCAGGGGCGTTTCCGCCAGAACCTTCTCGGTAAACGTGTGGACTATTCAGCCCGTTCGGTTATTGTCGTAGGTCCAGAACTGAAGATGCATGAGTGCGGTCTTCCCAAGAATATGGCTGCAGAGCTTTACAAGCCGTTCGTAATACGTAAGCTCATCGAGCGTGGTATTGTAAAGACCGTGAAGTCGGCCAAAAAGATCGTCGACCGTAAAGAACCGGTGGTGTGGGATATCCTTGAGTACGTCATGAAGGGTCATCCGGTGTTGCTTAACCGCGCCCCGACACTTCACCGTCTCGGTATCCAGGCATTCCAGCCCAAGATGATCGAGGGTAAGGCAATCCAGTTGCACCCGCTTGCATGTACGGCATTCAACGCCGACTTTGACGGTGACCAGATGGCTGTTCACCTTCCTCTCGGCAACGAGGCTATCCTTGAAGCCCAGATGCTCATGCTCGGTGCCCACAATATTCTTAACCCTGCCAACGGTGCTCCTATCACCGTGCCTTCACAGGACATGGTGCTCGGTCTCTACTATATCACCAAGTTGCGTAAGGGGGACAAGGGCGAGGGATTAAAGTTCTATGGGCCTGAAGAGGCTGAAATCGCCTATAATGAGGGCCGTGTAACACTTCATGCACCTGTTTCGGTGGTAGTGGAGGATGTCGATGCCGAAGGTAATCCTATCACACATCTTGTGGAAAATACTTCGGTGGGCCGTGTGCTCGTGAACCAGTATGTCCCGAAAGAGATTGGCTACGTGAACGAAATCCTTTCAAAGAAATCGTTACGCAATATTATCGGTAAGGTGATCAAGAAATGCGGTATTCCGCGTTCGGCCCAGTTCCTCGATGACATCAAGAACCTCGGTTACAAGATGGCGTTCAAGGGCGGATTGTCGTTCAACCTCGGTGACGTGATCATCCCAGCAGAGAAGGAACAGCTTGTAAAAGAGGGTAACGAGCAGGTACAGGAGGTGATGAACAACTACGCAATGGGATTCATTACCAACAACGAGCGTTACAACCAGATTATCGATATATGGACGCACGTCAACTCCCGTCTGTCGGATACTCTCATGAAACAGCTGACCGCTGACCAGCAGGGATTCAATCCTGTGTTCATGATGCTCGACTCCGGAGCCCGTGGTTCAAAGGATCAGATACGTCAGCTTTCAGGTATGCGTGGTCTTATGGCCAAGCCGCAGAAGGCAGGTGCCGAGGGCGGGCAGATTATCGAAAACCCGATTCTCGCCAACTTCAAGGAGGGTCTGTCGGTGCTTGAATACTTTATCTCTACCCACGGTGCGCGCAAGGGTCTTGCCGATACCGCGTTGAAGACCGCCGATGCCGGTTATCTGACACGCCGTCTTGTGGATGTTGCCCATGACGTGATTATCCATGAGGAGGACTGTGGAACGCTGCGCGGACTCGTATGTACTGAAATCAAGGCCAATGACGAGGTTGTCGCTTCGCTTGGCGAACGTATCCTTGGCCGCGTGTCGGTTCATGATATCGTAGATCCCACAACCGGTGAGGTTATAGTGAATGCGGGAGAGGAGATCAACGAGGCTTCCGCCGACCGGATCAGTGCGTCGCCTATCGAATCGGTTGAAATACGCTCAGTGCTCACCTGTGAGTCCAAGAAGGGTGTGTGTGCCAAGTGTTACGGACGTAACCTGTCGAATAACCGTCTCGTGCAGAAGGGTGAGGCTGTGGGTGTGATTGCCGCACAGTCGATCGGTGAGCCAGGAACACAGCTGACATTGCGTACATTCCACGTGGGTGGTGTCGCGTCGAATATCGCAGCTGTTTCTTCGGTGACTTCACGTTACGAGGGTACGCTCGAAATCGATGAATTGCGTACTGTAACGACTGATGAACTCGATGCCAACGGACGACAGGTAGAGGTTGTCATAGGACGTCTTGCCGAGATGCGTATCATCGATCCCAAGACCAAGATGATGCTTACCAATGCCAATATCCCATACGGTTCAAAATTGTACTTCGGAAACGGGGATACCGTGAAGAAGGGCGATGTAATATGCGAATGGGACCCGTTCAATGCAGTAATCGTATCGGAAGCCGGCGGTAAGGTAAGTTTCGAGAATGTAATAGAGAATGTAACTTACCGTGTGGACTCGGACGAACAGTCGGGTCTCCGCGAGAAGATTATTATAGAATCCAAGGATCGTGCAAAGGTTCCGGAAGCCAATATCATCGATGCCAACGGTCAGATCGTGAAGACATACGCTCTTCCCGTGGGTGCTCACCTGATGATCGAGGACGGTGAAGAGGTGAAACCGGGTGAAATCTTTGTCAAGATACCCCGTGCTACCGGTGGCGCCGGTGACATCACCGGTGGTCTTCCCCGTGTTACCGAGCTGTTCGAGGCACGTAACCCGTCCAATCCCGCAATCGTGTCGGAAATCGACGGAGAGGTCAAGTTCGGCAAGGTTAAGCGCGGTAACCGTGAAATATCGGTTACATCGAAGCTGGGTGAGGTCAAGAAGTATCTTGTCCCGCTGTCTAAGCAGATACTTGTACAGGAGAATGACTATGTGCGTGCCGGTACTCCGTTGTCGGATGGTGCGATCACTCCTGCCGATATCCTTAACATCATGGGCCCGACTGCCGTCCAGGAGTATATCGTGAATGAGGTTCAGGACGTTTACCGTATGCAGGGTGTGAAGATCAATGACAAGCACTTTGAGGTAATCGTTCGCCAGATGATGCGTAAGGTGAATATCCTTGATCCGGGTGACACTTGTTTCCTTGAACAGCAGGTTGTCGACAAGCGTGACTTCATGGATGAGAATGACCGTATCTGGGGCAAGAAGGTTGTTGTGGATGCCGGAGACTCGGAGGTGGTCAAGCCGGGGCAGATTATCACTGCGCGCAAGCTTCGTGACGAGAACTCGGCATTGAAACGCCGTGACCTCAAACCTATCGAGGTGCGCGATGCCGTGCCTGCGACATCAGAGCAGATTCTCCAGGGTATCACGCGTGCTGCGCTGCAGACTTCGAGCTTCATGTCGGCCGCTTCGTTCCAGGAAACAACCAAGGTACTCAATGAGGCTGCAATCAACGGCAAGACCGACTCGTTAGAGGGCATGAAGGAGAATGTGATATGCGGTCACCTTATCCCTGCCGGTACCGGCTTGCGTGACTATGACCGTCTTGTGGTCGGCGGCAAGGAGGATATCGATGGCGTATTCTAATAAACAGTAAATCCTATAACAGACAACGGCGTGTTTCCTATGGGGACACGCCGTTGTCTGTTGAATGTGGACTCATGGCGTTTCGAGAGAGACATTCTGCGGCTGCGGTTGAGACCCCCTCAGTCGCCGGAAGCGACAGCTCCCCCTTGTAGGGGGAGCACTTGTCGGGATGCTCAACGCCCATATATTGCTGTCTCTTGTTGGAGACCCCCTCAGTCGCCGGAGGCGACAGCTCCCCCTTGGAGGGGGAGCACTGTCCTTGCTTTGATGCGCCCTTGTAGGGAGAGCACTTTCCTTGCATTGATGCGTCATGGTAGGGGGAGCACTTGTGGATGCTGTAAAGACCCTCTCCGCCCTACGGGCACCTCTCCCTTGTAGGGAGAGGACTTGTGGGGAGTTTTGTGGGAGGGGCAGTGGTAGAGAACTTTTTTGGGGGCGGGGTTGTTGGAAAAATGGATGTAAATGTTTGTGGAAATGTTAAATAAACGCGGAACGATTAGGCGTTTAACACGAATTTTTGTAAATTTGTGGCTGATTTGTCTATGTAAAAACCATAAAACGAAAATAATTATGAAACATCTTTACAAAATGATTAGCGGAGCATTGCTGCTCGCAGTATGCGGCATGAATGCAACCGCACAGCAACTGCCCAACGTGGGTTTTGACTCGGATTGGGTGGATTGTGTGCCTTGGACAAGTAATGGCAATACCAAAACAAAAGGGACGCAGCCGGCAAGTTGGACGGTGTCCAATGTGATAGGAATGAGCGGCACGGGCGCTACTCAGGTTGCAAATCAGGTGGACGGTTATAACGGTTCTACTTATGCTGTGGAGCTGGTTAATACTGCTAATCAGTTTAAACCTTCTGAAATTGTTCCGTCCTATATGTCCTTAGGGACAACCTGGGCGACATCTACCGGACTTCTTACGGTTAAGAATAAGGATGGCGGAACATTCGGCGGTATAAGTTTCACTTATAAGCCTGATGCCATCTCTTTCTATTACAAACGTTCACACGGTACGGGAAATGCAACGGAGCAGGCAACAGTGGTGGCTTACCTGTGGAAAGGCACATGGTCACAGGCCGATGTGCCCGGGAATAATGCCAGCAGCTCTGCCACAAAGGTTGAAATGACCGATCGCGAGCGTAATATTCTCGGAATGGCGACCGATCAGGGCGGAGAAGTGACAAAGACTGATGATGCCGAGCTTATCGCCAGCCTCAATTATGCGATAACGGGTGATGCTTCAGACTGGACTCGCTTCTTGCAGCCTTTGGAATATGTGTCGGAGTCAACCCCTGCCAAGTTCAATGTCATTATCGCTGCCAACAACTATTTCAGCAGTACCGGTATGGGTGCAGGTAATAGTATTACGGTTGACAATGTTGAGTTAATATATTATTCACGCTTGTCGGCACTGAGCGTTAACGGGACAGCGGTAGAAGGATTTGCATCGGATGTGTACAGCTATACAATGAGCGGAACGACACTTCCCACGGAGGAGCAGATAGAGGCTACCGTTATGGGACGCTCGGCAGTGAAGTCGGTTGCAATCGACAGCGATGCCGCAACTGTTACCATTACGGTGACAAATTCGGATGTGGATGTCGACGGGCTGAAGTCTCATAGCTATGTGCTCCAATATGAGAAAGCTCCGGCAAAAGAGGGCGTCGATACCAACTATGACGGTTATCTCAATATAACAATGCAGGAAGACCCTGAAACTTTGAGTACTATAGCCGAAAATGATCCTGCAACCATCACGATTACCGACTATAATGACGGGACATGTGATTTCTTGCTTCCGAACCTTGTGCTTACAACTCTTGAGATGGAGCTTGGTGATATAAAGGTGGAAAATGCTACGGTAGTGAAGGACGGTGACGGAAATGCAACTTATTCAGGGACGGTTGAAAAAATGCCGTTGCTTGACGGTGGAATTATTGCCGACGTAGAGCTGTCCGGAACAATAAGTGCTGCGGGCAAGGTGAATATGAATATCAATGTGATGTGGATTCTTGATGAGGCTGACCGTTCGGCAGATGTACCCATCTATGTTACTTTCACTACCGACAAGGTATCGGGGGTAAACGGTGTGTCGGTGGCAACGAGCGATACCGATGCCAAGGTGGATGTATATACCATTACCGGTGTCAAGATGATGAGCGGTGTCGCTGCCGCTGATGCCGTGAAGTCTCTTGATAAGGGCTTCTATATCATGGGCAATAAGAAGGTGGTAATACGATAATAGCAGTTGTCGAATGGATAGATGGCGCGCGGGAGCAATCCTGTGCGCTTTTTTTTGTGGGTTGGTGAGTTTTTGCGTGGAGACCCCCTCAGTCGCCGGAAGCGACAGCTCCCCCTTGTAGGGGGAGCACTTCCCTTGCATTGATGCGTCATGGTAGGGGAGGACTTGTGGATGCTGTGAAAGACCCTCTCCGCCCTACGGGCACCTCTCCCTCGTAGGGAGAGGACTTGTCGGGAGGCTCGACGCCCATATATTTCTGTCTCTTGGTGGAGACCCCCTCAGTCGCCGGAGGCGACAGCTCCCCTCCCTTGTAGGGGGAGCATTTCCTTTGCTTTATCGGGAGGGTTGTGGAGTGGAAAAATGGCGGGGTATTGCTCTGGAATGGGTGTTTGTCGATTGAGAACTGTTAACAATATTTCGGATTTTGAAAATGCTTTTTTTTGTAGTAAATTTGCACGAATTATATAAAATAACGAACTTGTAATAAGACTGTAGTGCAAAAAAAATCATACAACCGGTTAGCTTTTAGCTTATTGCTGCTTCTGAGCATGTCATTAACCCTCAATGCCGACAACTATCCCAAGCGCGAGATGCGCTCGGCATGGGTTGCAACCGTTTTCAATCTTGACTGGCCCCGCTCCGGTTCCGGTTCTTCGGATTATACGCGTGGAACGACTTCGGCAATAATGAACACACAGAAGGCGCAGCTTGAAAGCCTTATTACCAACCTTAAGGCAGCCGGGTTCAATGCCGTGAATTTCCAGATACGTTCATTCTGCGATGCAATGTACAAGTCGAGCTATGAACCGTGGTCGGTGTATCTGACAAATAAGCGCGGAACAGCACCTTATAACAGTTGGGACCCGCTTGCCTATTGCATAGAGTTGTGCCATGCCAACGGTATGGAGTGCCATGCATGGGTCAACCCGTTCAGGTTCAGCACAGCCTCGTCGACATCGTCCTCATATCCGTCGACCGCACTCGACCAGGAAAGGATAAACAACGGATGGATCCTCGAATATGTCGCTACAAGTGATACAGGGACAAAAAGCTATACGTCGGTGTTGAATCCCGGGCTTGAGGCTGTGCGTGACTATATTGTAGAGAGTGTCTGCAAGGAGATTGTTCAGAATTATGATATCGACGGAATGGTGTGGGATGACTATTTCTATCCCAACGGTATCCCGACAACCGAGGAGGCCGGGGACTATGACCTGTATACAGCGTACACCCAGTCGGGTGGAACGATGTCGATGGCTGACTGGCGTCGTGAAAACGTGAATACCACAGTGAAACAGGCCTACGACATGATACAGTCGCTGAAACCGTATGTGAAATTCGGTATTTCCCCTGCCGGTGTCGCCAATCAGGGCGCAAAAGCCAATGGACTGGAGATTGCCGAAGTCAGTTCATGGGGGTATCAGTATAACGGAATATTCGCCGACCCTTGTAAGTGGATTATCAACGGATATATAGACTATATCTCACCGCAGCTGTATTGGACGACGTCTAATGCGAGCGCGCCGTTCGAGCCGCTGAGCAAGTGGTGGAACAACTTGGCAAAGACCTACGGTGTGGGATGTTACGTGAGCCATGACATTGCCGGAAGTACAAGCACGTGGTCAAACAGTGCAGAAGACTATGCCGAGCGAAACACTCAGATAAGCTATAACCGTCAGGCGGCTATCGACAACAACCCCGGTAGCGTATTCTACTCGTCGAGTTACATATCAGGCCCGCGTACAAGCGGATTCGGCACATATCTGAAGACTAATTTCTACCAATACCCGTCACTCACGCCGCGCATAGTGCGGGATGGGGAGGATGCCAAGCTGACTGACCCCGGAAAAGTGGCTAACCTGAGCCTTAGCAGCAGCACGCTGTCATGGACTGCAATCAGCGGGTTCTATAATATGCGCTATGCCGTCTATGCCATTCCGACGACCGTCGGCAGGACCGATGCCGCATCGGATGTCCACACCAACGACGGCGGATTCAAGGCCGAATATCTTATCGACGTGACATACGGCAGCACAATGACGGGAGTCCCGACGGGAGATTACTGGTATGCGGTGACAGCTGTGGACTGCTACGGTAACGAGTGGGCTGCCGCGACAATCAACGAGCCGTCGCTCGGCGATGCGCAAATCTCGCTCTCAGAGCCGGCTGACAACAGTACGCTGACATTCTCCGACAACAGTTTCAGCTGGACGAGTGACGGCGAGTCATTCAAGTTCCAGATAAGCACAAGCAGTGATTTCCAGACAACGGTAACCGAGCAGGAAACCACGGGAAAGAGTGTCACCGTGTCACCGGATGACTTTACCGACGGCACGACCTACTACTGGAGAGTGCAGGCGTCAAAATCGGGCTATAACTCGGTGTGGAGCGAGGTGCGGACGTTCACGATGGAAACCCGTCCGTCGATAGGGCTTGCACTGGTGAGTCCGGCCGCATCGGCAACCACCGGTGCCGAAAGCGAGACATTCACGTGGAACGGCGTGGACGGCGCTACGTACACGTTTGAGATTGCGGAATACACGACATTTGCCAATCCGATAATCACACAAACGTCGACCGACAAGAGCTATACGCTCGATGTCACAAGCCTTGCGGCAAACAAGGATTATTACTGGAGAGTATCGGCAACAAAAGAGGGATATATCCCGGCGACATCAGTTGCCAGGAAATTCACAACCCCCAAGAAGCAGAGCGTGAGCGTGGACGGTATCACGATAGAGGAGCTGTGGGTGCAATCGCTTAACAACGGTAACTTCCCGTCGCAGCTGAGCAGCTGTACCAGTGCCCGCTCGATGGCGGCCTACGAAGGCAACGTGTATGTGCTTGAACGTACGAGCGATACCGAGTGCTCGCTGTTGATGTTTAACGGGGAGACCGGGGCTTACGTCAAAACCATAGCCCTTACCGGTGACATATATACCTGTACTGACGGGACAGCGATATCGGGATGGGCATACAAGCCCGGCAACTGCGTGTTCACTGACGGCGCAGGCAATCTCTGTATCAGCTGTCTGAATGTCACTTCCGAGCTGAAACCCCTTACGGTATGTACAGTTGATGTCAGCACCGGTGTAACCACAAGTGTATTTGAATCGGCATTGACATCCTCCCGTTACCGTATCGACTATGCCAACGCATCAGGCGATGTAACCGCAACAGGGGGGCAAATATGGGCTGCGACAAATACAGACCAAGTGCTGAGATGGACCCGTACATCTTCAGGAACGTGGACAATGGAGTCGACGACAATAGCCGAATTCTACCCTGCCGCCAATTCGTCCGGGACAGCGGTTACGGCATTGGGAACTGCACCATCCATCCAGCCGGTCTCTTCTTCACAGTTTGTTGTCGATGGGGCAAATACCCATCCGACATTCTATACGTTCAGCAGCGGGTCAACGGCGACATTAAACAGCAGCTTTGCCGCCAATCCCACGATACAGCCTGCGGAAGCGTCTTTCAACGGAACATATTCCATTACCATAGGCAACACCCCCCTGTTCATCTATGTCGATGACAATAACCAGAGTTCGGGACACAGTTTCTCGATAGTGGCAAACAAGGGAGACTTTGATTTCTCACAGCTGGAGTTCATGCAATCAATCCCCGAGAACAAATTAGGTAACGTCAACCATGCGTTTGCACTTGACCAACCGGTAGCGATCAACAATGCCGACGGCAGTGTCACAGTGTTCATCTACGCACCGTCGAACGGGCTTGCCGCGTACAGGCTGAGGCTACCCGAGCTGGAGGCGGTGACCCTTGTGTCACCTGACGATGCTGCCAAACTCGAATCATCGGAGAATGGCGGGACGGATTTCACCTGGAGCGCGGTCGAAGGTGCGACATATACGATAGAGTTCTCGACAACATCAGCGTTTGCTACAATAGCAGCTTCTGTAACCACCGAATCCAATTCCGTTAACTCAACCAGCGTGAGCCTTGAGTCCGAGACGTTGTACTATTGGAGGGTCAAAGCCTCAAAACCGGGGTATTCCGAATCGACATCGGCAGTGAGGAGCTTCACTTCGGCCGACAAGCCGACATGGGCGAAACCTGAACTGGGTTATCCTGCCGACAATGCCGAAATAAGCAGCGACACGCCGTTTACGGCAAC
Source organism: Muribaculaceae bacterium (assembly GCA_017462345.1). Lineage (GTDB taxonomy): Bacteria > Bacteroidota > Bacteroidia > Bacteroidales > Muribaculaceae > RGIG4079. The sequence continues at coordinate 18,761 of JAFTRI010000012.1, forward strand.
AAAGACATCGGATGTCCAGTATATCGAGATTGCCACCGATGCCAATTTCAGTGACATCTATCTTGCGGTGGAACTGTCGGCGACCGAATATATCTTTGAAAAGACGTGGTATGAGTACACGATGCCTATCTCGTTGCTTGCCAACGGGACTTACTACTGGCGTTCACGTGCGGTGAGCAGCGACATCTCGCTCGGAGACGGAATATCGGCGGTGCGTGCGTTTACGGTCTATGACTCGTTCGATACATCGACAGACTACAAAATGGTCCGGGAAAACTACAATTATGATTCAAAGACAATCAACAGCACGTCGGTGAGCATGACCAATAACTGGATACGCTCGGCGACATACGGTAACGGCCTTACGCAGGCCAATGGCGGTAACTTTGCGCGCGGATTCTGCGTGCGTCCAGATATAGACGGGGATCAGGACGGACTTGACATCATCTATATCACATGTGACGACAACACGTCGCCGTTCCGCCTCGAGCGGTTCAATGCCGCGACCGGCGAGCAGTTGGAGAGCCTGAAACTGTCGACCAATGTGGCTACAAGCACTTACGGCTGTATCGGGTGTTTCCTGGATGATGCCTGCAATGTGTGTGTCCATAATCTTTCATTAGCGAACGGGACATTGCAGATATGCTCGGTAGATCCCTCGACCGGAACGGCTACCGAGGTGTTCAGCAAGACAGTGCCTGCACGTGTGGATCACTGCCGTGTGGTGGGAGATGTTACAAGCGGGAACTTCTTTGTGTTTGCCGCATCGGGCAGTGTTGTCTACCGCTGGTCGGTCGATTTGGGGACTGCAGGCGATCCGGAGGCGACAACGATAGGTACATATTATCCGACAAGTGCAACCTCATTCGGTTCCAATGCGATGGTGTTCCCTGTGGATGACTCCTACTATTATGCCGACGGCCTATATACGGACTTTACGCTGTACAGTTTCGGGGAAAGCAGCCCTGTCGGGACATTTGCCGGAGCGACAGCCGCAGTTCCATCGATACACGATACAAACGGAGGAGCGTTCTTCACCCATAACAGCAAGCCGTTCATCATCTATCCCTATCAGGGACGCAATACAGAACACCGGTATAATATAACCGCAGTGACATCGCATACCGGCAGTTTCTCGGGGGCAAGCGTGAAATGGACCGTTCCCGGAGAGGAGAACGCGTTGCCGGCATCGGAACCGTCGGGGAAAGCCTATTGCGCCCTTGCCGACTACCTGCCCAAGGCCGGGGTGGCATCGAGAAGTGTCGACCCTAATTCCACAACCGTGTTCATGTATGTCCCGGGTAGCGGATTGGCATCATACACGCTGACAAACTATATATACACGGGAGCAGCCGGTGCCGAGATGAAACCGGCAGAGATTGACGTGACGGTAACCGGCGGTGTGGTGAATTTCGGCGCAAGAGCCGAGCGTGCCACTCTCTACACGGTGTCGGGCGTCGCTGTGGCTTATGCCGAGGGTGAGGTTTCATCAATAGCGGCCCCGCAGAGCAGCGGCGTCTACATCCTACAGCTGACGGTTGACGGAGAGGTGTCGAACCATAAACTGGTAATCAAATAATATCATTATAAACCAATCACATTCTAAATGAAAAAAAATCTTCTTAACCTGACAATCGTGGTATTCGCCATTCTGATGGCGATACCGGTACAGGCTGTGTCACCGAAGCGCGAGCACCGCTCGGCATGGGTGACGACATGCTGGGGTAACGGATGGCCCACCGACCGAGGTACAACATCCACAGTGGCTGCATCACAGCAGGAGGAGGCCTCGACCTATCTTGACCTGATGCAGGAGAACGGTTTCAATGCCGTGTATCTGCAGGTCCGCGGAATGAGTGACGCGTTCTACAAATCAGACTATGAACCGTGGTCCTATTATATGACCGGAGACGCGAGCCGTTCGTCCGAACCGACATACGACCCTCTTGAATTCTGGATTGAAGAGTGTCACAAGCGAGGTATGGAACTTTATGCGTGGATTAACCCTTACCGAATAGAGTCGGCTACAACCGGTTCTCCATGGGATATAAATGCAACCGGTATCCGAAAGGATCACCCTTCCTGGGTAATGGTGAATGATGCCGGTTCAGCGAGTATACTGAATCCCGGTATCGAGGCGGTACAGGACTATATCGCGACAATAGTCAAGGATATCGTGACAAGATATGATGTAGACGGTGTCGTATTCGATGACTATTTCTATCTCCAAAACACCTCGATGAACACTGATGCCACGCTGTACAGCAACTCCGGGTCATCGTTGTCACAGGCCGATTGGCGCCGCGAGAATGTGAACACAATGGTACGTAAGGTGTATGCCGCAATCCAGGAGACCAAGCCATACGTGAAATTCGGTATATCTCCGGCGGGTATGGCTCATAAATCAGCTTCAAAATATGGTGTGGATACAAGTCTGGTAAGTTCAATGAGTGACTGGCAGTACGACGGTATCTACAGTGACCCTCTTGCATGGTTGGCAGAAGCTATTGTCGACTTTATTTCTCCACAGATATATTGGAAGGTAGGAGCCACCACTAATCCATACGAAAAATGTTCCAAGTATTGGAGCGATGCTTGTGCCGATGTATTCAAACGTCACTTCTATTCAAGCCACTCCATCTCGTTCTTAGCCACGGAGGGAAATACAACGGCCAACTGGGCGGAAGTGGCAGACCAGATACAGTGTAACCGTGACTATGATGGTCTCGATGCCCCGGGTTGCGTAATGTATGCTTCGGAAAATTTCACGGGGAAAAAGAATGAGGGTCTTGCCTCTTACCTGAAAGCGAACAAGTTTACCCAGATGGCATTGCAGCCCAAGATGTCATGGAAGAGCTCGACCGATCCGGGAAAGGTTACGGGTCTTGCCTTGTCAAGCTCGACCCTTTCATGGACGGGATATGACAACGTACGCTATGCCGTATATGCCGTGCCTACCGGTACGACTGTCGACGAGAGCGATGTTTCCTGCGAGTACCTTATAGGTAACCCGTACGAGACGAGCTATGACGTGTCGGGGTATACATCAGGCTACCGTCTCGGAGTGTCGGTGGTTGACCGTATGGGATATGAATATGCAGTGGCATGGCTCGGCGGAGATGAGGAAGAAACCGAGACATTGGAACAGGTTACAATCAACACGCCTACCGACGGCTCGACCGTTACAGGCGAATTCAACTTCGGGTGGACTGCGATAAGCAATACCGACGTGACCTATACGCTTGAGGTGTCGACGTCATCGACATTCTCAACCGTCGCATTCTCGGCAAGCACAACCGGGACATCATACGCTTCAAGCAATTTTGCCCTTGTGGAAGGGACAACCTACTATTGGCGTGTAAAGGCATCCAAGACCGGATGTACAACCACCACATCGTGGATAGGCTCGTTCACTTACGGTACGACATCAAGCGGTGGCGGCAGTACAACTACCGATGTGGTAAAAGATCCTGCCAGTTACAGCAGCGTGGGCAGCTATTCGATAGAGAGCAAGTGGATCTATTCGGTCAATACAAACAATTTCCCGTCGCAGCTCGGCGGAGACCAGCGCGGTATGGCGGCTCTTCACGGGAAGGTGTATGTGATACAACGTGATGCCACACTGCTTGTGTTTAACGGGGAAACCGGCGCATACGAGTCATCCATCACGCTGACCGGCGACTGCCTCACCTCATCGGACGGCACGTCACTCGGCTACAAGTGCCAGGACTTGTTTGTCGACGGAGCAGGTAACCTGTGTGTAAGTAACATGACACTGAATGTCTCTACGACACCGTTGACCGTGTGTACAATCGACGTGTCGACCGGAGCTACAACACGAGTGTTCGAGGCTACGCACTCATCGGCCACCCGTATCGACTTTGCCGCCGCTTACGGTGACGTGACCACATCGGGAGGACAGATATGGGCCGCCGGCTCAAGCTCCAACTATGTGCTTCGCTGGACACGCGGTTCAAGTTCATGGACAGCCGCCTATACCACTGCCGATACCTACTATTCATCGGGAGCAACCACTGCCACGAACAACAGTACAGCCCCGCGCATCATGCCGATTTCGACCACCCAGTTCATACTCGACGGACACAACTCGGCTCCGGCACTGCATACTTTCAACGCATCGGGGACATCGACATACGTAGACGGGTTCGGCAGTAATACAGATATTGCGCCGACAGCCGATAATTGGAACGGGACATGCACCGCAACGCTTGGCGGAATGCCCATATTCGTGTATGTTTCAGCTATCGCGCCCAATACGTTCACTATCGTGACCAACCCGTCAAACTTTGACTTTGCCGAGATGGAAGAGCTGTGGACCGTGCCTGAAAGCGGTTTAGGTTCGGCATCAAACAGCTATGTGACCTCCAAACCGGTAGCAGTGAGCAACAGTGACGGCTCGGTTACGCTCTATATCTACACCCCGAATAACGGTATCGCCTGTTACCGGCTCACTTCATCGACGACAATACTCCCGACATTGGGGACTGTGACATTGACCAGCCCGACAGGCGGGGCAACCGTTGCCGACGGGTTCAATTTCTCATGGAGTGCTATATCAGGCGCGACCTATACGCTTGAGGTGTCGACATCATCGACATTCGCGAGCGGTGTGATGTCGGCAACAACCACGACCAACAGCTACCCGTCAAGCAATTTCACCCTTGCCGCCGGAACGACATACTATTGGCGCGTGAAAGCCGAGATGGACGGGTATACCGGCTCGACATCGGCCGCAGCATCTTTTGTCACTCCGCTTCCTGTCCTTGATACGGTGACGCTCAGCAGCCCTGTGGGCGGAGTAACCGTAAGTGACGGATTTGACTTTACATGGAGCTCGGTTACAGGTGCAACCTATACGCTTGAGGTGTCGACATTAGCTTCATTTGCAACGGTGATGTATTCGGCAACAACGACGACTGCAATGTATTCGTCGACCAACTTAGACCTTGCCGCCGGAACGACATACCACTGGCGAGTAAAGGCCGAAAAGAGCGGCTACCAGAGTTCGACATCGGCAAGTGCCACATTTGTCACTCCGCAGGCGACCGTAGATCCCGGTGAAGGGGATGAGGAAGAACCGAGCGAAAACCCCGACGGAGGAACGTATGCCAACAGTCATGACCTGAAGATCGAGAACCTGTGGATCTACTCGGTAAATACGGGCAACTTCCCGTCGCAGCTCGGCGGAGACCAGCGCGGTATGGCCGCCTACAACGGAAATGTGTACGTCAGTGAACGTATCTACAGCGAAGGTGCAGGATACCTGCTTGAGTTTGACGGTGCAACCGGAGAATATCTCCGCAAGATAACCCTCACCGGAGATTGTCTGGAACTCTCGAACGGCACATCGTTGGGCTACACGACCAATGACGTGTTTGTGGACGGTGGAGGCAACCTGTGCGTGAGCAACATGGTTTCTTCGTTCCATAGCGGAGGGCAGCTGACAATATGTACAGTGAACGTATCGACCGGAGCTACCACGCGGGTTTTCGAGTCGGCGATTGCATCCAACTATGCTTCAGGTACAAACAACGCAGTAGTGTCACGTCTTGACTACTGCCATGTGTATGGTGACTTGACCAAACCGGGAGCAAAGGTCTATGCCGCAACAGCCGGTAGCAGCTATAAAACTACGGGATGGCCACGGTATGACTACCGCAAGAGGGTTTATTGCTGGACTCTCGGCACGTCGGGCAGCTGGACGGCAGAATATGCCAATGTAGACGGGTTCTATCTGTCAAGCGCAACATCGTTCGGTAACGCACCGCGTGTGCTGCCTATCGATGAGACAAGACTGTACATAGACGGAGCTGCGACTTATCCCACGTTGTATGAGTTCAGTTCAGACGAAGTGACGTTGCTCGATGACTTCGGTTCAAATACCGGTATACGTCCGAACGGCATGCTGAGCGCGGGAATGTGTACGGGAGAGGTTGCCGGGAAGCCTCTGTTCATATATGCATACGATGACAATGAAATAGATTTCCATGACTTTGCCATCGCATACAATCCGTCGGACTTCGACTATGCCGACATGGAGATTCTGTGGATCGTGCCGCAGAATGGTCTCGGTAATCTTGGTCACGGTTATGTATCGTCAATTCCTGCAACGGTGAACAATGCCGACGGCTCGATGACGTTGTATATCTATACCCCGAACAACGGTATTGCAGCGTACAAGATTTCGGATGCAACAGATACCGGTATCGAGGGTGCTGAAGCCGGAATCAGCGGCAAGCAGTATATCACGGTCAAGAACCGTGTGGCCCGTGTGTCGGTAACTGCACGCAAGATCGAGGTGTTCTCGGCTTCGGGTGCGCTTGTCGCAACAGCCGGCAATACCGATTCAATTGATCTGTCGGCTCTCGCTGACGGCGTGTATGTGATCAATGCTGTCACTGACGGCTGCTCGATTGCTGAGCGTGTTGTGCTCAAGTAGTGTCAATATCTAATCCTCATTTATAATGTGATGGAGGCTGCCGGCATCAGTGCCGGCAGCCTCTTTTAGTGTCGGAGACCCCCTCAATCACAGTGTGACAGGTCGAGAGCCTCGACGCGCAACCTGCGAAGGGGAGCAGTTGGGGAGAGTTTTGTCGGGATTTTTTTGGATTATCAGATGAGTAGCCGTATCTTTGGAAACGTAAAACAATATTGTTATTATGTCCTCTTTTGAGAAACAGTTATGGCTCAGTACCAAGGATTATGTGTTTATAATTCTTGGAATCGCGCTCTATGCGTTCGGTTTCACTGCGTTCATCTATCCGAATCATGTGGTTATCGGGGGGTTGACTGGTATAGGTACGATTGTCGACTATACAACTGGAATCCCTGTGGCCATCACCCAGTATGTGCTGAACCTGGTGTTGCTCGCAGTGGCTTATAAGGTTGTCGGCAAGACGTTTGTGATTCGTACCATATTCGGGGCAACGGCAATATCGTTGCTGATAGGGGTATTCCAGCCGATAAAGATGTCATTGTTTGGCGCGGCTCCGCTGTTGCACGGCGATCCGTTCATAAGCGTGGTATTAGGCGGATTGTGCTGCGGAGTGGGTATCGGGATGGCGTTTACCCATAACGGAAGCACAGGCGGAACGGATATTGTGGCGGCTATGGTGTCGAAACACACGAATGTGAGTGTGGGACGCACGATGCTGTACACTGACTTTGTGATAATCTCGTCGTCGATTTTCATCGAAGGTAGCTCGATAGAGACGATAACCTACGGTTTTGTTGTGCTTTTCCTCGCATCGTGGACGGCAGACCAGATTATAAATACCAACCGTCAGGCCGTGCAGTTCACGATATTCTCCCCATATTGGGAGGAGATTGCAACGGCGATCAATAATGAGGCTAACCGCGGATGCACGGTGATTGAGGGAACGGGGTGGTACAGCAAGCAGAGTGTTAAGGTGCTGCTGGTGATGTGCCGTAAGATAGAGTCGGTGACCATTTTCCGTATCATCAAGTCGATAGACAAGGATGCGTTCATAACGCAGGCTAATGTGAACGGGGTTTACGGGAAGGGCTTTGACGAACTTAAGATGAAGATGAAACCGAAGACCCGCCAAGATAATGCTGATGATAGTGAGACGGTAAAGCGCGGTTAAAGGTTATTCGTAATGTCGCAAAATCTGTTCGATTTGATGTATGCGGTGGCGCAGTGTTATGAAAATACGGATTAAAATCGTTATTTTGCAGTCTGTTGCTATTTAAAAAGTGAAAATGAAAAGATGTCCGATACTGATAATTCTTGTTGCAGTCATGGCTGTCAAGGCGATGGCCGGCGAAAAACCGTTCTTTGATACCACGCGAAGCGATGACTTTATCGAGGTGGAACTCCATGCGATGGTGGGGGCTACAACGGTGGGGGAGAATTATGCCGATTGTATAGATGCCCTTAACGAGTTGCATGTAACTCCGGGCTGCGGTATCGGGTTAGGCGCGTCGGTGAGGTTTGTCATACGTGATTTTCTCGCGTTGGGTACGCAGATGGATTTCCGTATCAACAACAGCCGCTATGACATGACGCTGGTGACTCCGTCGGAACGAATGAGTACCGTCTATCTGAGCAATCATTCCTATGACGTGAATCTTCCCATATTCATGTCATTCCGTTTCAATGTCGCCGATAATGTCAGGTGGTATGCGGATGGCGGTGTGTTCTTTGCGTTGGGTTTCGGGGGGTATCAGAAGGCCGATATCTATAATACCTACAATAACAGCCTCGGCCAGATGGTGACTTCGCATGTCCATGAGAAGCATGAATATTTCCGGGACGAGTTCCCCGTGATCCATAATGTCGCAGACTTTGACATAGGGTTGCATTTCGCAACCGGGCTTGTGTTTAACCGTCATTATACGGCCGGGGTGGCAATGCAGATAGGCTTGCGTGATCTTGCCGACGACACTCCGGTGTTTGCTCCTGAAATGCGTAACCGTTCCTGCATGTTGAAAATAGGATATATTTTTTAGAAACGAATAAACTGGTATGAAAATGAAAAGAATATTGTGGGCGGTTGCCTTGATGCTTGTAGCCGCTGTTCCCGAATCAAAGGCGATAGAGCTTGATACGGGAAATCCTGAAAAGCCGTTTGCCCTGGGAGTACGTGTAGGTGCGAACTGTTCCAATCTGTCAAACAACTATACGTCATCAATGTATAACGTGACGTCGTCAGATAACCAGTGGAAGGCCGGCTTTATGGCCGGTGTGGTGTTTGACCTTAATATCAAGAAATATCTTGTGCTGCAACCGGGTTTCTTTTTTGAGACGCGTGCCAATGACTACCGGTTGACGATGGTTGACAGGGATATGCCGTCGGTAACGGATGTCAATGGCAGTTATTCAAGTACTTATTTCAAGATCCCGTTGGTGATGTCGTTCCGTCTGCAATTTACTCCCAAGGTGGAGTGGCAGGTTGATTTCGGCCCTTATTTCCAGTTCGGTCTCGGCGGAAGCGAGAAGTTCAATGTGTACTCCCTGTCAGCTCCCGAGAGAACGGATGATGCGGGATTCCCCTATGTGGAGGTCAATACGGTAGACGGACGATACAAGCGTGACTATTTCGGCGGTGACGGCTTTGTTCGCGACTATGACTGGGGTTTCAAGATGGGAACCGGAATGCTGCTGATGGAGCATTACTATGTGGGTATCCACTATGAGGCCGGTTGCCGTAATGTCATGAAGCCGGTAGAGGGTTCACGCCGTGATGTCAACGGTCACAACAAGGCGTGGGATTTTACTGTGGGGTATGTGTTCTAAACGATTATGAGACGAGTTGGCGCAGGCGGTCGTGGATGACCGGTGTCCCTGCGACAATCGAGATATTGCGGTCGGAGCGGAATCGGGAACATTCTGCTCCGGCTTCTTTCAGTATGAGCATTGCGGCACTCACGTCCCACAGGTGCAGGTTGGTTTCCCAATAACCGTCAAGGAATCCGGCTGCGATGTAGCACAGGTCGAGCGATGCCGCACCAAGGGAACGGAGCCCGCGCACGAGAGGCATGACTCGAGCGATGTTGTCGAGGTTGGATGCTTCCGCCCCGGAGGCTTTGTCGACCGGATAGCCTGTCGAGATGACCGCGCCGGCGATGTCGGTCTTGGCTGAGTGCCTGACGGGAGAACCGTTAAGGAATGCGCCCTGACCTTTTACGGCATGGAACAGCTCGTTGATGTAGGGGGCGAACACGACTCCGGCAATAGTCTCTCCGTGATGTTCAATGCCTATCGATACGGCAAACCCCGGCAGTCCTGCGCTGAAATTGGTGGTGCCGTCAAGGGGGTCTATGACCCAACGGTATTCGTTGCCGTGACGTATGTCTCCCGATTCTTCCGTGAGGATGGAGTGGGATGGGTATGCGTCAAGAATGCGGCCGATAAGCAACCGCTCTGAGGCTTTGTCGGCAGCGGTCACGATGTCGCTGTCGTTGAGCTTGGTCCGGATGTCAAGGTTGTTGCCCCTGAAATAGTGCAACTGAACAGCTCCGGCCTCGCGCGCCCATGAAATGGCGTTGAGTAGAAGCGTGTTGTAAAACATTTTGGTTATGAGTCAGATGAATTTAATGATTTCTAATCGTTGGGCATCATAATGGGTATTTGCCGCTTGAATACCTCCTTGAACGAGATGAGGGATTCGGTGCGGGCTAACCCCAACTGCTGCAGACGGTTGTGGATGATGTGCAACAGATGGTCGTTGTTGTGGGCATACAGTTTTATGAACATGTCATATTGCCCTGTAGTGAAGTAGCATTCAACCACTTCGGGTATTTTCTTCAATTCCTCAACCACGTGGTCAAAGTCGGAGGGGTCTTTCAGAAAGAAACCGATGTAGGCACATGTCTCATATCCTACCGCTGCCGGGTCAATGAGCGATTCCGAGCCTTTGATTACGCCCGCGGCTGTAAGTTTCTGAATGCGCTGATGTATTGCCGCACCTGAGACATTGCATTCGCGTGCGATTTCAAGGAAAGGCTTGCGTGCGCTGGATGAGAGCATTTGCAGGATTCTGATGTCTAAAGAGTCAAGTTGTGGTCGTCCCATGGAATTGATATTGTTTTATAATTATATACGCAAAGGTATAAAAAATTGTTTTTGAATGAATAAAAATAAAGTTATACATTACATTTTTTATGGTATATTTGTAAAGTGGACTTGCGATTTGAGAAAGTAACATTGGAAAATCCTAATAGGCTGTTGCAGCTGCGGAGGCTCTATGAGGCGTCTTTCCCGGTAGAGGAACGGCGCAGTTGGGAGAGTATATGCCGTAAACTTGCCGATGGTGAGCGGGAATATTCGATGTCGGCCGTAATAATGCCGTCAGGATGTTTTGCCGGACTTATTTCAATGTGGAGGTTCCCGGAATGTGTCTATGTCGAGCATTTTGCCATAGGCGAGGAATTACGTGGTAGCGGTATCGGGGGGCATGTCATGGATGAAGTGGTGCGCTCGGCCGGAAATTTACCGGTTGTGCTGGAGGCCGAGATGCCGGAAACCGGGGAAATGGCCCGCAGGCGCATAGGTTTCTATCGCCGGCACGGGTTCGTTGCATGTGAGGATTTTGCATATGTGCAACCGTCATACGAGACGGGGCTTCCGCTGATGCCGCTGATGCTGATGGTGAGCGGTCAGGTGGCGTCTGTCGAAAATATTGCCCTTAGGATACATCGGAGGGTATATGGAGCGGAGTGGTGAAAAATATTTTGAAAATCAGAATATAGGTTGTAAATTTGTCGCACTAACGGGAAACACGTGAGAATCGTGTACTGTCGCGCAACTGTGAATGTTATCGTGAGTGTGCGGTAATAAAGTCAGGAACCGTGGCTGTTGAAATACAGCCGATTAGTCGCTTTCGCATGAAGAGCCTGGCTAAACCGTGGATTGGACGGAATTTTCCCGATAATAGGTGATTGTCAACATCCTTTGTGCAATATTACGGCTGATAGGATGGTTGGCATTTTTTTATTATTAACCAAATAACGTTTTAAAATGAAAACATTCAGATTATTGGGAAATTTAGGAATTGCATCATGTCTTGTGATGTCGATGTGTGTCACGTTGTCATCTTGTTCGGATGATGAAGAGGATGAACCGCAACCGGTCGGAACAGGTCAGCAGGGTGGTTCGGGAGAGGATGACATTGTCCTTGATGTCACTTCTGCCGGTTTAAACTACGGTGAAAACGGAGCATGGAGCTCGGTCTATGATACAGAAACGGGTAATTTTAACGTGCAGGATTTCAGTTTTTCTCATTTGGCGACTGCAAGTGAATGGGACGGATATGTCTATTATGCCTGGAAAGGATTCTGCCCGACGGTGTCGGTGGATAATGCCGACCATCCGGATGGCTATTGGACCGACTACCAGTGGGGGGCAATCACCGGCGGTGGTTATGACGGTGCCGGAAAAGCGTATGTACTTGGCATGTGGGATGTTTATGAGAGTCTTGAAACTCTTCCCGATGTCCCGTCTTGCGCAATCAGCTATAAGTCAGGTGCGGTATTTGATCCGGAGGAAATATATGTGACTAATAGCGCATGGGGGTATTATGGCATGAAAAACGGTTCGGCCTATAATAAGGCTTTCGGTGAAGGTGACTGGTGCAAGCTCTATATCAGAGGCTCCAAGGATGGAGTGATAACCGGAACGGTTGAGGTGAATCTTGCACAAGGGACGGACATATTGAACACATGGAAGCGTGTCGATCTTGAAGCATTGGGAGATGTGGATGTGATTTATTTCCAGATGGCATCGTCCGATACAGGACAGTGGGGCATGAATAATCCTGCCTACTTCTGTCTCGATCGCCTTGTCATTGATGGGGAATAATCCCGGCTCAGTACAAAAAAAGAGGATGCCTCAAAACTCAATTTCTGAGAATATGGACTCATAATTTGAAATTTGAGAATCCTAAAAGATAAAATAAAGGGTGGTCGTATCAAGCTCTGTGTTGAGTAGGATACGACCCTTTTAATGCTTATTAGTTATAATCTATTACTTTTTTGAGTGACCCTTTTAGTTTTTAGACACCCTCATGCTGTTATTTTAAACTTTTGTCTCGAAATTTTGTTTATGTGATATGATTGTTATACAATTGAACTACTAATATTATATAACATATAACTATGGCTATGGTAATAGAAAGAAAACAAACTGCTTTTAGACTAAGTACAAGTTTACTAAATAAATTAAGAGAAGCCGCGGATAGAGAAAATCGCAGTCTGAACAACTATGTCGAAAGTGTTTTGATGGATGCTGTATCCAGCAATCCAAACAAATTGACTTTGGCGGCAATGAAAGAAGCTCGTGAAAATCGCGACTTGGAAACTTTAGATGTAAACAACCTCAAATCGGTAATTGCGTCATTATAGGAGTATGTACACCCTTAAAATGTCCGGGCAGTTTAAGAAAGACCTTAAGCGCATTCAAAATAAACCGAAGAAAATTGAACATCTTGAAGTGGTACTCTCTTTCCTGCAAGAAACCGGTGTAGTCCCTGATATTTATAGCCCTCATAAATTAACAGGTAATGATGATGGATTTATGGAATGTCATGTGAAAATGACTTTCTGTTAGTTTGGCTCGACGAGGAAGAAAATGTTATCAAACTCGTTTGGGTAGCCATTCCGAATTGTTCGGGAAATAATAATTGGTATATTTTGACCAATAAGCCTGGTTGTGTAATATAGACAAAAAAGGAGACTCGTTGAGTCTCCTTTTTTTGTGATCCGCCTGGGGCTCGAACCCAGGACCCCAACATTAAAAGTGTTGTGCTCTACCTGCTGAGCTAGCGAATCTCCTTATATGTATGCCCCGGCTGAATTGCCAAAAGCGATGCAAAGGTAGGGCATTTTTTTTATCTGTGCAAGTTTTGACGGGAATATTTTGAGACAATAATTGCTGTTGCCGAGTGATATTGTTGAACAGTAGGTGTTTATGTGAAAATAAAGTCATCTGAAACGGGTGCAATCAGATGACTTTATAATTGGGAGCGTGTCCTGTGAAAATTATTTTTTCTCGGCGTAGGTCTCTTTAATGAAGAATACCGACAGGGCTCCGGCTGCAAGCAGTACGCCTGCAAGGACAAGCATGTAAACTTGAGATCCGCCTACGAGGCTGAGAAGCAGTCCGCCAATTGATGCGGCTACGATCTGAGGCAGACATATTGTGCCGTTGAACAACCCGAGGTATGTCCCCATGTTTTTCCCTGAAATGGAGTTGGTGAGGATGGTGAATGGAAGTGCGAGCATCGCAGCCCATGCGCATCCGATGAGAAGGTATGAGACAAACAGCAGATATTGGTCATGAATGAACATTGTGGAAACAAAGCCTACGGCCCCGAGAAGCAGACTGAGTGAGTAGACCAGTTTGCGGTCCTTGAACTGGGGAATGACCATTGCCCATATAACCGAGCCTATTGCCTGAACTGCAAACAGCACACCGACCCAGTTGCCGGCTTCCTGGTATGCGGCAGATGAGGTATCGTGGGTGTCCCATACGGTATCGGCGATTGCTCCGTTGGTGTAGGTCCACATGTACATGAATGCGCACCAGCAGAAGAATTGTACCAGACCAACAGTCCAGAATACTTTGGGTGCGTGGATGAGCAGTGACAGCATGGATTCTTTCCTGGCGGGCTTGTCATCCTTTACTTCATCGGCAAATCCGTGGAATTCGGCATATTCTTTCGGCGGCATTTCCTTTACTTTCCAGAATGTGTAGAGTACACAGAGGATCAATATCGCGGCACCTACATAGAATGCGTATGTGACAGATGCGGGTATCTCTCCTTTGGGGGCAATGTTGCTGATACCTATTGCAGTGAAGATGATGGGCGCAAGGTAGCCAACAAGGCTTCCGGCATTGCAAAGGAAACTCTGGATGGAGTAGGCGAGGCCTTTCTGCCTTTCGTTTACCATGTCGCCAACAAGCATTTTGAACGGCTGCATTGCCATGTTGATGGATGTATCGAGGAACATCAAGGCGATGAATCCGAATATCATGGCTCCTGCTACGGTGAGACCGAAGCTGCCGGCATTGGGCAACAGGCACATTACGATTACAGCAATAGCGGCTCCGAGGATGAGGTAGGGCAGACGGCGTCCGAAACGGCACCATGTCTTGTCGCTCATAGATCCGATGATGGGTTGTACGATAATTCCCATGAGCGGAGGCAGAATCCAGAAGTAGCTGAGGCTGTGGGGGTCAGCGCCAAGTGTAGCGAATATTCGCGAGATATTGGCACTCTGGAGGGCATAGGCAATCTGGACACCGAAAAATCCGAAACTCAGATTCCACAGTTTCCAGAAGCTTAAATCGGGTTTTGTTTTCATGTCTTTAAGTTATAGATGATTAGTTTTGTGATTGTTGTCTTATTCTTGTGAGTATAGCCATGCAATCTCCTCAGCCCACAGCCCTTCATCGGGGGTTTCAAGAATGAGGGGGATGTTGTCCATGCGCGGGTCTTTCATGAGCATTGAGAAAAACAGGCTGCCGAGTACGCCCTTTCCGAGGCTTTCATGACGATCCACTTTGGATGCAAGTCCTTTCTTGGTGTCATTGAGGTGCATTGCGCTCAGGTATCCGAGTCCGATGGTTTCGTCAAATTCTTTCCATGTCGCTTCATAACCTTCCGGTGTCGAAAGGTCGTAACCTGCTGCGAATGCGTGGCATGAATCGATGCATACCCCTATCCGGCTCTTATCCTCTATCCGGTCAATAATCCGGGCTATCTGTGCAAAGGAATATCCGAGGTTGCTGCCCTGTCCGGCGGTGTTCTCTATGACGGCTTTTACCCCTGTAGTCTTGTCGAGTGTCAGGTTTATGGAGTCAGCGATAAGGTCAAGGCAATCGTCGGCCGGTATCATTTTCAGGTGGCTTCCGGGATGGAAGTTCAGCATTGTCAGTCCTAATTGTTCGCAACGCTGCATCTCGTCGAGGAATGCGTCACGTGACATCTGCAGTTTTTCGGAATCGGGTGCGCCAAGGTTGATGAGATAGCTGTCATGCGGAAGTATCTGTGACGGGGCGTATCCAAGCCGTGCACAATTGGACTTGAATGCTTCGGCTTCTTTGACTGATATGGGCTTGGATTGCCAGCGGGACGGATTGCGAGTGAACAAGGCAAATGCACGGGCTCCTATCTCATGGGCATTGACAGGCGCATTGCTTACTCCGGCTCCTGCCGAAACATGGGCTCCAACAAATTTCATATCAGATATTTTACGCATGAATTAGTATTGCAAATATAGTAAACAGTTTTGTGCCAACAATGGATAATCGGGAATTTTAGTTACCTTTGTCATATAACCGCGGGATTATGGAACTGACTAATAGAATAAGGAAAATGGTGGCTTCGCTCGGCAGTGCCCGTTCGCGAAAAGAGGAAGGCTGTTTTGTTGCCGAGGGGACTAAATGCGTTGCCGATACATGGGGGCATTTCCGGTGCCGTTATCTGATCGCTGTCGATGAGTGGGTGAAACAGTATGAGGGGATGTGCAGCGGGGCGGACGTGTGTGTCGCCAAGCGTGCCGATATGGAGCGCATGACGCAGCTGACGACTCCGCCTCAGGTTATCGCGGTGTATGATATTCCGGAACCGGTATCGGACGGGACGGAGCCAGTCAACGGACTTGTTATTGCACTTGACCGAGTCCAGGACCCGGGTAATCTCGGAACAATCATCAGGGTTGCCGACTGGTTTGGCGTTACGACATTGCTCTGTAGCCGTGATACGGTAGACGTGTTCAATCCGAAAGTGGTGCAGGCTACGATGGGGGCGATAGCTCGGGTTAATGTGGTATATTGTGATCTGGTTGATGCCATATCGCGAAACCACGATGTCCCGGTTTATGGGACATTCCTTGACGGAGACAGTATATACAGCACATCACTTTCGGGCCGTGGCATTGTGGTAATGGGAAATGAAGGTCAGGGTATTTCAGATGAGGTAGGGCGGCTTGTCACTCACAGGTTGCTGATTCCGTCATTCCCGCCAGACCGCCCTACATCAGAGTCCCTTAATGTGGGGATGGCAACGGCTATAACCATAGCCGAGTTCCGCCGCCGTCAATCCTGACAAAACATAAAAGTAATTATTGATCTGTGGCTGTAGATCATAAATTTAGGGTTAATGAGATTTGTGGGATGTTTATTAATTTTGTGGTGTGAAAAATGATAATGGGTTATGGCTAAAGTAAAGACGTTGTGGTATTGCAGCAGTTGTGGGGCTGATTCACCGAAATGGGAGGGTCGCTGCCCGGCATGTGGAGAGTGGAACACGATGGTTGAGGAGCGAGTGCCGACGAAGGGATTGCGGGGTGGCTCACCGGTGACCGGACGGCAGGCCGTAAAGAGTGTGCCGCAGCGGGTATCGGAGATTAAGAGCTTGAATGAGCCTCGTATCCACATGCCGAGTGAGGAGCTTAACCGGGTGCTCGGCGGCGGTCTTGTCGCGGGTTCGCTTGTGCTTATCGGAGGAGAGCCCGGTATAGGTAAATCTACTCTTGTGCTGCAAAATATACTGTCGATAAAAACGAAAAAAATACTGTATGTGTCAGGAGAGGAAAGTGCACGCCAGCTGAAGTTGCGTGCCGACCGTATCGGACGCATGAGTGACAATTGCTATATCGTGTGTGAGACTTCGTTGGAAAGTATATTTGAACATATCGATGATGTGAAGCCTGAGATGGTGATTGTCGATTCGATACAGACGATCGCTTCTGATGCAGTTGAGTCATCGGCGGGTAGTGTGAGCCAGGTGCGTGAATGCTCGGCACGGTTACTGATGTATGCCAAGGAAAGCGGTGTACCGGTTATCCTTATAGGGCATATAAACAAGGAGGGGAGTATTGCAGGGCCCAAGGTGCTGGAGCATATTGTAGATGCGGTGTTGCAGTTTGAGGGTGACCGGCATTATATGTACAGGATATTGCGTTCGATAAAGAACCGTTTTGGCAGTACGTCGGAATTGGGCATATACGAAATGTGCCAGCGCGGACTGCGTGAGGTTACCAATCCGTCGGAGATGCTGCTGACGCAGAATGATGAGGAACTGTCGGGTATTGCCATAGGTGTGACTCTCGAAGGGATACGTCCGTTCCTTATCGAGGCTCAGGCACTTGTGAGTACGGCAGCGTACGGAACACCGCAGCGGTCGGTTACGGGTTTTGACTCCCGGAGGATGAATATGCTTCTTGCCGTGCTTGAAAAACGTGTCGGGTTCAAGATCGCACAAAAGGATGTGTTCCTGAATATCGCCGGGGGACTGAAGGTGAATGATCCGGCTCTCGACCTTAGTGTAATATGCGCGATACTTTCATCCAATGTCGACATGGCTATCCCCCGTGGAGTGTGTATGTCGGGAGAGGTGGGGCTGTCGGGGGAGATACGTCCGATAACACGTATCGAACAGCGGATAAGCGAGGCGGAAAAACCGGGGATGAATACGATAATCGTTCCACGTAACAATCTCAAGGGGATCGATGTCTCCCGATTGAAGATAAGGGTGGAGGAGGTGGCAAAGGTAGAGGAGGCTTTCCGCACATTGTTTGCCTGAGTTCCCCCCCGATAAAATTAACGGTGCAGCTTGTGTGTCTTGTCGATTCAGGTTGCACCGTTGTCTTTTTCGGGGAGTGAGGATTTCACGCTAATCGGTAATGCTGTGTTCCTTTAGCTTTTCCTTTGCTTTGCGATTGCCTTTGTCGGCGGCTTTACCCCAATATCTTATGGCAAGTTGCCGGTCGCGTTCCACGCCTGTCCCATCGTAATAACATGTCCCCAGCATGTATAGTGCCGGGGCGTTACCTGTATCGGCGCTTTTAGAAAACAGCTCGATGGCTCTGGTGTAGTTGCGCTTGACGCCGTCCCCTTTGTAGTACAGGTATCCAAGTTCATATTGGGCTTCGGCACAACCGGCATCGGCTGACTGCTGCCAATATTCAGCTGCTTTCTTTTTGTCAATCTTGACACCGTTTCCATACCGGTAACAGTTGCCCAATTGGTATAGTGCGAGTCTGTTGCCTTGAGCTGCGGCTTCATTTAGAAGTGTAATCGCTTTTTTCTCGTCCCGGTCATAACCGTTGGTGCCGTTGTAATAGTTCATTGCATTGCGGTATATGTCCTGAGCGGGGCTGTTATCGGTTTTGTATCCTGATTTGTTGCCGCGTTCGATTTTCCATTCTCCGCGTACTGCCTGAGGTCGGGCGATACAAGGATTGGCGGAAGATAGCAGCAAAAGGGCTGTTATGAGTAGCAACGGTTTCATGTTGAGGATTGAGCTATAACGGCGTCAGTTTTTTATAAAGCTATCAACTCCTTGATTTTTTCTTCCAAGGTTGACTTTGGCTGTGAGCCGGCAAGACGGATGTCGGTCTTTTCCCCGTTCTTGAAAAAAAGTATTGTAGGGATTGACATGATACGGTATTTTGCGCTGAGGTCTCCCTCTTCGTCTACATTGTATTTCCCTATCACAACCTCGTCGCCAAACTGCTCGGCCAATTCGTCGACAATTGGGGACATGCGCATACAGGGCCCGCACCAAGTTGCCCAAAAGTCAATAACTACGGGCTTCCCCGATGCTATAATCTCGTCTACGTTTTCGTCGGTAAATGTAAATGCCATATTAATATTGTCTTTAGGTTAAAAGTTCGGGTTTATCTGTGCTACAAATTTAGTGAAGATTGAACAAATGCCAAAATGCGGGAACGGTTATTTGTCGACGGTATATTCGATGGACATGCCGTTGAGCATTTCAACCAGATTGCGGTTAATAGGGATCTTCACGCCGGAGACAAGCCGGAGTGAACGGTTCAGCTCCGGGTCGAAAATGCGGAAATAAAGGTCACCGCGGTTTTCGGTGGTGGACTTGATGTGCTCGGAAAGCAGGCTGTGTACCGTTTCGTTCAATTCTTCTTTTTTGAGGGTTATTGTTATGCCGCGAATCAGTTGTCCCTTGACATCGTGTAAAAGGCGTATGCCGGTGACGTTGAAGTTTATTTCATCGGACTTGAAGCGTTTTTGGAATTTACCGGTTACAAGAACAGGAGTTCCGGGTACACCGTATTTGCTGAAATCGATGTATGTCTGTCCGAACAGCCGTAGTTCGGTGCTGCCCGTGTAGTCCTCGATTTTAAGTATGCCGAAGTTCCCGCCGTTGCGTGCCGGGCGGCTGACAAAACTGATGACCATTCCGCCGAAAGTCAGTTCTTTGCCATCAACCGGAATCTCCTCGTCTTTGGCTTTTATGCTTGAATTGCATCCGAAATTCAGCTCCATGTAAAACGGGTCGAGTGGATGGGCTGACAAGTACATGCCCACAAGTTCGCGCTCTTTTTCCAACCGTTCGGCGGCAACCCATTCCACTGCCGGTTTTATTGCGGGACGGCCGGCTGTGTTAAGTGTGGCATCGTCGTCTCCGAATAGGGAGTTGCTGCTTTGCTGCTTGTCGTTTTGGAACATCTGTCCGTATCGGATAAGCTGCTCGGATAGGCTTTCGTCTTTGTTGTTTTTTTCAAAAAAATCTTCTCGTTTAATTTCCTCGAAGCAGTCAAATGCCCCTGCCAGTGCGAGTGATTCGAGTGTGCGGCGGTTGAGGGATGACAGGTTGACGCGTTCGACAAAGTCATAGATTGATTCAAATGGCCCGCCCTCGTTGCGTGCGGTAATTATGTCATTGACAACATTGACTCCGACACCTTTTATTGCAGCAAGCCCGAAACGGATGTCTCCTTTTTTGTTGACACCGAATTTTGTGAAGCTTTCGTTTACATCGGGACCTTTGACTTGTATATGCATCGACTTGCATTCGTCCATGAAACCGGTGAGTTTTGTGATGTCGGCAAGATTCCGGCTAAGTACCGCTGCCATGTATTCGGCCGGGTAGTTGGCTTTGAGGTAGGCAGTCTGGAATGCGACCCAGCTATAGCAGGTGGCGTGACTCTTGTTGAATGCGTATGATGCGAATTTTTCCCAGTCACTCCATATTTTTTCGAGGACGGCAGTGTCGTATCCGTTTTTCTGCCCGCCTTCAAGGAACAGCTCTTTCAACGCATTCATCTTGTCGATGAGTTTTTTCCCCATCGCTTTGCGCAGGGTATCGCTCTGTCCGCGGGTAAAGTTGGCGAGCAGGCGGGACAGGAGCATCACCTGTTCCTGATAGACAGTGACCCCGTAGGTGTCTTTGAGGTATTTCTCCATTACGGGGATGTCATAGACGATCGGGGACTTGCCGTGTTTGCGGGCAATGAAATCGGGGATGTAATCCATTGGCCCCGGGCGGTAGAGCGCGTTCATTGCAATGAGATCCTCGAATGTGCTCGGCTGGAGTTCTCGCAGATATTTTTGCATTCCTGCCGACTCAAACTGGAATGTGCCGGTAGTGCGCCCTTCGCAGTATAGCTGGTAGGTCTTCGGGTCGTCGATCGGAACATTGTCGATGTCGACGTCGATGCCGCGTGTCAGTTTGATGTTGGCCAGGGCCTCCTTGATTATCGAGAGGGTTTTCAGCCCGAGGAAGTCCATCTTGATAAGACCGGTGTCTTCAATAACCGATCCTTCATATTGTGTGACCAACAACTTTGTCCCATCCTTATCATAGGCAGTACTTACCGGAACCCAGTCGGTGATGTCGTCGCGACCGATGATTACCCCACAGGCGTGAACACCGGTGTTGCGAACGTTACCTTCGAGTTCCTTGGCATATTTCAGGGTATCGGTAATCAAAGTGTTCTGGCTTGCGAGTTCGGTCTTGAACTCTGGGACGTGTTCGTAGCAGTTTTTGAGTGTAGGTTTCAGTTCCTTGCCGTTGACCTCGGGCATGTGGCGCGGGATGAGCTTGGTGAGCCTCTCGCTTTCTGAAAGCGGAAGCTGTTGCACTCGTGCGACATCTTTTATTGATGACTTGGCAGCCATTGTGCCGTAGGTGATGATGCGTGCAACTTTTTCTGCGCCGTATTTCTCGGTAACATATTTCAATACGTCGGCTCGTCCATCATCGTCAAAGTCGATGTCGATATCGGGAAGCGATATGCGGTCGGGGTTGAGGAAGCGTTCAAAAAGAAGGTCGTATTTAATGGGGTCAATCTGAGTGATGTCGAGACAGTAGGCCACAGCCGAACCGGCAGCCGAACCACGTCCGGGTCCGACTGAAACGCCAAGCCGCCGTCCTGCGGCAATGAAGTCCTGTACGATTAGGAAGTAACCCGGGAACCCCATATTCTTGATCGTTTCAAGTTCAAAGTCGATGCGCTCACGTTGTTCCTCGGTGGGTGTACCCCATCGTCGCTTTGCCCCTTCGTATGTGAGATACCGGAGGTATTCGTCGTTGTTGGTGAATCCTTCGGGGAGTGGGAAGTTGGGAAGGATGGGCCCGTGGTCGATTGAGTATGTCTCTACCTTATCAAGTATCTCGATGGTATTTGTCAACGCTTCCGGTAGGTCGGCGAATATTTCGTTCATCTCCTCTTGCGTTTTCATCCATTCCTGCTTTGTGTAGAGCATCCGTTTCTCGTCGTTGAGATTCTTATTGGTGGAAACGCATATGAGCCGGTCATGAGCTTCGGCGTCCTCTTCATTTACAAAGTGGACGTCATTGGTGCACACGAGTTTTATGTCAAACTTGCGCGCGATTCTTATCAGTTCTTCGTTTACAGCCTGTTGAACTTCATAAACCCGGTGATTGGCTCGTGGCACTGTGGCTTTGTGGCGTTGCAGTTCGATATAGTAATCGTCGCCGAATGTGTCCTTGAACCACTGTACCTGTTTTTCGGCCTCCTCGATTTCCCCTACTTGTATGAGTCTGGGGATTTCTCCGCCAAGGCAAGCCGAACATACGATGAGACCCTCGCTGTGCTTGGCGAGGTCTTCTTTGTCTGTCCGCGGGTGGGAGTAGAACCCTTCGGTCCATGCGCGTGACACGATTTTGATGAGGTTGTGGTATCCTTTCTCGTTCTTGGCGAGAACAACAAGATGCCGTCCTGTGTCTTTTTTGTCGGTGTGTTCGAGCAGGGATTTGTTGGCGACATACATTTCGCATCCGAAAATGGGCTTGAACAGTTTCTCTTTCAGAGCGTTTATCTCGGCTGTGAGACGCTCAGCCTCTTGGGAGTTGCCTGTCTCATTGGCGGCGTCAAGAGCTTTTTTTGCGCTTTTGATGGCATCGTTTGTCTTGGAGTTTTTCTTCTTGACATAATTGTAGTATTCTTTTATGCCAAACATGTTGCCATGGTCGGTTATGGCCAGGCCTTTCATGCCGTTGGCTATTGCCTTGTCGACCAATGCCGGAACGGAAGCCTGTCCGTCGAGGACTGAGAATTGGGTGTGGACGTGCAGATGTATGAATGGGTGCATTGTTGTCTTTTTTCGTAAAAAATATTTCTTTTCCAAAGATACGATAAATATTTCAGAGATAGCCTTAGTTGCAAAACTATGTTTTAGGGCATAAAAATTTTGTGTATGTTAGGCTGGTGGCTTTCAGGGTGTTGTGATGTGTTTGCCGGGAGCCGGGCGGAAAACGTGTAAAAAAAAGATGCAAAAAAATTTGGAGATAATGGGTCGGAGGTTGTACCTTTGCACCCGCTTTTGGGGCGGAGCCACGGCGGTGGCGGCTGGGCCGGAAGTTAAATTCCGTTAAATATGCTGATAGGATTTTGGTGGTTCAA
>JAFTRI010000013.1 GCA_017462345.1 Muribaculaceae bacterium
CGCGATGACATCGTGAATCTTGAGACGAAGGTGGAGTTCATCGGAGGGAACAAGAGCGGTGTCGAGGAGGTGGAAGCCGGGGCTGTTTCGGTGGCAAGTGCCAACGGGCGGCTGACGGTAACTGGGATCAGTGCCGGGACAAGGATTGCGGTGTTCTCAGATGACGGGAAGACGGTGGGGAGCATGGTTGCAGGCGGATCATCCGCGACCATGGAGCTGCCGGGCAAGGGCGTGTACATTGTCACTGTCGACGGTCGCCCATACAAGCTGATTAACAGGCCATAGACGAGGAATTGTTGAGAGCCTCGACTCGCGATCCCGCAAAGGAGGAACAATGGGCGGTGACAGGAGACCCTCTCCGCCCTGCGGGCTCCTCTCCCTCGTAGGGAGAGGAATTGTCGAGAGCCTCGACTCGCGATCCCGCAAAAGGGGGACAATGGGCGGTGACAGGAGACCCTCTCCGCCCTGCGGGCACCTCTCCCTTGTAGGGAGAGGAATTGTCGAGAGCAAAGTGATGTTCAGGGTTTGGTAGCGGTGTAGATGGTGCATGTGCCGAAAGTGAGGCGACGGAAGCTACAGCCGGTGAATCCGGCTTCACGCATCAACGTCAACATGTCATCACCTTGCGGGACTGCAGCAATGCTTTCGGGGAGGTAGGAATAGGCTCTCACGTCCTTTGACACGATACGCCCCACGGCGGGGATGACACAGCGGGTATAAAACCGATAGAACGGACGGACCAACGGGGATACCGGTGTCGACAGCTCGATAACACATATAATGCCTCCGGGACGTAGCACCCGCAGCATCTCACGGTAGCCGACGTCAAGGTGTTCGAAATTCCGCACGCCGTATGCCACAGTTACACAGTCAAAACGATCAGAATCAAACGGCATTGCGAGGCAGTCACCCGACATGAGTGTTATGACATGGGACAGTCCTGCACCGGCGATTTTCCTCCGACCCACGGAAATCATCCCCTCGGAGAGGTCTATCCCCGTCACACTATGGGGATGTAACTTTCGGGCAAGAAGCATGGCAAGGTCGCCGGTACCTGTCGCCACATCAAGAATCTCAGCGGGAAAGTGCCGTGATATCATTTTCACGGCTTTGGCTCTCCACCGCTTGTCGACCCCGAAAGTCATTGCCCGGTTCATGAAGTCATAAGCCGGTGCGATGGAATCGAACATTTCCTTGACCTGCTCGGTCTTGCAGCGGTCATTGTCGTAAGGGTTAATTTTCTCGGCCTTTACGTCCACAGGAGTTACCGTTTGAGGTTGGCAAGGCAATGAAGGACATTTGCCTCGATGCGTGCAGCGAGGTTCTCCTCTGAAGCCTTTACGAATTTTTCACCGGTAATGTGTTCGTACAGTTCGATATATCGCTGAGAAACGCTTTCGCAAAATTCGGGAGTCATTTCAGGTACAACCTGCCCCGGCTTGCCCATGAAATCATGCTCGATGAGCCACTGGCGCACAAATTCCTTGGAGAGCTGACGTTGCGGTTCTCCTTTCAGGAAACGTTCCTCATAGCCATCGGCATAGAAATAACGGGAAGAATCGGGGGTGTGTATCTCGTCGATGAGGTAGACTTTCCCGCCGCGCTTGCCAAACTCGTATTTGGTATCAACAAGAATAAGTCCTTTCCCGGCAGCGATTTCAGTCCCACGCTTGAACAATGCGCGGGTGTACCGTTCCATTGTCTCATAGTCATCCTTGCCGACAATGCCCTGTGCGATGATTTCCTCACGGGAGATATTTTCGTCATGACCAGCTTCGGCCTTGGTAGTCGGGGTGATGATGGGTTCGGGGAACCGCTCGTTCTCCCTCATGCCGTCGGGCAGTTTCACCCCACACAGTTCACGGCATCCTGCCTGATATTCGCGCCATGCGCTGCCGGTGAGATAACCGCGGATAATCATTTCCACGCGGAATCCCTCACACTTCAACCCAACGGTAACCATTGGGTCAGGGGTAGCGAGCTTCCAGTTGGGCACGATGTCGGCAGTCGCATCAAGGAACTTTGCCGCAATGGAGTTGAGTACCTGCCCCTTGTAAGGAATACCTTCGGGCAGGATGACATCAAATGCCGAAATGCGATCGGATGCGATCATCACAAGGATGTCATCGTCAATATCATACACTTCACGTACCTTGCCGTGATACACGCTCTTCTGTCCGGGGAAATTGAAACCGGTGTTGACTAATGTAGTTGCCATATCTGACTGTGGTTTATTATTTTACTGTTCTTTATTTTCTTCGCTTATTTCCTTGGGATTGACCTTGTCCCACTGCTCATAGGCAGCCACTATGCGCTGCACAAGCTGATGCCGCACGATGTCCTTCTTCCCGAACTCCACACGTCCGATTCCCGGCACATCCCGCAACACTTTCAACGCCTGCACAAGCCCTGAAGCGGCGGAGCGCGGGAGGTCAATCTGTGTCACGTCGCCGGTGATGATCATCTTAGCGTTCATTCCGAGACGGGTGAGGAACATCTTCAGCTGATGGGTTGTCGTGTTCTGCGCCTCGTCAAGCACGATCACGGCATCGTTGAGCGTACGTCCCCGCATGAAAGCGAGCGGGGCTATCTGGATGACGTTTGTCTCCATGTATTCCTTGAGCTTTACCGCCGGAATCATATCTTCAAGCGCATCATAGAGCGGCTGTAGGTAGGGGTCAATCTTGTCCTTCATGTCACCCGGCAGAAATCCGAGTTTCTCCCCGGCCTCCACTGCGGGACGCGAAAGTATGATCTTACGCACCTCACGGTTTTTCAGTGCACGGACGGCAAGAGCGATCGCGACATAGGTCTTTCCTGTTCCTGCAGGGCCGAGGGCGAAAGTGAGATCATTCCTGAAAAAAGTCTCGACAAGCAATTGCTGATTGGGTGTACGCCCTGAAATGGGCTTGCCGTTTACCCCATAGATGATCACATCGTCCATCTTCAACTCTTTGGGAGCAACGCCCTTGACAATATCGAGTATCACATCCTCGGAAAGCTTGTTGTACTTTACGCAGTAGCTTTCCAGTTCCTTTATTTTCTTTTCGAACTCGGCAGTCTCGCTGTCATCGCCTATAACTTTGATGACAGAGCCGCGAGCCGCCATGCGCAACTTCGGGAAGAGGTTGCGAATCAGCTGCATGTTACAATTGTTCACGCCATAAAAACTGACAGGGTCGACGTTGTCGATGATGACGATGCGTTCAATCATTGAAAAACCGAGATTTGACAGTGCAAAGATACAATTTACAATCCATAATCCTTACCGCTTGAGCCACAATTTGCATTCCTGAAAAACCGGGCTACAGTAATAGCCAATACACAGACTATGCCGCAGAAATGCATTTTTAAGCAACTTTAACTAAATGGGGGGGTAATTCAGCCTATAATATCTAATTTTGTGCAAAATCCAACACT
Organism: Muribaculaceae bacterium; assembly: GCA_017462345.1. Classification (GTDB taxonomy): domain Bacteria; phylum Bacteroidota; class Bacteroidia; order Bacteroidales; family Muribaculaceae; genus RGIG4079. Next base: position 3,421 of record JAFTRI010000013.1, read on the forward strand.
AAACTAACTCAAACATGAAATCATTTAAAATTTTCAGCATCACAATGATGCTCGCAATGTGTGCAGGGTTCATTGCCTGCTCAGATGACGATGAAGAAGAAATCGTTGCGGAAGAAACACCGTCGCCAACAATGGAAGAAGAATACAGCGACAACTTCTTCTCAATAGAAGGAGCCTCATTCCATGAGGGAAACCTACCGGAAGCGACTTCCGAGGAGGAAATCGGGAATGTAAGCTACAATGACAGGGCTTTAAGCGGGGGCATGAACTTTATTGTCGTAAACAGCGAAAAGGCATACCAAAAATTCTATGTCGGAATCGAAGGGAAAGAAGGCTATTGGGAATACAATCCAAACACAAGCCGCTCGTCCTCGACAATTTACACAATCCCCATCATGTACGGGACAGACTATAACCAAGATCTGGTGATGGTGATAATAGGAGTAGATGAAAACGGGAATATCACCGTACACTACATTTTCACGGTGACACACGTTGACAGCGAGAGCGGAGACATCAACATTAACCTGACTTTCTCAACGCCCAAGGATGTCGATCTTCATCTCTATACCCCAAGCGGCAAACACATCTACTACGGTGAAAGAGGAGGGACAACAACCATTAACGGAGAACAAGTTTCATACGGTCTCGACCATGATTCCAATCCGGCATGTCGCCTCGACTATCTCAACAACGAAAACATCTACATTCCGGCAGAACTTGTAGAGAACGGAGAATACCGCGTCGAGGTGGATTTATATTCCAACTGTTCAAGAGCATACGACTGCTCATGGGCTGTAATCACAAGGTACAAAGGCAATATAATCCCCAATGAGCTGAGTGGCTACAACAACCCCGCGATGGGAACTTACGAGGCAAATGCATATAACGGTGACCACACCACAATAATGAAGTTTACTATCACCGATGCCGACAATGCAGCAAAACCCCAGAACATTAGTCCAATGAATTTCACTCCACGTGGTGTCACTGCTGCAGAACTGAACAAGATTGAATACGAGGCGGACTAACTGAACCTTTATAAATTCCCCCAATAAGCAAAACCGGGCTGTGTCGGATTTCTGACACAGCCCGGTTTTTACGGATTCATGGAGCGGGTTATTTGAGCATTGCCTCGAGGTTCTTGCGAGCCCAAAGATAATAAACCAAAAGTCCGAGCCAACTTGTGAGCAGAAGGACAATGATAACCAACAGTTTCTTAACTGTATCAATGCTCCATTTCCAAACTTCCAATACGGCCATGATGCAAAGCACAAGACCGACCAGCCATAAGATAAATCCCATATTTTTACTTTTTAAAATTAAACTCTACCGCAAAATAACGATTTTTCCATGAATTAAACAAACTGTCGAGTGGACAGACAGGCAGTATTATTTTGCCAGTGACAGGATCGCATATCGATGGGCAGCCAACCGATGTATCTTTGCGGAGAGATTTCCAACCGGTCTAACCAAATTACCACTTACCATGAAAAACACTACCAGAAAGGATATTGCTTTCACTCCCGGCCTGATGCCGGCAAACAGTCTGAGACCCGGCGACGCAACAATGTGCCATAATCTGCGGCCAGGCATCTCCGACTCGACGCTGATACCTGTCGGCGAACCCAGAACGATAGCGGATTGCAATGCTACACCGTTTTTCCTCTTCCGTGACTCCACCGGAGCAAAAACGCTGTTCCTCAAGTCGGGCAACATCCTTCTATACACCAATCCCGATGCCGAAAACGTGACAATAAATGAGCCTGTCACGCTTCCATCGGAGCCATACTGCGGCATTGCGTCAGGCGAGACAGCAATAATCATGACACGTGAAGGGGCATACCGTTTAGTCCACGATGAAGACACCGGGAACTGGAGTGTTGCCGGGACACTGCCTTCGCTCCCCCCGATAAGCATTGTGGCGATGCAGACGGCAACCTTCTCGTCAACAATACCGTCCCGCACACTATCAGGAGGCTACACACGCTGTCAAGGCAATCTGACACTGAGCGACACCAAAGCCATAACAGCGGATCTGCTGACAGCCTACAGCGACATCTGTGCCAAAGCGACCACTGCCGGATACTACATACAGCCGATCATGGCAGGCTACCGTATCTATGACAGAGACGGGCGTATGCTATATGAATCAGCTCCGGTTCTTGTCACGTCACCCGACGGATTCCAATGCACCGAAACGATAAGCACAAACGTAAATGCCGTGTCGGGTGTATTCACCGAGGCAGAAGCCCATACACTGACCGCCACCGGCTTCAAACCCGGGATTGTCGCACCGGAGACAGCCGAATACCCTTGGAACGAGATAGCGGCTTCAGTGGAGATTTACGTGACACCACAACTGCATCCCGTGGATTTCAACGCCATGACCTCCCACAGGTTAGAGAGCAACAGCGCGACACAAGGCACATTGCGGATGTATCTTCCCGGCACGGCCAACGCGATGGTTCCGGCTACCGCCAGACGGGAGGAAATGATTGTAGCAACAGCCGAGCGCATGGAGGCAGTATCATCACCGATAAAAGTGTATGTAAAACCGTTTTCAGGCGGCATATCCGCTACGGCAGGAGAGATAACGGCAACAGGCTGCATCACCATGCTCCCTCCATCGGAGGAGATAAAATCGCTCAAGCGGACACTTTCAACAAAATCAGACGGCACGGATGACATACTGCTGCGTGAGACAAACATCCCTCACTCGTTCTCAGCCCGCACAGCCAACGTGTCAGGCGACGTAATCGTCTGGGGCGACATAACACCGAGACTCTCCGACGGTTATCCGGCCGGAATATTCGCGGCATCGACAACAAGCGGAAAATGGAGAGCCTGCATAAAGACGGTGCTCGGCTCAAGAGGCGAAACGGTAGTGTGGCACGGTGAGGGAGAGACCAACGCACCTCTGACATTCACCCCATTCCTGTCATATCCTCATCCGGAAGCGAGCGAAATGACAATCAAAGTCAACTATGAAGACGGACGGACAATGAGCCGCAGCTTCCCGTTAACCCCGTCACCCGGAAAGCGATATGCCTACTATCTCGACACCAAATGTATGCCTATCTCACTTGAGACCGCCCTCGACGCATACGTAATCCCCGCCGAGAGCCGCAACACCGAAAGGCATCCGGGGACCGTCATCTCGTCACGAACCACTGAACCACTGACAGCCAATGCCTCGCTGAAAGTATCCCAAGGAGGCATTACGGCAATAACCCAAGCGGTACGCTCATCATCTTCATGGGACTTTGCCCGTACACACCTGTATGCATTCACTTCCACCGGGGTATATGCACTATCAGTCAACTGTTCGCGCTCAGTCATAGCCGCCAACATAATCGATCCACGCGGAGTAGCAGGAAGCCAACAGGTCACGGTCACTACCGATGGCGTATATGCCCTGACCGACGGACGGCTCACAAGCATCAAAGGGTCAAAACCGGAGACAGCCGACACGCAACACCGGTTCAAAGCGACAGGATGGTGCAGCGCAACCAACGAACTATGGTGCATAACCGAGGACAACCGGCTGTTAGTACGCCCAGCCAATACCAGCGGCTATTATTCAAGAGGGTTGCCTGTCCCTACCGCCATGCTATCGGCAGACGGGGAACTGTATGCCATTTCAGAGGGGCATCTGCTTGACGCATCGACAGAGAAGACTCCTGACACACAAAATGTGGGATGGAGTACACAGTTGGAAATGGACGGCAGTGCCGTCGCGCTTCAACGATACAAGGGGGCAATACCCCGCATAACCGGACTGACGTGGAAGATGCCGGCACGAGAGGCTGATGTAAAGCTCTCATTGCGTGGAGACGGCGGAGCCGGGGAGAAAAACTCATATCCCATGATTTCATTAGGGATAAAAGGCAGTATCAACAATCCGATTGCCACCAGGGTTATTGCCCCTCCACGGGAATACGTGACAATATCAGTGAGCGGAAACATGAGCAGTGATGCAATGATAGGCGGAGGGACACTGAGGTTAGGGTGAACCCCGAATCGGGACGGGCAAGGCAAGAGCTTAGACAACCGATTAATGCAGAGGGGGGGAATACAACGGCGGCAACCAAACCGGAAACAGTAAAAGAGAAAGATCCAGATGACGATTGAAATTAAAGATATTATAGCCGAGAACAGGCGCAGGAACATAAAGCTGAAAAAAGAATATGACCCGATTACAGGGAAAGGGTGTTTCGGGGAGCGCAAGAGGGTTAAGGCATCGGAGATAAATGACGGTTACGCACAGATTCCCGTAACGATGCTAAAAGACCCGCAATACAAGGAGTTGGCAAGCCACGATGACTGGGTGAAACTACGCTGCCGGCATGACTTTGAATACTGGGCAGCAACATGTGTGCGTATCAAGGACAAGATAAGCGGCCGGGAGATACCGTTCATACTAAACATGCCACAGCGACGGGTAGCAGCCATGCTCGATGCCGACCGTGTCGCCGAACGTCCACTGCGACTGATAATGCTCAAAGCCCGACAATGGGGCGGCTCGACCCTTGTACAGATGTATATGGCATGGGTACAGACACTGCACCGCCGTAACTGGCACTCGCTGATATGCGCCCATGTAAAAGACACGGCCGCCGGGATACGCGGGATGTACACAAAGATGCTCGCCCAATATCCCGAAAGCTACTGGACAGGAGACGAGCCTCCGAAATTCCGCTCATACGAACGGTCACTGAACACACGTGAGATAGCCGGTCGCGGCTGCCGGGTGACAATAGGCTCAAGCGAGAACCAGGAGGCAGTGCGCGGCAGTGACTATGCAATGGCTCACCTGAGCGAAGTGGCCTTCTGGAGCGACACAACGATGCGCAGCCCTGAGAAATTCATCAGAGCCGTGTGCGGGGCAATAGCCCTTATCCCTTACTCACTAATTGTCATGGAAAGTACCGCCAACGGTGTCGGAAATTATTTCCACTCGGAATGGCTCCGCTCCAAAGAGGGCAAGAGCGACAAACGTCCGGTATTTGTCCCGTGGTACGAAATCGATATATACCGCAGCCCCGTCAGTGACGTGTCACGGCTATGGAAAGAACTGGATGACTATGAGCGGAAACTTTGGGAACAAGGTCTGACTCTTGAAATGATACAGTGGTATCATCTGAAGCGAATGGAGTATCCGAACCATTCGATGATGCAGGCCGAATATCCGACGGATGATATCGAGGCATTTGTAAACACAGGCTACGGAGTGTTCCCCATTGAACAGATCGACAGGTTACGTAAGCACTGCACACCCCCGTTATACACCGGCGAGCTGAGTGCCGACGGGCTAAAAGGCTCAAGAGCCCTGAAAAACATAAATTTCGTCCCGAGCCGAACCGGCAAATTAGAGATATGGAAAATGCCATGCCACAAAAGCGAGTCACGCCTCAAAGACCGTTATGTAGTATCGGTGGATATAGGCGGACGCTCGGAGGATAGTGACTACTCGGTCATCGCCGTGTTTGACCGGCAACCGATGCTCGACAACATGCCTCCCGAAATCGTCGCCCAATGGCGCGGACATCTCGACCATGACCTGCTGACGTGGAAAAGTGCGACTGTAGCATCATTCTACAATAACGCGCTACTTGTCATAGAAAGCAACACTCTCGAGACGGAAAATACCGAAGGCGACCACGGGCTATATGTATTGTCACATCTCAACCATGCGTACCCTAACATGTACCGCCGCCAGTCACCCGCCTCGGCTACAGGGGCAATGGAGAGCCACATAGGTTTCCACACCAACCGTGCGACCAAGTCCCTTGCAATAAACGAGCTTATAGGGCATGTGAGGGATTGCGGCTACATCGAGCGTTCGACAACCGCCTGTGACGAGATGGTCACCTACGAAATGAAACCGAACGGGCGGTTTGAGGCGAAAAACGGGTATCATGATGATGTGCTAATGACACGGGCTATCGGTCTGACGGTCATCGGTGCAATGCGGATAGTGGCACAGGGGGATTTCTCCGCCTTATGGCGGAATTGCGACTGGAGGTAGAGGTCGAGAGCCTCGACACGCGAAGCAAGAGCAGTCCAACCTGAGGATTCCAAAGACCCTCTCCGCCCTGCGGGCACCTCTCCCTCGTAGGGAGAGGAATTGCCACAAGAGCGGGAGGCGTGTCCAAATCGAGGATGGAGGCAATAATGATGCCGGTGTTACGTTTATAAATAAGTACTCAATAATCTAAAAAATGAGCAAAATCCTTAGATTCCTAATCCAACCTATCAGAAATAACGCCCTGTTCCTATTACTGCTGATTGTGCTGACATCTGCAATAGAACCATACCTATTCATTGCAAAGTCACTATGGGCACGCGCATTCACCGTGATCGCCTATAACCTTATCGAATGCTACGCAATAGTATTACTATATGACAAGCTGCCTTTAAAGATCAAAGGATTATTCAGGGGAATTGTCTACATACTCATAGTCGTAACTTCAATCGGCTCATTTGTCAGCCGGTACGCATTTGACATGCCCTTGAACGAAGATATGCCCGGAATTGTTGCCGGATCCAATCCACAAGAGACCTACGAATTCATCCTCACATTCATCAACCCTACCATTGCTGCTTGCTCAATATTCTTCCTATTGCTCCCCATCGCGGCAGAGGCTATACTTCATTACAACAGAAACAAAAAATACAGCGTCCTATCCACGATACTTTCACTGTTACTTCCCATTTCCATTATTTTTGTCTCACTCAGACCCGGAGAATATTATCTTAAAACCTTTTTTAAAAGTATAGAATATGTTTCACATATTTTCCAAACCACACCCGATATTAAAAGCAATCTTGAAAACATTGACCTAAACGGGGGGGTAAAAACGCCTGATAATCTGATAATTATAATAGGAGAATCATTTGCAAAAAACAGCAGCCAACTATATGGCTACGAGAAAAAGACCAATCCACGGCTCCAATACCGCAAAGACAGTTTAGGGATGATCACATTCTCGCAAGTCGTCTCCCCGGCAGGCAATACAATCCCATGCATGAAAGCAATCATGAGTACCTGGCGCGTCAGCGATAAAGACGATGTAAAATGGTGGGAATGCATTGCCCTGCCCGAGATAATGAAAAAATCCGGTTACAGAACCGGATGGATTTCCAACCAAAGCAAAAAGGGATTCTGGGACAACATACCGAGCAAATATTCAGAGCTGTGTGACACGAGCATCTTTACCGGAAACATGTACCGCGGATGTTTCGGCAAAAGCCAGGACGAGGAGGTGATCCCGTTACTGAAATCAGATATTGAAAACAACGCAACCGGAAAAGACTGCTATTTCATCCATCTGATGGGTCAACACCCCGGACCTGAGAACCGCTATCCTGAAGGATTCAGCAAATTCAAGTGGGAAGACTATCCCGACTATCCCGAGTACCAGCGCTGGTACCGTTTCAACAACGACAACGCCACCCTCTACAACGATTATGTCGTTGACGGGATAATGAACCTGTTTGAAGACAAGGAGGCAATTATATTCTACTTCCCTGATCACGGTCTTGACATATTTGAGGTCGGCGAATACGCAGGTCACGGCAGAAAAGCTGTACCTGAATCGCTAAAGGCCGGGCAAAAGATCCCGTTCATGGTGTACCCGACAAAACTTTACAGGGAACAGTATCCCGACAAGATAAAAGAAATGGAACGGTGTGCCGACAAGCCATTCAATACCGAGAATTTCATGTACACGGTGATGGATGTCATCAATGTGTCGTTCAACGGCAATAATGATGTGGAAAAATATTCCCTTTTTGCCGGGGAGCAGAAACCATACGTCCAATAAGTGCGGCGACTTATAAGGAAGATATTTCCAGAGAGGCTCGACACACAGCCCTGCAAGGGGGGGAGACAAGAGACCCTCTCCGCCCTGCGGGCACCTCTCCCCCGTAGGGAGGTCGAGAGCCTCGACACGCGAAGCAAGAGCAGTTCAAGAGCGTGAGGCGTGTCCAAATCGAGGATGGAGGCAATAATGACGCCGGTGTTACGTTTATTTATTATCATAATAGTGAGATTTTAATGAACGGAGGGAAACATATATTTGCAGTTTTAGCGGCAATCGTTGTCATGACCGTATTCGGGTCGTGCATCGAGGATGACATAACGACATCGGCATCGGATCAGCCGGTATTCTCAGTTGACACACTGAAAATGGGTATGGTATTTACCCAAGAGGGCACGCCTACCCGTTCGTTCAGAGTATATAACCGACATGACAAGATACTTAACATCTCGTCAATCTCCATCAGGGAGGGTAACGGGATATTCCGCCTTAATGTGGACGGGATGAGCGGAAAGACATTCCACAATGTGGAGATACGCCCGAATGATTCGATATATGTGTTTGTCGAAGCCACACTACCCACCAACGGCAACGGTTCGCTCACCACAGTAAACGAGCACCTCGACTTCCTCACCAACGGTGTCACCAGAACCGTTGTGCTGAACGCCGACGGACAGGATGTCGACCGCAAGCACGGAGAAGTAATCGAAACAGACACCCGATGGACGGCAGACATGCCTTACCAGATATATGACAGCCTCGTAGTCAAAGAGGGAGCGACACTTACCCTTGATGCCGGAACACATCTATATTTCCATGACAAGGCCTACATGATGGTACGCGGGACACTTATAGCAGAAGGGACACCCGAAAGCCCGATAAACTTTACCGGAGACCGTACGGGAAATGTCGTGAACGGCATCCCCTACGAACTGATGTCGGGCCAATGGGGAGGGTTGACATTCTCTCCGACAAGCCGAGACAACCGGCTATGTCACACATCAATACGCAACACGACCTATGGCGTGCAGGTCGACTCGACATCAGTCAGTGACCGCCCTACCCTCTATATGCTCAACTGCCAGCTGCGCAACTCCACGGGGCATTCGCTGATTGCGATACACTCCAATGTAACCGCGATAGGGTGTGAAATCGCCGAGGCCGCTTCAGGGACAGTGTATCTGCGCGGCGGCAACCATGTGTTCAACCATTGCACGCTTGCCAACTATTACCTGTTCTCGGCTCTCGGTGGTCCGATAATAGGCCTTGACCATATCAACAGCGACACGGATGACAACACCGGACGCCCGTACATGACAGCCGACTTCACCAATACAATCGTCTACGGCAACGGGACCGACATATCCCATGGGGATCTGACCGGCACATCTGTTACCCTACGCAACTGCCTGCTTAAATCGAACGGCACCAATGATGACAATTTCATCAATTGCCTGTGGGGCAAAGACCCTCTATACCACACGGTCAGGGAACAATACCTTTTTGATTACCGTCTGAAATACGGTTCACCGGCAATAGGCGCTGCCAATCCAGAGCTTACACTGCCAGAAGCGGCTACCGACATGCAAGGGAAGGAACGCGGCAGCACACCCGACATGGGTGCATACGTCTACTCCGGTCAGTAGGAGATGCGGTGTAGCGTCTTTGTACGGGTCACGCAGTCGGGGACTTCGGGGAGATAGTGTGTCACATATATGAGAGTGATGCGTTCACGCGCCACAAGCCCGTTGATAATGGCACGTACGCTGCGCTTGCGTGCGGCATCAAGCCCGTGCAAAGGCTCATCGAGGATGAGCAGGCGCGGATGCCTGATAAACGTGCGGGCAAGCAGGACAAGCCGCTGCTCCCCTGATGAGAGTGTATTGAAACGACGTTCGGCAAGATGCCCGATGTGTAACGCCTCCATCCATTCCTTTGCCTTGGCAATCTGGCTGTCACGCAACATCACGTAATCGCCCACCGTATCATTAAGCCCCTGTGCTATAATGGAAAGCACAGAGCCGAGACCATTGAAATAAAGGTGCATCTCGGGAGAGATATATCCTATGCGGCGTTTAATGTCCCATATACTCTCGCCTGTTCCCCGACGACGGTCGAAGAGAACAATATCATTGGAATATCCCTGCGGGTTGTCGGCATGCACAAGACTCAGCAGAGTGGACTTGCCCGATCCGTTGGGCCCGGCCAACGCCCAGCACTCTCCGGCACGCACCGTCCACGAGACATCACGGAGTATCTCCCTGTCACCATACCTAACATTGCAACCGTTAAGGCTGAAAGCGACATCAAAATCATTATCCTGCGGGACACCCGGACGAGGGAGACTGTCAATATCGACAGCATAGTCAAAAAGACAGCCCACCGACTGCCTCAGTTCCTCAACCGAACCGCTGCGGTACTGCGGAATCCCGATGGAACGGCCGTGCATAGGAATCACTGTATCGGTAAACGCCGGAATATCGGCAGGGTTGCACAACAGCATTATTACAGACACCCCTTGCGATGCAATGTGTCCCACCGTCTCGTCGAGCAAAAGGCGTGACGCGCTGTCAAGCCCGATATACGGGTTGTCGATTATAAGCAGATCAGGCAGTTCAAAGAGCAGATTGACCAGCAACAATTTACGTAACTCACCGCTTGACAGATAATTCACTTTCTTGTTATCCACATCACGCAAATCAAGGCGGTTGCACAACTGCTTCCATCGCGCAGAACCGGCACGGTCACCCATAAGAGCAGCCACTGTGGGCACATCGTCGTTCATCATCGCCTCAAACCGCTGCTGATAATAAGAGACGGAAAATCCCGCAAGCGAATGGATGTCGGAAAACTCGATACTTTTTATTGACATCCTGTCGCGGACGGCAGATATACGGTTGGTGCGGATGTTCCACCCTTTTTCAATAATCTTGCCGAGAGTGGTTTTTCCGGAGCCGTTAGCACCTATGATGACAGTAACGCCCGAAGGGATTGAAACGTGGTGAGGATTGGAGAGGACGACATCCATATAGTGCAGGGTGTCGCTATGCAGAGTTATTAAAGGGGTTTCCATTGTAGCATTTTATGCAAAGGTAAGGAAGAATGCCGTGATGGCAAATGACAGGCAGTAAAACAGCATGACCAACGAAGTCATGCCCAGCATGGGATTCAGGGCAGCTCCCCGACGGGAAACGATTTTCCACCATAGGGCCGAATGCAGGTAAAGATACACCACCGGCACAAGAGACGCCCATGTGGAAAGCTGCATCCACACCGGTATCATGAGCATGACGGCAGCATAGCCGTTGACGAGGTACAGACGCGAGACAGTGCCGCGTCCGAATTTCACGGCAAGCGTCACTTTTCCTACCGCACGGTCATCATCACAGTCACGATAATTATTGACGATCAATACGTTCGCCCCCATCAGCCCTGCCGACAGCGACGCAAGCAGCACGTGGGGATTCCAGTCAAGAGCCTGAAGATAATAGGTGAAATTCACCGGGATGATACCGAAAAAGAAGATGACAGCCACTTCTCCGAGCGCATGACGGGACAATGGATAGGGACCGGCACTGTAAGCAAGAACGCCAAGAGCGATAAACGCCCCTACGGCAACAAGCCACCATCCGCCGTACCAAATAAGCGAACATCCCACCACACAAGCGAGCAACAGCGTGAAATATGTAGCACGCTTCATCGCCCCCGGGGTAATGTCGCCCTCGGTCACTCCCCGCCGCGGGCCTTCACGTCCCTTGCGGTCAAACCCGGCACGAAAATCATAATATTCATTGGCAAAATTGGATGCAATCTGAGCCAACACGGCAAACACAAGACACAGTAGAGCCGGTACCGGCGAAAAATTCCCGTCCATGACGCCAAGCCCCATAGCCATGATAACACCGGCGACCGATACCGGGAGAGTGCGCAAGCGCATGGCTTCTATCCAACACTTTATCATAACAGATTATAGTTCAACGGTTATCTCCTCTTTCGGGAACAGTGTCGCCAATTCCGAAGCAACGCATCACGGCACGTCGTATCCGGGAGGCATCCCGTCCATCTCCTTTAAGTATATTTATTACAGCCCTTATGTACTGTTCCTTATTGCCGACACCGCACAATGACGACACATTGCTGGTCACAAGCATCGACTTCTGGTTATACACGCGCAGAACCGACTGGTAGTCACCTGTGTCGACATAACGGTGGAACTCACGGCAGAAATCCTCGTACATGCCGCGCGGGTTAATCTCCCGCGCAAGGTCATTGAGGTGTTCCTCAAGCATGTTTATATTGTTGAAACGCCCGTCGACACGGTATTCGAGTGTACGCTTGACACGATGTCGGGTGTGGAGCAAAGCCTGCTGGCGTATATCCTGACGGAACTGCGCCAGAATCGCCGCCTTTACCTTGGAGAATACACGGTTCTCATCCTGACCATGACGGCGGGCAACCGTACGCACGACCTCTTCAAGCATGAGGATATTCTCAATCTCGGCAACATCCGGGACGAATATCTTCTTGTCACGCAAGTACCGCACTTCTTTTGCATCGCGACGGTCACGATCGACAATTCCATGAGAATCAAGGTGATGAAAAGCCGTCAGGTCATTGAACGCCCTTGTGGCCTCTATCACTTTATTGCAGCTGCCGAGCGACTTGACCGTGTACTCGGTGAAGATGAGCGGGTACAACTTGGAGTCGATCGAATGCACCCCGTCGCCCTCGATGAACAGCACCGGCTTGCGCGCACCTATTATCGCAAGATATATATCATCGGAGAGTCCGGCATGAGGAGGCAGGACGTTGTAGTCCCATGTCACTGATGCGGCATCATAGTCCCGCACCCACACCACGGCATTATCGGTGCGTGAAGACGCGAAATCAAGATCGTGGGTCGTATAGACAAATGTACAGTCAGGCCGCAGCTCCTCAAGATAGTCCCATACGGTGTTCATAATCGACGGGTGCAGGAACATGCCGGGATTATCTACAAAAATAACGGCATTTTCCATCGCATAAAGCACTGCCGCGAAGTAGTACATCACCGCCTTCTCCCCTGCCGAGAGCTTCACCGACGAATAGGCCTGTGAACCGGCATTAGCCGAGCTATTGGATATAAGGAGCCTGCCACCCTCTATCAGCACACGATTTCCGGGAAATATCCTGCGCCACATCTCTATAACCTTATCGAGCTTTGTGGATTTAAGCCCGGCAGAAGAGCCTGACGAGCTCTCTACCTTATAGGATATGAGATTAAGTACCTCCTCATGCATGAGCAGAGCAATGAGCCGCTCGAACCGTGTGGTATTATCCCTGCTTATCAGTCCCGAACCGGTCAGAGCCTCATCGTACAGCATGTCGACCGAACCGGGCAACGTATCAGTGTGCCTTGTATCAAACAGCGCATAAAGCGCCGACAGGCTGAACGCCCTGCCTGACAGCTCATTTATCAGATACTCGGTGAAACGCGTCTTTCCCGATCCATTTGCACCTATAATAATCAGCCTGCGGGTTCCGGAGGAAACTTTTTCCTGTTCGCCATTGGCTTTGGGCGGCAACATTATATCCATAAGAGAGAAGTTTTTCGTCAGGAGATAAAGTTAGCGATTTTCGCCGGATATATCACCTTTATTCCCGAAAAAAGAATCCGGGGACACAAATTCAACCAAGCGAGACATTGTATTTTTCAAGCACACATATCGGGCTGTACGCCATTTTTGCCCGCCGCAGCCCTTCATCACCGGCATCATCCTCCCGGTTGATATAGCCGATTCCATACTTCCGGACCATCATAGAGGCAAATAGCCTGTTTACCGCCTCCCCCGCCCCGGCTACGGAGTGATCCATTTTCTCCACATGGACATATAGCGTGTCGCCCAATATCTCCCCCAGAGCAAACGCCACTATACGCCCGCCGCCCAAGCGCAAAACCGCCCCCTCAAAAGGATATGCCATATAATTTTCCAACACATGCAGCACCTGCTCCCTTTCATAGCGGGCAACAGGAGGGGAGCCGACCGGCATGGGCGACAGCCATGCGTATGCCTCCTTCAGTTCGGGAACAATTCCGAATGTCAACGGCTCAAAGATGAATTGCGGATTATCGGAGACGAAACGGTTAAACCTGTTGCGTTTCTTCTTAAGAGCGTTGCCTGCGAGAGACGCAAGCGACGAGGCATCGTAGAGATAGTCACCCCATCCGGGGATGCGATCGGCAATCCATCCGTCATCTTCGGGAAAAAGGCACAGCCTGTCCTGAGGCACTGACGAGAAATGCAGAGGCAAACTGAAACGCGAGCAATACCCCTTGAGAAACGCAAGCGAGTCACCAAACCCCATTTTTCCCACAGGAAGCGCAAAGGTAGGCATTCCGGCTGCCACACCCCTTACAAACAGCGTGTCATCAATGACACAGAACCGGTAGTCAAAGTAGTCAACCCACAAATATATCCCGCCGACAGTGTAGTCACATGTCCGGCTTCCGGCATACCGAAGACAGGATTTTATCACCGGCATGTCACGGAGTGTCACCGGACGGAATATGTCATCGGAAGCATCCATAACCAGCATGCAGATTTTTTATAGAGAACGCTCTGCCTGACGTTGCTGTTCATTTTCCCATAACAAGGAATCCGATAACGGATATACCCTGTTACCGGATTCACTTGAGCGGAAGACGAGGCTCAAACTCGCGACCCTCAGCTTGGAAGGCTGATGCTCTATCAACTGAGCTACTTCCGCAATTACAGTGGGCGAAGATGGATTCGAACCACCGAAGGCATAAGCCAGCAGATTTACAGTCTGCCCCATTTGGCCACTCTGGTATTCGCCCGGTCTTAGAAAGACGATGCAAAGGTAACTAAATTTCTTTTACCCTGCAAACGAAATCATGCATTTTGATAGCGGCCTCAGCGGCTTCCACCCCCTTGTTGCCAAGGCATCCGCCGGCGCGGTCAATAGCATCCTGCTCGCAATCGACCGTAAGCACCCCGAATATCACAGGCGTATCACAATCGGCATTGAGTGCGGTTATCCCCTGTGTAACACTTTGGCACACATAGTCAAAGTGAGGAGTTCCGCCACGTATCACACAACCGAACACGATAATAGCATCGTAAAGGCTTGCCTCGATGAGCTGCGATGCTGCGAATGTAAGCTCGACAGCACCGGGGACGTGATATATATCTATGTCGTCATCGGAAAGGCCCTGACTGCGGAACAGGGAGACCGCACCGTCGGTCAACGCGCCGGTAATGTGCCCGTTCCACTCGGCAGCCACAATGGCCACACGCATGTTTTCAACTTTAGGGAGCTCCCCTGAGGGAGCACTATGGGATAGGGATGTTGCCATATTATATAGGTATTATTCTTTGGAACGGGACTTGTCGCCAAGATAACCGCCATGATGACGCAGGGCATACTGTTCACGCGTAAAACCGGTTAGACGCATCACGTTCACCACAAGCACATCCCCGATAACAGTCATCATTGTCGTGGATGTGGTGGGCGTCAGCCCCAGCGGACACACTTCGGGAGCACCGCCGGTAAGGAGAGCGATGTCAGCGACACGCGCCAACTCGCTGTCGGGATTGCCGGTAATCACTATCAGCGGCAAGTCGCTGTACAGATTGCGTGCCAGCCTCACAAGGTCGATAATCTCACGCGTCTTGCCCGAATTGGAGATGAGAAGCATTATGTCATCGGGCTGCAGCACCCCGAGGTCGCCATGCTGTGCCTCGCTCGGATGCAGATTCACTGCCGGAGTCCCGGTAGAGGCAAATGTGGTGGCAATATTCATTGCAATCTGTCCGGCCTTGCCCATACCGGATGTCACAAGTTTTCCACGGCGGCGGTGGACATGCTCGATTATGGCATCCACAGCTTTTTCATAACTGTCATTCACCGGAATATCCCTGATGGCTTCACACTCGGCCTGAAGGATGTCGCGCATCGATTGAAGTATATCCATATACTATATCAGCATTAGTTTCTATTATGTGGCAAATATAATGAATTATTACCGTTCAGGCAAGGGCACAAAAAAAGGTAAGCTTACTACATCGCACCGCTACGACCCGATACCGTTGCTTCGATCAAGACCTGGCGGAGTTCTCGGGGAGCTGGTCGTGTAGGACTTACCCGAGCGCAAAGGTACGCAAAATTTTTCTTATGCCAACCATATTTCCGCATTTTTTCGGCACGGAGAATCGCGTTTACATTTTTTAATACGTTCCGGTGAAATTTTCATCGATTTCTTAGCATCTATTCTAAAAAAACTCCTTACATTAGCGGTGCAATTTTATAAACTAATTATTAACTATTCATATTCACTAACTTTAAATCAACATTTATGAAGAAAAGTTTACTTCTTGCATCAGCATTGTTGGCTTCAGCATCTGCATTTGCAGCAACTGACGGCTTGACTTATGAGGCTAAAAACGGTCTGACCTGTACCAACCGTTTCACTTTCGACAACAAGCACACCGGAACTTTCAACAAAGAAAGCCTTCCGTTCGTAGAGTTTGCCGACCGAGTACGTACAGCAGCAATCTACCCCGAAGAGGATCTCGTTCTCTTCGGATACTCAAAACCCTTACAGCTTGACGGTGAAGAGGCAGCAGTCAATACTGCCCATATCGCATCAGTAAGTCTCGTTGACGGTAGCGGCTATAAGGAAACACTTCTTACAGTTGACGGCGAGATGATCCGCAACCTTCTCTGTATCAACAACGTCGGAGTTGACAACTTCGGTCACATCTGGTTCTGCGGCTATGTACAGACCCTTTCAACCACTCCGGTTGTTCTCTACAAGGTAGACAACTTTGAAACCGGTGAATGTTCAAAAGTTGCCGAGCTTCTCCTTCCGGCAGAAGAAGCAGCTTCAGCTGACGGCCGTATGGACTACGTGAACCTCATCGGTGACATCACCGGTGTGGACGCTCCCTGTACCGTAATGTGGGCTCTTTCAAGCAACTACGCAAAAGTTCACCGTTGGACACGCGACCAAGGCACTGACGATTGGCTCGGCGGTTTCGACGGATTCGTATCTCCCGAAAACGACTTCGAGACCTATCCTGCTGACGTTATCTTCAATACCGCCTCTTCGGTAACAATGGTTCTTGATGACGAATACTCAGGTTCTATGTTCTATGTTGACGGAAATAACACTTGCCCTGCTCTTTACGACACAAGCGGCGCATTGCTCGAAAGCTTTGCAAGCTTCTCAGAAGACGACACAAAGAAAGCATTCATCCCGAATGTTGCGCCTAACGGTGTGGGCGAGTTCACCCTTAACGACGAACTTTACATGATCTATGCAGTTAACCAGCCCAACGCCGGTGTGACCAGTGCCGAACTGCGTGCAGTTAAACTCGGTGAAGGCGGTACATTTGACGGAATGGAAGAGTTGTGGATGCTCCCCGCTTCTGACGGATTCGGTGATACAAATGACGGTGTACGCTACCATGCTATCGGAACAAAGAAATTTGTTGACGACAACGGCAAAACCGGTTTCTATGTTCTCTCTTACAAGTGTAAGAACGGTCTTGCAGTGTACACAATCGCTGAAGAAGGTTTCGTAGATCCTAACCCCAATCCCGGTGAAGGTGGTGTAGAAGGCGTTTCAGTAGACAGCAGCAACGCTCCTGCCGAATACTACAACATCCAGGGTATAAAGGTTGAGAACCCGCAAAACGGCCTCTTCATCAAGGTTCAGGGCAACAAGGCTTCTAAAGTAGCCCTCTAATCAAGCCTCAAATAACAGCGCAATAAAGGGAGGCTGTGTCAAAATTAATTTGGCGCAGCCTCTTTTCGTTACTAATTCTCATAAAAACAATCATTAAATCAATACCGTCATGTTAAAATCGGCATTAATCGGCTCTCTGTTACTGTCTATACCGGCAACAGTATCGGCAGGAGTAATGTTAGGCAGTTTTGACTGCACAGTCGACACCCTGCAGCACTCGGTAGTGGGACCAGGGACAAAGTACACTGCCCTTAAATTCACCTCCACGACAAACGCAGTGTTCCGTGCATTCTTCCTGCACATAGACACCACGAATCCTGATGTCAAGATACATTCAGAACTGGGGCGTGACTCCATTATAGGATGTGAGAACATCAGCGCCCATGTCCAACGCCGCGATGCCGAAGGCCGCCGCTACTTTGCGGCCGTAAACGGAGACTTTTTTGCCACCACAGGAGACGTAGGCACACCCGTCTACGGCAGCGTGGTAGCAGGGAAACAGGCAACTCCTCCTCCGGCAGGAATGCCTCACTTCATAATAACTGACGAACACACACCCTATTGCTCCACAATAACCCCGACCTACAAAATGAGCATAAACGGCGGCGATGCCATAACCATCGACCGTATCAACGGATACAGGGGGGAAAATGAACTGGCTCTATACAACGATAACATAGGGAAATATACCCACACTGCGGCAGGAGGTGTCGAGGTGGCAGTGGAGCTGCTTGAAGGGGAATCATGGAAAATAAACACCCCGTTCAGAATGAAGGTTACCGGTGACAAGCACACCAACGGCAATATGGCTGTAGCTACAGGACAAGGCGTACTGTCGGCAGCCGGCAGCCGTGCATCCATCGTGGAAAACCTCAAAGAGGGGGACGAGATAGAGATTTCGATCGAGCACAGATTAGGGAACTTCAATGACCTGATGCCCAATATCACATCAGTAATGGGAGCATTCCCATTCCTTGTAATCGACGGGCAGAAAATCGTATATGACAATCCCGATGTACATCCCCGTACAATGCTCGGTTACTCAAAGGACCAGAAGACAATCATATTTGCCGTACTTGACGGACGCAGCACAATTTCCCGCGGAGGCAATTTCGAGGAACTGTCCGACATGATGATATACGCCGGAGCTCACTGGGCGGTAAATACCGACGGTGGCGGCTCATCAAGCATGTACCTGCCGATGCTGGGAACCATGAACAACCCGAGTGACGGTAACGAACGGGCGGTAGGCAACGGACTATATGTCACACTCGATGCCCCTGACGATAACGTAATCAGCGAAATACGGTTCAAGGATCATGCAGGAGTATTCCCGAAGTATGGAATCTATAAACCGGTGATCTACGGTTACAACAAGTACGGACTGCTGATAGACACCGACGTGCAGGGTGTCACACTCTCCTGCCCCGTGGAATTAGGAGAAATCACCTCCAGCGGGACAACCCTGTTCGGCAGCGGCAGCGGAACACATGCCTTGACGGCGACCTATAACGGAACTTCCGCGTCAATACCCGTGACAATAGAGGATGAAAGCTCTCCGGAACTGAAATATACCAATGTGCTAATAGACAATTTCCGCAAATGGGAAATCGAAGTGCAGGCAATGGTAAAAGAACAATACATGAGTGTGAACCCCATGGCACTCTCCTGGTCATCAGACAACGAGCAGGTCGCATCGGTGGACGAGTTTGGGACAGTGTCGGGCAAACAGGACGGTAAAGCTGTTCTGACCGGAACGGTAGGCGATTTTACCGGAAGCATAAATATGACAGTGGAATGCCCGACAGCCAACGTGATGCCGTTTGAACAGGAGTTCGACCCCACGACATGGGAAATATCCTCAAAGTCCAATATCAAGACCGTTGAAATCGCTGCGGCAGACAAATCCATGAATCTGAACTTCACAATATCAAATACACGAAACCCATCCATCACAATCGCTAAAGGGATTACACTATGGAGCCTACCCGACAAACTGAGATTCACCATAAATCCCGGTGCTGTGACAATAAGCAAACTCACAATAAAAGCCGGCGCAAACGGACAGCAGCCAAGAAGCATATCCATCTCAAACCTGACACCGGACACAGATAACGTTATAGAAATCCCCGTAAGTGACATTGCCGACACAAGCGACATAGGGGTGTACCCGATACAGTTCTCGTCAATGGCATTCACCTTCAAGGGAAAAACCGCAACAGAATATTCGGTGAATATCTCCGGGATGGAAGCGATATACGACAACATACCCTCAGGGATAGAAGAGGTCAACAGCGAGCCTCAAGCCAACGCTTCTTTGAGATTGTCACCATGCCCGGTCAATTCGGGAGAAAATGTCACAGCCTCGGTCAACGGCGACGGGACGGCACAATATTCTATATATTCCGTTGCAGGAGTGGTCATATTAGGAGGAGCTGCCATACCTGACGCAGGCACAATAAGTATTCCTACTGCCGGCATCGTTCCGGGACTATACTTAGTTACGGTAACTCAGAGCGGCAACTCAGCAACTGCAAGACTATTAGTGAAATAATCCCATATTGACATGAGACCAAAATTCTTAAGCCATCTTATCATCGCAGCCTTAGCCGGATCAACATTTCCGGCTGAGGCTGCAACTTCTGTAAATTTACAGGGAGTCGAGTTCAAAGTAGACACATTACGGCACGTCAAGACCGGCCCCGGAACAATGTTCACATCACTGCTCATCCAGTCCCAGTCAACGACAAAAGTGATGCGTACATTTGTCCTTACTATGGATATGAAAGGGCACGACAACGTGGAATACCGCATGGAGATAGGCAATGACACAACACTTACATCCGAACGGATTTCCAGTATCGCAAAGCGTAAGACCGACAGCGACACCCATTACTTTGCCGCTGTCAACTCCGATTTCTTCATAACCTCCTCATACGTTGCCAAGTATGCAGGAGAACCGCACATGGACTGCATAATGGACGGGGAGATTGCCAGCACAGGATACCTGAATGCTGCCGACTACGGACATTTTTTCATGGATCACGACAAGAACATGTGGTGTGACAACCCGACACAGACGTTTGAAATCACCTATCCCGACGGAACAACCGTCGCGCTGCCCCGCATCAACGAGGACATATTCGAGAACGAGACAGTACTGTTCAATTCCAAATACGGCAAACAGACACGTGTCGCCGGATGCACCGAAGTACAAGTAAGGCTCGCCGACGGAGAGACATGGGGAGTAAACCGCCCCATAAAGCTGATCGTATCATCCGAGCCAAGCACATCGGGAGCGACACCGATCAACAAAGGCGAAGCCGTACTGAGCGCCATAGGCACCGGAGCTGCCAATATCGCCGCATTAGAGCCGGGAGACGAATTGACGGCAAATTTCAACATCACCATGCAGGATTACGGAATAAGCCCCGACATAAAAGAGTGCAGCGGGGGCGATGTCGTGATCCTGAAAAAAGGGGAAGTCATCTATGAAGCCCACCGGTTCATCAACAGCAGGGACGGGAATAACCCCCGCACCATGTTGGGCTATTCCGAAGACCGTAGCAAGATGGTGTGGTGCGTTGTCGACGGCCGTTCGCCAATATCCTCAGGATGCACCTACCCCGAAGGAGCAGAACTGATGAAATTCCTGGGATGCTACGATGCCCTGAATGTCGACGGTGGCGGTTCGTCAGGAATGTATATCGATGCTTTAGGCATTGTAAACAAACCGAGCGACGGACAGGAACGTGCAGTAGGTAACGGTATTTTCGCCGTCCTCAATGCACCGGAAGACAATGAAATCGCGGAGATAAAGTTCCTTGACCACGCAGGCGTATTTCCAAAATACGGTCTCTATAAGCCCGTGTTCTACGGATACAACAAGTACGGACTGCTGATAGACACCGACGTGCAGGGAGTTACACTCTACTGTCCCGAGGAATTAGGGGAGATCACCAACGACGGGACAACCCTATTCGGCAACGGCAGCGGAACCCATGCCCTGACCGCGACCTACAACGGAATGACCGCGTCAATACCTGTGACAATAGAAACCGAAAACTCTCCGGAGCTGAAATATACCGATGTGCTGATAGACAATTTCCGCAAATGGGAAATCGAGGTGCAGACAATGGTGAAAGAACAATACATGAGCGTAAATCCCATGGCTCTCTCATGGTCATCAGACAACGAGCAGGTCGCATTGGTGGATGAACTCGGAATCGTGTCGGGAAAACAGGACGGTAAAGCAATCCTGACCGGAACGGTAGGTGATTTCACCGGAAATATAAACATGACAGTGGAATGCCCGACAGCCAATGTGATGCCTATCGAAAAAGGCTTTGACCCAGCGACATGGACCGTATCATCAAAGTCAAGCATCAAGACTTACGGACTTGCAGCCGGAGAAAACTCCCTGAAAGTGAACACTACATTGTCCTCGACAAGAAATCCGCAAATAACATTAGCCAAAACGATAACGGCATGGAGTCTGCCTGACAAAATCAGAATCAGGATAAACCCGGGCAATACCACATTCTCCAAAATAACGTTCAAGCTCAACGCCAACGGGGCCCAAGCAAAAAACATCGCATACGAGGAATTCACTACTGATGCTAACGGAGAATACGTGTTCGAGATTCCAACAAGTGATATAGGCGACATAAACGACATCGGTATATACCCCATATCGTTCAACTCGGCAATGTTCGTATTTAAAGGCTCTACCGGCACAGACTACAGTTTTGATATCACTGCCATCGAGGCAATCTACGACAACATCCCGTCAGGGATAGATGGGGTCAACAGCGACCCTCAAGCCAACGCTTCTTTGAGATTGTCACCATGCCCTGCCAATGCAGGAGAGACGGTCATTGCCACGGTCAACAATGACGGGACGGCACAATACTCAATACACTCCGTTGCAGGAGCAGCCGTATCAGCAGGAACCGCCAATCCTGACGCAGGGACAATCGGCATCCCCACCGCCGGCATCGTCCCGGGACTGTACTTGGTTACGGTAACACAGGACGGCATCTCCACAACTGCAAGACTTTTAATAAAATAATCCTCTCAATACCATATTATTATGAAAAAACAAACGATTTTATCAGCTTCGATGCTACTCACATCCGCAATTGGCATCCAGGCCGCCGACACAATCGATCTGCGCGGAACGATCTACAACATCGACACCATTTTCCACGCAAAAGTAGGACCGGGAACCACTCAGACCCATCTCACGCTGCAAAGCCAAAGCTCGTCCAACCAGCTACAAGTGTTCTATCTCACTGTAGACAAGACCACACCGGGAGTATCAATGCGTTCGGTATGTGCCACCGACAATGTTGCCGGTGTAGAAACGACGTCAGCCATGGCCAAGCGTAAAAGCGGAAACGGTGTACTGTACTTTGCCGGAACCAACGGGGACTTCTACGCCACAAGCGGAAACGCATCCAACGGTAAAAGCATAGTAGGTACACCCACCGGAGCCAATATCATCGACGGAGAGGTTTTCCGCTCGATCAACAACAATGACGAGACCAAGACCCAACAATTTCTCGTCGACACCAACGGCATCGCATACGTCGGGCACATGGACACCTACAGCGGCAAAGCATACGCAGGCGACAACGTGGCACGTTTCAGAGGCATAAACGTAAATTCGCGCGAAAATGCCCTGACACTGTACACTTCCCGTTTTTACGGCGTTACTAACCAAGGTACATCATACGCTGGCCAATGCGCGGAGGTTACAGCCAAACTCGTGGAAGGGGAATCATTCACCGCAGGCGGGAAATACAAGTTGGAAGTGACTTCCGAACCAGACTCTACCGGAGAGACCGTAATCCCGGCTGACGGATTCGTGATACACGGTCGAGGGACATCAGTAGCAAATGGTACTACAATTTCGGCAATCGACTTCGTCAACTCACTTAAAGTAGGCGATATAGTCGAATTTGACAACTACACCACCATCAACGGCACACAGGTGTACCC
The DNA here is from genome assembly GCA_017462345.1 of Muribaculaceae bacterium. GTDB lineage: Bacteria > Bacteroidota > Bacteroidia > Bacteroidales > Muribaculaceae > RGIG4079. The sequence goes on from JAFTRI010000013.1 coordinate 27,001, forward strand.
TTATACCGTGGTCAGCGGCAATCCTAAAATCCTGGGAGCAGGCGAAGTACTCGATACCGAAGCCAACCGCGGCGATGCGTCAAGCAACCATCCGCGCACAGGTATCGGGCACAGCGTAACCGGCGACAGTATCATCATGATGGTTGTCGACGGACGTTCGGCAATCTCAATAGGTGTTCGCACCTCCGTTCTCGGAGCAATCATGAAATATGCCAAAGCCTACGAAGCCGTCAATATCGACGGTGGCGGCTCATCTACATTGTACACCGCAGCCCTCGGTGTCCGCAACGACTGCAGCGACGGCAACGAGCGCAAGGACGGTAACGCCATCTTTGCTGTGGTTGAAGCTCCGGAAGACAATGAAATAGCCGAAATCCAATTCAAGGACTGGGTCCTGACATCACCGAAATACGGGCTTTACACCCCCGTCATCTACGGCTACAACAAATACGGAGTAATGATAAGCGACAATGTCCAGGGCTTTACGCTCTCATGTCCTTCCGAACTGGGTGAAATCGTCAAAGACGGCTCCACTCTCTTCGGGAACGGTGGCGGCACCCATGCACTTACCGCAACCTATAACGGTGCAACCGCCTCAATTCCGGTGACCATTTCCACCGTTAACAACCCTGAAATGAAATACAGCGATGTCCTTATCGACAATTTCCGCAAATGGACAGTTGAAGTACAGACATTAGTAAACGAAGAATACATGCCCCTCAATGCCGAAGCATTGTCATGGATGTCATCAGACGAAGGAGTGGCAACCATCAGTGAAACAGGAGAAGTTTCAGGTATCAAAGACGGGACAACCGTTCTCAACGGCGTTGTCGGCGATTTCTCTGGGAATGTAAACCTTACAGTCGAATGTCCGACGGCTAACGTGATGCCCATCGATGCTACATTTGACCCCGCAACATGGTCGGTTCCATCCAAGTCATCAATCAAGACCTACGAACTCGCAGCCGGAGAAAACTCACTGAAAGTTAATCTCAGCCTGTCCTCAACCCGAAACCCGTCAATCACGATAGCCAAGGAGTGCCGGATATGGAGTCTGCCTGACAAAATCAAAGTTAGGATAAACCCGGGAAATGCCACATTCTCCAAAATAACCTTCAAGCTCAATGCAACCGGTGCCCAGGCAAAAAACATTGCCTTTGAGGAATTTACTGCTGACGCAAATGGAGAATACACATTTGAGATTCCGGTAAGTGACATAGGCGACACCAACGACATAGGGATATACCCTATAACATTCAAATCAGGCATATTTGCCATCACTGGCAAGACCGGTGTTGACTACAGTTTCGACATCACCTCACTTGAAGCGATATACGACAACATGCCCTCAGGCATCGAGGCAATCGCATCAGGCAAGCAAGGAAACACACCTACACTCTCACCGTGTCCCGTACAGGCAGGCGAACCGGTATCCGTAACGGTTGGTAACAATACTGGAACAGCATACGCCATCCATACAGTCTCGGGAAGCACAGTCGCTGCCGGCACGGCAACCCCGGTTGACGGCAAGATCAGCATCCCCACCACCGGACTCTCCTCAGGTGTATACATCGTTACCGTAACCGATAACGGGACACAGGCATCGACAAGACTGATTGTCAAATAGCAATCCCTATAAGCTATAACCGACAAGAGACCGCATCACACGATACGGTCTCTTTATCTTTAGATATTTACATAAGCAAGGCGCTGCGGGAATTTTAATGAGCAAAAATTTTTCTATATGGGGAATAACTATTATTTTTGCAACTTGAAATCAAGCAGTATAATTTTATCACTAACAAGCTAATAATAAACAGATATATGGCAAACAAAAACGAACAAGAGACTCGCACAGCCATTGACGACATCAATGACACTCTTTCAGGTGCAGGACAGAAAATCCAAGACAACAAAAAGGGAATCGTATGGGCTTCAGCGGCAATCGCTGTAGTCGTAATCGCCGTCCTCGGATACGTTTACGGAATCAGACAGCCGGGGATCAATGCCGCCAATGAAGCAGTCGGTCAAGCCGACATCACAATCATGGCAGGCAACGACACCCTTGCCCTACAACAATACATGCAGGTTGCCGACAATCACGGCTACGAAGCCGGGAACCGCGCCAAATTAGAGGCAGCTATCCTCCTATACAAGAACGGCGACTACGAGAAAGCCGTTGAATACCTCAAGAACTACGACCAGCAGGAAAGCCTTATCGGTGCTGCAAGCCTCTCTCTTGAAGGTGACTGCTACGTCAACATGGATAAACTGGATGAAGCGTTAGGCTGCTATGACAAGGCAATCAGCGTTTCTGACGACAACGCGTTCTACACTCCGTTCTTCATGCTCAAGAAAGCCAATGTATACCGTGCACAGAAGAACTCAGCCAAAGAACTTCAGACCTATACTGAAATCAAGAATAAATATCCCGAATACGCCAACGCTTACCGTATCGACATCGACAAATACATTGAACGTGCCAAAGCGGAAGCTGATGCCGTCAAATAATACCTGACAAGTCAAAACCAACAATACAACAGGATTGCCGGAAATCGCCAATCCTGTTTTTTATTACCGCTAACCTATACATGCCAACAGCCAACAACTCCCGACAAGAATTAAAAGACCTTGAAACCCGACCCATAGGACATCTGCTATGGGTCTACAGCCTGCCGGCCGTGGTGGGAATGGTGGTCATGTCACTATACAATGTCATTGACCGCATCTTCATAGGGAGAGGGGTAGGTTCAGACGCAATCGCAGGGCTCGCCATAACATTTCCGGTCATGAACCTGTCGGCAGCGATAGGTGTACTGATAGGTGCAGGCGCAGCCGCATGCATATCTATAATGCTCGGCAGAAAAGATTACCGCAGCGCAGAACTCGTTCTCGGCAATTCAATAGTGCTCACACTGCTCAATGCCACAATCTACCTGTCGATATTTGCCCTGTTCATCGATGAGATACTGACAGCATTCGGAGCAAGCGAAGCATCCTTGCCATACGCAAGAGACTTCATGCTGTACATACTGCCCGGAATGCTTATGATGAACCTGTCATTCAGCTTCAACAACATAATGCGTGCATCAGGCTATCCGGTAAAAGCCATGATCACAATGTTCATCGGAGCGGGAGCCAATATCATACTCGCACCGGTATTCATTTTCGGACTCGGATGGGGCATCAAGGGAGCAGCCATTGCCACCGACATATCAATGGGCATATCCATGCTGTTTGTCATGGCACATTTTTTCTCCGCCAAAAGCACTCTGCGCTTTCACCGCGGAATATACCGCCTGAGATGGAAAACCATTACCGGAATAATATCCATAGGAGCAGCCCCGTCACTCGTCAATGCCGCAGGAAGCGCAATAAACGTTATCTTAAACACATCCCTATACCGCCACGGAGGAGATGCGGCAGTAGCCGCAGCCGGCATATTCACCACCTACACCTCCCTGTTGACAACGGTCGTTGTCGGGCTGTGCCAAGGACTTCAACCGGTCATCGGATACAACTACGGTGCCGGAAGACTCGACCGTCTTAAAAAGGCATTCCGTCTTTCAGTGGGAGCAGGCACAGCAGTCTGCACAATAGGTTTCGCTTTCGGGCAATTGTTCCCCGAACTTATAGCAAAGGCTTTCACCATCGATAACACACTCATTGCAGTAACAGCCAACGGATTGAAAATATCCTTGATAATGTTCTGGTGCGCAGGACTCCAGATTGTGTCCACCACATTGTTCCAATCAATAGGCAAAGCAGGCAAATCAATATTTCTTAGCCTCACCCGCCAGGTAATATTCCTCATCCCCCTACTGCTCATACTTCCCCACTTTTACGGTCTCAACGGCGTGTGGGCATCATTTCCCGCCTCCGACACATGCGCAACCGCCGTCACGGTGGCAATGGTGGCATGGCAGCTCCGCCAGCTCAACCGCGATGCCTGCAAACGGCTCATTTCATAAAGCCTCCCAATGACACTAAAAAATACTTGAACAGCTTTTTTTATTGCGTTCATTTGCACTATCTTTGTAATTATATTGTCACCCCTGTGACTCCTTCACACTGAAAGATTCATAACGATGTCCAACATTCAATCATCAGTACACTCCGACAGCGTTGTAATAATCCCAATGTACAACGAGAAAGAGAATGCCGCTAATATCATCGAAGCAGTATTGGCTCTCCCGCATCAGTTTGACATACTTGTTATCGATGACAATTCCCCCGACGGGACTGCCGGCATTGTCAAAGACAAGCAACAGGAACATCCGGGCAGGGTACACCTGATACAACGGGCCGGTAAACTCGGACTTGGCACTGCCTACATCGAAGGGTTCAAGTGGTCACTGTCTCACGGATATGACTACACATTTGAGATGGATGCCGATTTCTCCCATAACCCAAATGACCTTATGTCCTTATATAAAGCCTGTGCCGAGAACGGGGCTGACATGTCCATCGGCTCAAGATATGTGACAGGAGTTAACGTAGTCAACTGGCCCATGGGACGTGTCCTGATGTCTTACTATGCGTCCAAATATGTACGCATTGTTACCGGTATGCCCATAAACGACACCACCGCCGGCTTCGTATGCTACAGCCGCCGGGTACTTGAGGCTCTTCCCCTCAATGAAGTGCGATTCAAAGGATATGCGTTCCAGATAGAGATGAAATTCACAGCCTACAAATATGGATTCCACATCGTGGAAGTTCCCATCATTTTTGTAAACCGGGTACTTGGCGAGAGCAAAATGAACTCCGGCATATTCGGTGAGGCGGTATTCGGTGTAATAAAACTGAAATGGAACAGCCTGTTTAAGAAATTCCCTGATTACAGTAACAAGAACCAGCATCTGAGATGAGCCGTACAATACTCTGCAACGCGGTCATAATAAACGATAACCGGCGTTTCAACGGATATGTCATAATCGACGGGGAATTTATTGCCGAAGTCGGAGAAGGAGACCTGCCACAATCCTCCATACTGCCCGGCGATACCGTCGAAAACCTGCATGAAAAGTATCTGTTGCCGGGAGCAATCGATGATCAAGTACATTTCCGGGATCCCGGACTTACCCACAAAGCCGACATCGCAACCGAATCGGCTGCCGCGGTAGCCGGAGGTGTGACCTCATTCATGGATATGCCCAATACAATGCCGCAGACAGTGACCATCGAGGCTCTCGATGCAAAGCACGAACGGGCTTCCCAGGTCTCAGCCGCAAACTATTCATTCTACATCGGAGCGACAAACGACAACATAGACACACTGTTACAATGCGACTACTCCCGCGTGCCCGGAGTAAAACTGTTTCTCGGGGCTTCCACTGGCAACATGCTCGTGGACAACGACAAAGCACTACACCGCATCTTTTCGGAAGTTCCGGCCCTGATTGCGATACACTCCGAGGATGAAGACATAATACGCCGCAACAAGGAAACATTCAAAAAACAATTCGCAGGGAAAGAAATTCCAGTTGAGGCACACCCGCTGATACGGAGCGAGGAAGCATGTTTCCGCTCGACGGCACGAGCCGTCGAAATGGCATCACACTTCGGCACAAGACTGCATATACTGCACCTGTCGACCGCAGCCGAGACCGCCCTGTTGTCAGCAGGAGACATCTCCGGCAAAAAAATCACGGCCGAAGTGTGCGCCCATCACCTGTGGTGGAGCGATAAAGACTATACCCGTTCAGGGACACGCATAAAGTGGAATCCCGCAATAAAAACAGAGCACGACCGCACCACATTGCGGCAAGCACTCAATGACGGGCGCATCGACGTGGTGGCAACCGATCACGCTCCGCACCTGTTGACTGAGAAAGAAGGCGACGCGCTGACCGCGGCATCAGGAGCTCCACTGGTACAATTCTCGCTGCCAATGATGCTTGAACTTGCCGATAACGGCGTATTTTCCCACGAAACCGTAGTGGAAAAAATGGCACATGCCCCGGCTCGGCTGTTCAATATAGAAAAACGCGGATACATACGCAAAGGATTTTACGCCGACTTGACAGTCGTACAGCCCGGTTCGGACTACACCGTCACCGACAGCATGGTTTTGAGCCGGTGCGCATGGACTCCTCTCGACGGCACAACATTGCACAACCGTGTAGTGAGCACATACGTCAACGGCAAGCGTGTATATCATAACGGCAAAGTTGACCATTGCAATGCCGGACGTCCATTAATATTCTCGAACATATAATTACAATAACCAATAACATGTCAACCGATAACAAGAACATTACCGGACTAACCCGGTCACAAGTAGAAGAAAGCCGTATCAAGCACGGAAACAATATCCTGACACCTCCACCGAAACCATCATTATGGTCACAGTTCCTGGAGCATTTCAACGACCCGCTGATAAAGATTCTCCTCGTCGCCCTGCTGTTCTCGATCGGGATAGCCTGCTACGAATACTCACTGCCGGAACACGGTTTCAACGTGTTTCTCGAACCGTTAGGCATCTTCATCGCCATAATATTGGCAACCGTGATAGGATTCGTTCTTGAAGTCAATGCCAACAAGAAGTTCGAGATTCTTAACCAGGTCAACGATGACATTCTTGTAAAAGTAATACGCGACGGTAACGCGACACAGGTCCCCCGCAAGGATATTGTGGTGGGTGACATCGTCATCCTCGAAACAGGCGATGAAGTACCGGCCGACGGTATCCTCACCGACAGCGTGGCCCTGAGCATCAACGAGAGCACCCTCACCGGTGAGCCGTTAATCAAGAAATCCCACAAGCCTGAAGAGTTCAAAAACGACGTGACCTATCCCACCAACCATGCAATGCGCGGGACTACCGTTGTTGAAGGACATGGCACAATGGAAGTCACGACAGTGGGTGATGCAACCGAGTATGGCAAGGTATATGAGGCTGCCCAGATCGACAACGGGGTCAAAACCCCGCTCACCCTCCAGTTCGAGCGTTTGGGCAAAGTTATCTCATGGTGCAGCTACACAGTGGGAGCTTTAATCGTCATCGGACGTCTCTTGTTCTTTGACTGGGGCTCGGCATCTTCAATCGAGACAATCGACTATCTGCTTTCAACCATAATGCTCGCCGTAACCCTCATTGTAGTATCAGTCCCCGAAGGGCTGCCCATGAGCGTGACACTGAGCCTCGCGCTGAGCATGCGCCGCATGCTCGCCAGCAACAATCTTGTGCGAAAGATGCACGCATGCGAGACCATGGGAGCCACAACCGTCATCTGTACCGACAAGACCGGCACACTCACGCGCAACCAGATGCGTGTATACCGTACCAACCTGTATGCACTCGGTGAAAAGCAACAGCTTGACGACAGCGAAATATCCCGCATAATCTCCGAAGGGATCGCAGTGAACTCCACCGCCTTCCTCGACAACTCCGACGGAAAAGTGAACGCTCTCGGAAATCCCACCGAAGGGGCTCTGCTGCTATGGCTGTACGATAATGGCATTGACTACCTGAAACTCCGCGAAAACGCTCCGGTCATAGCCCAGTTGCCATTTTCAACCGAACGCAAATTCATGGCCACAGTCGTTGAATCTCCGCTCATCAACCGGCGTGTCCTGTACATAAAAGGCGCACCTGAAATCGTGATGGGAATGTGTAAGGAGATCGCCGGAGGGGAAAAGCCCGAAAATATCACACAACAACTGCTCCGGTACCAGCAACAGGCAATGCGCACATTAGGGCTTGCATACGCAATACTCGACGACAACGAAACACCGGTACATGACAACACCGTTTCATGCGACAAGCTGGTATTCATCGGGATAACTGCCATATCCGACCCTGTGCGTGATGACGTGCCCGATGCCATACGCGAAAGTATAAAAGCCGGTATCTCCATTAAGATCGTAACCGGAGATACCCCAGGGACAGCCAAGGAAATTGGACGCCAAGTCGGTCTTTGGAATGAAAACGACACCGACGAGAACCACATCTCCGGCCCTGACTTTGCTGCATTGAGCGAGGAAGAGGCCGCACAACGGGTGAAAAAGCTGAAAATCATGTCTCGCGCACGACCCACTGACAAATCACGGCTTGTACGCCTGCTACAGGAAGGGAATGAAGTGGTAGCCGTCACCGGCGACGGCACCAATGACGCACCCGCCCTGAACGCCGCACAAGTAGGGCTGTCAATGGGCGACGGGACATCGGTAGCCAAGGAAGCAAGTGACATAACCATCATGGACAACTCATTCGCGAGCATAACCAAAGCTGTAATGTGGGGACGCTCGCTATACCAGAATATCCAACGTTTCATCCTGTTCCAGCTTACAGTCAACCTTGTTGCATGCCTGACAGTCGTAATCGGAGCATTTACCGGAACGGAATCACCTCTGACCGTAACCCAGATGCTGTGGGTCAACCTCATCATGGACACATTCGCGGCTCTTGCTCTCGCCTCGTTGCCTCCAAGCCATGAAGTCATGAAAAAGAAACCCCGACGTTACGATGACTTCATTATCAACCGGCACATGTCATGGGGCATAATAGGCTCAAGCGCGCTATTCGTCATCCTGTTATTCGGACTGATACAATATTTCAGGCACTGTGACCTTACCTCCCTATCCCAGTTCAACATCGGAGACTTCTTCCGTAGCATCATCTCTTTCAGCTACAATGACGGAGCTTCATTTACTCCATACGAACTGTCTCTGTTCTTCACCACTTTCGTATTCCTCCAATTCTGGAACCTGTTCAATGCACGCGCATTTGAAAGCGGCCACACCGCATTCCACGACAAGCGCAACAGCAAGATATTTTTCATTACCCTGCTTGCTATCGTATGCGGTCAGATAATAATAGTCGAGATAGGAGGTACAATGTTCAATGTCGTTCCAATCAAGACGGCCGACTGGGTTACTGTCATCGCAGCGACATCTCTCGTCATGATAATCCCGACATTGTTGACACTTGCCGGAAACATTCTCGGAAAATATCTGTCAAAACCGTCCAATAAATAACAATTATTCTTATCTTTGCCCCATCAACCGACAATTTGATAAATTTACATACATAAATACAGAATTATGTTAGAAAAACCAAATATCAAAGTACTCGACAAGGTAGTTGTAAGGTTCTCCGGTGACTCCGGTGACGGAATGCAGCTTGCCGGGAACATTTTCACTAATGTCTCGGCCGGAGTGGGAAACCAAGTCTCGACATTCCCCGACTATCCTGCTGAGATACGCGCACCGCAAGGCTCACTCAGCGGTGTATCGGGATTCCAGGTAAGTGTCGGCACCGGAGTACACACTCCGGGAGATCAGGCCGACGTGCTTGTGGCAATGAACCCGGCCGCGCTGAAACGCAACGTGAATGTGCTTAAACAGGGGGGAGTTATCATTGTCGACATCGACTCCTTCAAGGAAGCCGACCTGAAAAAAGCACTGTTCAATACCGGCGAGCCTTTCAAGGAACTCGGAATCACTTCCCAAGTAGTGGAAGTCCCTGTCACGTCCATGACCAAAGCAGCACTGGCCGACAGCGGACTTGACAATAAGTCGGTACTTAAATGCCGCAACATTTTTGCGCTCGGACTCGTATGCTGGCTGTTTGACCGCCCGCTCGAAAGCGCATTACACCACCTGAAAACTAAATTTGCCAAGAAACCGGCCATATACGAGGCCAACGCAAAGGTTATACAGGCAGGATATGACTACGGTCACAACATTCACGCTTCAGTATCAACCTACCGCATCGAATCCGAAGAGATCCGAGCCGGACACTATACCGACATCAACGGGAACACAGCCACCGCATGGGGACTTATCATGGCATCGGAAAAATCCGGTCGTCCATTATTCCTTGGAAGCTACCCCATCACACCCGCTACCGACATACTGCATGAACTTGCAAAGCGCAAGGATCTGGGGGTAAAGGCGTGCCAGATGGAAGACGAGATTGCCGGCGTTTGCTCGGCTATCGGGGCATCATTTGCAGGAAACCTTGCCGTCACATCCACATCAGGTCCCGGTCTTGCCCTCAAGAGCGAGGGAATAGGTCTTGCCGTAATGGCCGAGATTCCGCTCGTTATCATCGACGTTCAACGTGGAGGACCGTCGACAGGTCTCCCCACAAAGACCGAACAGACCGACTTGCTACAGGCTCTCTATGGACGTAACGGAGAATCACCGCTCGCGGTTGTCGCTCCGGCATCACCCACCGACTGCTTCACCATGGCATTTGAGGCTGCCCGCATCGCAATCGAGCACATGACACCGGTAATACTGCTTTCCGATGCATTCATCGGAAACGGGTCATCGGCTTGGCGCATACCCGACACCGATGAATATCCCGAAATACGTCCAAACTATCTTCCGAAGAATATGATGGACGGGAGCTGGAAACCCTACAAGCGCAATGAGGACACCAAAGTCCGTTATTGGGCAATTCCGGGAACGGAAGGATGCACCCACCGCCTTGGAGGACTTGAGAAAGACTATGACACTGGGGCAATATCCACCGATCCGGTCAACCATGAGAGAATGGTTTACACCCGAAAGGATAAAATCGAACGTATTGCCGGAAACATCCCCGAACTTGAAGTGCTCTGCGACAAGGATGCCGACACACTGCTCATAGGATGGGGAGGGACTTACGGGCATCTCTACACCGCAGCCGAAGAGATGAACAAGAACGGGAATAAGCTGGCATTCGCCCATTTCCGCTACATAAACCCGTTACCACGCAACACTCGCGAGATTCTGACAAAATACCGTAAAGTCATTGTAGCAGAACTTAACACAGGCCAATTTGCCGACTATCTGCAGGCACGGTTCCCCGAAGTCAGAATCGAACGCATCAACAAGGTTCAGGGTCAGCCGTTCCTCGTTAAAGAAGTGATAGATGGTGTAACTAAAATCATGGAAGGTAAATAATCATGGAAGAGACCAAATATACAGCAGCCAACTATAAGAGCGACCAGTCAGTACGCTGGTGTCCCGGATGCGGTGACCATGCCATACTCAACTCGCTTCACAAGGCGATGGCGACCATAGGGGTAGCGCCACACATGACAGCCGTAATATCAGGCATAGGATGCAGCTCCCGCCTCCCCTACTACATGAACACCTACGGTTTCCACACTATCCACGGACGTGCAGCGGCAATAGCCACAGGCTTCAAGGTGGCCAATCCACAGATGACAGTATGGCAGATTTCCGGTGACGGTGACGGACTCGCTATCGGAGGCAACCACTTTATTCATGCCGTCCGCCGAAACATAGACATAAACCTGTTACTGTTCAACAACAAGATTTACGGATTGACCAAAGGCCAATACTCCCCTACAAGCGAACGCGGATTCATATCAAAATCATCCCCATACGGGACAACCGAAGACCCGTTCATCCCTGCCGAACTTGTTTTCGGGGCTCGCGGTAACTTCTTCGCAAGAAGCATTGACGTCGACCTGACAACCTCTCAGGAAGTACTTGTGGCGGCAGCACGGCACAAAGGCACTTCAGTGGTGGAAATGTTACAGAACTGCGTCATCTTCAACAACGGCATACACAATCACATCACCGACAAGGACTTCCGTGCTGAACGCACAATACACCTGCGCCATGGCGAAAAGATGATTTTTGGAAAAGACAGCAACAAAGGCCTTGTACGTGACGGATTCCTGCTCAAAGCCGTGAAAATAGGCAAGGACGGATATACCATCGACGATGTACTCGTCCATGATGCACACTGCCAAAGCAACTTCCTGCATCAGCAACTCGCCATGATGGACGGATATGACCTGCCGCTTGCAATCGGTGTCATACGCGATGTCGAAGGACTCACCTATAATGAGGAGATAGACCATCAGGTTGCCGAAGTACGGGAACGCAAAGGTTTCTCAAGCCTTCGCGACATGATTCTTGCTGGCGAGACTTGGGAGGTAAAATAATATCCCATATCCAGATTACACAACGGAGGGCAACACTGCATGGCAAGTGTCCTCCGTTTTTTCATGCCGGACATTATCAACCGCAATTACGATTTAATTGTTTATATTTGTACAAAATAGTACAATCATGAAAGACCTGAAAATTATAACCCCCATTAAAGTGGCGACCTACAATGAGCTTGACCCGCAAGAACAGCATCTAATCAGTTTGGCACGTGAAGCCACTCACCGCTCCTACGCCCCCTACAGCCATTTCAACGTAGGCGCAGCCATCCTGCTGGACAATGGGGAAATTATAACCGGCTCCAATCAGGAAAACGCCGCGTTCTCATCAGGCACATGCGCCGAACGCTCGGCATGCTTCTATGCCCACGCCCGCTATCCCGAAGCCGGTTTTACAGCAATTGCAATCGCGGCACGCGACACTACCGGAGAAGAAGTGACGCAACCCATCTCTCCATGTGGCAGTTGCCGGCAATCGCTGCTTGAATATGAGACGTTAGCTGGAAGAGACGTGAAAATATACCTTGCAGGGAGTAACGGGATATACATCCTGCCATCGGTCAAATCATTGCTTCCTCTTGCTTTCGCGGAATTTTAGGCTCATCTCGGCGGACGACCACCCATAGGTCCACGACGCATAAAGCCGTCATTCTTGCTTTCAGGCGTTCCGCCTTTCCCGAACGTATTGAACTTATACGCAAACGTCACCATAAAATAGCGCGTGAGTGCATTATAATTTATATCGTCGATATAGTTGGCGGTTACAGTACGTCGTATATTCGATTTCTGTTGTAACAGGTCATATACCTTGACCGCAACCGTTGCAGACCTTCCTTTGAGGAACTGATATGACACCTGAGCATTCCACAGCCACTGTTTGGTGTCATATCCTGCCGAATAGCCCTCAGTTGCCGAAAATGACACATCGGTATTGAACGACAGGCCGAAAGGTGTATAATACGCCCCGTTAAAGCGTCCGCCGTATGTGTGCACATCACGGTTAGAACCTGTCTGGACCGAATTCCGGGTTGTCTGCAAGTTATAGAACGGGCGTAATTCAAGTTCCACATTATCAGGACGGAAAGCGATTGAGAATGATTCACTGACCATAAATGCCCCGCTACGGTTGCGCTTACCGTTATTATACCCTACTGTCGCACTGTAATTAGTGAAGATATTATTTGTGAATTGCCAACTCTTGTTCCTGAATGGCATCGACACCATGTTCATCAACCTTGCGTTCCACACTCCGTTGACATTGGTATATGTCGTGACCTGACCACCGGTTTCCGGATTGAACGATGTACGGGAAATAATACTGTTCTGTGCTACCTGTGCATCGGCCATAACCATTATCGACCGCTGGGCTTCAGGATTGAAATCCTGAAATCGCAACCTCACATTATGGGTGAATGTCGGGTCAAGATCCGGGTTTCCGACCACGATACGCAAGGGGTCGGACGTGTCGGCTACCGGCTGCAACTGCGTCATCGACGGTTCTGATGTGCGTCCGCGGTAATTTACATTTATCGAACGGTTCTTGCCCAACTTGTAGCGATAGCGCAGATAGGGGGCATAATTCCACACCCACCGTGTAGGGATATTGCGCCTGGAGTTTATCAGATCCCTGCTGCGGGACATCGACGGCGTAAATGACACTCCCACATCGACCGTATAGGTTTTCCTTACCTGTTTGAAACCCAAGCGTATATCCTGATTGAAGAAATTATTGCGGAAACTGTTGCTCAAGGTATCATTGAACAGCTGCCCGCTATAGTCAATAACCGGAATACCGTCCATATTCCCCTCGGGGAAATATACCGGGTGGTCATAGACAAGCCTGTCGGCATTGTTCCACTTGTACTGCACCCTGTAGGAAAATGTAAGGAAACGTCCGTTCTTCACATCCCCTAACGGCTCAGTCCAAGTGGCACGCGCCTGCACCATGTTGCTCCACGTGTAATTATCGGTGAACTGGTCAAGCACATCTATCGAGTCGAGCAGAAAAAACTGGTTGAACGCGTATGAGTTCTGGTCTTCGGTAACGTTGCTCAGATTGTACCTCAACTGTAATGAATAAGATCGGCCGGGACGGCTACGGAATTTGTGGTTATATACCAGTTCACCGCCAAATTCAAATGAATTCCCGTCAGAGTCCCCACGATTGAAACTGCGGTTTACCTTATCTCCTGTCCCGGCAAGCGTAAGCGTTGAATCGACACTTTCCGAATCGTTCATGTTCACCGAGAATTTCGGGCGGAATTCAATGACATTAAACGAGTCTATATCCCATTTTATCCGGAAATCCCCCCGTATGTTATGACCCTTGTCCCGAGTATCCTTTCCGGTCTTGGCAAAGGATGTGGAGTCAGTGAACAGGTATTGGCGTTCCTGGGTCGTGCGCGTGTCCTTGTCGCTGTGGCTGTACATCACGTCACCGCCGGCACGGAACTTGTCATCTTTGCCTACATTGAAATTAACGCCGAATGATTGCGATGAATTTATACCGTTATCACCGCCGAACCGGCGGAAACGCTGGCCGTTACCGTCAGTGAAGCCAAGTTCGTTTATGTTGTTGGCATTCCCGAGAAAAGTTATCTGATTGTCATTCCAGAACCGGTTGACATTGAATGACGCCTTATACCGGTCATCCGTTCCATAACCCGCCTCTGCATGGCCGAACCACCCGTTCTTCATCCCCTTTTTCACGGTAAGGTTTATAACCGTCTCATCCTCCCCGTCATCGACTCCGGTCAGGCGTGCCAGATCACTCTTGCGGTCCACTACCTGAAGTTTGTCCACCATCTCGACCGGCAGATTCTTGGAAGCGACCTTGGGGTCATCCGAGAAAAATTCCTTCCCGTCAATAAGTATCTTCGTCACCTCTTTCCCGTTGGCGGTAATTTTTCCGTCAGAGTCCACCTCTACCCCCGGCAGACGTTTCAACAGGTCTTCAACCACAGCATTAGGCTGCGTCTTATAGGAATCGGCATTAAATTCCACCGTATCCTCCATCACCTTTACCTGAGTCTTGACCCCCACGACGGTTGTCTCTCCGAGCATGACCGATGACTCGCCCATGACTATCGGCTTCACCCTCACGGGATCATCCCCAACCGTGACATTGGAATACGCCGTATTGTAACCGATATACGTACATTGTACAATATATTTCCCCGGATTCACTCCACTTATCCTGAAACGTCCGCGGGAATCGGCAGTTGTCCCCTTTACGAATGCACTGTCCCGCGCACTCAGCAATTTGACGGTAGCCTCCACAAGCGGCTCCCCAGCACTGTCATTGACACGGCCGCTGACAACAGAAGCATCAATCGAACCGATTGATGCTAAATTTACCAATACCCATATTACAAGGTAACGAATACAAACCTTCATCTTTTTTCCTTTAATCCGCGTTAATAGACTTGTCGCGATGCAAAAGGTTTAACCGTTCTTGAAATTTTTTCGGAAAAATGCATTAATCTTCCATCACATCCTCCTCAATTGAGAAATCGTCGTCATCGGGAAGATCAGCATCAAAGTCGTCAGCCTCCACATCTTCGGCATCAGCCTTACCGCTTGATTTAAGCTTGGGTTTCTTCTTTGACTTGCGCGTGCCATTGGCTTCCGCATCCTTTAATGCCAGCATTATTTTGGATTCAAGCTCCTCGGCAAGTTCAGGATTGTCGGCAATCATACGTTTGGCGGCATCCCTGCCCTGCGCAATTTTGCTGCCGTTGTAGCTGAACCATGAACCGCTCTTATTTATTATATCGAATTCCACTCCGAGATCGATTATTTCACCTGTTTTCGAGATCCCCTCTCCAAACATGATGTCAAACTCGGCACGACGGAATGGGGGGGCAACCTTATTCTTGACAACCTTGACCTTGGCAAGACGTCCGAGTATCTCATCACCGGCCTTTATCGCAGTACCCGGGCGTATCTCCACCCTCACCGAGGCATAGAACTTCAGCGCATTACCGCCGGTAGTGGTTTCCGACGGGCCCCACATAGCACCGATTTTTTCACGAAGCTGATTGATGAAGATACACGTCGTATTGGTACGGGCGATTGTTCCGGTCAGTTTGCGCATCGCCTGGGACATAAGCCGCGCCTGCAGCCCCATATTACGATCCCCCATATCCCCTTCTATCTCGCTCTTGGGTGTCAATGCCGCAACCGAGTCCACGACAATTATGTCAATCGCTGACGAACGGATGAGCTGTTCTGCGATTTCAAGTGCCTGCTCTCCATTATCGGGCTGTGAGATAAGAAGGTTATTCACATCCACACCCAGTTTCTCGGCATAGAAACGGTCAAAGGCATGTTCGGCATCTATCATCGCTGCAATACCTCCGGCTTTCTGTGCCTCGGCTATCGCATGGATCGCAAGCGTGGTCTTACCCGACGATTCAGGCCCGAATATCTCAATGATACGGCCTCGCGGGAATCCGCCCACTCCAAGGGCAAAATTAAGCCCTATCGAGCCGGTTGAGATAACCTCTACATCCTCTACCTTCTCATCACCGAGTTTCATGACAGCCCCGCGACCGTAACTTTTCTCGATTTTGGCCATTGCATTGCTCAAGGCATTCAATTTGGCCACACGCGGATCTTCATTCTTTTCCGCACTTTTCTTTATTGTCGTCTTTTTCTTTTCCATACTTGTTGGCTTGTTTTGGTATTTAGACTGTTATTCATTGCCACATTTCAATGACGATACAAAGATACACATACCCGTGGGCAACATTATGCAACATCAATGTTAAACATCCATTCCGTCGAACTTTTTTATTCCTGCCGTGTTTTATAGGTACATAGCAAGATTACTTTTTCCATTGCAAGAAATGTGATAATGATTGGTTTATTATTTAGGCGAGGAGACACTGTGAAAGCGTCTCCCCGTTATTTTTTGCTACTTTCCCGACTTTTCCTTCAACAAGTCGCGTATTTCAGTGAGAAGCAGTTCCTCTTTCGATGGAGCCGGAGGCGCAGCCGGAGCAGGAACTTCCTCTTTTTTCCTTTTCAGTTTTGCAAGCATTCTTATCGCCACGAAAATACAGAATGCGATAATAACGAAATCGACTATATTCTGAATGAATGCACCGTACTTTATCAGCACCGCAGCAGCCGTCTCCTCTCCGGTCACAGGGTCAACCGTTGCCGGAGTAAGCACATAGCTCAGATCTGAAAAATTGACACCACCGGTCAGTTTCCCGATAGCCGGCATGATCACATCATTCACAAGCGATGTCACTATCTTTCCAAACGCACCGCCGATGATAACACCGACAGCCATGTCTATCACATTGCCTTTCATGGCAAAATCCTTAAAATCAGAGAGAAATTTACTCTTCATAATAGTTGTGTATTTATGTTTTTTGTTCCAAAATTCTATTTCCCTACAAAATTAAGGAAATAATTCCTTTATTTGCCCCTTGCACTCATCTATTTGAAAAAAAATTATTACTTTTGCGATGCCAAAAGTAGGGCGATGTGACAACCGATAGTTTTCCAACGCCTGAGCGGGCATGGAACATAGGAATTTATTATATCATAACCCAATATTTTTTAATTAATTATGACAAAAGTAGGTATTAACGGCTTCGGCCGTATCGGACGTTTCGTTTTCCGCGCTGCTCAAAACAGAAACGACATTGAAATTGTAGGTATCAACGACTTGTGTCCCGTTGATTATTTGGCTTACATGCTCAAATATGACACAATGCACGGTCAGTTCGAAGGAACTATCGACTTTGACCTGGAAAAAAGCCTGTTGATTGTAAACGGCAAGAACATCCGCGTAACAGCTGAACGCAACCCCGCTGACCTCAAATGGAACGAAGTTGGAGCTGAATACGTTGTTGAGTCAACCGGTCTCTTCCTTACTAAAGAAAAAGCTCAGGGTCACATCGACGCAGGTGCTAAATATGTGGTTATGTCTGCTCCTTCCAAGGACGACACCCCCATGTTCGTTTGCGGCGTGAACTTTGACAAATATGCCAAGGGTACCCAGTTCGTTTCTAACGCTTCTTGTACCACCAACTGCTTGGCTCCCATCGCTAAGGTATTGAATGACAAATGGGGTATCGCTGACGGTCTTATGACCACAGTTCACTCTACCACTGCCACTCAGAAAACTGTTGACGGTCCTTCATTGAAAGACTGGCGTGGTGGTCGTGCTGCAGCAGGCAACATCATTCCCTCTTCTACCGGTGCTGCTAAGGCTGTAGGTAAAGTTATCCCCGAACTCAACGGCAAGTTGACCGGTATGGCAATGCGTGTTCCCACACTTGACGTATCAGTTGTTGACCTCACCGTTAACCTTGCTAAGCCCGCAACCTACGCTGAAATCTGCGCTGCAATGAAAGAAGCTTCTGAAGGCGAACTCGCCGGCGTACTCGGTTACACTGAAGACGCAGTTGTTTCAAGCGACTTCCTCGGTGACACCCGCACTTCTATCTTCGACGCTAAGGCAGGTATCGCATTGACCGACACTTTCGTTAAGGTTGTATCTTGGTACGATAACGAGATCGGCTACTCTAACAAAGTTCTCGAACTCATCGCCCACATGAAGAAAGTTAACGGCTAATCCCCGTTACTCATATTAACATCACGACAAGGGACTGTGTCAGTTGACACAGTCCCTTGTTTCCTTTATACCAAACCACGCTACACACACATCCGTCTGGACGGTACAACCGCGCCCGATTTTATACATTTTATATTATTTTAATAATCTTAAAAGTGGGGGTAAATTGCCGCTTTTTAGCCTTAATTTTGCAGAATAAGAAATAATCTCAAAAATCAAAAACTAATGGAACAAACCAATCCACTCAGATTAGCGGCACTGCTGATGCTGTCAACATCCTGTTTTACAGCTACACAAGCCACGACAGCAGCACTCCCCGGCGGGCTGTATATCGCCCACAAGGGCGGCAACATCCTGTACAAGCAGAACGGCACCACCTACGACACAGGAATACCGGCAGGCGCACACCCGTTCCAGATGCAGATCTATAATGACGCCCTCTATGTTGCC
>JAFTRI010000014.1 GCA_017462345.1 Muribaculaceae bacterium
TATATCGGCTTTATATCAAAATCGGCAATATTTACGGCTTACCGTAAGACGTTGTTGGAATTTACATCTGATTGATTATGGAAAAATTGCGTATAGTATATCTTGGAACACCTGATTTTGCGGTGGAACCATTGCGCCGGCTGCTTGAGAACCAGCGTGCGTGCAGCGAGTGCGGATATGAGGTTGTCGGTGTAGTTACTATGCCCGACAAGATGATAAACAAACGAGGCAACCAGTTGCTAATGAGCCCTGTCAAACAGTTTGCGGTGGCCGAGAATCTTCCTGTCCTGCAGCCTGAGTCTCTGAAAGATGAGGCTTTCTTGGATGCGTTGCGCGAGTGGAGTGCCGACCTGCAGATTGTAGTTGCTTTCCGCATGCTCCCCGAGAGTGTATGGAACATGCCTCGCTTGGGAACATTCAACCTGCATGCATCGCTCTTGCCGCAGTATCGCGGCGCGGCGCCTATCAATTGGGCAATAATAAACGGTGACAAGGAGACTGGCGTCACAACGTTCTTCCTCAAGCATGAGATTGATACCGGAGATATCATTTATCGTGATGTCGTTGCCATTGACGAGAAGGATAATGCGGGTACTCTTCACGACAAACTGATGCTGCAGGGGGGCGATACCGTGCTACGCACAGTCGAGGCTATTGTCCGTGGCGAGGCTACGGCCGTTGAGCAGACTGAGATGTACGATAATGAGTGTGACTTGCGCCCTGCACCGAAGATTTTCCGTGAGACATGCCGCATCGATTGGGGCAAGAGTGCCAGTCAGGTATATGATTTCGTACGTGGAATGTCACCGTATCCCGCGGCATGGTGCGAGCTTGTCGATGCTCAGGACAAGGAGGTCGCATTGAAAGTGTATGAGGTAGAAAAGGAACTGTCGGCACACAACAAACCATGCGGTACGCTGTTGACGGACGGCAAGACATTCGTGAAGGTAGCAGTCGAAGGCGGTTATATCTCGCTAGTCGAGGTGCAGCTTGCGGGCAAGAAACGTATGCCGGTAGCCGACCTCCTGCGTGGTTTTTCCATTGAAGGCTTTGAATTGAAATGTAATAAGTGATATTATGGCACAGATTGTTTCCCCATCGTTGTTGTCGGCTAACTTCGGCAACCTGCAAGAGGATTTGAAAATGATTAACAGCAGTGAGGCTGAGTGGTTGCACATTGATATTATGGACGGAGTCTTTGTCCCTAACCTCTCATTCGGCCCCCCGGTGCTCAAATATGTGGCTGAGCTTTGTGAGAAACCGCTTGATGTGCATCTGATGGTTGTCAACCCCATGAACTATCTGCCGGCGATGAAGGATATAAATGCTCGTATAATGAATAGCCACTATGAGGCATGCACGCACCTGCATCGTGCTGTGACGCAGATAAAGGATGCGGGCATGATGGCCGGCGTTACATTGAATCCTTCTACTCCCGTACATCTGTTGAAGGATATCATCGGGGAACTCGACCTTGTGCTTCTCATGAGCGTTAATCCTGGTTTCGGCGGTCAGAA
>JAFTRI010000001.1 GCA_017462345.1 Muribaculaceae bacterium
AGGACATTGACATTGTTAACATGAAAAGGGCTGTGCCCGAACTGAGGACACCGCCCATGGTCAGTTATGGGGTTGTCGGGTCAGATTGATGTTTTCAGTGTTTCTTACTTTGGGGATGGGAGACCCTCTCCGGCACTGCGTGCCACCTCGCCCTCGTAGGGAGAGGACTTGTCGCGCGGGCTTATTAAGAAAAATTGACGTGGGGGTGAAAAGCCGGCATTTTATGTATATATTTGCGGTCGGATATTGGAAATTGTGGCTTATCGGTCAAAATCGCTTTGAGATAATCTCGAAATACAATTAACAGCTTTCTGTAAAACTTCAAATTTTGATGCGGTTGCCCTATGTGTTTAATAGTTTTTATTATAATTCAAAAATACAACGATACTCTATGAAAAAGTTAGTCTTAGTTTTTGTATTGATGCTAATCGCGTCATCTATGCATAGCCAAACTCCTGCGCTATTTTTTGAATCTGCTGTACAAGATACAATAGGGTTCCGTATAGATTCACTTCTAAAAAACTCAACTCGTAATTATGTTTTTTATGGCATAAGAGAATTCTCAAGTAAACCGAGAAAAGTGCTCTATTGTTACAAAGGAGCAAATGAAGAGAAGCCGGATAGCGTAAAACTCATTGTTAGAGTAAAGACTATAATGGTTGGCGCAAATCCTGACTTAGAAATAGAAGGCACACCTCATTATGAAATAGAGCAGGTGGCAGGTCCTCTTTTAGACATTATGCCATTTTGGAATATAATAGATTCCCGTTCCCCAGAACATGTTTCTAAAGAGGGTGAAATTCAGGTTAAAATTCCAGACCCTGACCCCAAACGTGGTAATAGACACTATCGAATAAAAAGAGATAACTATAGCAAAGGTATATGGCTGCTTACTCGTACCTGGTAATTCCTTGCCTTTCCCCATATAGATAGGAGGGTGTCTCAAAATGAGGCATCCTCTTATTGTAGGAATTATGTTGTAAAAACAATTTTGCAGATGGGGAGAATGGGAAGAATTTGGGGTGAATATGGCTGAAATGTGGCGGGGATTGATTAATTTTGCAAATATTTGATAAACTGCATAGTGATATGAACTTACTTGAACTCAGCGAACAGGAGATAGTGCGTCGTGGCAGCCTCGACGAAATGCGGAAAATGGGAATCGACCCTTATCCCGCAGCAGAATATAAGGTTACCGGTCATACTGATGAGATAAAGGATAATTTCAGTGATGATGCCCCGCAGCGGGAAGTGAGTATTGCGGGACGTATCATGAGCCGCCGTATCATGGGCAAGGCCTCGTTTATCGAGATACAGGATGCCTGTGGAAGGATACAGGTGTACATAAGCCGCGATGACCTTTGTCCCGATGAGAATAAGGATCTGTACAATGTCGTGTTCAAGAAACTTCTGGATATAGGGGATTTTGTGGGGATAGAAGGATTTGTGTTCCGTACACAAATGGGAGAGATTACCGTGCATGCCCGCAGCCTGACGGTACTGAGCAAGTCATTGCGCCCGTTGCCTATAGTAAAGGTTAAGGACGGAGTGACTTACGACGCGTTTGATGATCCTGAATTGCGTTACCGTCGCCGTTATGTCGATCTGGTAGTTAATGACGGAGTGAAGGATATTTTTATCAAGCGTACCAAGGTGTTCAATTCTATGCGCCAGTATTTCAATGAACATGGGTATATGGAGGTGGAGACTCCGATATTGCAGTCGATTCCCGGCGGGGCATCGGCTCGCCCGTTCATCACGCATCATAATGCGCTTGACATTCCGTTGTATCTCAGAATTGCCGACGAGTTGTATCTCAAACGATTGATTGTGGGCGGTTTTGAGGGTGTCTATGAGTTCTCCAAGAATTTCCGAAACGAGGGGATGGACCGTACTCACAATCCGGAGTTTACATGTATGGAGATATATGTTTCGTACAAGGACTACAACTGGATGATGGAGTTCACCGAGAAAATGCTTGAAAAGATATGTCTTGATGTAAACGGTACCACCGAGGTAAAGGTCGGGGACAATGTGATAGATTTCAAAGCTCCGTACAAGCGTGTCACAATGACCGATGCCATCAAGGAGTTCACGGGTGTCGATATTACCGGCATGGATGAAGCGCAGTTGCGTGAAGTGTGCAAGACTCTGGATATTGAGGTTGATGAAAGCATGGGTAAAGGAAAGCTCATCGATGAGATATTCGGAGAAAAGTGTGAGGGTAACTATATCCAGCCAACATTCATCATCGACTATCCGATAGAGATGTCACCGCTCACCAAGCGTCATCGTAACAATCCTGAGTTGACCGAACGTTTTGAACTTATGGTTAACGGAAAAGAACTTGCCAATGCCTATTCAGAACTTAATGACCCGATCGACCAGTATGAGCGGTTTGTAGAGCAGATGCGTCTCGGGGAGAAGGGTGATGACGAGGCGATGATTATCGACAAGGACTTTATACGTGCCCTTGAGTATGGGATGCCTCCTACTTCGGGCATGGGTATAGGGATGGATCGCCTGACGATGCTCATGACCGGCCAGACCACAATCCAGGAGGTGCTGCTTTTCCCGCAGATGCGTCCTGAAAAGACGCAACGCCGCGACAGAGAATCGGCGTATGTGGCTATCGGCGTGCCTTCGGAATGGGTTGCCCCGTTACAGAAAGCCGGTGTGCTTACCGTGGATCAGCTCGGTGCAGTGGCATCGGCCGGCAAGCTTCATCAGGATCTTTGCGGAATAAACAAGAAATATAAGCTTGAGTTGAAGAATCCTACTGCCGATGAAGTGACCTGCTGGATCGATTCGGCCAAGAAATAAAAGACTACACACCATACAAAGACAACCTCTTTTCAGAAACGCCATGAATTTCCCCGGAAATATAGCTGTGATGGGTGGCGGTAGCTGGGCTACCGCCCTCGCCAAGCTTTTATTATACAACTGCGAGTCGATACTGTGGTATATGCGCAGGGATGACCGTATTGCCGACTTCAAGCGTCTCAGGCATAACCCCACATATCTGTCATCGGTTGAACTTGATATCGAACGCATAGAATTTTCTTCGGACATAAATGAGATATGCCGTCAGGCCGACACGTTGCTGATGGTAATGCCGTCGCCATATTTCAAATCGCATCTTGCCAAACTGACAGTCGATATAAGCGACAAGTACATTGTCTCGGCCGTAAAGGGGATTGTTCCTGACGAGAATGTAATCATATCGCAATATATGACTGAGAAATATGGTGTTGATCCGAATAAGATGCTTGTTATCAGTGGTCCGTGCCATGCTGAAGAAGTAGCTCTCGACCGGTTGTCGTTCCTGACAGTGGGCTGTCATGATCTTCCTCATGGTGAGGCTTTTGCCCGTTGTCTTGCCGGCAAGGCGATGAAAACAATCACATCGACCGATGTTGACGGAATCGAGTATGCTGCGGTGCTAAAGAATGTGTATTCCATAGCGTCGGGAATTGTCCACGGATTAAAAGCGGGAGATAACTTCTCGGCAATGCTCGTTTCCAATGCCCTTAGGGAAATGGAAAGATTCCTTAATGCGGCATGTCCAGGGCAGCGTCAGATATGCGACTCGGTGTATCTTGGCGACCTGCTTGTGACATCCTATTCCAAGTTCAGCCGCAATCATAATCTTGGGGCAATAATAGGGCGCGGGTATTCGGTGAAGACTGCCATGATGGAGATGGAACAGACGGCTGAGGGGTATTATGGGACAAAGTGTATCCATGAAATAAATTCGACCCGTTATCAGGTGTCGATGCCTATCCTTGACGGGGTCTATGACATTCTGTACCGCAATATGTCGCCTGAAAAGGTTATCAGCGCGATGTCGGAAACATTCATTTAATACAACCATTATATCATACAATCAGAAAATACAATGAGACAGATTCAGATAAACATCAAAAACGCGCTCGGTGCTGTCACCGAAGCTGACATCAACGGTCTTGACGCTTCAGCCGCCAATGCGCTCGACAAGTTGCACACAGGTTCAGGAGCCGGAAACGATTTTCTGGGATGGCTTGACCTTCCGTCACGTACTCCGGCAGGACTTATCGACGACATACAGGCTACAGCCGTATCGCTGCGTAATGACTGCGAGGCGGTTGTGGCGATAGGCATCGGTGGCAGTTATCTCGGGGCAAAGGCAGTGATAGAGGCACTGAGTGATTCTTTTGCGGCTTACCGTAATGGCAATGGTAACCCGCAGGTGCTTTTTGCGGGACAAAATATAGGTGAAGATTATCTTTATGAACTGCAAAGCTATCTGAAAGGTAAAAAATTCGGAATAATCGTAATATCCAAGTCGGGAACAACTACCGAACCGGCAATCGCATTCCGCCTGCTCAAGGAGCAGCTTGAAAGCCAGCTCGGAAAAGCGGAAGCGTCAAAGCGTATAGTAGCGATCACCGATGCCAAGCGTGGGGCATTACGCCAACTTGCGACAGAGGAGGGTTACAAGACATTTGTGATTGAGGACAGTGTAGGCGGGCGTTTCTCGGTGTTAAGTCCTGTGGGGCTGCTTCCTATCGCGGTAGCAGGATATGACATCAAGGCATTGGTACAAGGGGCCGCCGACATGGAGAATGCGACGAAATGCCACTCTGCCGATAATATTGCCGAGGTTTATGCCAAAACACGCAATGCGCTTTATAATGCAGGAAAGAAAATAGAGATACTTGTCAACTATAATCCGAAGCTGCATTATTTCGGAGAGTGGTGGAAGCAGCTCTATGGGGAGAGTGAAGGTAAAGACCACAAGGGTATATTCCCCGCCGCTGTCGATAATTCCACGGATCTCCACTCGATGGGACAATGGATTCAGGACGGGGAGAGAACAATATTTGAAACAGTGCTGTCAGTTGAGACACAGGAACATGAAGTAGTAATCCCGAGTGATGAGGCTAATCTTGACGGGCTGAACTATATTGCCGGCAAGCGAGTGGATGAGGTGAACAAGATGGCTGAACTTGGAACACGTATCGCGCATGTGGACGGCGGTGTCCCCAACTTGCGTATCACAATCCCTGCTTTAAAGGAGGAGTATCTCGGACAGCTGATATATTTCTTCGAGAAGGCGTGCGGAATCAGCGGGTATATCCTCGGTGTAAATCCGTTTAACCAACCGGGAGTCGAGGATTACAAACGCAATATGTTTGCCCTGCTTGCCAAGCCCGGTTACGAAAAAGAAACGGAGTCAATCAAGTCGAGAATCGAAGGCTGACGGGTATCGCAGGCACGCTGACGACAGTATAAAAATACCAAATTCCGGATTGTGGCGAAAACAATAGTAGAAACCCCGTTGATGAAGCAGTATATCGAGATGAAGCAGAAACATCCCGATGCCATTCTGCTTTTCAGGGTGGGGGACTTCTATGAGACATTCTCTGACGACGCCATTGCCTCTTCGGAAATTCTCGGCATAACCCTTACCCGTCGTGCCAACGGAGCTGCTCAGTTTGTAGAACTTGCCGGGTTTCCTCATCATGCTCTCGATACTTATCTGCCCAAGCTTGTGCGTGCCGGGAAGCGCGTCGCGATATGTGAACAGCTTGAAGATCCGAAACTGACAAAGAAACTTGTAAAGCGTGGGATTACCGAGCTGGTCACTCCGGGAGTATCGATAAATGACAATATACTGAACCATCGGGAGAATAACTTCGTTGCTGCAGTGCACTTCACGCGCACGGTGTGTGGCGTGTCTTTCCTTGATATCAGTACCGGGGAATTTCTTACAGCAGAGGGCAGTATCGACTATATCGACAAACTGTTGGGAAATTTTGCTCCTAAAGAGCTTCTTGTGGAGCGCGGTAATCGTTCCAAGGTAGAGGAGTCGTTCTCGACCCGTTATTTCACATTTGAGCTTGACGACTGGATTTTTACTGAAGATGCGGCCATGGACCGGTTGCTGAAGCAATTTGAGATGAGTAATCTCAAGGGTTTCGGAATCCACCGTATGACTTCAGCAATCATCGCCTCGGGAGCGATACTGCATTATCTCGATATAACCCAACATACACAGATAAGCCACATCAACCGGCTGTCACGCATAGAAGAGGACCGTTATGTGAGGCTTGACAAGTTTACGGTACGGAATCTGGAACTTATCGACAGTATGGGAGATGAGGGAAAGAGCCTGCTTGATGTCATCGACCGAACTGTAAGCCCGATGGGAGCAAGGCTGTTGCGCAGGTGGGTGCTGTTCCCGCTCAAGGAGGTCAAGACAATCAACGACCGTCTTGACGTGGTAGAATATTTTTTCCGTCATCCAGAAGAGCGGGAAACATTGAAAAATGCGCTTGAGCAGATCGGGGACTTGGAGCGTCTTATCTCGAAAGTTGCCGTTGGGCGTATCACTCCCCGAGAGGTTGTGCAACTGCGCAATGCACTTACCGCGATAGAGCCGATAAAGAACCTGTGCAGCGGTTCAGAACAGGAAGCGTTGCATGCGATAGGCGAGCAGCTTAATCCGTGTGTGTCGATGCGGGACCGGATAGCCCGCGAAATAGTGGACGATGCCCCGACAGCAACCAATAAGGGTACGGTAATAAGAGCCGGTGTGGATGCCGAGCTTGACGAGTTGCGGGAGATTGCGTTCCAAGGCAAGGATTATCTGATGAGAATCCAAGCGAGAGAAAGTGAAGCGACAGGAATACCGTCGCTGAAAGTGGGGTACAATAATGTGTTCGGCTACTATATCGAGGTGACGAACTCCCATAAGAGCAAAGTCCCGTCGGAGTGGATACGCAAACAGACGCTTGTCAATGCGGAACGGTATATCACTCAGGAACTGAAAGAGTATGAAGAGAAAATACTCGGGGCACAGGAACGGATACTCATTATAGAGACACGGCTCTATAATGATCTTGTGGCACGTCTTGCCGAATATATCCCTGCCATACAGCTTGACGCCTCGCTTGTGGCCCGCCTTGACTGCCTCACGGCGTTTACGCGTGTGGCAATGGAAAACCATTATAACCGTCCTGTTATCGATGACTCGTTGACAATCGATATTGTCGAAGGCCGTCATCCGGTGATTGAAAAAGAACTTCCGGCGGGCGAACCGTATATAACAAATTCCGTATCATTGTCCAATAACGGTACACAGGTGATGATGATCACCGGGCCTAACATGTCGGGTAAGTCGGCGTTGTTGAGACAGACAGCGTTGAATGTGCTCATGGCTCAGATAGGGTGTTTCGTTGCAGCAGAAAGTGCACGTATAGGAGTTGTCGACAAGATATTTACCCGTGTCGGAGCGTCGGACAATATCTCTCTTGGCGAGTCGACATTCATGGTGGAGATGAATGAAGCGGCTTCGATACTCAACAATATGAGCGAACGCAGCCTCATTCTTTTTGACGAATTGGGACGAGGGACATCTACTTATGACGGCATTTCCATTGCATGGGCGATTGTGGAGCATATCCATGAATATGGGAATATGCGGCCGAAAACATTGTTTGCCACGCACTATCATGAGCTTAATGAGATGGAGAAGAGCTATTCAAGGGTGGTCAACTATAATGTGTCGGTGAAAGAGATAAACGGCAAAGTCGTGTTCCTGCGCAAACTTGCCCGCGGAGGCAGTGAGCACAGTTTCGGTATTCATGTGGCCAAGCTGGCCGGAATGCCACCATCTATAGTCCAACGTGCCGACGAAGTGTTGCGGCATCTTGAAACAAATAACCGCAAGGAATCGATAGGGAAAGACCTTGGAGATGTTGCCGAGCAACGAAGCGGGATGCAGTTGTCGTTTTTCCAGCTTGATGATCCGGTTCTCAGTCAGGTGCGGGATGAGATTCTTGATCTTGACATAAATAATCTTACTCCAATGTCGGCTCTCAACAAATTGCATGATATAAAGAAAATCATAACAGGTAAGGACTGATGTCCCTTACACAAAATTGTAAAAATCAAAAACATAATAATATATATGGAAAGAATAGAAGCCGGAAAATACGTAGAACTCGGATACGATCTCTACGAAGTGGCTGCAGACGGTAGCCAGAAACTTGTACATCAGACTGACAGCAGTGACCCGGAAAAAATAGTGTTCGGCGTGACACGCGGAATGATAGTCCCTCTTGAAAAAGCTATCGAAGGACTTGAAGCAGGAGGGAGCTTTGACCTTATAGTAAAAGCCGCTGATGCTTTCGGCCCTCATGATCCGGAACAGGTTGCGGAACTCGACCGTGAGATATTCGAAGTCGACGGCAAGTTTGACGAAGAACATATAAAGGCCGGGGCTGTAGTCCCTATGATGACAGCCGACGGTTATCGTATTAACGGGCTTGTCACATCGGTAAGCCTTCAGAAGGTGACAATGGATTTCAATCATCCTCTTGCCGGCAAGGATGTGCGGTTTGCCGGTAAAATCATTGCAGTGCGTGATGCGACAGCCGAAGAGCTTCAGCCCGAACACGGCTGTGGATGTGGTTGCGGTTGTCATGATGACGGTTGCGGGGACGATTGCGGCTGTTCGGGAGACCACTGTGGCGGTTGCCACTAATGTGTAAGTGACGGTATCGCACTATGGGAATCCCGCAGGAATTTGTCGCGCAGATAAGGAGCTATGACAGCCGGCTGCTTGACGGGCTGGTAGAGGCACTTTCCTTGCCACCGGCAGTGTCGGTGAGGTGCAATACGCGGAAGGGTATATCCCGGCCGGCGAGTAGGCGCGGTGTTGCGTGGTGTGATGCGGGGTTTTATCTTGAAGACCGGGAACAATTCACATTCGACCCGGCGATGCATCAGGGATTGTATTATGTTCAGGATGCTTCGTCGATGATAATCGGTCATATAGTGAAGCGTCTGACGTCGGGAGGACATAGCCCCATCCGCTATCTTGATGCATGTGCGGCACCCGGAGGGAAGACCACTGCCGCGATAGACGCATTACCTGCCGGCTCGCTTG
This sequence comes from Muribaculaceae bacterium, assembly GCA_017462345.1. Taxonomy (GTDB): domain Bacteria; phylum Bacteroidota; class Bacteroidia; order Bacteroidales; family Muribaculaceae; genus RGIG4079. Next base: position 8,936 of record JAFTRI010000001.1, read on the forward strand.
TGGTAGCCAATGAGTATAACCCATCGCGGGCATCGGTGTTGCGGGAGAATATCATCAAATGGGGGTATCCGTCGTGTGTCGTATGTCGAGGCGATACTGCAAAATTCAGGAGCATACCCGACTTCTTTGATATTGTGGCGGCTGATGTGCCGTGTTCGGGAGAGGGAATGTTCCGTAAAGATGAGGATGCTGTATCCCAATGGAGTCCGTCGCTTGTCGACGAATGCGTGTCGAGGCAACGCGAAATAATAGATAACCTTTGGGAAACATTGCGCCCCGGAGGTTATTTTATTTACAGTACCTGTACCTTTAATCGTAAAGAGAATGAGGAAACGGTAGAGTACATCAGCCGGATGTATGGTGCCGAGAGTATTGACCTGTCACTGCCGGAAACATGGAATATCGCTCCTGGAATAGATACAGGAGTGAAATGCAGTCGTTTCATGCCTCACCGTACCGATGGAGAGGGACTGTTTGTGGCTGTGCTGCGAAAGCCGGATGATTGTACGGCAAGCTCCCGTCAACCGCGAAAGGGAAAAACCGGAGCAAAACCGGATAATAGGGTTTTGTCCCAACTACAGACTGTCCGTTCATGGGTAGATGGCTGTGATGTTGACATAAACGTGTCGGATAGGGGCATTATCACGGTGTTCCCAAAGGAACATGCTGTTGCCATTCAACTGCTGTCATCGACCCTTGATGTAACCCATGCCGGTGTTACCGCAGGAATGATCAAGGGCAGGGATCTTGTCCCCTCCCAATCGCTGGCGTTGTCGACAATGCTACATCCTGCGGCATTCCATCGCTGTGAACTGGATTACCGCACGGCAATTGCGTATCTCAGGCATGAAGCTATTGTATTGCCGGAAGATACGCCTCGCGGCTATGTGGCTGTAACTTACAATGACTATCCGTTAGGTTTTGTCAAGAATATAGGCAATCGTGCCAATAACCTTTATCCGCCGGAATGGCGCATCCTTTCATCGCATATTCCCGAGGAGATTCCTTCGGTAATATAAATTTTGTAACTTTGTGAAAGAAAATAACACTATAACCCCATAACAGTAAATACAATAGAACAGAATTAGTTTGAATAACGACATATAAAGGATTTTTGAGCTTTTGGCTCTTATTCTCTCGTCTGAAAACCGCCAAATTTGAAAGTAGGGGAATAAGCAGGACTCCAAAAGTTCGCACCTGTGCAGGGTGTGAACTGTTTCGTGCTTATCTCTACAAAGGTGCTTGGCGGTACCGCAGACGAAGGTCGGCAACAAAATGGTTCCACCTTTTTTATGATACATATAGGACAGCTTATACAGCAGGAATTGTACCGCCAGGAGCGCACACCGGCATGGCTTGCAAAGAAAATCAATTGCGAGCGTCCTAATGTGTATTATATTTTCCGGCAGGAATCGATCAATACCGACATGCTATTGCGTATTTCGCAAGCTCTTAACCACAATTTCTTCAAATACTATTCATCACACATCGACACGTCCGATGCTGCACTGGAGTAAATTTATTATACGCTTCCGTAAAATCCATTTACGCTTCTGCTGTCATGCCGTCGTATGCCATGCTGTACCTTTGTGAACAAAATTAAAGTACTGTTAAAGGAATTTTCCCTTATGCTGCTGGCAGTAATATCTAACCCTAACAGGACGGACGTTTGCAGCGACGTTTGCAACTTCTAATTTATTATGAAAAAATTAGCGTTAATTTTGTGTTTCATTTGTGCAGGCAGCATGTTGATGCAGGCACAGATCTCTACAGGTGAAAGCAGTGCTCAGGTTGTCCGCACAGGAAACAGGGCAGAGAAAGGCGATTTCGGTCTATATTTGGGAGCAACAACCGATATGTTCCAGAATATCATCGGTAACGGTCCCTCCGACTTCAGTGCCCTTCCTCTCATCAACCTCAAATACATGGTGACAGACAAGGTTGAGGCCCGTCTCGGAATCGAATGGTGGAAAGAGTCGGATACTGTTGAGGGTGACGGATTCGAATCGACAAACAAAGAGACAAGCATGTTGTTCTATCCCGGTATCGCCTATCACTTCAACCGTTCAAATATCCTCGATGTATATGTAGGTGGTGAACTTCCTTTCGGATGGGGTTCCAAGGGTTATGAAGAAGATATTGACGAAGGAGAAGATGTTGACGAATCGGCCAACAATTTCAACATCGGTCTTGGTGCATTTATCGGACTTCAGGCATACGTGTGCAATCTTCCTCTTGCCGTAGGTCTGGAATATGGCATCAGTTGCAAATACACTACCGTCAGTGACGGAACAATCACCAAGGACGGCATGACTACCGAATATAACGTCTCAAAGGATGTTGACAGCAACCGTTTCAAACTCGGACATCAGGCTCGCCTGACTCTTACTTATTTCTTTAAACTGTAATCTCATGAAAATAATTAAAGCTATAGCAATATGCGCAATCACGTTGATTGTGGCATCATGCGGCTCGGTGACCAAGAATCAGTCATATTCATTTGATCAGGTGCGTCTTGAAATGAGTATGAATGACTTGAGCTACCTCGGAGAAGCCGAAATCTCAGTGGAGTACAGTTCATACGTGTATGGACTTTTCAAAAGCATTGAAAAGGTTAACGGTGAAATGTACAACCCTGTACATGAGAAAAAACTGAGCATACCATGTCAGGGATGCAAGTTCATGAACAAACACCTTGATATAGCAGCTTACAGTCTTGTGGAGAAGTTCCCTGAGGCAACCTATTTTCAGGTTGTATTCGAGACATCTTCGAAAGAGAAACTTTTTCTTGGAAGCGTAAATAAAGAATACGCCAAGGTAAGGGCATATAAACTAAAACATTAAATCAACGTTCCGCAAGAGGATGACTCGTCTTGAGACACCCTCTTGCGGTATTTTTCTATGAAAACGGTCAAGACCCTATTATTTTCACTCATTACATGCCTGACATTTGTAATGTGTACCGACGAGACACCCGATTTGTCGGATGTCGCATTGTTTGTATCACCGGGAAGTGAAACCCGGGTGTCGATAGCGTCCGGAGACAAAGCACAGTATAAAGTGGAAATATCCACAATCCACGACTGTATTTCCCGATTTACGGTATCATCATTTGATAATCAGTTTGGGCAGACGGTGTATTTGGACTCTATCTGCAATCAGAAAAACATAACCTGGTCATTCATCTACTCGGCTCCGGAAACTGACCGTGACAGCCTTGATGTGGAATTGAAATTCAGCGCAATCGACAACATTGGCAATACGGTCGAAGTGACACGTTCAGTATTGGTGACCAACCGTTTCATATCCCTATCGGAAAAAACGGGAATCGTCCTTTACGATCCGGCATCCGGTATGCCTGATGCCATTTCTCTCGGAGATGTGTCCCAACCGTTTATTCTTGCGGCTGCCCCCGATCCGGCTCTTGCCGATATTTACATCGAGAGTGATCCGGATTTCTCGTCAATATCATGGAAAAGCAATACGAAAACAAAATTCATCCGTAATAACTCGTTCAATTATGTTGTAGCGACAGCCGCTAACATAAATTCCGTATACCATGGTTCGGTAAGGGAAGACTACGTATCGGATATACGCATAAATGACATTATCCTTGTCGGGCATGGTGATACAGCCGAGGGGGTCTTTCAGGTCACGAATATCATACGCAACGGTACTGTTGCATGTATGCAACTAAGTTTCAAAGGGATAAAGCAGCATTAGGTTTCATAATTAATTTTACAAAGTCCCTGTCGAGTCCGTACTGCCTGCGTATAAAGCCGGCAGTACGGACTCGATTCTTGTCTGATGTGTAAAAATCCGATGACTATTCCCTGTACAGATTATCTGAAAATCCGCTTGAAAAAAATCATAAATCAACGGCAAAGGAATTTATGGAAGATTCCTGAAATCCAAACAACTTCTAAATTTGTATAATCGCTTCTGATTATTGGTCGAAAAATAATAATTTTGTATCCGTAATATATAATAATGTAGAGATGAAAAAAAACATAACCGAAGCGATTGAATACATTGGAGTGGATGATACAGATCTTGACCTGTTTGAAAGTCAATACATAGTGCCCAACGGCATATCATATAATTCGTATTTAATCAAAGATGAGAAGATTGCCATCGTGGATACAGTGGATCGCCGTAAAAGTGCTGATTGGTGGCAGAACCTCGAAACCGCGCTAAACGGTAAAGAGCCGGACTATCTGATAGTGCAGCACATGGAACCTGATCATGCCGGTAATATTGCCGCTACCATAGAACGTTTTCCCGGGGTACGTATAGTTGCATCGGAGCGTGCCATAAAAATGCTGCCGCAATTTTTTGAGGATGTGGATTTCTCTGAGAAAACAATATCGGTAAACGAGAATGATACCCTTAATCTCGGAACCCATACGTTGCAGTTTTTTATGGCACCAATGGTTCATTGGCCTGAGGTAATGGTCACTTACGATTCTACCGACAAGGTCATATTCTCGGCTGATGCATTCGGAAAGTTCGGAGCGTTGAGTCATGACGAGGATTGGGCTTGCGAAGCCCGTAGGTATTATTTTAATATATGTGGCAAATACGGTATTCCGGTGCAGGCTCTTCTAAAAAAAAATTGCCGGACTTGAAGTGTCGGTGATATGCCCTCTTCATGGACCCGTATTGACCGAAAATCTGTCCTACTACATCGGCTTATATGATTGCTGGAGCAAGTATGAGCCAGAAACCGACGGAGTATTTATCGCGTACGCATCCATACATGGCGGGACTGCCGAGGCGGCTTTCAAGATGGCCGAAATCCTGAAAAGTAAAGGTGTGGAGAAGGTTACTGTTGCGGATCTCAGTCGCGATGACATGGCGGAAGCAGTAGAGGACGCTTTCCGTATGAGCCGGTTGATTGTTGCTGCCTCATCATACGATGCGAGTGTATTCCCTCCCATGTATGATTTCCTGCACCATCTTCAACTGAAAGGCTTTCAGAACCGTCGAGCCGGAATTATTGAAAACGGTTCATGGGCACCGTGTGCGGGCCGTGTGATGCTCAAAATGCTGGAACAGATGAAAGGGCTCGATATAGTCAGTCCGATTGTGACCATCCGCTCACGAATGAAACGTGGAGACATCGGTCCGATGGAGGCTCTTGCCGATTCAATCTTGAAATAATATGTTAACCATTAAAACCATACCATAGATGTTTAATATAAGCACATATTTTCGCAAAGCTGCCGTCGGCATGCTTTTGTCCTTTCCGGTAACACTCGCTGCCGCTACAAGTGAATTTTCGGCCACTACACAGCAAGGACGCACCGTGACCCTGACAGTTATAGATGATGATGTTATCAAGGTTTCAAATACTGCTCCCGGAGAAACCGTGCCGGTTTCCCATGCTGCAGTCCTGACACCGGGTGATTTCGGTGGAAAAGAAGCGACAATAGGGGAAACACGAGTGGTAACAACCCCGTCAGGTGTTATCGCGACATTGAATATGAGAACAGGGGAGGTTAACATATCGTCAGGAGGACAGCGGGCGATATGTGACACCGGGGAACGTACGACATCCCGGGGAAAACAGGAACTGTCGCTATTCACTATGGGGAGCGGTTCATTCTATGGGGCAGGAGAGCGTGGGCATTCGTTCAATCTCTCAGGTGACACGCTTGTCATGTACAATAAACAGAATTACGGATACAAGAAAGGGGAAGACCGCATCAGCCAGATGAATATTACTATGCCGCTTTTCGTGTCGTCAAATGGTTATGCTGTACTCTTTGATGACTATGCAGCGGCAAAAATGGTGTTGGGCAATCCTATAAGATATATCACTGAGAGCCGTGAGCCGGTATCATATTATTTTATAAATGGGTCGGGCTCGATTGCCAATGTCGTAGAGAAATATACCGGACTTACCGGTCGTCAGGAACTACCGCCATTCTGGTCCCTCGGCTATATTACCTCTAAATACGGGTATAAAACTGATTCCGAGACACGCGGTGTGATAGATACACTGAAAATGAACGGTTATCCTGTGGACGGTGTTGTTCTCGATTTGTATTGGTATGGAAAAGAGCAGGATATGGGACGTCTTGCCTGGGAACCGGAACAGTGGCCTGCACATAAAAAGATGCTTGCCGACTTGAAGAAAAAGGGTGTAAACACGGTGATAATTTCCCAACCATACGTACTGACAAACGGAAAGGCAATAGATAATTACCGTGAACTGTCCCCGCGAGGAATGTTCTGTCGGGATTCGGTTGGGAATACTCACGATGTGACAATATGGGTAGGTAGCGGAGGCATGTTCGATGTCTCCAATCCTGATACGCGCCAGTGGCTGCGTGACCGTTACAAGTTGCTTACCGATGAAGGGGTAGGCGGATGGTGGGGTGACCTTGGAGAGCCGGAGGTTCATCCCGAGACAATATACCATTATAATGGCAAGACTGCCCGTGAATACCATAATCTATACGGGAATGAGTGGAGCCGGATAATATATGAACTCTACAAGGATGAGTACCCTGATACGCGGTTGATGACGCTGATGCGCGGAGGAACTGCAGGGCTGCAACGCTATAGTGTCTACCCGTGGTCAACCGATGTTTCCCGTTCATGGGGCGGATTACAGCCACAGGTGACGATTATGCTTAACTCCGGAATGAGTGGTCTCGGGTATATGTCGCATGATGTGGGTGGTTTTGCGATAACCGAACAGGAGGTGACTGATCCGGAACTGTATGTCCGGTGGCTGCAACTTGGCACATTCTCGCCGGTTTTACGTACGCATGCCCAGCAGGTTGCCGAGCCATACCGTTACCCCGAACAACAAAATATAATACTTGACTTTGTAAGGGAACGTTATCGTTGGTTGCCTTATAACTATACCCTTGCATACGAAAATGCCACAAAAGGTTATCCTATGGTACGCCCGTTGAATTTCTACATTCCCGGTTCGTCAAAGTACGATGATCTTGATGACCAATATCTTTGGGGTCGGGATGTTATGGTCGCTCCCGTAATGGTCAAGGGAGCTACTTCCCGAAAAGTGGTTATGCCAGAAGGACAATGGGTTGACTATAATAATCCGGTTGATATATATAATGGCAATGACACCATCGACTATGCTTCCCCGTTGGAAATCCTGCCGATGTTTGTAAGAGCCGGTTCATTTATCCCTATGGCTGATTATAGGATGGGTAATACTGGCGATTATGATCCTGCCTGTTATACTGTCGCCTATTATCCTGCTGGGATGTCTGAAAGCAGTTATACCATGTATGAGGATGACCGCAAGTCTACGGCATCTCTTAATGATAATGCTTACAGTCTCATTACATTTACAGGAAAAAATACTGCGGACGCGACTGTTGTGGATGTGGTCAGCCGCGGGACATACCCCGGTGCGCCTGCCAAGAAAAAAATGACATTCATTATCCATAATATCACAAAGGCACCCATGTCGGTAACTGTCAATGGAAAGGAATTGAAGAAAGGGGATGTGAAATATGACGGTTCGGTAGCTACATTGACATTGTCATTCAATTGGGTTGTTGCCAATCCTGTGACAATCAATGTCAACAAGGAATAGTCCTGAAAATTGAAATGCCATAAGTGATCTCAGCCGGACTGCCTCAGCTATCGCCAGTGGACAGTCCGGTTGTGGTCTATAGGTATTGTATTGGATCAGATGACCGGAATATGTGAAATATTTGATTTATTTAATATTTATTTTCTTTAATTTAACGAGGATGTATGATATAAGCGTTATCTTTGCATTATCTAACATACTGTGAATTATAAGAAAACCTAATGTCTATATCGTGAATAAACGATTCCTGTCAAGAATATCTTGTAGACTGCACTTATCTTTTCACTATTAGTGGCGAGTTACGCAGTGGCTGTTGTCATCGGCGTTATTGGTATTGACTTTTTTGTTAGACAATATATATACTTGAATTTTGGTTATGAGGGAGGTGCGCTTCTGTGAAGAAGTGCACTTTCATTTTATAGTGTGCCGGATAATTGCTACTTTTGCTTGCGTAAAATAGATAGGGACTAACATGTTTTCAGGAATAGTAGAAGAAGCTGCCCGGGTGGTCGCAATCGACCGTGATGGCGGCAATGTACATATTACGGTCGATTGCTCGTTTGCCGGGGAGTTGAAAATAGATCAGTCGGTGGCGCACAACGGAGTGTGTCTCACTGTCGTTTCGTTGAATGGCGATGGCACTTATACCGTTACCGCAATACAGGAGACTCTCGACCGCAGTAATCTCGGGGATTTGAAACCTGGCGATACCGTTAATCTTGAACGCAGCATGTTGATGAACGGACGCCTTGACGGGCATATCGTGCAGGGGCATGTCGATTGTACTGCAACATGCGAGGCTATCGAGGAGGCCGACGGGAGCCGTTACTATAAATTCCGCTATCCTGTTGATAAGGAATTAGCGCGCAAAGGGTATGTCACTGTGGAGAAAGGGTCGGTTACTGTCAACGGAGTAAGTCTCACGGTATGTGATTCGGAACCGGACAGTTTCCGTGTTGCAATCATCCCTTATACATTCGAGCATACAAATTTCAAGAATATAGCTGTCGGAACCCGTGTCAATATAGAATTTGACATTATAGGCAAATATCTCAGCCGTCTGATGGAATTTTCACGATAATTGTATGGCTTGGATGAAATTCATTGATCTTGCCGAAGCCCGTCAAAGCTGTCGGGCGTATGATGCTAGACGGGAGGTTGAGCGGGACAAGCTGAACCGTATCGCGGAGGCGGCGCGTCTTGCACCGTCGGCATGTAATTCACAGCCTTGGCACATTATCACTGTAACTGATCCGGAAAAACGGACGGATGTTGCCGATGCTCTCGCTTCGATGGGAATGAACCGATGGGCAGGTCAAGCGGCTGCCTATATGGTCATAGTTCAGGAGTCTCCCAATTTCACCGCGCGACTTGGCGGGTGGGTGAAGAACAAGCATTTTCCGCTTATCGATTGCGGAATTGTCGCATCGTTCATAACTCTTGCCGCAACCGATGAGGGGCTCGGTTCGTGCATCCTCGGATGGTTTGAGGAGAAAAGACTCCGCCGGGTACTTGGAGTGCCTCGTGGTAAGCGTATACTGATGGTTGTATCTTTAGGTTACGCTGCTGAAGACCATAGGGAGCATGTGCGACATAGTCTCAGTGAAATTCATAGCTACGAAAGTTATTAGATTCAGAAACTTATTTCAATGCCGCCGATAACAGTCAATCCCGGCATGGGAAATCCGGCGTTTATCTCGTATCGGGTGTCGGTGATGTTGTCGGCTTTTACAAATAATGTTGCCGGGAAGTCCTGTTGAATTGTGTATGCAGCGCGGATATTCAGCAGCGAATAGTTCTCTTTCTTGTCATCTGGTCCTGTGATTGTGTACAGCCCCCAGATGGATTGCGATTCGGCGGAAAAACTGAAATTACCGGGTTTCCAAGTCAATTCACAGTTGAGTTTATGGCGAGGGGCGGCAAGCAGCGGAGTGCTTGTGTGCAGGTAGCTGTAATTCATGTCTGCTTTCCATTTCATGTCCGGAGAATATGTGGCATCAAGTTCTATTCCCTTGTTGATGAATGCCCCGGTATTCATGTTATGCGGACGCCCGTCGATAATTTCGGTTTGGATCATGTCCCGACCTTCGATGAAAAACAATGCAAGTCCCATGTTGAGCCTGTTTTCCCACAAAAATTGGCGTATTTCCACTTCATAATTGTACAGGTATTCAGGTTTAAGTCCGGGATTGGCCGCGGCATACAGATAGAGTTCTCTCAAATTGGGGCTGCGGAATCCTTTGCCGAATGAGAATTTAATGGAATTGCCGTGCAATGGACTGATGATAAATCCGGCTTGGGGAATCCATTCGTTACCGTACTGGCTGCCATGTTCCCATCGGATACCGGCATTTACGGATACCAGTTTGTCCCATAGTGACTGTTGTGTCATGACGTATGCCGCAAATTCATGTTCATGCCTGTCAATAATCTCTTTGTCGGGGTTGTTGCCTGATTTCATTTCATTCCAGGAATGACCTCCCCACTGTTTGAAATCCAGACCTAAGGACAAGTCGTTTCCTTGCCATGGGTTAACCGTCTGGTAGAGTGTCGCTCCGGCATTGTAGTCAGTTGAGCGGAACAGGTAGTCTCGTGGAGAGCCTCCTACGGTAGGGTATCCGTCGTCAATTTTGTGTCGTCCCCAATTATAGTATGCCTGGATACCGCCCCTGCTGTTCTTGTATGAGTCCTTGATGTAAAGCGATGCGGTTCCGCGGAATATCCGGGTCCACATGTCGGACAGCGGTTCATCGATTGTTCCCGGATTGTCAGCGTGGCTCTGTGTCATATCGACATTTGCCCCTATCTTCCAGTGAGATGACGGTGTGTATTCAAGCTGGGCAAACTGGTTGGACAGCCAAAAACTGCTGTTCACTCGATTGCCGTCGGAACGGTCGTATGCTACAGAAACGGTTCCGCTCCATTTCCCCTCCTTGAATCCGAGGCTCAAACCATATTTTTGTGTGTAGTGATAGCCCCACATCAGTCTTGCCCGGCCGAAGACGCCGTCTTCAATAGGACGCTGTGTCACTATGTTAACTGAGCCTCCCATTGCATTTGAGCCATACAGTAGTGATGAGGGTCCGCGTACGATTTCCACATGGTCGACCCCATTGGCAACGTATGTGTCGGGCAGTGAGTGACCGAATATCCCTGCCCATTGTGGCTGCCCGTCAATCATGAACAGAACCTTATTCCCTTGTCCTACCCCTCGGATGTTGACTTGCCCGGCTGCACCGCCCGATACTCCATAACCCATATAACCCCGTTCAGTAACGAACAGCCCGGGGACTTTGTTGACAAGTACCGGCAGCAGTGATGATTCGGTGCTGTTCCTTATTTCTTCTTGGGAAACAGTCGTGGTGGAAAGAGGCAAAAGTTTTACGTCTGATTTTCCTGTTTCCACAACCTGAACTTCTGTTAACGACAAGGTGTCACGTACAGATAATGCATTTGCCGGCATGACCGTGCCGGAAAGTACAGCGATGGCAAAAAATAAATGTTTCATCCACAAATATAATTAAATTCAGTCAGCTGAATATTGAACACTTAACCCATGAAAATAGTTTTTACGTAAAGATACACAATGTATACAACATGATGAAAAATGATGATTTCTTCAGTGCAGTTGCCGAGGATTGGGATAGGCGCAGTTTCCCTTTACCAATTGAAAAGATTGGCCATATTCTTGATATTGCGGGGATCAGGGCTGGGGACAGTGTGCTTGATGCTGGAACGGGAACCGGAGTACTGCTGCCTTTCCTTTCAAAGCGTCAGCGGGGTCGTGGTGTGCTGCATGCAATCGATTCTTCTGCGTCAATGCTTGGGATCGCACACCGTAAAAATGCCGGGCTTTTGCCTTCTCCTGTCTTTATCCTTGCCGACATCGAGACCGATAAAGTGTATGGACGTTTTGACCACATAGTATTGTATTGTGTATTCCCGCACTTGCGTACACCTGTAAAGACAATTGCCGGAATGTTCTATGGCAATCTGCTTCCCGGTGGCTCGATAACCATTGCCCATCCCATGAGCCGGGATGCAGTAAATGGGATACATGAGAACTCTTCTGTAATGAGCTGTGGGCTCGAACCTGCAGAAAGTGTCGCTTCCCGACTGGAAAAGGCTGGGGTGCCGGTCAGCTATATTGAGGATTCGGATGATTATTATATCATAAATGCACTCAATGTTCATACCTATTAGCCTAATGATTTGTGAAAACGCGGGAAAAACAGTATCTTCGGACAAGAAATCACTATTTATAACGACACATGGAAATTACAGCCAATAACATAATGCTCATTATTGCCGTGCTTCTATCGCTCAGTGTGCTTGTCGGTAAGGCCGGAAGCCGTTTCGGGATGCCTACGCTGTTGCTGTTCCTCGGTGTAGGGATGATTGCTGGGAGTGACGGGTTCGGATTGCAATTTGACAGTGCCGAGGCGGCACAGTTCATCGGAATGATTTCGTTGAGCGTTATCCTGTTCTCGGGTGGTGTCGACACTAATTTTAAGGATATACGCCCGATACTGGGACCGGGTATAGTGTTGGCAACGGTCGGGGTATTCCTTACGACACTGATTACAGGCGGTTTTATCTATTATATGTTCCATTGGCTTGCTCCGGAATTTGCATTCGGATGGATCGAATCGATGCTTCTTGCGGCAATCATGTCTTCAACCGATTCGGCATCGGTATTTTCCATATTGAATTCTTCGCGCACGGGATTGCGTCAGAACCTCAAACCCACTCTTGAACTTGAGAGTGGAAGTAATGACCCTATGGCTTATCTGCTTGTAATCATCCTTATCAGTATAATAGAGGATGGTAGCGGAATCTCCAGCCCGTCATTATGGGGGCACTCGGCGCTGTTATTGGTGATGCAGCTGTTGCTTGGGGCTGTGGGTGGCGTTGTTATCGGTTTTATTTCGGTCAAGGTTATCAACCGGTTGCGTGTTGACAATGAATTCCTTTATCCGGTGATGATGATTGCGTGTGTATTCTTTGCATTCTCTTTGACCGAGCTGGCAGGAGGAAACAGTTATTTGGCTGTGTATATTGCCGGTCTTGTTGTGGGAAATTGCAAGTTATCCCTAAAACGTACTATCACGACATTTTTCGGCGGATTCACATGGCTTGTGCAGATAATCATGTTCCTTTCGCTTGGGCTTCTTGTCAATCCGCATGAACTGCTGAACCTGCACGTCATAATTCCGGGTGTGTTGTTGGGTATATTTATGATTGTTATGGCAAGGCCGATTGCCGTGTTTATCTCCCTGTTACCTTTCAAATGCTTTACATTCAAGGCTCGACTGTATATCTCATGGGTGGGATTGCGTGGTGCCGTACCCATCATATTTGCCACGTATGCGCTTATGTCTCCCGATGTGGAGCATGCCCGTTTCATGTTTAACATGGTGTTCTTTATTACGATAATGTCGTTGCTCATCCAGGGGACTACCGTTAACCACATGGCAGGTTGGCTCGGGTTGAAAGAGCCGATAAAGGAAAAGCAGTTCAATGTGGATTTGCCGGATGAGATTACTGCCGCAATGAATGAGATGGAGGTGAGTGCCGGCCTGCTGCGTGACGGTGATACATTGAAAGATATAACCCTGCCGCCTGATACACTTGTCATAATGGTGAAGCGTGACGGGCGTTATCTTGTGCCGACAGGTAATACTCGCTTGTATCTTAGCGACAAATTATTATTGATATCGGAAGAGGAAAAACATTTGCACACGTTGCTGTCCAACCAGGATATTCCTTATGACACTTAGTGGAGTATCTGCGGGCTTATTGTCATAAATATTGTTTATTTTCTGTAAGATATAAGACTTTAGCGTATCTTTGCCATTATGAAAAAAACAGTCAGGGACAGTTACAGGTGGTGTCGGCGTTATCTCTCGTTAACGTTGTTTGTAGTCATAGCTTTTATCCTGTTCGTCTTGTTCTTCAACGAAAATTCGATAATGAAGAGCTTTGAGTATAATGACAGGATTGTGAAATTGAAAGAAGAGATACAGCAGAATGAAGATACTCTGCGATACTACCGGAACTTGAATGACCGCCTTGATACCGATAGGGAGGCAATGGAGCGTATTGTCAGGGAGCAATATCACATGCAGCGCCCTAATGAGGATGTATATGTATTTGAATAATTCTATCCAAATGAAAAAGAAAACCGACAAGGCTAAGACTCCGATGCCTGATGATAACCAGCCTTCACCCATTATTTTGTGGCTTATAACCGTCTCAATGCTGATGATTGTGACCGCTACCCTCATGCCTATAATCCTGCCGGGTAACACTGTTTTCCGTTATGTATATGCAATCGGGGCGGCCGTCCTGCTGGTAAGTCGCATATTTGCGCCTTATCGCGGAAACGTACTTAGGGTCAAGAGGCTCTACCGTATCGAGTTCTGGAGTTCGATATTCTTCTGTGCCGCAGTTTTCTTCTTGTTCTATGATGATGCACAAAAGACCGATTGGCTTGCATTCACCCTTGCCGGCGGTGCGTTACAGATATATACATCAATCATGATACCCCGAGCCATAGCCAGGGCCAATAGGGAGGATAAAGCGTAAAAATGAGTTAAATATCAGGTCAGAAGCATTGGCCGAGGCTATTACATGTAATTTGAAACGTCAATTAAATGTTTAATTGGTGGATAATTGCTAATTTTGTCCTCTGAAATGGGATATTATCTCACAATAGATCAAGGTAACAGTGCCGCAAAGCTGGTTCTCTGGCAAGGAAGTTCAATTGTACATGAATGTAATTTTGAACATCTTGACGGCAGTCATATCTTTGATCTGGCTTCACGGTTTCCAGTCGATGCAGCTATCTATTGTTCGGTCGCGGGTGACGGTAACGAAATAGTGACCGCATTGAAGCAGGTCTGCCGGCAAGTGATGACGCTTTCTCATGATACTCCGGTGCCTGTCAGGATTGGTTATGCTACTCCACGCACTCTTGGTAAGGACAGGATTGCCGCGGCAGTGGGAGCATGGTCGATGTATTCCGGAAGAACGATATTTGTGGTCGATATGGGTACAGCCGTAACTTATGATGTCGTTACTGCCGACGGGTGTTTCTTGGGCGGGAATATCGCTCCGGGAGCGCTTATGAGGCTTGATGCCTTAAACCATTTCACTGCCAGGCTGCCACGCGTTGCCATAGAGGGCGATACGCCGCTGTGGGGAGTTGATACCGAGACAGCTATGCGGTCGGGTGCCATATACGGAATCGCTGCTGAGGTATCCTATTTCCGTAAAAAGTTACCCGATGATGCAGTAGTGGTGCTTACGGGTTATCTTAGCGGTAAGGTCGGGGAACTTTTGGATTTCCCGGTGAAGGTAGAGCCGCATTTAGTAACTAAAGGATTAAACACTATATTGATATATAATGAAACCAAATAAACACATTATCGCAGCCGTTATGGCGGTGTTTGCCATCGTTGGCATCTCGGCTCAGAACACGACAAGCCCGTATTCAAAGTTCGGTTACGGATTGTTGAATGACAATGCAACTGCAGCCCAGCGGTCGATGGGAGGTGTCGGCTATGCCATGAACTCCGGTCGTCAGATTAATGTAATGAATCCGGCTTCGTACGCAGCGATTGACTCGTTGACTTTCCTGTTTGACATGGGGGTTGACATGACAATGTTGTGGTCCAAAGAGAACGGGGTGTCAGGCAAGGACTTCGGTGGAGGGCTTGATTATATCACCATGCAGTTTCCTTTGGGAAAACGCATGGGGGGAAGTATAGGCCTGTTGCCTTATTCATCGGTGGGATATTCTTTCGGCAGTGAGATTGTCCACGGGTCAAACAGCCGTGAGGGTTATGGTGGGCTTAACCAGTTGTATCTGGGTCTTAGCGGACGTATCATTGACGGACTGACGGTGGGTACAAATATCTCCTATCTTTTCGGAACTACCGTCAATGACATGTATGCCTATACCTATACCGGTTCGACATCCCTTTTTGAACGTGTGATGCAGGTACGTGACTGGCATATACAGATTGGAGCACAGTATTCGTTGGATTTCGACAAGAAAAACCGTGGGACTATAGGAATTGTCTATACTCCGGGAAAGACATTGCTTGGACACACTTGGGGGGTAAAATATGATATAGGCAGCGATGCCGTTCCCGACACTATCGGCTATACGTCATTGCGTGACAAGTATTCTCTTCCCGATACTTGGGGTGTAGGATTGAATTACCAGTGGGACAACCGGTTGATGGCTGAAGTCGACTTTACCTATCAGGGGTGGAAAAACGCGAAGTCAAGTCCGCTGGTTAATGATGAGGGGGAAGCCATATTCGGAAAATCGGTATATGACAACCGGTGGAAGATTGCAGCCGGTGTGCAGTATACGCCCAATGCGCGCGGCAACTATGTGCAGCGCATGAATTACCGCATAGGCGGTTATTTCAATCACGACTACATCATGGTGGGACAGAACAATGTGAGGGACTACGGTGTGTCGCTTGGTTTTGGTTTCCCTACCTTGAAGTCAAAGACTGTCATTAATCTCGGATTTGAATACCGTCACCGTCAGGCTTATCCCAATCCGCTCATACAGGAAGACTATTTCAACATCACCGTTGGTATAAACTTTAACGAATTGTGGTTCTGGCAGAATAAGATCAGATAATTACCGTTCACAGCGTGTTGTCAACTGTTGGTCACATATATTCATTGAGGGTTCTGCCTGTAATTGCCGCAATCGGTCTTGTTGCGGTAACGGTATCGTCATGTAAGAATGATAACAAGGAATATGTCTCTGCTGAAATTGACGGGGAAAAGACCCCGACAATGATGACCCGTGATGTGGAAACCTTGATCTCCGATTCCGGCATAACGCGTTATCGCATTACTACACCGTTGTGGCTCGTTTTCGACGAGGCCAAAGAGCCGAAGTGGCGGTTTCCCGATGGCCTGTTCCTTGAAAAATACGACATGCAGATGCAAAGTGATGCTACGGTCGTGTGCGATTCCGCTATTTATTTCAGTCAGCGCAGGTTATGGCGTCTTGACGGGAATGTACGGATGATGAATGTTGCAAAGGACAGGTTCCTGACACAACAGCTTTTTTGGAATCAGAATGAGCGGAAGGTGTACACCGATTCTTTTATACACATCGAACGTCATGACCGTACGATAGAAGGATATGGATTTGTCTCGAATGAGCAGATGACGTCCTACACCGTAAATGAGGTGTCGGGGATATTCCCGGTGAGTGATTTTCGCCGTGATACGACCGACGTGACCGAATCTCGTGGTGACAGTGCTGCTGTGCTACAGGAACAGGATGCTCCTTTGGCTGGTAATGTGGCTGGCAAAGGGGTAGGGCTTACTCCTGTAAAAGAAGAATTAACATCGTTCAGGAAATAAATGGAAATTACAGTCTGGCTGACAATATCATTAATTTCATTGGTGTTCTCCGCATTGTTTTCAGGAGTGGAGATTGCTTTTATTACTTCTGACCGTGTCCGTGTCGGGCTTGACGTGAAGAAGGGTGGTGTTATAAGCAGTATAATTAACCGCTACTATTCCAATCAGGAGTTCTTTATATCGACAATCCTTGTCGGGAACAATATAATGCTTGTTGTCTACGGTATGGGGGCGGCTGCTTTGCTGGAACCCTGGTTGGCGACTATATATCCCAATGAGGTGTTCATTCTGGTAATGCAGACACTTATATCGACAGGAATAATCCTGCTTACCGGCGAGTTTTTCCCAAAATCGGTATTCCGTATTAATCCCAATCGTTCACTCAAGCTGTTTGCCATTCCGGTATATATCTTTTATCTTGTGTTGTATCCGGTATCTATGTTTACCACAGGCTTGTCGAAGTTGCTGATGCGTCTTTGCGGAGTGAAAAATCAGGACAAGGCTACCGGAGAGCTGTCCATCGGGGAGCTGAACCGGTATATCGAAAGGACAATTGATGATCAGGAGACGGAACGGAACACAGTTGAAAACGAAGTGAAAATTTTTCATAATGCGCTTGATTTTTCATCGACTCACTTACGTGACTGCATGATACCGCGTAATGAAATTGTTGCCGTAAATATTGATACGGTAACACGGCAGGAACTGAGCGAATTGTTCACGGCATCCGGACGCTCCAAGATTGTTGTCTTTCGTGACGATATTGATAATGTACTTGGCTACATACATGTAAGCGAATTGTTTGATACGGCGCTTGACTGGAAAGAACGGCTAAAGCCCGTTGTGTTTGCACCGGAGTCATTGTTGGCCAATAAGATGATGAGGCGTCTCTTGGCCGAGAAACGCTCGATGGCTGTCGTTGTGGATGAGTTTGGCGGCACTTCCGGGCTGATAACCCTTGAGGATCTTGTGGAAGAGATTTTCGGTGATATTCAGGACGAGCATGACCACAAACGCATCTCTATTCATGAGGTCGCTCCCGGTATCTATGAATCGTCTGGTCGAATAGAGATTGCCGAATTGAATGAAAACTATCATCTAAATATACCTGAGGATGATGAGTATCAGACTCTTGCCGGCTATATCCTGTTTAATACCGGTACTATTCCGGCTCAGGGTGCGAAAATCGATCTTGATAATTTGACTTTTGAGATACTTAAAAAGTCGGCAACACGGCTTGAGACTATCAGGATAACTAAGTCAACTCCTTCTGATAACGAATAGTAAGTGTAAAAAAGAGGCAGCTGTCCGGAAAAATACCGGAACGCTGCCTCTTTGCAAGGTGTTATAGGACCTTATTTTCTGATTGACCATTCAAACCCGTCTTTGGTGTCTTTCACATCAAACCCTATTTCGGTGAGACGGTTGCGAATGAGGTCACTGGTTGCCCAGTCTTTCTTGGCTTTGGACTCGGAGCGTATCTGCAATAACAGATCCACAGCCTCTTCAAACGGACGCATTACATCGCTGCTGCCGGTGCCGGCAACAAGCTCGGTGTGTATGCCGAGTATCTCCACGAGGAACGTGTTGAACAGCTCTTTCAGTGTGTCGATGTCCTGGGATGTCGCTGTGGCGTTCCCGTCGTTCACCTGGTTGATGAGACGGCATGCCTCAAACAGGTGTGCGATCACGATGGGAGTGTTCAGGTCATCATCGAGTGCTTCATAGCATTTGTCCTTCAGGGAACTTGTATCGATTGTCGAGGTGTCTGAGGCTTTCAGCTCCTGAAGGCGTTTCCAGCCTTCGAGCATACGTTGTAATGCCTTTTCAGAGGCCTGTAGCGCTTCATTGCTGAAGTCGACAGTACTGCGGTATTGGGCTTGAAGGATGAAGAATCTTATTGTCATTGGTGAATAGGCTTGGGTAAGCAACTTGTGTGAGCCGTTGAAGAACTCGTCAAGCGTAATGAAATTGCCCAATGATTTACCCATTTTCTGCCCGTTGATTGTAATCATGTTGTTGTGCATCCAGTAACGGACGGTCTCTTTACCGTTGTGGGCTACCGACTGGGCAATCTCGCATTCATGGTGCGGGAACATGAGATCCATGCCTCCTCCGTGAATGTCAAATTGTTCGCCAAGGTATTTTTCTCCCATGGTCGAGCATTCCAGATGCCATCCGGGAAAGCCTTCACTCCAGGGTGACGGCCAGTGCATGATATGTTCCGGAGCAGCTTTTTTCCATAGGGCGAAATCGGCTGGATTGCGCTTTTCCTGTTGCCCGTCAAGAGCGCGGGTTGTGGCAAGCAGTTCATCTACATTGCGTCCGGAAAGTTTTCCATAGTGGAAATCCTTATTGAATTTGGGTACATCGAAATACACCGACCCCTCGCTTTCATAGGCATATCCGCTATCGAGAATCTTTTTGATATACTCGATCTGCTCGATGATGTGCCCCGATGCGTGTGGCTCAATCGATGGGGGCAGTACGTTCAGTTTCTCCATCGCCGCATGGTAGCGGTTGAGGTAGAATTGTACCACCTCCATTGGCTCAAGCTGTTCAAGCCGGGCTTTCTTGGCGATTTTATCCTCGCCCTCATCGGCATCATGTTCCAGATGCCCCACGTCTGTTATATTGCGTACGTAACGTACTTTATAGCCGAGGTGCTTGAGATAGCGGTAAAGGATGTCAAAAGTGATTGCCGGACGGGCATGTCCGAGATGTCCGTCTCCGTACACGGTGGGTCCGCAAACGTACATCCCCACTCTCCCTTCATGTAGAGGCTTGAACAGCTCTTTCCTACGAGACAGGGAGTTGTATATCATCAGATTGTTTTTAATCATATCTCCGGATATTTTCTTGATTAGGCGTTGCCTCCCATGATGAACGGGTTGGGAAGTTCTCCGTTGTTCTTGTTATTATTGTTGAGCGGCAGTTTGCGCTCTATTTCGCCGAATGTGGATTCGTATTTCTGAAGATTGTCCCGAAGGGCAAACAGCAGGTTTTTGGCATTTTCGGGTGTCATGATTATACGGCTCTGCACTTTGGCTTGAGGCATGTTGGGTGCAACCGTGATGAAGTCAACAAAGAACTCTCCTGCCGAGTGGGATATTACGGCAAGGTTGGAGTAATGTCCGTTGGCCACTTCAGGTGTAAGCTCGATTTTTATTTCATTTTTCTTGTTGTTCTCCATAATGCGTCGTTTTTTTAGTGGTTAATTATTTTGTGAATGTATATGTATCAGTCTCTAAATTAGAATCGTTGAGATGGATTGTCACCCCTTGGCATTCAGGTTTGTCCCAGATCGCTGATATGTCAAATGATGCGTATGCCCTGCGGGTGAAATTGTCGGGCTGCCCCAGCATGTCGTGTATAAGATACAGCTGCGGAATGTCGTCACCGCTTGTCGCTTCATCCATCATAAGCGCAAACCGGCGTTTTTCCGATGATTGGTCGACACGGAAATAGATGTTGATGAATGTTCCCGTGCGCCATATACTGTTAAGGTATATGTCATCGGTGTCCCAGCCCGACAGCTTTTCCGTGTCTCCGGTTTTCAGCACGCCATTGTTTATTGCCGATATTCCGGTCAGGGTGATGTTCCCTGACGAGTAAGGCTCTCCGTTTGCAGGATAGTAGCTTATGAGTACGCGGCATCCGGGAGAATACAGGCTCTCGTCTATTTGTCGGCCTGCTGCGGTGAGTGTTATTTCCGGAGAATCGTTCTGGCGTTGGAATGTGAATATTGCTCCGTTCGGTGTTGTCTCTTTATAGGTGACGATGTCGGCCAGTTCGGCACTGCTGTTGTACGGTTCGTCATCACCGCACGATGACAGCAATATTGGGATGAGTATTGCGATTGCCTTGATATGTCTTGGGATTGCCTTCATCGTAATTTTATCTTATAGCGTTGCTGTTGGTCTCTATGTCGGTTATGGTACCGTCATGCATGTGTATTATGCGGTCGGTGTCATTGGCAAGTGACTCATCATGTGTGACAATCACGAATGTCTGTCCCATATCACGCCTGAGATCAAAGAACAGGCGGTGCAGCTCGGTGCGGTTGCGGCTGTCAAGGCTGCCCGACGGCTCGTCGGCAAGTATTAGTTTAGGCCCGTTAACGAGAGCCCGTGCTACGGCTGTACGTTGCCGTTCTCCGCCCGAGAGCTGTGCCGGGCGATGAGTGAGGCGTCCGCCGAGACCGAGATAGTCTATCAGCGCGGTAGCTCTCTTGAATGCCTCATTCCGGCTTATTCCCTGTATGAGAGCCGGCATGGCAACATTTTCCAATACGGAAAATTCCGGTAGCAACTGATGGAACTGGAAGACGAATCCTATATTCTTGTTGCGGAACTGTGCCAGCTTGGTGTCTTTCAGGGAGAATATGTCCTCTCCGTCGTAGCACACGCATCCCGTGTCGGGACGCTCAAGTGAGCCTATTATCTGCAAAAGTGTGGTCTTTCCGGCTCCGCTTGGTCCCACGATGGAGACAATCTCACCATGGTTGACGGTAAGGTTTATCCCTTTCAGGACTTTGAGCTTGTCAAAACTTTTTTCTATGTCGCGGATCTCTATCATAGTTGTCCGGTAAGTCGGTTTATCGTATATGCAGCAAGCATCATGCCAAAAGTTGCGGGTAGCCATGCCACCGTGCCGAAACTTGACACTTTGCATTGCATTTCGTCGGTGTGTATCAGTGCATGGCGGCGGGGCTGTTCACTGCTGAACACGGTTTTTATGCCATGTGTTATGCCGCGCTGCTTGAGACGTTGCCTAACTGCACGTGCCAGTCCGTCATGGTAGGTGTCGGAGATGTCGGCATATTTTACCTGTGTCGGGTCTATGCGTCCTCCTGCACCCATTGAGGAGATTAGCATGAGTTTTCTTCGGTAACACTGTTCGATGAGTGCCACTTTGGGGCTTACCGAGTCGATGGCGTCTATTACTGAATCGGGAGCGTGGCTGTCAAGAATCTCACCGGTATTTTCAGGCGATAGGAACATCTCTATGGCATTGACGCGGCATGAGGGGTTGATGTCGAGAATACGGCGTTTCATCACTTCGGTTTTCGGTTCTCCCACTGTCGAGACAAGTGCCGGCAGTTGCCGGTTTATGTTGCTCGGGGCTACCTTGTCGGCATCGATGATGGTTATCTGTCCTATTCCGCTGCGTGCAATCATTTCCACGGCATAGCTCCCTACACCGCCAACACCCGCAACCATCACATGCCGTTCGGCAAGCAATGTCACAGCCTCCTCTCCGAGAAGCAGTGCCGTCCGCTGGTTGTACTCTGTAACACTCATCGTTCAGAACATTATTTCAGTGTTATTTTGTTGTGTAAAGCGAACAACTTTAGGCATACTACAAAGATAGCTATTTTCAGAGTTATTTTCGCTTTACTGATAAACTTATTTCAGCCGGTCGAGCAGTTCGGATGCTGTGGCGCCGAGACGGGGATGCCGCCATGTGGGAGCGAGATACGCCATTGGGACGAGGACAAAGTCACGCAGGTGCATCCGCGGATGAGGAAGTGTCAGATCTTTGCTGCTGACAGCCATTTCATCTATTGCAATGATGTCGATGTCGATTTCCCTGTCAAGGTAATTGCCGTCGGCATCTCGGTGAGGGCTGGGGGAAATGAGGTGTTCTATTGAGCGGAACGCTTGTAAAAGACCTGTTGGAGGAATGTCTGTTTCGATTGCAATCCCCAGGTTTGTGTAGTCCGATACCGACTCGTAACCCCACGACTTCGAATGGTATAGTGGCGCACGTTGCGCCTGAGCCCCGCACAGATGCTCGATATGGGCAACTGCCTGCTCTATCAGTGCAGGACTGTCACCCATATTCGAGCCTATGTTTATGTAGGCTGTAGGCATTGGCTGTACTAAAGGGTTTTCTTTACTTCTACCTCCTCGTATGCCTCGATTATGTCACCTTCTTGGATGTCGTTGTAGCCGGCGATGTTAAGGCCGCAGTCATATCCTGAAACTACCTCCTTGGCATCATCCTTGAAACGTTTCAGCGAACCGAGTTCTCCGGTGTAGCGCACGATGCCGTCGCGTATCAGGCGCACCTTGCAGGTCCGCTTGATTTTGCCTTCACGCACGATTGCTCCGGCAATTGTGCCAACTTTTGATATATGGTAGGTCTGGAGCACTTCGGCTGTTCCGGTAACCTCCTCTTTGATCTCCGGTGCAAGCATTCCTGCCATTGCGTCCTTGACCTCCTCGATTGCCTGATAGATTACGGAGTAGAGGCGTATTTCGACTCCTTCGCGTTCTGCGGCACGGCGGGCGGTCTGTGACGGGCGCACCTGGAATCCGATGATGATGGCATCCGAGGCTGCTGCAAGGGTTACATCGCTTTCCGATATTTCGCCGACTGCCTTGTGCAGCACGTTGACCTGAATCTCTTCGGTCGACAGCTTGATGAGTGAGTCTGACAACGCTTCGATCGAGCCGTCGACATCTCCCTTGACTATGATGTTGAGCTCTTGGAAGTTGCCGATTGCACGGCGGCGGCCTATATCTTCAAGGGTGAGTATCTTCTTCGTGCGCAGCCCGAGTTCTCGTTGCAGCTGTTCACGTTTGTTGGCAATTTCGCGTGCCTCCTGTTCCGAGTCCATCACGTTGAATGCGTCACCGGCCTGGGGCGCTCCGTTAAGACCGAGAATCAGCACCGGTGTTGCCGGGCCGGCCTCCTTTATGCGCTGGTTGCGCTCGTTGAACATCGCCTTGACTTTCCCGAAATGTGTGCCGGCAAGGATAACGTCTCCTACATGCAGTGTCCCGTTCTGTACAAGCACGGTGGCGACATATCCGCGGCCCTTGTCGAGTGATGACTCTATTATCGAACCCACTGCATTGCGGTCGGGATTGGCTTTAAGGTCAAGCATCTCTGCCTCGAGCAGTACTTTCTCCATAAGCTCGTCCACTCCGAGACCTTTTTTGGCCGAAATATCCTGCGACTGGTACTTTCCTCCCCAGTCTTCGACAAGATAGTTCATGTTGGCGAGTTCCTCCTTGATTTTGTCAGGGTTGGCTGTCGGCTTGTCTATCTTGTTGATTGCAAATACGATTGGTACGCCGGCTGCCGATGCATGGTTGATCGCCTCGACGGTCTGCGGCATCACGCTGTCATCGGCTGCGACGATGATGATACACAGGTCTGTGATTTTTGCTCCGCGGGCACGCATGGCTGTAAATGCCTCGTGACCGGGGGTGTCGAGGAAAGTGATGCGGCGTCCGTCAGCCAGTTTTACATTGTATGCTCCGATGTGCTGGGTGATACCACCGGCCTCTCCGGCGATAACGTTGGCTTGGCGTATGTAGTCGAGCAGTGATGTCTTACCGTGATCCACGTGACCCATAACGGTCACGATAGGAGGACGTGTGGTAAGATCCTCCTCGTTGTCCTCCTCTTGGGTGATGGCTTCTACC
This sequence comes from Muribaculaceae bacterium, assembly GCA_017462345.1. GTDB lineage: Bacteria > Bacteroidota > Bacteroidia > Bacteroidales > Muribaculaceae > RGIG4079. The sequence goes on from JAFTRI010000001.1 coordinate 33,362, forward strand.
ACTTCTGCCGATACATACTCGGTCTGGAATCCGAATTCCTCGGCCACGATATTGATGGTTTCTGCGTCGAGACGCTGGTTGATTGATACCATCACGCCTATGTTCATGCAGGTGGCGATTACATTGTTGATGGGTACATCCATCATTACCGCAAGATCGTTGGCTGTTACGAACTCGGTCAGTTTCAGTGTCTTGCTCTCTGCTTCCTCAAGCTCGGCGGCTTCACGTTCACGCGATGCGAACGCTTCGCGTTTCTCCTTGCGCCATTTTGCACCCTTCTTCTGCCCCTTGTCTTTGCTTGTTAGGCGGGCGAGTGTTTCCTTTACCTGTTTCTGTACATCCTCTTCGTTTACCTCTGAGTGGACGGGGCGTTTTGCGCGGGCATCCTTATTGTTGCCCTTGTTGCCGCCTTTGTCGCGGCGGTGGTCGCGGTCATTGCCCGCCTGCATCGAAGTCTTTTCGATGTCGATTTTCTCTTTGCCTCCTATGCGTTTGCGCTTTTTGCGGTCGCCTGCTTGTCCTGGCGCCCCGGCATTCTGTCCCTGGGGGGCATTCTTGTCTTTGGCGAGACGCTCGTTGCGTTTCTCCTCTTTGGTCTTCTTCTTGGGACGAGTCTGTTGGTTGATAGCCGAGAGATCTATTTTGCCTACCACATTGATCGTCGGGCCTGAGATGGTACGGTTCATTGTGAAGATCTCCTCCTCCTTTTCCGTCGGTGCGGGTTCTTCCTTTTTTGTCTCCGCTTTTACCGGCTCTTCAGGTTTCTTCTCTACAGGCTTTGCCGGTTGTGGTTCGGGTTGCTGCACTGTCGTTTCCGCGGGTTCTTCCTGCTTTTCCGCTCTCTCTGCCTTTGTCTCGGGCTTCTTCTCCTCTGCAACGGCTGCCTTGGGCTGCTCTGCCTCCTTTTTCTCGGCGACAGGAGCGGGTTTGGACTCTTGTGCTTTGGGGGCGGGCTTTCCGATGCTGTCGATGTCGATTTTGCCTATGATCTTGGGCTGGGCGGCGGGCTCTGCCTTGATTTTCACCTCCTCGACAGGCTTTGGTGACTCCTTGGGCGCAGGTTTTGTTCTCTCTTTCTGGCGTTCGGAGGAGAATTGTTCCGACTTGCTTTTCAAGTCTTTGTCGCTCTTGAATTCTTTAACTAAGAGGTCATAGACATCATCCTCAATGCGGGCATTGGGGTTGTCGTCGATGGTGATGTCTTTTTTACGCAAAAACTCGATTACCGTGGGGAGTGCCACATTAAGATCTTTCGCTACTTTACTTATTTTTGTTCTCGCCATATATTGTTGGATGGTTTTACTTTGTTTTTTTGAGAAGAAAGGGGTAGGGACGTACTTGTCGTTTAGTCCTCGAACTCGGCCTTGAGTATTGCGAGTACCGAGTCGACTGTGTCTTCTTCAAGGTCAGCCTTCTCTATGATGGTCTCGCGCGGGGTCGAAAGCACGGCCTTGGCTGTGACGCAGCCCATATTCTTGAGCGCATCGATAACCCAGCTGTCGATTTCGTCCTTGAACTCGTCAAGGTAGATGTCCTCTTCGTAAGCCTCTTCGGTGTCGCGGTACACGTCGATTACATATCCGGTGAGCATCGATGCGAGCTTGATATTCAATCCCCCCTTGCCTATCGCGAGTGACACCTCTTCGGGACGCAGGAACACTTCTGCTTTCTTCTCTTCCGTGTCAAGGCGTATGGATGAGATTTTGGCCGGGCTGAGGGCACGTTGGATAAACAGTGACGGGTTGGATGTATAGTTGATTACGTCTATGTTCTCGTTGCGGAGCTCGCGCACTATGCCGTGGATGCGTGAGCCTTTCACCCCTACACATGCCCCTACAGGATCGATACGGTCGTCGTAGCTCTCTACTGCGATTTTGGCGCGTTCTCCCGGAATGCGGGCCACGGCGCGTATGTTGATGAGTCCGTCGTGGATTTCGGGGACTTCAAGCTCAAACAGACGGCGCAGGAAGTTCTCGCTTGTGCGGGATACGGTGATCTTGGGATTGTTGTTCTTGTTGTCGACATTGGCGATCACTGCTCTCACTGTCTCTCCTTTGCGGAAGAAGTCTCCGGGTATTGACTCGCTCTTGGGTAGCAGTAGCTCGTTCTTGTCATCGTCGAGAAGCAGGGTCTCTTTTGACCATGTCTGATAGACTTCACCTGAGATGAGCTCGCCTTCAAGTTCCTTGAACTTTGTGTAGATGGCCTCCTTTTGCAGGTCGAGAATCTTTGACTGGAGCGTTTGGCGGAGGTTGAGGATTGCACGGCGCCCGAAGTCGGCAAAGAAAATCTCTTTGGTGTGTTCCTCACCGATCTCTACGTCCGGATCCTGGTCGGCTCGTGCGTCGCTGAGGCTTATCTGGGTGTTGGGGTTGGTTACCTCTCCGTCTGCGACCACTTCAAGGTTCTGGAAAATCTGTACGTCGCCTTTGTCGGGATTCATGATTACGTCAAGGTTCTCGTCTGTGCCGAACATCTTTGACAGCACGTTGCGGAATGACTCTTCCAAGACGCTGATCATTGTGGTCTTGTCGATATTCTTCAGTTCTTTAAACTCGGCAAAACGCTCCACCATATTGGGAGCTTCCTCTTTCTTAGCCATAGGGAGAATGTCTTTATTTGAATTGTATTAAATATTTTACTTGTTTAGTCTCGTCCATTTTAAGCGTCATGGGCTCCATTACCGTTGTCGGGCGTTTGGCTCCCGGTTCTTTGACCTTCTTGGCAATTTCCATTGTGAACGCGTCTTCCGCGACATCGGTGAGTGTCCCGTGCAGCTTCCTGCCGTCCTTGGTGAGCACTTCGATCTCATTGCCGATATTCTTCAGGTACTGGCCGCGGACCTTGAACGGTGACGTAAGCCCGGCCGAACCCACTTCCAGCTCGTAGTCCTCGGCATCACGGTCAAACACGCTTTCGATTTTGCGTGTGATGCCGGCACACGTGTCGATGTCGATCCCTTCGGGGCTGTCGATCTCGACTACTATCGAGTTCCCTGCGTTGACCTGTATGTCCACGAGGAATATCGTGGTGTCGGCAATCGCTTCTTCTACTGTACGGGTTAATAATTGCTTGTCGATCATTTGCGTCTTGGGTCGGTTTGGGTTTGTCTTTACGGTTTCCGGTCGTGCGGAGTCCTTGTTCATTACGCTTGATTAAACAATCGGAGGGAGCTCCTGCCCCCTCCGGTTCTTAATCGCCTGCAAATTTACGTTTTTTTTTGTCCTTTTGCAAGAAACTGAAGTGGAATAGTGTGGCTTTATTGGTTGGAGGGGTGTAATATTAACAGTTGGGACTGAATATTTAGGTAAATTTAACCTGCCGGTGCGGTTTAGAGTGCAACATGTATCCATTTTCCGTTCCCTTCCCATATCAGTTCCGTGTGGGGCAGTCGTGAAAGGATTGCGAGTAGTCGGCGGTTGCCGATGATTGTTCCGGTGGTGACATCTGCGGCGCGTCCGGTAAGGTGATATGAATTTTGAGCACCGCCCACGGCCTTGTTCAGTTCCTTGCTTCGGTAGCCGCTGTTTACCTTGATGGGGCATCCTGCTTTCTCTCTGGCGGGGTCGAGTACGGTGTTGACAAGTCTGGTCATGTTTACGGTTGCCTCGTCATCGGGTGTATTGTCGATATTGAGACGCTTTGCTGTTTCGCTTGCAGTCAGTTCTTCGGTTGAGAAATGTTTCATGGCGTTTTCCGTTGTCGTGTTTTTCTGTTGCAAAGGTAATACAGCAGCTGCCGGTAAATATGCGATCCTGTCACATCTCTTCCGGCAGTTGTATCCCCTGCAAATTCCCGTCGAGCCTTCCGGACAATTCCTCTCCCTCGTAGGGAGAGGTGGCGCGCTGTGCCGGAGAGGGTCACGTTCAAGCGACTTGGTGGAGAGCCTCGACTCCCATATATTTCTACATCGGCTTTGTCACATAACCCCCTCAGTCACTCCGTGACAGCTCCCCCTTGTAGGGGGAGCACTTGCTGGGAGACAAGTGCTACGACATTAGCCTATAGTATCGGTGGAAAGTCCTCTCCCTACAAGGGAGAGGTGCCCGTAGGGCGGAGAGGGTCTCCGCTTGCCTGCCAGTTGTATCCTCGGTAAAATTCCCGTCGAGCCTTCCGGACAATTCCTCTCCCTACGAGGGAGAGGTGGCGCGCAGTGCCGGAGAGGGTCTCCTTCGCAGGCGGAGAAATAAAAGAGGATGCCTCGTTTTGAGACACCCTCGTGAAGTGTGATATATGGTTCAGTATCAGATTACGGCTTTCACCGCCTGGGTAGTGCCGTCGGCAGCAGTTGCACGGATAATGTACATCCCGTTGCCGAGACCGTCGAGTGCGACCGAACCTCCGGCAGCAACCTCAACCGACAATTCCACTGCCCCGCTGATGCTGTAGACCGTGACGGTCACATCCCCGCTCGCGCTGATGCTCTTGCCCGCCACATTGATGATCCCGGGCGATGTGCCATCGAGTGCTATCTGCTCCATGCCGGCGGGATCGAAATCCTTCACGGCAAGTCCATAGACCTCTATGTCCTCCGAAAGGTATGAGACGGTGGGCGTACCAGTGGCAGGAATCATCTTGATGCCGCTCTTGAGCCCCGAGCCTTCCTCGGCTATGTAGCTCCAGTAGATGTAGTTGCCGTCACCGGTAATCTGGCGCACGTGGACTCCCTCACTGGTGGTGTTGTTTTCCGGGCTTGCGGGTGAGTCATCGATCAGTTCCCATGCCGTATTATTGACAAAATAGGAGTCCCCGCTGTCGCTGATTGAAGAGAGAGCTATACGGTAAAGTCCGTATTTCTCTGTCATTGTCGAGAACAGGTACAGGTAACCGTTTGCCTCGTCGATGTACATTGCCGAATATGGGTCGTCCGAAAAGTGTGAGTTGTCACATGCCACAATGCC
>JAFTRI010000015.1 GCA_017462345.1 Muribaculaceae bacterium
CCGGGGACGGCTGTGATAACCGCCAATCAAAGCGGCAACAAAAATTATCTTCCCGCCAACCCTGTATCTCAGACATTGGTAGTGGGCAAAGCCATGCAAACTATTGTATGGTCGGAAATACCCGGGAAATATTATGGCGATCCCGACTTTGCCTTGCCAAAAACTACCGACAAGGGTTTGACCATAAGTTATGTAAGCGACAACGAAGCAGTGGCTACTGTAAATGAAAATATCGTGCATATAACCGGTACAGGCAGTGCAAATATCACTGCATCACAAGCGGGTGATGATTTCTATCATGAAGCGGCGTCAGTAACCCTAACGCTAACCGTATCAAAGTCCTACCAGAATATCACTTTCAACGAATTACCAACATGCACCTATGGCGATCCTGCCATTGAATTGGGGGCATATACCAATTCTTCATCATCAGTGCGTTATGAAAGCTCTGATACCGAGGTCGCTACTGTGTCAGGTTCAACACTCACGATTGTCGGTGCCGGCTCTTGTTACATCACAGCCTATGCCGGCAGTGATGATAATTACTATGAGGGAACGCCTGTGCAGCGTCAGTTAATAGTGAATAAAGCCGACCAGACAATAGAATTCCCTGCTATAGCCGACAAGGTTTACGGCGATATGCCATTTACCCTATCGGCAGTGTCAAGCCGCAATCTGCCAATAACCTATACATCATCAGATCCTTCCCGCATTTCCATAACCGGAGCTACGGCAACAATCAATGGCGCCGGCAGTGTGACAGTTACGGCTACACAGGAGGGGACACGCAACTACAACGGAGCAACAGCTCAGATTCAGGTCAATGTAAACAAGGCTGTGTTAACCGCTTCGGCAGTAGATGTCACTCGTGAGTATGGTGAGCCTAACCCCGACTTGGCTGTAGACTATACCGGCTTCAAAAACGGTGATACAGCACTTGATCTTAGCGATGTCCCTACAGCAACATGTGCCGCTACACGATACAGTAATGTCGGGACATACGACATCATTGTATCCGAAATCACCGACGGCAATTATTCGCTCATGTATCAGAAGGGAACTCTGACAGTGACAAAAGCCCAGTTGACTGTCATAGCGAATGATGCAGCCAAAATTTACGGTGACAAAAATCCGACATTGACAATTTCATATTCAGGTTTTAAAAATAACCAGACAGACAGTGAATTACTCAATAAGCCTACGGTAAGCACCACAGCAAAGACAATGAGCGATGCCGGAGAATATCCCATTATAGTCGAGGGCGGCAATGCACGGAACTATGAGATTGTGTACCGTGAAGGGACATTAACTATAAGCAAGGCAACCCTTACTGTCACTCTCGACAATGCCGAAAGAGAATACGGTTCTTATGTCGAATATGTATTGAACTATAGCGGCTTCAAGGGTAACGATACGAAAAACGATCTTGATGTGTTGCCATCAGTTGTCACCAACGCCGACATAGAGAGTCCAGCCGGACGATATGCAATAATGCTTGAGGGCGGCAGCGACAACAACTATGCCTATTCATTCCGCTATCAGGAGTACCCCTACACGTCAAACGGCATAATTATAATCACGAAAGCACCGCTTACAATCATTGCCGATGACAAATATAAAGGGTATCTTGAAAGCATGCCCCAATTGACTATGTCGTTCCTTGGACTCCGGAATGGAGACACTGCCGACGATCTTGACCAGTGGCCATATATAAATTGCAATGCAAACGCCAATTCGTCACGAGGTCAGTATGATATTACCCTGTCGGGTGGATACGATAACAATTACGATTATATACTTCAAGACGGGACATTGACCATAGGAAATGACCCGGGTTCTTCAGTCCTTGCCAATTCAATCATCATAGAGCCTAATTATGTTACAATGATGCCCGGAGACGTCTCTGAATTAGCGGTGTCAATCCTGCCTGACAATGTTACGGACAAAACCATTGTATGGCGAAGCAGCGACACATACGTTGCCACAGTAAGCAGCGGTACAGTAACAGCATTGAACATAGGTCAGGCGACAATCTCGGCAGCGACAACCGATGGCTCTAACCTGACAGCCTACTGTCTGATAAACGTTACTGCTTCAGGAATCGACGAGATTGAAACGCAGGCGGTCACAATGTGGGTACACAATAAACAGATATTTATCAAAAATGCACCAATGGCATGTGATATAAAGATATATTCGGCATCGGGAACTATTGCCGCATCCCGACATGTTACAGAAGACATCACTGTTTGTGAAGTATTCTGCAACGGAATGTATATCGTAAACATTAACGGTCACAACTATAAAATTATCGTGAGATAAATCATTCTTTAAGGGAGCGGGCAGTGATGCCGGGATTCCGCTCCCTTAGTTTTAAACCTTTCAAATATTAACGGTGTCAGCAATCCCGATGATACCACGACAAAAATTCTTCTTACAATGAAAAAAATTATTTTGGCTGCGTGCATTGCCGTTGCGGGCTGCGTATGCGCATCGGCTCAACAGAGCCAGGCAGTGGGTGTCAACCTCGGCTACGGCTCTGAAATCGAGACATTCAGCATCGGTGCCAAGTATCAGCACGGTATTACCGATGCCATACGCGGTGAGGTTGCGTTCAATTATTTCTTTGAGAACCAAGGTCTGTCAATGTGGGACATCGACGTGACCGGGCATTATCTGTTCAACGTGGCAGAAAAGGTCAAGGTGTATCCTTTGGCAGGACTGACCTACACCAATGTAAAGGTTGACTGGGGTTTCGGCTCGGCATCAGACGGCAAGTTCGGAGTGAACCTTGGTGGCGGTGCCGAATATGCGCTTACCGAGACTATCTCGATCGGTGCAGAACTGAAATATTCGTTAATCAGCGACTGGGACCAGATTCTATTGCAGATAGGGGCTACCTACAAGTTCTGACAGACGAAAACACCAGAGTTAAGATTTTTCATAAAGAACGGTCGGATCAATATGGGTCCGGCCGTTTTTTTATCCCAACGGGGAGTTGCCTCATGTGTTGCCCTGATGGATTATTGTGATTTTTGCCTTGCTGAAAAATAATCACTAAATTTGCACCGCTGCCTTGTGCAGCGTGACATATTCAGGAAATGTTTTAGTGTATTCCTTGCTTGTGGATCTGGACAATCGACATCTGATATGGGAATTAACGCAGAACGTTCTCCTTTGGCATTGCTATATGTGTACAATCATATACTGCCAAAGGTGTGAGCTGTTTTAGTAGTTTATCCATATCTCAGGCAGTCCAGAGCCTACAAGCATGATAAGCTAATGGGGGCTCACACTTCCTTTTTTATGCCTACAATCCTTAACCTTTAACTTAAACACCCGCACCGGGTGAGCCTCTCCGGTGCTTTTTAAACTAAAACGACAAATGAATGAGATCGTAAAACAGGAGGCTATCGAGTTGCTTAACCGCATCGAACCGCAGGTGCTGCTGAAAGAGGCTGACAGTGGACGTAAAAAGATGGTAGTTGCCCGGATAATTGACATTATATCCGCGCCTTATTGCACTGAGTTCAGGGTCGAGAGCGACTCGTCGGTCTTAGGATTCCTGAGGCTGAAGAAACTTCAGGTAATGCTGATGGATGACAAGGAACTGTCGCAGTTCTGTGAGAACTGTGTCACCGGCAATGACGTGCTGGTGAGAATCTATGAGTTCCTGCTTGACTTGCGCAGCAGGCGATATGCCACAACAAACGGCTCACGGAACTATTACCTGTCGGAAATACGTTCGTTTTCATGGGCAACAGGACGGCAACGGTGGTGAGATAAGAAATACAGCTGCGGATTTTCGTGGCAAACGGCGATATGTGCGAATAATTTGTTAAATTTGCAGAATCATTAAACGAAAACAATATTATTCTCAGAATATGGCAAAGGAACTGAAGGATCTGACGAAACGTAGTGAAAATTACTCGCAGTGGTACAATGATTTGGTGGTCAAGGCCGATCTGGCCGAGCAGTCGGCCGTGAGAGGCTGTATGGTGATAAAGCCCTACGGTTATGCGATATGGGAAAAGATGCAGCAGCAGCTTGACCGCATGTTTAAGGAAACGGGGCACGTGAATGCCTACTTCCCGTTACTTATACCGAAATCATTCCTTAGCCGTGAAGCTGAACATGTCGAGGGTTTTGCCAAGGAGTGTGCCGTAGTGACACATTACCGTCTGAAGAACTCTCCCGATGGCGGCGGTGTCGTTGTCGATCCGGCTGCAAAGCTTGAAGAGGAGCTGATCATACGCCCGACATCGGAGACAATCATCTGGAACACTTACAAGAACTGGATTCACAGCTATCGCGACCTGCCGATACTGTGTAACCAGTGGGCAAATGTTATGCGGTGGGAGATGCGCACCCGCATGTTCCTGCGCACTGCCGAGTTCCTGTGGCAGGAAGGGCACACAGCCCATGCCACAAGAGAGGAAGCTCTTGAAGAGGTGGTGAAGATGATAAATATCTATGCCGATTTTGCTGAAAATTACATGGCTGTGCCGGTTATCAAGGGGGTAAAGTCGGCCAACGAGCGTTTTGCCGGGGCAATCGAGACATTTACCATAGAGGCCATGATGCAGGACGGCAAGGCGTTGCAATCAGGGACTTCCCATTTCCTCGGACAGAATTTTGCAAAGGCCTTTGACGTGAAATTCGTTAATAAGGAAAACGAGCTTGAATACGTATGGGCGTCATCGTGGGGCGTATCGACACGATTGATGGGCGCTCTCATAATGGCGCACTCCGATGACAATGGACTTGTTCTGCCGCCTCACCTCGCACCTATTCAGGTCGTTATTGTCCCTATCTATAAGAATAATGATCAGCTTGCTGAAATAAGCAAGGTCGTTGAACCGATAGTGAACGAGCTGAAAGGAATGGGTATCAGCGTGAAGTATGACGATGCCGATAACAAGCGTCCCGGATTCAAGTTTGCCGACTATGAATTGAAGGGTGTCCCGGTAAGGCTTGCGATAGGAGCCCGTGACATCGAGAACGGGACAATCGAAGTGATGCGCCGTGATACGCTTGAGAAGAGTGTGGCGCAACTTGACGGTATCGCTTCGCATGTCAAGGATCTGCTCGAAAAGATTCAGGACAATATCTTCAAGAAAGCCCTTGCCCATCGTGAAGAGATGACAACTACAGTCGACACGTATGACGAGTTCAAGGAACAGATTGAAAAAGGCGGATTTATCCTGGCTCATTGGGACGGGACCACTGAAACCGAAGAGAAAATCAAGGAGGAGACAAAAGCCACTATCCGCTGTATACCTCTTGACGGGGACAAGACTCCCGGCAAGTGTATGGTAACCGGTCGCCCGTCGGCTCAGCGTGTGATATTTGCCCGCAGTTACTAACGTTATTACCGGAAGTTTATGCCATTGCCGGTCATTGCAATAGTAGTCCCATGCTATAATGAGGAAAAGGCTCTGCCCTTCTCCTCGGCAAAGTTGCTTTCGGTTCTCGACTGTCTTGTGAATGACGGGATTGCATCTGCCGGCAGCTATGTGCTGTGTTGTGATGACGGCAGCAGGGACGGCACATGGGAACTCATAAAATCATTGCATGACGAAGATGCCCGCATTAAGGGTATTTCGTTGGCTCACAACCGTGGTCACCAGAATGTGCTGTTGGCCGGACTGATGACCGTGCGCGGACATTGTGATGCCGCAATCTCGATCGATGCCGACCTGCAGGATGATCCTGATGCAATAATACGGATGGTGAATGAATTCCGTCAAGGGAAAGAGGTCGTGTATGGAGTACGCAGCAGCCGGGTTACCGATACATGGTTCAAGCGCACTACCGCCCATGCGTTCTATTCATTCCAGAAGAAGATGGGATTGGAGACGGTATATGATCATGCCGATTACAGGTTGCTGAGTGCACGGGCTTTGGACTTGTTGAGCGAATACGGAGAATCCAATCTGTTTCTCCGCGGTATCATTCCTCAGATAGGCCTTGAATGCTCGGTGGTAAAGTATGAGCGTCATGAACGGGTTGCCGGCGAGTCAAAATATCCGTTAGGGAAAATGTTGAGTTTTTCGATAGACGGCATCACGTCATTTTCGGCAAAGCCTATCCGCTTTATCTTCATGACCGGCTTGATCCTCCTGTTGGTGGATATTGTCGTGGCATTGTATGTACTTACTGCATATTTCTATCATCAGACGGTATCGGGATGGGCATCGATTATGATTTCGGTGTGGTTTTTCGGCAGCCTTATGCTTATGAGTATCGGTATCATAGGTGAATATATCGGAAAAATATTTGTAGAGGTTAAGCACCGTCCGCGTTATGCGATCAAGGAGACGTTGCTTGACTGAATGATCTGACACTCACATCAAAGACAGGTCTGCGAAATCTTTTTTAGCGTTTTGATTGTTTACTATACACGTAACACAATTAAAACGCTAAAATTATGCATCTGACACCTAAGGAAATTGACAAATTACTATTGCTCAATGCCGGGATAATCGCTGAGCGACGATTGAAGAAAGGGCTCAAGTTGAATTATCCTGAAGCGGTGGCGTATATAACATCCGTGGCATTGGAGGAGGCGCGTGCCGGAAAAACGGTAGAGGAAGTAATGAATATCGCTGCCAACGTCCTGACCAAAGAGGATGTTATGGACGGGGTTCCCGATATGATTTCCCTGCTCCAGGTCGAACCGGTCTTTACCGACGGTTCCCGGTTAGTGAGTATCCATAATCCTATCAAATGACTGTGTCAAGACAGTTCCTGAACATTAATTCCCGATTAAATCTATGAGTACACAAGTAAACAATGCTGGACAAACGGGGACAAGCAATGGCAGTGCCGGAAAAATGATTCCCGGTTTTACGCCGAAACAATATGTCCCGGTGGGTGGCATAATCCCGATGGATTCCCCTGTCGAATATAATGCCAACCGTAATACGATAAAACTGACGGTACGTAATACCGGAGACCGTCCGATACAGGTGGGTTCCCATTTCCATTTCTTTGAAGTGAACCGCTATCTGCAATTTGACCGAAAAAAGGCGTTCGGGTATCATCTGAATATTCCTGCAACGACGGCCATAAGGTTCGAGCCTGGTGATGCCAAGGAGGTAGAGCTCGTCACATACGGCGGCAAACGTGTTGTAATAGGGTTCAATGATATTGCAAACGGTTATACGGGTGGCGAGGATGCACCGGCATATTATCCGACAAGAACCATGGCATTCGCACGATTGGCCGAATTGGGATTTAAGGATAGCGATGAAGCCGATGCCTGATATGTAAAGAATGTGAATTAAACAGATAATAATACTATGGCAACAATATCAAGAAAAGAATATAATGATCTGTATGGCCCGACTGTGGGTGACAAGATACGCCTCGGTAATACCAATCTGTATGTGGAGATTGAGAAAGATCTGAGAACGTACGGAGACGAAACGGTCTATGGCGGGGGAAAAACATTAAGGGACGGAATGGGGCTTGCCAATACAATGACTTCATCCATGGGGTCTTTGGATCTGGTGATAACCAATGTCACTATACTCGACCCGGTACTTGGAGTGGTCAAGGCCGATGTGGGAATAAAGGACGGAAAGATTGCCGGAATTGGTAAAGCCGGGAATCCGAACACAATGGACGGAGTCAGCCCTGATCTTGTTACCGGTGCCTCAACCGATGCAATTTCCGGGGAACACCTGATACTGACTGCTGCCGGAATCGACGGACATGTACACCACATCGCTCCGCAACAGGCTTATTCTTGCTTGAGTAATGGAATAACCACTCTTATCGGGGGCGGTGTGGGTCCGACTGACGGCTCTAACGGAACGACCATTACTCCGGGAGTATGGAATATGTACAAGATGTTGCAGTCGGTGGAGAATATCCCGATCAATTACGGGTTTCTCGGGAAAGGGAATTGCTCAGTGGATCTGCCCATTGAAGAACAACTGATAGCCGGTGCGTGCGGGCTTAAAGTCCATGAGGACTGGGGCTCAACACCGGCGGCAATAAAACATGCACTTGATGTCGCCGACAGGTATGATGTCCAGGTTGCAATCCACACTGACACACTGAATGAGGGCGGTTATGTGGAAGATACGATAGCGGCATTGAATGGCCGTACCATCCACACTTACCACACCGAAGGCGCAGGTGGCGGACATGCTCCTGACCTGTTGAAAGTCGCGTCGATGGCAAATGTACTCCCCTCCTCGACTAATCCTACCCTCCCGTTTGGTGTAAATTCAAAGGCTGAGCTGTTTGACATGATTATGGTGTGCCACAATCTTAATCCTAAGATTCCATCGGATGTGGCTTTTGCTGAAAGCCGAGTGCGTCCGGAGACCCAATCGGCTGAGAACATACTGCATGATCTCGGGGTATTGTCGATGGTCTCAAGTGATTCCCAGGCCATGGGACGTGTGGGTGAATCATTTATGCGTTCGTTCCAGATGGCATCGTATATGAAAGATGTAAGGGGAAAACTTCCTGAGGATTCTGCCGATAATGATAATTTCCGGGTATTGCGGTATCTGGCAAAAGTTACGATAAATCCAGCCATAACATACGGAATTTCCTCGATACTCGGGTCGGTCGAAAAAGGTAAGATGGCTGATTTGGTGTTGTGGGAACCTGCATTTTTCGGGACAAAACCAAAGATGGTAATCAAGAACGGATTTATAAATTGGGCTCAAATGGGTGATATAAATGCTTCGCTTCCAACCCCTCAGCCTATTTATATGCGTCCTATGTACGGGGCATTCGGAAAGGCATTGCCGCAGACATGTGTCACATTCCTGTCAAATGCCGCAATTCAAGCCGGTGTTCCGGAAAAGTTACATCTTGAGCGTATTTGTTATGGAGTAAACAAGACCCGCCAGTTGTCAAAACAGGATATGATACTTAATTCCGCAATGCCGGTAATCGATGTCAATCCCGAGACATTCTATGTCTATGTCGACGGGCAGCTTGCATACGTCCCGCCGGCACAAGAGTTCTCATTAGGTCAGCTTTATTGGTTCAGTTGATGATATTAACAATGCCTGCCTATCCTTACACTGATAAGGATAGACAGGTCTTATAAACAATGATGAGACTATGAAGATTTTTAATGACATAATAGGTAATATATACGAGGATAAGGAGCTTGAAAATAAGATAAGCCGATGCGAGATTGAATATCTTAACCTTGACCAATGGACTGCGCAGAAAAGCCGTTTTATAATGACAGGTGACAGGGATACCCGGTGTGCAGTATCACTGAAACGTCACCGTCTGATTGTTGACGGGGACGTACTGGAATATGAGCCTGTCAGGAAATTTGCTATTGTGGCCAAGGTTGATCTGAGTCCTGTTCTCGTCATTGACCTATCGGAAATTGAAAGGAAAGATAAGCCTGAAATCGTTTCGGCTTGTATTGAATTGGGACATGCGATAGGTAACCAACATTGGCCTGCTGTAGTGAAAGGAACTGAAGTATTTATCCCGCTTACTGTTGATAAAAAAGTCATGGAAAGTGTCATGGAGACGCATCATTTTGACGGTATATCGTATAAGTTCATGAAAGGACGGGAGGTTATACCCTATCTTGCTCCGCATGAGGTCAGACGGTTGTTTGGTGGTGCTTCACAAGAGAGTCATTCCCATGACCATTAAACGTACTGATGATGAATGTGGACAACAACATAATAATACTTATGAGGCTCCTTGAAATGAGTGATTCACAGTTCCCGGTCGGAAACTTTTCGTTTTCCAATGGGCTTGAGACTGCTTCGTATTCAGGGATGGTTAATGACGCCATGACGTTGAAACAGTATGTTGTGGCGGCATCTTTGCAATCGGCCTATTGTGACGGGATCGCTTCATTGTTTGCCTATCGGTCGGCATTATCGGACAATTATGACGGTGTATTGGAGGCGGACGAACAGATTATTATGTGTAAAATGAATGACGAGTCCCGCCAGATGCTGATGCGTATGGGTAAGAAGTTGAGCGAATTATATATCCGTATGACCGAATGTGGCATGATGAACAGATTTCTTGGGGACATATTTTCCGGTCGCACATCAGGTACTTATCCTGTGGCGCAGGCAATTGCTATGTGCCACGCCGGAATTTCCGAAAAAGAAATGTTTGTTTCCCAGCAATATGGGGTTATAAATATGATTCTTGGTGCGGCATTACGCTGTGTCAAGGTATCGCATTATGATACACAAAAAATATTGTTTGAAATCTCCGGTCTTGTTGCGGAGGAATATGAGAATGCCAGGAAACTTGATTTTGAAGATATGCAATCATTTGTTCCGTGTATCGACATAATGGCATCCCTTCATGAAAAAGGGAATATGCGTATGTTTATGAATTAAAACCATAGTTTAGATTATAAATATGAACAGTACATGTAGAATTGGAGTCGGAGGACCTGTCGGCTCGGGGAAAACGGCTATAATTGAGGCTATTACTCCGTATTTATTGGAACAGGGATTCAAAGTGCTTATAATCACTAATGATATTGTTACGACTGAGGATGCCAAGCATGTCAGAAAAATGTTGAAAGGCATATTGCTTGAAGACAGGATAGTCGGTGTGGAGACAGGAGCCTGTCCTCATACGGCAGTGAGGGAGGACCCGTCGATGAATATTGCTGCTGTTGAAGAAATGGAAGCAAAATTCCCTGACACTGACATCGTATTGATTGAATCGGGCGGTGATAATCTGACGCTGACATTCAGTCCTGCTCTCGTCGACTTCTTTATTTATGTCATCGATGTGGCTGCGGGAGACAAGATACCCCGTAAGGATGGTCCGGGCATATCTCAAAGTGATATTCTGGTAATAAACAAGACCGATCTCGCCCCGTATGTCCACGCTTCGCTTGAGGTAATGGAACATGACTCCAGAATAATGAGACCCGGCAAGCCTTTTATTTTCACTAATTGCATGACCGGTGAGGGGATTGATGAACTTGTGGGACTGATACGTTCCATGGCATTGTTTGACAAGGCACAAGAAAAGCGGTTATGAAGAAGGATTTCTTATCGGCTAAAGAAATGCTCCCCTATTCCAGTCCCACAAGGGCAATGTATGTAGGTGCGCCGGGTAAGGTGGGTGCGCTAAGGCTTGGATTTGAACTTGATAATGATGGGAAATGTATCATGCGCGATCATGAGCGTGTAGCACCGCTGATTGTTCAGCGGGAACTGTATTGTGACAGGACAATGCCGGAAATGCCGGTGGTTTATATCCTTTCATCGGGAGGACCGAATGTGGATGGAGACAGATATTCCCAATCGATAGAGATGCGTAAAGGTTCTTTTGCCCATATAACAACGGGAGCTGCCACTAAAATTGCCGAGATGAAGGATAATTTTTCAGCACTTTATCAGAGCATCAGGCTTGATGACGACTGTTATTTGGAGTATATGCCTGAAGTCACTATCCCTTGCAGGCATAGCCGTTACATCACCTACACCGATATAGAGTGCCATAGTTCCGCGACACTGTTTTACAGCGAGATTTTTGCCTGTGGACGCAAGTATTATGGAGACGGGGAGATTTTCAAATATGATATCATTTCGGTGTGCTGTAATGCTTGCCGGAATGACGGGAAGAGACTTTTCCGTGAAAAGTTTGTCATACGTCCGGGTGATGATGATGTCCGAAATATTGGAATTATGGGAATATATGATATATTTGCCAATGTTATAGTAATGACACCACATGACTGTGCTGAAGAAATATATGCCAAAGTCGATCCGGTAATGACTGACACTTTTGCTGTAGGAATTACTCGGTTGCCCAATAATGCCGGATTATTATATAAGGTTCTCGGGAAAGAGACCGAACCGGTTAAAAAGAATGTCAGGGCATTTTGTTCTATAGTAAGGGAAACAGTGAAAGGGAAACCGTTATCCGATGATTTTCCCTGGCGGTGAAATTAAATGTGTTGAATATGGAAGCTAATGGTTCTTTAAGATTGGGTTGTCCGGTAACTTATCTGCATTCCTGTCTGCGCGGTGCCGGACAAGTGATGTTTCAGAATAGCAGTTGGACAGGATTGCTTTTTTTAATCGGTATTTTTTACGGCGCATACGCTGAAGGACAACCTCTTGTTGCCTGGGGCGGTGCTGTCGCGTTATTAGTGTCGACAATTACCGGATATGTATTGGAGCAGCCGTCCGATGAGGGAGAGGAAGGACTGTGGGGTTTCAACGGGATTCTTGTAGGATGCGGTATCATGACATTTGTCGGTAATACTGTCGGTGCTTGGATTGCGATTGTGTTATGTTCGGCACTGACGGTATGGGTCAGGCGTGGCTTCAACAATATTATGTCTCCATGGGGAGTTTCTTCGTTTACTTTCCCGTTTGTTTTCTGTACATGGATATTCCTTTTGTGTGCGAGAACCATGAGTGCCCTACCCTCTGAATATATGTCGGCAGTGTCATTGCCTACTGCTGAGACTGCAATCGTTCATCCGTTGGATCTCCCTCATTTATTGGTGTATTGGCTGAAAGGAGTATCACAAGTGTTTCTGATTAACAATTGGGTGTCGGGTGTGTTATTCCTTATAGGGCTGGCTTTGTGTAGCCGATGGGCTGCATTCTGGGCAGCTGCAGGCTCGGGGATGGCCTTGTTTATTGCAATTGCCTACGGTGCACCGTCATCAGATATAGCAAATGGTCTGTATGGCTTTAGTCCGGTGTTGACGGCGATAGCCCTTGGATGTACATTTTATAAACCTTCATGGCGCAGTGCATTGTGGTGCGTTTTGGGGACGGTCACGACAGTGTTTATTCAAGGGGCAATGGACGTGTTGTTTATGCCGGTAGGTCTCCCGACGCTAACGGCTCCGTTCTGTATTGCCACATGGCTCTTTATATTCCCTAAGTTCAAGATCGGTCGGTGATGTGTCGGGCAATATCCTGCCACTTGCTGTCAACGTCAGTCTCTCCATCAAAATAAGAGTGTTGTTCATTCATTTTGAATGTTTCTCCATTTGGTACAATGATTATTTTGTCGGAATCAGGGTATTCACATACATCATATCCGATGTAGGAACGTATATCCAAGAATATACAGGGCTTTTCACTATGATTATATAGTTGATGGGCACCGTGTTCTCCTGATTCAAAGAATATCATATCCCCTTCCTCGACAATCACCATTCCGTCAGAAGTGCGTAATGTCGAAGTGCCGGATAGAATAACAAATAATTCCTCTGCATATCTGTGAAAATGATATGCTGCATTATATTGTTTCGGATTCAGCTTCCTTATATCAAAATTGAGGTATTCAGGATTTATTCCTTTTAGATTTCTTGAAATATCGGTTAACAAACGGAAACCGTCGATTCTATTCGGGTTCGGCTGAAAATCCCGCTCTGATTCCTTTATGATTGATGCCATGATACAATGTTTCTAATTTGCCTAATGCTCAGGTATTCATTATTATATACAAAGGTAGATAAAATTGCATAAACAACAATTGCAATTATTTTATCCAATAAAATTTAAACAGTTTATGGCTGTAAAGTCTTAAATCGGCAACATTTTCGTTATATTTGCATCCGATTCGGAATATGGGGCTAAAGAGATAGCATTCCGGATACCACATTTTTACAAAAGGTGTTATTGTAATTATCTTCTCGATTCAAACTTGGCCGTATGAAACGTAGCGGAGATAGTTGACAATGGCACCTGCACTGATTGTTATATCCACTGTCCTCGTGGCAGTTAAATATGGCAATATCGGTGTGGGGCTGTTGTTTTATCTGCTACACGGTAAGCCAAGACCTGAATCGAAGATAAGACAAAATACGATTCCCGCACCTTTTTATGTTTACAGGATAAACTGTTTCTTTGGGGATTGGGAAACATGATAAACTATTATGAGAACAACTTTAGGCATCTTAATGATGATGCTTGGCGCGATGATACACGCGCAAGAGTATGAGAGTGTGACCATGACAATGGTCAACGGTTCGACTACAGTAGTAACATTGTCAGGAGAACCCACAATCAAATTCGCTGATGGTAAACTGATTATTGTTACGGGTGATGCAACAGCTGAGTTTGACCGTCAAAACATTCTGAGGCTCAATTATAACGTTGTTGCCGGTGTGGAAAACATCAGTCGGGACAACACTACAATTGAGAATAACGGTAGTGCTTTGATCTTCAACAATCTTCCTTCGGACAGTGATATTATGGTCTATGACATGTCCGGCAGATTATTGAAAAACTATGTCGTGAATGGCAAGAGTTTTGAACTTCCGTTCGATAATCTTTCCAGCGGAATATACATTGTGAGCGTTAACGGAATATCAACTAAAATTTCAGTAACACGATGAAAAAGATATCGTTTGCGTTAGCTGCACTTATTTCAATTGCGATAGCCTCAATAGCTTCAGATAATTCATCTTATGTTTGTGGCAATTTTGGCAACATTCTATCATTTGACGACAATGACATTGATAGTATTACATTGTCAAAAGTGGACATCAACGGCGTTGAGCACAAAGGCTATGTCACTCAGATAATTCATGCCAAGGACAGTACTTATGTTGCCGAGATTTCAACTATTGACAGTATTTCTTTTGTCGCGCAGCCTCAGGTGACAGGCGATGAGAATATCTCACTCAATCAAGAGGTTGACCTGGGTCTGTCGGTAAATTGGGCTGGATGGGATATAGGCGCGTCGTCTCCCGAGGAAACAGGCGCATTGTTTCGCTGGGCGGAAATAGAGGAACAGGAAAATCCGAAAATAGAAGACTATTTCTTGTATATAGCCGAATCAGCTTCAAAGCCATGGAAATACGATTACGCTGACTTAAGATATAACATAAGCGGGACACAATGGGATGTGGCACGAAAACAATGGGGTGGCAGCTGGCGTATGCCGACACGCAAAGAGGCTGAAGAATTAGCTGATAAATGTACGTGGGAAATGTTGTCTTACAACAATGTAAAAGGATTTAAAATTACCGGACCCAATGGCAACAGTATTTTCATGCCGATGACTTACATGGAGAGTGATACAACCATGTATGCCTATCGTTTTACCGGGACTGATGCTCAGACCGATAGACAATCAATGGGTGTTTACACCAGTAACGGAAGAGCTTATGTTATCGAGGGCAGTTATGGTAAGTCGGATTATTATGAATACAACTATGCCGGTGGTAATGCAATGACTTATCCCTGTACAGCCCGATTGCCGGTAAGGGCCGTTAAGGGCGGAGAGCCTGAAAAACTTGCGTTGTTGCCGGAACTGACCTTCAATGCACAGCAAATCGTATATGACAATGCCGAATATAATATATATCTATCGCAATGTCTCACCACAACCGACAGCTTGCAGACCGGGAGCTATCCCTATAAGAACGGTTGGGACTTAATGAGTATCAACCGTCACCCGCAGTGGCGACGTCACTATGTTGACCTTGGAGTAAAAGCCAATTATGTAATAAGGGAAGCACGTAAGCTGAACAGCCTTAATTATGAATTGATTGCCCGAACGTTGCGATTGTTATCGACCCAGTTGACCACCGATGCTTTTGGTGATATGCCGGATAACGAGTTCTATAATTATTATCATGACCTTATGCGTCCGAGATTATACGCAGGCGAGGCGCCTCTTCCTGACTACGTGGGACAGACAGAGATATATAAGTGGATGTTCGTTGAACTCGACGAAATATTGGATATGTATGAGGATGCAAGTGTGACAGGCAATCCCGACAATTTAGCAATAACCGCTGCCGAAGATTATATATATGCCGGCAACCTGACAGCGTGGAAAGGGTTGGCATACGCAATAAAAGCCCGCCTATTACTCCGTAATATCCCTAATGTCGACACAAGTTCTGCCAAGTGTCAGGAAATAATCGATTGTGCACAAAAAGCTATAGATGCATGGAAATCGGCATCAATGTTTGAAGATCCCTGGTTCGGTTGTGAACCACGCTTCTATTTCAGTGGAGGTATATACCGGCTGGATTATGCTGCTCCTGATTGTTCGCCCTGGAGCCCCGCACAGCCCATAATCAATTCGTGGGAGTCAAGAGGCAACCTATTGACATCGGCTGTCCCGTCCAAATTCTTTATAGAGGACTGCCTCGGAGTAGTCAATCCCGGTGTTGCTGCTACGAAAATGGGAGACTTAGGTGGTGCAGGCGTTTATCAGAGCTATAACGGTTATGGAACTGACCCGAGACTTGCATTGTTACTGATCCCTAATTATGGACCTGTCTCATCTTCAGATGCTTCACGTACGGATCACCTTGCAATACGTTATCTTGAAAATAATATCGGAACAAGTTCAAATGTTAAGCTGGCACACTATCCCGACCTTTATGCCGGGGCATACGCCCAGAATGATGGGTACAATCCTCTGTTCACAATGGAAGAACTGTACTTCATTCAGGCTGAGGCTCACTATTGGATGGGAAATAAGGGTAAGGCAATGGAACTTGCTCGTGAGGCGACAGAGTATAACATCAAGCGTCATTTGACGCGTTTTCTGGATGACAATGGCGGTCTATATCCAGGTGTCGGAAACCGTACATCTTCATTATCCGTTGTGCAACAGAATGACCAAAGGCGTTGGGAACGGATGGTACGTGCATTCCTTTATAACATGGATAACGGTGATACCGAGTATACCCAAGGCACGTGGTTGGGAACCAAGCGCGGAAACACTATTCCTGTAACCGAAATCGGGAATAAACATTGGTTCTTCAACGCTGAAGGATATTCACTGTATGACCTCATGACTCAAAAATATATAGCCATGTATATGCAGCCGGAACAGTGGACAGATATGAGACGCTACCACTTCAGTAACAATCGTAACGGATACGGAATTGGTGCGGATAAAGAGATTGTTTATCCTGCATTGCGCCGTCCTTATAATCTCTATTCCCCGCATTGGGTAGATGGACTGACCGATACTGAACAGGAAAACACTTGGATTCAGCGACTCAACTACGATCCGCAGATAAGCGGGCAATATGATAAAGACGAGTTGGAGAGAATCGGTGCATTAGACAATCCTGAATGGTTAAAGAAACCTATGATCTGGGCAGAACCGGCAGGCTCTCGTGCATCCTTGACTGAGTAAAATCCATCTTGACAAAAAAGCAGCCGTGTATTGTTTTCAGGTAATACACGGCTGCTTTTTTATTCCTACTATCTGACGGGAACTATGGCTTGTATTTGCCGGTATGCTCGTAACGCTCTGTTGTAAACCAACCGGATTAATCCACAGAACCGGAATTTTTGTGCAATAAGCCTATTTTTGACCAATAAACAAAAAACGCCCCTATTTTATGTACTATTTTGACCAATAAGCCGGATTTTGTCCCAGCTGTTTTGAAAAAAAAAAGCGCAACACGCTGATTACTCGCCTGTTGCGCCTGCTGTTCCGTATCGTAGCGGGAACGAGAATTGAACTCGTGACCTCCGGGTTATGAATCCGACGCTCTAACCAACTGAGCTATCCCGCCATCTATCGTTTTGCGAGTGCAAAGATAGCGTTTATTATTTAATCACGCAAGTGATTTCACATAAAATTTTAGCGACAGTAATTTAATGTAGCGTGCAGAAATAATATATACGACATTTAATACGATATATAATTTCACCCTTGAGTTGTCTCACAAATAAAGAGGATGCCTCGTTTTGAGACACCCTCATTGTATGGATTATGTATCGGATATTAGATCCAGCGGACGTATGCGAAGTCCTGACGGTGAGGCAGAGCCTCGTTCTTTGGATATATTCGGTAAGCATAGCGGAACACTCCGGCATCCTTGAGCGTTTCAGACAATTCATAAGTAATGATATTGCCTTCCTCTTTCACAATGTTAAACTGGATTGTTTCCCACAGCTTTTCTTCTCCATTTTCCTGCTTGTAGATTACATTTTCTACTCCGAGGTCTTTGCCAAGACCGTTAGTGTCGAGAGTGATTGTTATCTTGTAACCCTGTCCTGTACAATTGTTGTTATTGCGCAGTTCATCAGGAATACATACATCAAGTACCTTTACTCCATCCCAAGCGGCTGCAACTTTTTCTTTCCATGCAACAATTTCACGAGCTTTGGCATAGTCTTTAGCTTTAAGTTGTTTGGTGCGTGCAGCTTCCTTATTGTAGAAGCGATCAATATAATCATCAATCATGCGCTTCATTGTGAAGTTAGGGGCAATGTGACCAATAGATCCCTTGATGTATTGAATCCATTCAGGAGAATATCCCTTAGAGTTCTTGGCGAAATACAACGGGATGATTTCGTTCTCGAGCATCGAATAAATTGTGGCGGCATCAAGTTTGTCCTGCTGTGCCTGATCGGTGAAAGTGCGTTTGTCGGTAAGGGCCCAACCGGCTTTTTCATTAAAACGGTAACCTTCATACCACCATCCGTCAAGTACCGAGAAGTTAAGGACGCCATTCATTTCAGCTTTTTCTCCAGATGTCCCTGACGCTTCGAGTGGACGAGTGGGCGTATTCAACCAGATGTCCACCCCGGTAACAAGACGTTTAGCCACAATCATGTTGTAGTCTTCAAGGAAAATAATCTTGCCAAGGAATTGTGGCATGCGTGAAATTTCCATGATACGCTTAATGAGCCCCTGACCTGCGCCATCGGCGGGATGAGCCTTACCGGAGAATACAAATTGAACAGGGAACTGTTCGTTGTTTACAATCTTCGCAAGACGTTCAAGGTCGGTAAAGAGAAGGTGTGCACGCTTGTAGGTTGCAAAACGACGTGCAAACCCGATTATAAGGGCATTGGGATTAATTTTGTCAACTATTTTCATTACGGCAGCCGGATCTCCCTGGTTTGCAAGCCATTTTGCCTTGAAGTCACGTTTGACAAAATTGATGAATTTGTTTTTGAGACGCATACGCATTTCCCAGATTTCCTCATCCTTAACCTTGAAGATTCCTTCCCATGCCTTGGGGTTACTTTGGTCTTCAAATACCTGTGTGCCGAGTTTCTTTGCATAAAATTCCTTCCACTCGGAAGCTGCCCAAGTGGGCATGTGCACACCGTTGGTTACATAACCTACATGAGATTCCTGCCAATTGTAGCCTTTCCATATCCCGGCAAACATTTTCTTGGAGACTTCACCATGCAGCCAACTTACACCGTTGGCTTCCTGGCAAGTGTTCAACGCAAATACACTCATAGAAAAACGATCGTTAGAACCGGGATTCTCGCGCCCCATATTCATGAGATCAGCCCATTCTATGCCAAGCTTTGCGGGGAATTCATTCATGTACTTATAGAACAGTCCTTCATCAAAGTAATCATGGCCGGCGGGAACGGGAGTGTGAACCGTGTAAAGACTTGATGCACGAACCATTTCCATTGCGACATTGAAATCAAGGTGTTCTTCCTGAACATAATCGACAAGGCGCTGTAGGTTCAATAATGCAGCATGGCCTTCATTGCAATGGAACAATTCAGCCTTTATGCCAAGTTTCTTGAGCATAAGGACGCCACCAATACCCAAAAGATACTCCTGCTTGATGCGGTTTTCCCAATCGCCACCATAAAGCTGATGTGTTATAGGCCGGTCAAATTCACTATTCATATCGAAATCGGTATCCATCAGATACAGATTCATGCGACCCACATTCACGCGCCATACATGAGAATAAATTATACGGCCGGGGAACGGTACTTCAAGAATCATCGGTTTTCCATCGGCTTCACATACCTGTTCAATGGGCAGTTGGCTGAAATTCTGAGGCTCATAATTTGCTATCTGTTGGCCGTCAACTGAAAGGGTCTGTGTAAAATAGCCATGACGGTAAAGGAATCCGACTGCAGTCATGTCGATACAGCTATCAGATGCTTCCTTGATGTAGTCTCCGGCAAGTACGCCAAGACCTCCTGAATATATCTTGAGAGCGTTACAAAGACCGTATTCCATTGAAAAATATGCAATCGAAGGAACATCTTTGCGCATAGGTTTCTTCATATATTCTTTGAATGAGGTGTAGACGCTATCGATGCGTTTCAATAATACTTCATCAGCAAGGATCTCCTGTAAACGTTCGAAACTGAGCTGTTGCAATACCATAACCGGATTTTCGCCGGTAGCACGCCACAAGTCAGGATTAAGTTCACGGAAAAGAGACTTGGCCTCACTATTCCATACCCACCAGAGATTTTTTGCCAACTCTTCAAGCGGTTTGAGTTTTGAAGGCAAGTCAGATTTTACAGTAATGTCACGCCAAACGGGTGCATTAGTGTTGCTTACTTGTAGTTTCATAAACTAATAAATAATTTGGTTGTTAATTTCGTTACTATAAAAACATATTATTGTCGCCTGCAAGCATTGTCGAGGGCAAGGTTGTAGGCTTCTTCGTAATAATCGATGAAGTGATTCCATGCTGCCTTTGATGCTGTAGTCATGGCCGCACGACTTATCGATTTAGAATCACAATCGGTCAAATACAGGATTGAGCGAGCAATGGCATCTGCAACCATCGGATAATTGTAGTCACCTCGCGCAATGACACTAACACCGCAGTCGTCAAAATCATTCTCAAATGACGATAAAATCCACTGCCCGAATCCGGAAAGAGATGTTGTAACCGTCGGAACACCGAATGCAATACTTTCAAGTGGAGTGTAACCCCATGGCTCATAATAAGACGGGAACACCGTTGCATCCATTCCCACCAGCAAGTCATAGTAGGACATATTAAATATCCCGTCGTTGCCGTTCAGGTAACACGGTACATATATCACTTTTACCCGGCTATTGTCATCATTGGCAAACCCCAGGCCATGTATACGGGATATTATCGGGTCACTATCGGGATTATTCAGCCAATGAGTTATCACCGGATCATCCATCCTGCGTTTACGCTTGGATGCAAGTGACTTGGCAAGATCGGCTCTCGGTTCTTTAACCCATGCCGGTACCATCACATAAACAAGAATATCGCGAGATGGATTATGTGCGGCAATTCCGGATACTGCATCAAGGAACAAATCAATTCCTTTATTGCGATATTCGCAACGTCCGGATGTGGCAATGATGAATGTTTCATCGGAGAGTTTGCCTCCGGTAAGAGATGCCGCGACATTCAAAAGTGTACGTCGAGCGGCGGCTCGGGCATCAGCAATTTTGGACTTGACAGGGACAAAGTTCTGCTCAAATCCATTAGGAGTGACAACTTGTGGACGAATATCAAGCAATTGCTCACACTCAATAGCTGTAATCTCGCTAACAGTCGTGAAGCAGTCGGCAGCATGTGCCGCGGCTTTTTCAAGTGAATGTTTGGACTGCATATTCAGTTCGCCTGCCATCTGATCTCCATTATATCCTTTGAGGTAATCATAAAGCGGCTTGTTGTTCCCGCATATACTCCGTCCAATACTTGTAGCATGAGTGGTAAATACTGTCGCGACATGCGGTAACGCATGTTTTACGTATAAAAGCCCCATTCCGGTTGTCCACTCGTCAAAGTGGGCTATCACGTTCTTGCCTGTAATACCTGTGAAATTACAGATGCTTTCAATTACTATCCCGGCAGCATGAGAAAAGGCGCAGGCCTCATCGTAGTCTCCATAGGCATGAAGCGAGTCGACGCCATAAAGTTGCCACATTTTTCCGTAAAATTCATCCTTGACGGCATACATCCCATCAAATTTCACAAGAACGACAATCGGTTTCCCGGGAATATCCCATCGCCCTACCCTCACCTCAATACCGTCGGGTAATTGTGTGCGGTTTTTCCAATCTTTCAGCAATGTAGTGGATTCGACAAAATAAGGTGAAGGATTATCATCGCTCCACACGTCCGGTCCGATAAAAATGACTTTATCTTTGTGTAATTTCTGTAACGTCTTAGCCTTTGTAGAGAGAACGGTATAGATACCGCCAATCTTATTACAAACCTCCCAACTTGTTTCAAACAGCAGGTCAATCTTCGCCGTTGCTTTGTCCATATTGTAGATTTACATTTTTTGAAGTTGCAAAGATAGCAGTTTTTTCTGAATAACAATTACTGTAACTCATTTTTTTAATTGTATAATAGGAAGTTGCGCCTTTCCCAAAATTAGGTGAAAATCAATTGTCATCAGCATTCTTGGTTGAATGCGGAATTGTTTAGCCGAAATTGAATATTAATTATTGTAAAATAATTTGGAATCGGTTATGTGATGTTGTATATTTGTAAAGAATTACCTAAAAACTCAATCCATGAAGAGATGTATAGCTATACTTGTTGTTGCATTTATAACCGGAATATCTTTCGGTGTGAATGCATCCGTACAGCCAAAAGAAAATCAGCATATCTCTTCCATTGCCTCATCCGTTCCGGTATTAAAGTCCGGAGAAGGACACATTGAGTTGACAGTCCCGTGCGATGAACCTGTGACATTTCACATCTACTCTATCACCGGTCAGTTGATAAAGACTATAACCGTTGTGTCGGGGACATCGTCTGTGGAGCTTCGTCGCGGATATTATATAGTCAAGTGTGAAAAATGGTCAAAACAGGCGGTGGTGAGATAAGGTAACACAAAAGAAGATTATATCATACAAGCATAAATCAATTACAATAACCTAAAATGAAAATAAACCTCATGAACATCTGTTCCGGGGCACTACTTTCCGGTGCATTATTGTGTGGAGTTCCGGGGGCAAATGCCAAAAACAGTATGGAATCAGCCTATGCTTCACTTCCGGCCTATAACGGTCAAGATCTTGAACTTACAGTTGATAATTCCGGCACACATTTCAGATTGTGGTCGCCACAAGCATCGGCTGTGCGTGTCCTGCTTTACAGCACCGACCGCAATACTGCCGCAGCAGACACACTTGAAATGGCACGAGCCGAACAGGGAACATGGACAGTTTCCGTTCCCCGGCAATTATATGGGAAATTCTATACTTTTCAGATAAAATACAATGGTAAATGGCTTGATGAGACTCCCGGAGTGTGGGCGAAAGCCGTAGGAACAAACGGACAACGTGCAGCAATTGTGGATTTAGCGTCAACCAATCCGTCGGGTTGGGAAAACGACAAGGGACCTGAAGTAAAAAACATAAATGATGTCATCATCTATGAGATGCATCATAGGGATTTTTCGGTCCATCCATCATCAGGTATTGTAAATAAAGGAAAATTCCTCGCATTGACCGAACAAGGAACCCGCTCAGCACTTGGTGATAAAACCGGTATAGATCACCTGAAGGAGCTTGGAATAACCCATATCCATATCCTTCCATCATACGACTACAACAGCGTGGATGAAACACAGCTGCCGTCGAATAAATACAACTGGGGCTATGATCCGTTCAACTACAATGCCCCGGAAGGTTCGTATTCGACGAATCCTGCCTCTCCCGAATCGCGTATACGTGAGATGAAAGAGATGGTGAAAGCCTTGCATGATGCAGGAATAGGTGTGATAATGGATGTCGTATATAATCATACCGCCAATAATGACAACTCCAATTTCTCCCTTACTGCTCCGGGCTACTATTATCGTCACCGTGCTGATGGAAGCTATTCGGATGCTTCGGGTTGCGGAAATGAAACAGCATCGGAACGTCAACAGATGCGCAATTTCATTGTAAATTCAGTAAAATACTGGGCAGAAGAGTATCACATCGATGGGTTCCGCTTTGACCTGATGGCAATCCATGACACCGAAACAATGAATGAAGTAGTCAAAGCCCTTAAAGGGGTGAATCCGAGTATATTTGTCTATGGAGAGGGATGGACCGCCGGAGACTCTCCCCTCCCCGTTGAACGACGTGCATTGAAAGAAAATGTTGCAAAAATGGAAGGGATAGCGGTGTTCAGCGATGACATACGTGATGCAATCAAGGGTCATTACAGCAATGCTGCCGACCGCGGCTTTGCGACAGGGAAGCCCGGTAACGAAGAGACGGTAAAAATAGGTATAGTTGCATCGACGGCTCATCCGCAAGTGGACTATGCGAAAGGTAACAATTCAAAATTTGCATACGCATCCGCTCCAACCCAGATAATCAACTATGTATCTTGCCATGATGACCTGACCTTGACCGACAAACTGCATAAGTCAATGACCGGTGCATCAGAGGAAGATATGCAGCGTGCTGCCAGGTTGGCACAAACGATTGTGTTCACATCTCAAGGAACACCGTTCATGTTTGCCGGAGAAGAGATTTTCCGTGACAAGAAAGGAGTTCACAATTCTTACCAGTCACCTGACTCTATTAACGCCATTGACTGGGCCTTGAAACAGAAGAATGCTGACCAGTTCAACTATTACCGAGAACTGATCCGTTTGCGCAAGGCTCATCCGGCATTCCGCATGACAGCTGCTGAGGATGTAGCGAAGCACATAGTTTTTGACAAGGTCGAAGGGGACAATCTCATCTCGTATTCAATAAAAGACAATGCCAATGGCGACGTGTGGAAAGAGATTAAGCTTGTGTTCAATGGCTCGGATGACCCTCGTGAGGTGAAAATCAAGAAAGGAAACTGGATTGTTGTTGCCGATGACGGGAAAATTAATGCCGACGGCATAGGGACATCGAAAGGCGGTAAAACGATAGTAGCTCCGCGCTCTGCCCTGATTCTTGCCAGAGAAAAATAAGATGATTCCAATATCATAGATGCATCCGGGTGATTATTATCCCCGGATGCTCTTTTAGATTGCAAAGTCAGGTGATTTTACATCTTAATTGACACGAATAAGCATTATGGAAAAATTAAGTGACCTTATTACGGCAGTAGCCGATTTTGTGTGCGGTTATCCGATGTTTTTTATGCTGATAGGCGGCGGATTGTTCCTGTTTGTCAGTTCGGGGATGGTGTCATTAAGACGACTGCCCCACTCCATTGCCGCACTGCGTACCAAGTCGGATGCCAAGAACGGGCAGATAAGTTCGGCGGAAGCTTTGGCATCGGTCATTGCCGCGACAGTAGGCATGGGGAATATAGCAGGGGTGGCAATAGCATTGGTTATGGGTGGGCCCGGAGCAATATTCTGGATGTGGGTAAGCGCAATTGTAGGTATGTGCACAAAGTATCATGAGGGTGTACTTGCCATCATGTACAAAGGATGTGATTCTCAAGGGAATCCGCAAGGCGGTCCAATGTATATAATCGAAAACGGTCTCGGGCGGAGGTGGAAACCGATGGCAATGTTCTTCGCTTTCGCCGGAATGTTCGGTACACTATGTATCATGAATGCCAACCAGTTGACTGAAGCTGTTGTAACCACGTTTACTACTCCGGAGGTAATCGAGAACAGCCGCGTACTTGCAAGCGTATCGTCAATTATCGGCCTCGATAATCTGCATTCGTTCAAGTTGCTGTTTGGCATTGCTGTCGCTGCAATTGTGGCTGTGGTGGTGCTTGGAGGCATCAAACGTATCGCTCGTGTTGCCACATATCTTGTGCCAATGATGGTAGGGATGTATTTTGTGCTTG
Organism: Muribaculaceae bacterium; assembly: GCA_017462345.1. Lineage (GTDB taxonomy): Bacteria > Bacteroidota > Bacteroidia > Bacteroidales > Muribaculaceae > RGIG4079. Next base: position 25,454 of record JAFTRI010000015.1, read on the forward strand.
TGCTCTATATAATCATTATCAATATCAGTGATGTCCCGACGGTTTTCCAGAGCATTTTTTCCGAAGCTTTCAGCCTTAAAGCGGGGCTCGGTGGGCTTGCGGGAATAGCAATTATTGGTGCACGACGGGCGGCTCTTGTCAATGATGCAGGCGTGGGAACGGCATCAATCATGCATGGCTCATCGAAAAATAATGAGCCGGTGCGTGAGGGGCTTATTGCAATGCTCGGTCCTAGTATCGATTCCGGATTAGTCTGTACGCTGACAGCTGTGGCAATATTGCTGTGCGGGGACATCTCGGCTGATGGGATAAAGGGACTTGAAATTGCAATGAACGCGTTCGGCAGCGCGATTCCCGGAGGACAATATCTGCTGATGGTGATAGTGCTGTGCTTTGCCATGTCGTCGATGTTTTCATATTCCTATTATGGGAACCGTTGTGCGAGTTACTTATTTGGTGCTGACAAGGCGAAATATTATACCTATTTTTTCATATTGTCACTTGTAATCTTTGCCGTTGTACCATTGAAAGCGGCCGTGGGGCTGTGTGATCTGTTTTATGGGTTAATGGCATTTCCAACCATGATCGCCGTACTACGGCTGAGCCCAAAGGTCCGACAGGCGACAAAGGATTATTTCGCGACAAAACGATAAAAATTATCCTGCCTGATTAATGAAAAGCAGAATTAAATATCTGTTTTGATCGATAAATGGAAATTTATTGAAAAGATAGTGTCACTCCATTGTTTTTCGTTACCTTTGTAAAAACTAAAATTATTTTGTGTCTCAACAGAGGCGCTATTATATTCTACAAGGATGAAAGTACTAAAATTCGGCGGGACGTCAGTGGGGACAGTCGAGAGCCTTCGCAACGTTAAAATGATTGTAGAACAATGCCGCGAGCAGGTTATTGTTGTGGTGTCGGCATTGGGAGGAATTACCGATCAATTGATCAATACTGCAAAACTTGCGGCAAAGGGTGATATCAGTTATTTGGAATCATACGCCCACATTGTTGAACGTCACAACAATGTCATTGACAATATCGTGCCGGCAGAGAAACTTCTCGATGTCAAGTCTATAATTAATCCCCTGCTTGAAGAGTTAGGCAATATATACCGAGGTGTCAGTCTGATACGAGACTTGTCAGACAGGACGTTGGATATCATTGTCAGCTATGGAGAACGCCTGTCAAGTGTTATTATCAGCCGTATAATAAACGGAGCGCAGCATTTTGACTCACGGAATTTTATCAAGACGGAGAAACAATTCGGGAAACATATCCTTGACAATGAGTCGACCCAAAAGCTTATTCATTCAGTATTTGATGACAGTGACTGTAAGGTGGCTCTTGTGCCGGGTTTTATTGCATCGGACGCTAATGGCGACATTACCAATTTGGGACGGGGTGGAAGTGACTATACAGCTGCGATAATGGCAGCATCCCTAAATGCTTCAGTCCTGGAAATATGGACGGATGTGGACGGATTCATGACCGCAGACCCGAGGGTTATCAATAACACATACGTAATAGACCATCTTTCATTTATTGAAGCGATGGAATTATGCAATTTCGGAGCAAAAGTCATCTATCCTCCGACAATTTATCCTGTATTTCACAAAAATATCCCCATACTGATCAAGAACACTTTCAATCCTGCTGCTCCGGGCACGTGCATATCGGAACAGCGACCGAGTGCCGAGGGAAAAGCCATTAAAGGTATTTCATCCATAAATGACACTTGCCTGATCACGGTGTCAGGTCTTGGTATGGTAGGTATCATCGGTATAAATGCCCGAATATTCAATGCCCTTGCCAAGAATGGAGTGAGCGTGTTCCTTGTCTCACAGGCCTCCAGCGAGAACAATACCTCATTTGCGGTCAAAAATGCCGATGCCGACCTTGCGGTTCAAGTCCTCAGTGAAGAATTCAGTGTAGAACTTCAGAGCGGAGAAATCAGTGAAATAACTGCGGAACCTAATTTGGCGACAGTAGCAATTGTCGGTGAAAACATGAAACATTCCACCGGTATTGCCGGCAAATTATTTAACACGTTAGGCCGAAACGGCATAAATGTAATCGCGTGTGCCCAAGGTGCATCGGAAACAAACATATCGTTCGTAATTGACTTAAAGAATTTGCGCAAGGCATTGAATGTAATCCATGACTCTTTTTTCCTATCTGAAACGCAGGTCTTAAACTTGTTTGTTGTAGGTATAGGAAATGTCGGCCGTCACTTATTGCAACAGATACGCCTACAGCAACAGAACCTGTTGGAAAACAAGGCTTTGGAATTACGCATTGTAGGTATTTCAAATTCACGTAAATGTTTATTTGACAGGAATGGCATCAATATTGACAGCTATCAGGAACTGTTGGATAAATCAGACATTGAGGCGTCTGCCGAAAATATAAAAAGCGGAATACTGGGAATGAATATCTTTAACCCGGTATTTGTCGACTGTACCGCAAACGAAGGGATTGCCGCCTTGTATTACGACTTGTTGTCACATAACGTGAATGTTGTCGCCGCCAACAAAATCGCAGCATCATCAGAGTATGCCAATTACTCAAGAATGAAGCAGATTGCCCGCAGAAAGGACGTGAAATTCCTTTTTGAAACGAATGTAGGTGCCGGTCTCCCGATCATAAATACCATTAACAGCCTGATTAATTCAGGAGATAAAATACTTAAAATTGAAGCTGTGCTTTCCGGGACATTGAATTATATTTTCAATGTCCTAAGTAAGGAAATTCCAATGAGCAGGGCTATCATGCTGGCAAAAGAGGCCGGCTACAGCGAACCGGATCCACGTGTGGATCTCAGTGGAAAGGATGTCGTGCGCAAACTGGTTATACTGGCGCGAGAAGCCGGATATGTTGTCGAACAGGATGATGTCAAGAAGAACCTTTTTATCCCTGAAAAATATTTCACGGGATCGGTAGATGACTTTTTCTCGCAAATTCCTGAAATTGACGATGAATTTGATGCCAAACGCGTAGACGCGGAAAATAACGGAGAGCATTTCCGCTTTGTTGCCAGCCTTGAGGATGGTCACGCCGAGGTGGGATTACAGAGAGTGACATCTTCCCATCCGTTCTATGCGCTTGAAGGCAGCAATAATGTCATATTGCTGACCACTGAACGCTATAAGGAATATCCGATGGTCATAAAAGGCTATGGCGCGGGTGCCGATGTAACCGCTGCCGGAGTTTTTGCCGATATAATAAGCATTGCAAATATCAGATAACAAGATGAAATATATAATTGTACTTGGTGACGGAATGGCCGATGAGCCGATAGAACAATTCGGGGGAAAGACTCCGTTGCAGGCAGCAAGTACTCCAATGATGGATTTTCTTGCCAGGAATGGCAGAGTCGGGATACTAAACACCGTTCCTGCCGGATTCCACCCGGGAAGCGAAGTCGCCAATCTGTCGGTATTGGGATATGATGTGGCTGAAGTGTTTGAAGGCCGCGGTTCATTGGAGGCGGCCAGTATGGGTGTCGGCATCGAACCGGGAGAAATGGCGATGAGATGCAACCTGATATGTATAGAGGACGGAAAGATAAAGAATCACTCAGCCGGTCATATCAGTAACGAGGAGGCATCGGAACTGATTGCGTATCTTCAGTCGGAATTGGGCGATGACAGTGTCTCATTTTATCCGGGTATATCATATAGGCATCTTTTAAAAATCAAAGGTGCGGACAAACATCTCGACTGTACCCCACCACATGATGTACCGGGGACTGATTTTCTTGACGTGATGGTTAAGGCTACCAATGAGAATGCCGAGTCTACTGCCGATAAGATAAACTCATTGATATTGCAATCCCAGGAACTGCTTGCGCAGCATCCGATAAATATCAGACGTATGGCAGAGGGAAAAGACCCGGCAAACAGTATATGGCCGTGGTCTCCCGGATATAGGCCATCGATGAAGCCGATGCAGGAGTTGTTTGGGATAGGTAACGGTGTCGTTATATCGGCAGTGGATCTGATTCGCGGAATAGGAGTGTATGCCGGTCTGAAGCCTGTGATAGTAGATGGTGCGACAGGACTATATGATACCAATTATGAAGGAAAGGTTCAGGCTGCGATAGATGCCCTTAAAGATAACGATTTCGTATTCCTGCATATCGAGGCAAGTGATGAAGCCGGACATGAAGGGGATGCCGAATTGAAAAAACTCACTATCGAATACCTTGACAAAAGAGTCCTAAAGCCTTTATATGACGCGATACAGAAGATGGATGAGCCGGTATCGGTTGCCGTGTTGCCCGACCACCCTACCCCATGTTGCCTGCGTACCCACACATCCCATCCGGTCCCGTTCCTGATATACCGTCCGGGAGACGCTGCCGACGGTGTGATGTCATATAGTGAGACTGAGGCTGCTAACGGAAGTTACGGACAGCTGTCAGGCTCAGAATTTATACACGAATTTCTGAAAAAATAAAAATAAAACAATGCAATATTACAGTACCAACAGGCAGGCTCCTGATGCAAGTTTACAGGAGGCGGTAGTCAAGGGCTTGGCTCCTGACCGGGGATTGTATATGCCTGAAGTAATACCTTCGATTCCCAAAGCATTCTTCAACAACATTTCGGAAATGTCGTTACAAGACATAGCCTATGTTGTGGCAAACACGTTATTCGGTCAGGATATAGAGTCAGAGAAGCTCAAGAATATTGTCAATGAAACGCTGAATTTTGACATCCCTCTGAAGCATGTCAACGGAAATATCTATAGCCTTGAACTGTTCCATGGCCCTACTCTTGCGTTTAAGGATGTAGGAGCAAGATTCATGGCACGGTTGCTGGGTTATTTCAACAGAAAAAACAATGGCGAAGGCAGTACGGTGAATGTCCTTGTCGCGACATCGGGTGACACCGGAAGTGCCGTTGCCAACGGATTCCTGAATGTACCCGGCATAAGGGTGTATGTGCTATATCCCAAAGGTAAGGTAAGCAAGATTCAGGAGGCGCAGTTCACCACACTCGGTTCGAATATTACGGCACTTGAGGTCGATGGCACATTTGATGATTGTCAGGCTCTTGTCAAGAGTGCTTTTATGGATAAGGAACTTAATGACAGAATGCAGCTGACCTCGGCCAATTCAATCAATGTGGCCCGTTTCCTGCCGCAGATGTTCTATTATTTCCATGCATACGCCCAACTTGCCAAAATGGGTAAACCACTTGACAATGTTGTGGTATCGGTGCCGAGCGGAAATTTCGGAAACATTACAGCGGGACTTATAGGCAAACGGATGGGATTGCCCATTAAACGGTTTATCGCTGCCAATAACCGCAACGATATATTTTACCAATATCTACAGACGGCAGAATATAGCCCTCGCCCCTCGGTTGCGACAATAGCCAACGCAATGGATGTGGGTGACCCGTCAAACTTTGCCCGTGTTCTTGACCTGTATGGCTCATATAAAGCGATTGCCGCGGAAATATCGGGATGCACATATACTGATGAACAGATTGCCGAGACACTGAAAGACACCTATAAATCGGCCGGTTATCTGCTTGACCCGCATGGAGCTGTTGCCTATCGCAGCCTGCTTGAGGGCTTGGATGGGAATGAAACCGGTATATTCCTTGAGACGGCACATCCTGCCAAATTCAAGGATACCGTTGAGCAGATAATAGGTGAACGGATTGATATTCCGGCAAAACTTGCCGCGTTCATGAAAGGGACGAAGTCAACGGTGAAAATGTCTCCTGCTTTTTCTGCATTCAAGAAATTTCTGCTCAAGAACGCTTAAAGGTCAACTTTACCCATACATGCAACAAGCCCGCATTCTGAAACAGAAAGGATGCGGGCTTGTTATTAGATACATAATCAGACTAAGCCATGACAATTTTCATTGTTTTGCCGGCGGCTTTCACGATGTATATTCCCGGGGAGGAGACTGGAATTTGTCTGGCCGTGGTAATATGATAAAAAACGGCTCTATTACTAATGAAAAAATATTACCCCCATCTAATATTGAAGCGTAATTATATCTCTGTATCAGACATTAAAGGGGTAGATTTTTTACGAAAAACGCTACTTTTATAATTCATATTTCCCTCTATGGGGTAATATTCACTACCCCACCTGGACATCCAACTGTCCACCAAACGCGAAAATTAAAATGAAATGTGCAAAATTCAGGTGGTATTTCAACGTCATTTATGTAATTGTCGCCCATTCCTTTTCCCATTTTTAAGTGTGTGATGACCTACAATAAAAGCATATTTTTAACCATTTTATCTAAAACGCCTTAAAGCTAATCGTTTTAGCAACTTACAAAGATTTCATCCTGCTTTTTTGCATATTAAGCAATATCTCTGAAAAATAGAAAGCAGCACCAATGCGAAAGAGCGAAGGTGCTGCTTGTAATGGGATGGCGAGGTTGCCTATTCGATGATTTCCCAAGTAAAAGTAATGGTTTGAGTTTCACTACCACCTATGTATTCGGTCACAGATGTAGGATAGCCGTTTTCATCAAATTCATAGCTCCAGGCATAATCATCAGATCCGTCAGAAGCGTCTTGAGGGAGGTGTATGGGCGTAATGCCGAAAAATCCCTGCATAACGAGGACGGGTTCAAAATCATCGTACAGCATATCGTTAGAATCTACAACGAAGCCCACAATCCGTCCATAGTCATACCCGTCAGAGTATCTGTAAGTAGCATGGTATGTTGCCGGTTCGTCAGACCACTTGGTAGAAGTTTTCATGATATCACCCGTGCTCCATTCAAAGGTCTTGTTTGAACCATCGTTCTCGCGCCATTTTGAAATGCGCCCTTCGTCATAGGAATATATTATTTCTCCCTCCAGCTCTGAAATCAGACCATTGTTCAGACAATAATTTTCCGTGGAGGAATTTCCATAGGAATAGGTTTCAGTCACAGAAATATGCGAAGATGAATAGGTGTAAGTCGTGGTTTTATCTGTCTGACCATTATAAACTCTGACAATTTGATCAATTAGACCATTGGCGTCGTATTGGATGTTGCAGTGATAGCCGTAGCTGTATTTTACCGAGGTCAGACGTTTTTCAACGCTCGGCTTCGGCACATCAGGCACATCGGATGTTGGTTCGTCCATGTCATCATCGCTACACGAAGAGAAGTTGACACTAGCAAGCACTGCACAGAGTGCCAACGCAAGAAATTTATATTTTTTCATTTTTTTTGGTTAGTGTTCCTCAATCCCCTGCGGAACAGCTAAGTTATTAGACAAAAAAGGTGTAGGGATTGTATCTCTGTCTTATCCTGTATTCAGGTCTTGGCTTACCTACTGCACAGATAAGATGACAGCCCCACACCGATTGAGCATATACATTATGCCCGTCACGGGCATGGGTATAGCTACCGATGTAGGTGCCATCGAATTTTTCTTCGTGCAGTTTTCAGACGGCCAAGTTTGAATACAGAAGATAAAATTTCAATAACACCTTTTTACCGATTATCTCGGTCTTTTTCAGAAAAAGCTGAAAATCAGTGACGGCTGCCTTCGCAACTTTCATGATTTCCGACTGCGAAGATAGTTTAAATTTCTCAGTTATGGAAATAATTCGTATATTAGCCGTCAAGTAAAGATAACGAGCATTTATCATCAATATTAACGTTAAATTTAATTGTTATGGCAAATAAACGTGACCTTAAAAAACAGATAAAATACATTTGTGGAGACCTTGCCGGTGAATGCATCATGGCCCGTAATTTCGTACATGGCATCGATGCCGACAAGATGAACGAGATTGTATTCAAGATCGCTGCTTTGCAGGAATCGACTCTTGTACGTGTGACTTTCGGCTATGACAAAGTTGTTGCTGACTTTGATTCGGCACATGCCTACAAGATTGCCCGTACCAAATATTTTACAGCAGCATACCGCACATTGGCAAATGACTTCAATGTTTCGGTGAAGGAAATCGTCAAGGAAATGAATGCCCAACTGTCGGCTGAGCAGAAAGAGGCTAACAAAAAGGCTCTATCGGAAGAATAACCGACCAGGATCACTTAAGGATGGTCGCAGGATGGATAAATGCCACTTCTGCAGCTATTCTGACCGTTGTACAATTTGTACAAGATGGGATATATGATGACAGACAATGTGCTTAAGGTTGCTGTGATTGCCTACGATATAGCGTGGGGCGACAAGGAGGAGAATCTCCTCAGTGTCGCCGCATTGCTTGAGCGTGTGGAGCATGGAACAGACATAGTGGTTTTGCCGGAGCTGTTCAGCACCGGTTATGTGCAGGAGGAATCAGTGATTCAAGAGTGTGCGGAGCCTCTTAGCGGGAAGACTATGGATGCTGTGCGAAGATGGGCAAAACATTACGGGTTTGCAATATGCGGCAGTTATATGGCATCGACGGCCGGTGCATTCTATAACCGGGCTTTTTTCATTGAGCCTTCGGGTGACGAGAATTTCTATGACAAGCGTCATCTGTTTTCAATGAGCCGTGAAAGCCGTCTCTTTAACGCCGGTACACGGCAGTCCCCGATCGTACGCTATCGCGGATGGAATATAAGTATGGTCATATGTTATGATATCCGTTTCCCGGCATGGTGCCGCAATAGGGATAACCGGTATGATCTGCTCCTTGTCCCTGCCAACTGGCCAAGTGTACGTGAGCATGCGTGGAAGCATCTTCTGATAGCGCGTGCAATAGAAAACCAAGCCTATGTTGTCGGCGCAAACCGTTCAGGACGGGATGATTGTGGAGGATACCTTATTGAACAGAGTATTGTTGTCGATTACAAAGGCAAAATTGTTAATGAACGTCGGGATGGTGAAATAATGTATGCGAGTCTGTCTCATGACCTGTTGTCGGAATTCCGCCGCAAATTCCCGGTGTGGAATGATGCCGATGACTTCACCTTAGCCGACTGAGCAACATCTCAATCTGTGGTAATATTGCCTTAATATTGTCGTTGACTACTGTATGGATATTTCTGTGGGGGTTCTCGGGAATATATTGTTGGGCTTTTATGCGTGATTTGACCTGATCTTCAGTAAAACCGTTTCTTTCCATTACTCTGGAGATGCGGATGTTTTCAGGAGCGTGTACCTCCCATACCTCATCAACGATGGAGTCAAGACGGCTTTGATAGAATATTGCCGTTTCGACAAAGCATATATCGTCAATACAATTGTTTCTCCACTGTCGCAGATCTTCCTTTACTGCACCATGCACGATATTGTTCAGGCGGGATAAAGCGTCAGGATTATTGAATACGACAGTCCCTAACGAAGAGCGGTTTATAATACCGTCATTTACCGCATCGGGTGACACCTCGTCCCTGATGCGTCCAATAATCAGAGGATTGTTGTCAATGAGCATTTTGGCGCGTGAATCACAGTCGTATACCTTATAACCCATTTTCAGTAATATCCCGGAAAGGACTGATTTTCCACTGCCTATCCCACCGGTTATAGCAATAAGATAGTTTCTCATTTTTTCTCAATTATATATTCCACGCTGTCAGGCGTCATCGATATATTGTGGTAATATGCCGGCGGCTCAGATAACACAAGAGGAATCCCGTTATCGGATATGTCATTATAGTTGGCGTACGCGTTCATTTCATAGTTATCATTGTTATACATGCTCATAGGTACAAGATATGATATTTCAACTGTTGAAGGAAATGTTATCAGTCCTGTATTTTCAGGGGTATTGACAGGTACTACCGGAATTGTCCGTCTCTTGGCAATCAGGGGCTCTATCGGGATACAAAGTTTTATGCGGTCTGGTATGATACGTGTCCCGTTTATCGGAACTATCTTTGCTTCAATGTAAGTCGTGTCTTTCATCTCGCTGCGTACAATCGGGACAGTATTGACCGTGTTAAGTGAAAGAGGCAGGTCAGAAATGGAATATATTGTAACCGAGTCGGAGCTTGCAGTGATTTTACCGTTTATCACATATTGTAACGCCGGATGTAAGTCAGCATTTATCAGAATTTTGGCTTTCCGTCCCGGTTTGGTTGTGTAATACACATTAATGGAATCGGGTTTTGACGAGATAATCCGGCTGCTGTTACCAAAGAATGAACGTAGACGGCTGTCAATATCGGCTTCCCCCATTACCAGCCGGTTATCCCCGTTATCATAGTCCTTGAACCGTACTTTCATGACCGGATTGCTTCCCCATGTGTATTTTATGAGAGATGAACCTTTGTCTCTCACGCTTACATTTATGATTTCCGGAACATCATTGATAATCGTGACGCTATCGGGAATGTCGACGAGCTCGATGTTTACCTCCATATCCTCCTGTACCTCGATATTCAGTGTAAGAAGAAGCCAGAATGCATACGCAACGCAAAGAAACAATGAAAAGATAATGATGTCCTTACCTTTAGACGAGTGTATCAATCTGTCCAATTTACTCTTAAATTGCCGTAACGTATTGTTCTCTGTTGACATTGTTCTGTATCGGAAATTCTAATGAATAAGCCCATTCATCGTCATGCAATAAAATGGGCTTACCGTGATTGTCTGTTATGAAATTTTTATTATTTCTGCTCTTCGGCAGGAGACTGGGCCTGAGCATCGGCGGCTGAAGGATACACTGAACCTTTATCTATTGAGATTCTTACGTTATCGGCAATCTCAAGTGTTATTGTATTGTCTTTCACTCCACGTATTTTCCCGTAAATACCACCTGCGGTAATAACTTTATCACCGACATTAAGGCCTTCACGGAATTTGCGGATTTCTTTCTGTCTCTTCTGTTGAGGGCGAATCATGAAAAAATAGAAAATCACGAAAAGAAGGACAATCATGATGATGCTTGACATTCCGCTTTCGGCTTGAAGAAGAACTGTGTTTGTAATCATTTTCGATATAATTTATTAGTATGTGAATATTATGATATTACAAATATAACGTTAATTTCTTAATCTTTGTTGAGTTTTCCCTCGCTTTTGAGGTGATTGATTACCGAATAGAGAATACCGTTGATAAATTGACCACTTTTGGCTGTGCTGTAACAATTGGCAATCTCGATATACTCGTTCAGGGTAACGGCAATCGGAATCATCGGATAATTGATCAGCTCGGCAATGGCAGTTGTCATTATTACATTATCCATAAATGCGAGCCGTTCAGGATCCCATTGGCTGTCATTAATGAACATATCGATGTAATTGCGGTATTCATCACGGTTTTTTATCGCATGCATGAAAAGTGACTTCCCGAATTGGGCATCCTCCTCATCTTTGTACTGCGGCAGTAATGACACGCCAACACCATTCCCTTTGGAGAACTGTTTGATGGTTTTGATCACGAATGTTCCCATTATTGCCAAGTCGTCATTCCAATACACTGACTTTGACTCCAAAGTCTCGCACAATTCATCAGATGGCATGATAATGTTCTTGAAAATATTGCGCCACAATTCACAGTCACCAGTATAGTCACTGATGTTGGCTGACATATATTCATTATATACTTGAGATGCTGTTATTTCATCCAATAATGTCTTGACAAGATTAGTCTCATTTTCCCATGATATGGGATTAGAATTGAGATAGGACTTCATTCCAGGATGATTTTCAATGGATTTGATGAATTGATTCTCGACAAATCTCATGTTCGGGTTTAATTCTTCATCGGTTGGGAGGTATTTTGATTTTGCCGCCTCAATTCTTCGTGCCTGTAATTTTGTTATTTCAACCATCAGCATAAGCATACTGTGATACAATTCGTATGCTTTATTGAGTGATGTATCAAGAGAGCGTTGTGCATCGAGCAATAGTGTGCGCGTGTCACTATAATTTGATAAGGTATTTATCAACATTTTGATGCCATATTCGTAACCGGCATGGGTGAACGAGGGGTTCTTGCGCAGAGTTTCTATGAAAAGTGGTTCTTTGAGGAAAATCGTGTTGATAACAACTTTCCACATCGATATTTCATCTTTTATTTCAGGAGACTTGATTTTACGGAAATCACGGTAAGTGACGGATGTGGTTATTGTAGAATATAGGCGCAAAATAATTTCATCAAAATCAGCTATATTATTGTTCCCCTTGATGATTATGTTCCTGATGTCGTCATCCGAAGCCAAAGCCTTTGCCATCTTGCTTGATGACAGAAGATTAGTAGCTCCGAGAGATTCCAATGGGGATTTTTCGTTCCCATTCTTTACGGAATAGCCTGACAGTTCAAGAATGAGAAGCAGTAAATCAAGATAAAGCGTATAGGCATAATTTTTATCGCGTGATGTTGACTCGGGTGCTGATTCGATTTTAAACTCATTTTTGGTCAGCAGATAGGAGTATAACATCTGCACAACCTTGATTCTAATCAAAATACGATTTACCATGATTCTAAATGTGCTAAAAATTATGTCACAAATTTACAAAAAAAGTTCAGATTGAGGGCATGCCGACAGATAAAAAACGGAGAAACTGTAGCAGTTTCTCCGTCGCCAACTATTTATCTGGAATACTATCGTATTATAACCTTTTTGGTGTAGGTATTATTTTCTATTGTAGCATTCACGATATAAATTCCGGCAGGAAGATTAAGTTCTATTGATGTAACGTTATTTTCATCGGCAACTATACTTCCCGAGATATTATATACGGTTACATGCGCCTTGCCTCCGAAACTAGCGGAGTTTCCTGAGATAACAAATACATCATTGGATTCCGGAGTTTCGATTCCGCTCACGCTGGAGTCAGTCAACTCGTAGGCACATATACCGTTACCGGGAACTGACAGATATAGTATACCTTTGCCCTCGTTAATTTTGAGGAAATCGGCATCGGCCTGAAATGTCGTACTGTTAACCGCACCGATACCATCCTTCGGTAATGTCCATAATAATTCCATTGATTTAAAGCTCATATTGTCATCAACTTTTACAAGATTAAAAGAATGGAATCCATTGCTGTAGTCAGAATAAGGATATACGATATAGTTTATTCCGTTGAGGGTAAAGAATGTCCCTCCATTGCATTCCTTGCCGGTTGGAACGAGTGATGTATTGTTTGCAAAAGAATCGGTCATTGTTCCTTTTGATGCGAATGTATAACGGCTGAAGTAGGTGTTGCCCCCGTTTAGGAAGAATGAGTTATCATCTATCGGGAATACACGGGGAGCTGTACCAAGGTCACTTGCACCGGATGGGTATAACGACTGGATTGTGCAAACTTCTTCATTGGTCAGTTCTCCATTTTCGTATGTATAACGTAGCACTGTCTTAGTGGCTCTCGGTGCAATGTATACTTTGAAGTTGCCAGTTGCCACATTGCCTGTAACCGAAGCGTGGTCTATACGTGCAGCCGTATTACTTGACGGCACAATCGATGCGATTTCGGTCAATGCTCCCGTTCCAGTGTCAACTTTCCATACCTTAAATGCATAGTTTGATGCTTTGATGGTCATATTTGCAATACATATATTTCCATTGTCATCAGCCATGACATTATTACATGGATAATAGCCGACATTTCCTTCTGCACCAAGGAACAGATCTTCTACAATCTCTCCGGTTGTCTGATCAAATTTCCTGAGATAAATATTGGCTCCGATAGCATTCTCTGAGCGTCCCGACATATATACATAGTCGTTCCCTACACAGAATGTGCGATTGAATGATCCATATTCACCGTATTGGATATTGTCGTAATTTTCATCCACAGAGCGGAACCAGATACTGTTTATGCTCAGATTACCGTAATTTTCGTATGAAGAGTTATCCTTATCAATCATAATGGAGTATCCGGGTTCGAAATTACCTACAGTGACTTTGGTTATATTGAAAGATCGTACATCCGATACGGTATTTGTCAGATACTTTCCTCCTGTTGTAACACGCCAATAGAATGTCCCCTTACCAAGTAACGAAATAGCCATATCATGGGAAGTGGTTGTCAGGCTCTGGCTATATTTTATGTTTGCAAAATCAGAAGATGTGGATATTTCAAGTAGATAGCTTTCACAATCTACAGCGCTCCATGATAACGTGAGATCTTCGTCAATATCCGCGCCATTTTCCGGCGACAACAATTCGGTCTTGGGCGCAGCCGGTCGAGTGGCGGTCTTGAACGTTGCCACATCGCTTACTGATTCAAGTTTGTTGGTTTGGGATGTACGGATACGCCAATAATAGGTCATGTTTGATTCGAAATCTCCAAGGTCTACTATTGTGGAATTACTGGATAAGTTTTTTGACTGATATTTTATTGTCGAGAAATTTACATCTTGCGCTATATCGATTGTGTATGTCGCATCACTGACACTGCTCCAGGAGAATGTCTGGTTCCAGTCGGCTACCGTTCCTCCTACAGGTGAAATAAGTGTGGTCTTTTCCGATTCACCGTCAGGATAGTTGATGATGGCGGCTTCATGCTCCTTCCCGTATCCGTCAAACACGCATACTGCATACCAATAGTTGCTCTGCTTGTCACTGTCAACAGTATAAGATGTCCCATAAACTACTTTTTGCAGATATTTTCCGTCATATCCGTCTCCATCCGATGATTTGGCTGCATCTACAGTCACATCCATAGGAATGGCATAAACGGTGTAGCGTATGATTGCATTCCCGTTTGTTGTGGCTGTCCATGACAGTGTACCGTTATTATATGCAAGATTGGAGACCTTGCTGTATGTGGGTCCTGATTTCCAAGTGATTTCAGGCGATAACGCTTTGGTGGAATATACGTCATCAGCGAGTTCTGAACAATAGCTTTTCAGCGTGTTAGAGTTATAGAAAATAGCTCCGCAATTATTGTTCTTTGCATATTGACGGTTGATTTTCACCTGATCGATAATTTCGCCTATCCCCCAGCCTGAATTGTTTATTTTATAAGATGCCTGACTGATATAGCAGTGGCAATTTAGCGTCTCGGCAACATCACTCCACCAGTGTGTAAGTGCTCCGTAGGCATTGGTACTGTGAGTGGTTTCCCAATAAAGCTGGGGAGAAATGAAATCTATTGTTCCCTCATGCATCCAAGTCAACGGGTCGGCATAGATTTGGTCATATTGCCAATCGCTTGCTGTTGATCCGTAGGATGATAGTGTCGGCAGACCGTATTTGCTCGCCGATTTGTAGGATACTCCTGCCGGCCCGATACCGAAACGCACGTCGGGGCGCAATTCTTTTATAGTTTCGTAGCAGTCTTTAACCATTTGGTTTACATTGGCACGACGCCAGTCACCGATACTGAGAGTTGTCCCACTTGCCTTGTAGTCATCATAATCGGGTGCAGAAGATGTTTCCGTAGTGCCTCCCCCCGGATAGAAATAGTCATCAAACAGAAGACCGTCAATAGCGTAGTTGTTCAAAAGTTCTTTGATGACATTAATAAACAACTCACGTGTTTCGGGAAGAGCCGGATTGAATGTATAAAAATCTCCGTCATCATTGGATATGATCATGTCATTTTCAAGCCATTCCTTATCCATCTCTGTCGACCACTGAGTACCTGTTGTCCAACGGTATGGGTTAAGCCACACGTATGCCTCAAGTCCGCGCTTGTGGCATTCTTCCACGAAATAGGCAAGCGGATCCCAGCCAGGAGAGGTGCCTCGTTTGCCGGATATATAGCTCGACCAAGGAGCATATTCCGAAGGGTACATGGCATCTGCCATAGAACGTACATGAAGGCATGTCCCGGTCATGTTCCATGCTTCAAATTTGTCAAGATAAGCAAGAAGTTCATTCTTTTGTGCTGCTTGGGCACTTGCTGTAGTCCCCTTGGTTGACGGCCAGTCGATATTGCTGACTGTTGTCAACCATGACGAACGCATTTCTCGCTTTGGATTGGCGGCAATAATATTGCCGGACAACGTTGCCGTAACCAATGCGGCTAATGTCAATTTTTTTAATAGATTTGGCATAATTATTTATTAGATTTTAGATTAATTACTTATCAGGAAAGATGATTCCATCCTTGTGCCTTCAGTTCCATTTCTGTGCCATCACGTGTAATCATTGCACATCCGAGGTTCGATCCGGTCATGTGCCCGATTATTTTTATGCCGGAAAGCTTCTCAACGGTATCATGTTGGTGCAACGGTACGGTGAACAATAACTCATAGTCTTCGCCTCCATTAAGCGCTGCGGTAACAAGATTCATGTTAAGTTCTTCTGCCATTATAGCTGTCTGATAGTCAATCGGGATTCTTTCCTCGTAAATGCGGCATCCGGTATTACTTTGTTTGCATATATGCATAAGTTCTGAAGAAAGTCCGTCGGAAATGTCAATCATAGATGTGGGAATTATTCCGGCTTTGTCAAGTTCTTCAATTATGTCTTTTCTTGCTTCCGGTTTAAGTTGCCGCTCTATAATGTATTCTTTTCCTTCAAATTCAGGATGGAAATCTGCTTGTCCTACTGACGCAATTTTTTCACGTTCAAGCAATTGCAGACCCATGTATGCCGCACCTAAATCTCCGCTTACGCATATAAGGTCTGTGTCCTTCGCTCCGTTTCGGTAAACGATTTTATCTTTCTGCGCATTGCCGATACATGTAATGCTGATTACAAGCCCGGAACGGGAAGATGTTGTATCCCCACCTACAAGGTCAACTCCGTATATCTCACAGGCAAGTCTGATCCCGCTATACAATGCCTCGATGTGCTCTACAGTGAAACGTTTGGATATTCCTAAAGATACCGTTATCTGTCGGGGAGTGCCATTCATGGCATATATATCGGAGAAATTAACGATAGCTGCTTTATATCCGAGATGTTTCAGCGGTACGTAGGTGAGATCGAAATGGATACCTTCAAGCAACAGGTCGGTTGAAACAAGAACCTCGGACTCGCTATATTCAAGTACAGCACAATCATCCCCTACCCCTTTCAAAGTGAATTCATTGTTATGTACATGAAGGTCTTTTGTCAAATGTTCAATAAGACCAAATTCTCCGAGTTGTGCAATTTCTGTTTGTTTTTCGTCCATGGAAAAGTTTTCTGACTTATACCCGATTAACCAATTCTTTCATTATTTCCATCATTTTGGGTTGTGCCTGCTGTGCCGCTTTCTGTACCTCTTCATGGGATACTTTCTCAACTATACCTTCAACGCCAAGATCGGTAATTACAGAAACTGCAAAGACTTCCATCCCTCCATGTCTTGCCACGATAACCTCGGGCACTGTCGACATGCCGACTGCATCTCCGCCTATACGATGGAAATAACGATATTCGGCCGGAGTCTCAAATGTCGGTCCCTGCGTGCCGACATATACACCCTGCACAACTCTTATTCCCTTTTCTTCAGCAATATTTAATGCGGCGTTTATAAGCCTATGGGAATATGCCTCGCTCATGTCAGGGAAACGGTCTCCAAGTTCGGTGAAGTTTTTTCCACGCAACGGATGTTCCGGAAACAGGTTTATATGATCGTTAATAACCATTATATCCCCTATCTGGAATGTGGGATTCATCCCCCCGGCAGCATTTGAGACAAACAATGTCTTTATCCCTAACTCTTTCATTACCCGGACAGGGAAAGTAACCTGCTTCATGTCATATCCCTCATAAAAATGGAAACGGCCCTGCATTGCCATTACACGTTTATTCCCAAGCTTACCGAATATCAGATTACCACTATGTCCCTCTACTGTAGATATTGGGAAATTAGGTATCTCTTGATACGGGATATACTGCTTTTCATCGATGTGGTCGACAAGAGCACCAAGTCCTGTCCCGAGTATTATCGCTGTTTTAGGAATATCCGTAATTTGGGCACGGATGTAAGACGCTGTTTCTTTTATTTGTTCTAACATTGTGTATTGTTGTTTTGATTTGGGGAATTTCTTATTTAATGTTTAACATTATTCTCACTTCTGATCAGTTTATTAAGAGTGTCAACAAATGTCTCGGATGATTGGAGCAGAAATTGCACCTTAATGGGCATATAAAATATAACCGGTTTGAGATGTTGCGGAATGTATGGATTATTTGACAATCTAACGGCATCCTTTTCCGTTGTAATTATATATTTATGTTTTCCCGATAGCGAGTCATAGCGTTCAGTTATGGATTTAATGTCGGCTTTGGTAAAATTATGATGGTCGGGAAACAGCTTTAGTTTTAATTTAGCCCGTTGTTTTCTTAAATGTTTGATGAGGGGGCGAGGATTGGCAATACCGGTAACTAACAATATAGAATCCGTTTCGGTCAGCCACTCAAGGAATGGAATATATGTCACTTTGTCGGGAAATACCGAGACAAGATTCCCATAGCTGTATCGGGAATAGAACAGTTTCTGGTATGGATACAGATTCAGGTTATTTTTATATATCCGATAGTCCATTGGCTTTACCTCATCCGGACACTTGGTCACAATAACCATGTCGGTTCGATTGAGCGCATAACGTGATTCCCTTAGTCGCCCCAATGGCAAAAGCTTGTCGTGAAATATCGGTCTGTTGAATTCTGTCAGTACGATTGATACCTTAGGTTTTACGTATCTATGTTGGAATGCATCATCGAGCAGAATTAGGTCAATATTGTTGTTTATACGCAACATCTCATCAATTCCTTTACACCGGTCTTCACAGACTGCAACAGTGACATCATTACCATATTTACGGAATACTTGGTACGGTTCATCACCAATATCATAGGGTGTTGTGCGGTTTGTCGCCAATACAAAACCCTTTGAGTGACGCTTGTACCCTCTACTCAACACTCCTATATGGTAGCTGTTCCGTAAAGCGTCAATTATAAATTCAGTATGTGGAGTTTTCCCGGTTCCCCCTACTGCGATATTCCCTATTACGACAACCGGGACATCAAACTCACGCTGTTTCAAAAGTCCAATATCAAACATGCGATTCCTTATACCGACAATCATGCCGTATATCTTTGATAACGGCATCAAGACGAGTGTCGATATGAACTTATTTTTGCGCATGTTCAATAATCCCGAGGTTATTCGATATTAATATATTCCATGCGGCATTGTATAGGAGCTAGCTCATCTATCCGTTTAACCGCATCATACAACGGTTTTATCGTACCTAATTCATTGGCTATTACATTTTCTTTATAGCTTGTACTCAAACTTGTTATCTGCTCCCACCACTTAAACTCGGGTGACGGATACTCTATGATTCTGTGGTCTTCCAAACCAAGTTCAGAAACCATGTCGTCAATAGCAAGTCCAAGGCCTCCCATTTTATCAACAAGACCGATTTCATGGGCTGTCATCCCATCCCATACCCGTCCTTCGGCAACAAGCTTTATTGAATCTACAGGCATATCACGTCCTTCGGCACAACGAGACACGAAAAGTTCATAACCGCGATTGATGTTTTCTTGCATTCTGAAACGTTGTATATCGGTCATCGGTTCTGATATCAGGGGGAAATTCCCATTGGCATTTGTTGATACAGAACTAGTGTGAATGCCTAATTTATCGTTAAGTAAGCCTTTTACACACGGTATTATACCGAATATACCAATTGAGCCAGTTAATGTGACAGGCTCGGCATAAATGCGATCTGCGCCACAGGAAATATAATATCCACCGGATGCCGCGACATCTCCCATTGACGCATAGAAGGGTTTTCCTGTCTTCTTGAATTCCTCCAATGCTTCCCATATCTGTTCGGATGCAAATGCACTACCGCCTCCGGAATTAACTCTCAATACCAGTCCCTTGATGTCGTCATCTTCTGCCAAATCAAGAATCAATGGAGCCATATCCCGTCCGACAATCCCTCCGTCTCCACTATCGACAATATCACCGACCGCATAAAGAACAGCGATTTTGTTGTCACTGCCAGAGAAATCTTTTGTGTTACTTATGTGACAATAATCATTAGGAGTAATCAATCTCAGGTCTTCATCCTCCCCAACTCCACACATTCTTTTTAGAACATCCTCAAACTGGTGACGGTAGCATAATTTGTCAACTATTTTGCGCTCATGATATGTCTTAGGATCTTGCGTAACGATAAGACTGTCAGCCCAACTGTTTATTTCTTCGACTGCAACATTTCTCATCTCGGAAATGCCGGCACACAATTCCGTCCATATTCTGTTAAGGTAATGCTGCTGTTGTTTACGATTAGGTTCGCTCATTTCATTTAGGACGAACGGTTCAACCGCACTTTTGAATGTCCCGACCTTAATGATCTGCGCTTCTATGCCGATCTTGTCAAGCATATCTTTGAAAAAGAATGTCGTGGATGATAATCCATGCACATCGACACTTCCCACGGGATTCAGGAAAATGCTGTCGGATGCACATGCTATGTAATAATCTCCTTGTGTATATAAATCGGAATATGAGACAATCCATTTTCCTGATTCTTTGAAATTTATCAATGCATCAACAATTGACTTGCGTGTGGCAATTCCGGCGGAAACCCCGTCACAATCGAGGTAAATACCACTTATGTTCTTGTCTTCGGCGGCATCTGTAATTGCTTTAATGATGTTGTTCAACCCTGCCGACGACGGCTTGTCCCCATAAAGTTCATCTGCAAGTTGTGGGGACGTCTTACGTTCTTCAATTGCTCCTGACAGCTTGATGTGCAGTATGGATTTATCTTTAATTTCAGTGGGTGCACTATCGGTGTTTCCCGATATTGCGACTGCAATTACGACAAACAATGCAATTGCTGAGAATATAATTGCAATCCAGAATCCGGCCAATGCTCCAAGCATTGATATTAGGAATTTTTTCATCATAGCGGTTGATCCTTTTCTCGTTTTGTTTAAATCGGACAGCCATTACACACTATCCGACGTTACAAAATTAATATAAAGCATTTAGCAAAACAAATAAAATTAACCGCAATAGAATCTGATCATGTCAGAATGTAAAATGTAAGGCTATTCGTATTCCTCTTTTATCGGCGTTGTATGTGTCCCGGTATGATAATCTCCAAACATAGTCCACGCGTAATACCTTGAATATGTTTTCAATTCCAACACCTATTTCCATGTATGGTGTTTTTCCCATGTTTCGTGTCTCCGTATTATCCGGAAATAAGAAAAGGTCTTTATTTATCAATGGGTTGTTTTTGTTACTTAGCTTTCCGTATATTCCTCTAAATGAGAACACTTCTCGCAGCTTTAGTTTTTTGAAATATGGTATGTAATTGAATATTGCACCGTTGGCCCAATAGGTCAAATCCCAAGACACATAGCTGTCATTGATGAACTCCATCGGATTCATCAGTGCATAGCTCTCTGGTTGTATAGTGTAGGATAAATTAGCGTTTGGGATCAAGAGGTCGGGGTACGGAGCTTTGTTCCAGATATGTCCTGCCTTAACAATAATATCAGTATATCCAAATGCGGAAAACCAGAAACGTTTCTGTACGCTGAATTCCGTCTTGTTGATTGTGTACATGCTGCCTAAAAATTTCATAGGAGCGAATGAATGAGACAGAATGAATATAGGTGCATCTTTGTTTATCGGATAGCGATAGCTTTTGGTCTGATAAAATTTTTCACCCGGAGCATAGCGTAATTGGATATCTAACGACGTTTCATCATAATGAGAAAACCGTTCTCCATATCCGTTAATAAACGGCGAATATATTGTTGCCTCTTGCCGCTCATGGGTAATACCGGCAGTCAGCGAAAAGTTGTTCAGGAGTTCCAGATTATATTCAAACTTCGATACCCGATGATATGTCACTTGCGTATCGTCATGACGTTTTAGCGACAAGAAAATATTGTCCATATTAGTGAACATATAGTGCTGCCCTATCATGTCGACATCATACAAATGCGATAATTTCAGTGAATGTACAGGAAATTCACGAGAGTGATACTTCTTGTCGTGAAACGAATATTCGAGTTCTCCGTTATACTTGAATTTATTGTCCTTTGTTCCGTATGCAACATAGCCACGGGCAAATAGCCGCTTGTTCAGATTGGCTGTTGTAATACCCCCAACTCTAAATCGTGCACCTTCAATAGTATTTCCGCTTATCACGGTATTCATAGGCCCAAAATCCCACTTACTGTCTGTCCCGGTAGACAGATAACCGGATACGAGTATTTTCAATACTTTTTCCGTCCAATAATATAGTGGGACAGAACGCATTTTGGAAACAAAATTCCCAATTTTTCGATCCTTGTCCGAAATTGGGATAAGGCGGTTTTCTTCCCAATATTCCATCGGATGGATATATGCATCTTCTGTCACAAAACTTTTCCGAGGGTGATTGAATATAGCTGAATCATTAAGCTCTTTGAAATTATGTCCGTGATATGCGGTATTCCTTCTTGCATAAAGTCCCTGCATTCCGGGCAATACACTGACTTCCACAATCATATCATCTTTCGTCTTTAGCCGGCTTCCATCTGATGCCCTGACGTATTCCTGAGACAAATACATCTGTTCAATGAAATTCAGATTGATGGAATGAGGAACATTCATTGTCACCTTTTTTATAAACATTGTTGAGTCGTTCTCCGGTACATAAATGCGTCCGGTAAAGCCGAAAGATTGAGAATTATGAGGGACAAAACTTAATTCAACACATCGTTCACCATCAACATCGATCGTATCAGTCAAATAAAATTTATAAAAGTTTGTGGCAATTTTGGACAGGGGGCTGACGAACCGATTCTGAAGGATATTTATATCGTTTTGGTATAAATCTATCTCCCGAAATACATCCTCAAGGAATATCTGCATGCTTTCCTGATCAGTAATATCATCCAATCCTGCTCTACGTATTCCGGTAACTCTTTCCTTTTCCGCTTCCGGATGTTTCCTGTAATGTACATCACTCACTTTTTCCTTAACCGAAACATTAAGTATCGGTTTCCCGGATACTTCAGATGTATCGACATGGTCTTTGAGGAAAGGGAACTTCTTAAATAGCCAATTTTCACGGCTTTTATCAGTGAAATTATTTAAACCGAGTGTTATTTTCTCATACTTGTTGTAATTGTAGTTATCATGTCGACGAGGGTTTGTCAATTCTTGTCGTGCCATGATTTTTTCAACAAATATTACTGCCGGATTATTTTTTTTTGAATACTTCTCTTTTTGGGGTTTTACAACAACTTCTTTCAAGTTTATACCGACAGGCGACATGTCGACGATTATGCGTCTGTCGGAAAGCCCGCATTCTTTTGTCCTGTATCCCATCGACGATATTATAAGAATCCCGTTATGGGATGATGTGCTCAAATCGAATCGTCCCTTATCGTCAGCAAGGACTCCCCTGTCAGTCCCCTTGATAAAAATAGCGGCGTATGGAATCGGCTCATGGGTCAGAGAGTCTCTGACCGTTCCTGAAATTTGACTGATTCCATTTTGTGCGACAGCCTCTAAGGAAGACAGTCCCCAATAAATGAGACACAAAATCAGTATTGTATATTTCAATCGCATTAATCAGTCTACGTTTTGTCTCAGGTACTCTTATTATCAAGAAAACAATTTTTATCTTTGCAAAGTTAAGGATTAATTGTGGAAGAATTTTAGTGTTAATGATTCATTTAGCTTTTTAATGGTTTAATTAGAAAGGATTTCAACTAAAATGGCAAAAGAAATAGAAAGGAAATTCCTGGTGGTAAATGAGTCTTACAAATTATCGGCCAGTAGGATTGATGATTTAAAACAAGGATATATTTCTTTACAGAAAGAATCAACTGTAAGAATAAGGATAAAAAACGATTCGGCTTTTCTGACAATAAAAGGCATGACAATGGGTATGACACGCGATGAGTGGGAATATGCGATACCGGTGGATGCTGCAGAAGAAATGTTGTCTAAAATAGCATGTGGCAGGATAATTGACAAAACCCGATATATAGTGCCTTACGGCAATCATACGTGGGAAATAGATGAATTTCACGGATACCATGAAGGGCTTGTTGTTGCCGAAATCGAATTGAAGGCAGAGGATGAATCATTTCCCCTGCCCCCTTTCATTGGAAAAGAAGTAACCGGCGATGCGGCATATTATAATTCCACGCTTGCCGGGAATTAGGCTTTCAATGTAAGTTTGACAACATTCTCGACATGGTGGGTATGAGGAAACATGTCAACAGGTTGGATTGCATCAACCCTGTATTTGCCGTCAAGTAAGGCGAGATCTCTTGCTTGAGTTGACGGATTGCAGCTTACATATACAATGCGCCCGGGAGCAGCTTTTAATATTACGTCAACAACATTCTGATGCATGCCTGCACGTGGGGGATCCACAATCATCACATCGGGATGCCCATGCTGTTCTACAAACTCGTCGGTCAATACATCTTTCATGTCGCCGGCAAAGAATAATGTATTGTCAATATTGTTTACTGCTGAATTAAGCTTGGCATCCTCGATTGCTTCCGGTACATATTCTATTCCAATCACCTTTTTGGCTTGTCGCGAGATGAAATTAGCTATTGTTCCGGTTCCGGTGTAAAGGTCATATACCAGTTCGTCACCTGTCAATTCCGCATAATTGCGAGCTACCTTATACAATTCGTATGCCTGGAGGGAATTTGTCTGATAGAACGATTTGGGGCTTATGCGGAACCGTAAACCTTCCATCTCTTCTTCGATATAAGGCTTGCCGTAGAATGTCGCAATCTCCTGATCAGATATGGTATCGTTGACTTTTAGGTTTATAACGTATTGTAGTGATGTGATTTGAGGGAAATTATCTTTTATCGCTTCGAGCAACGGTACAATATGTTGCATATTGTTTTCCCCGAATACCATAACAGCCATGATTTCTCCTGTCGAGGAAATTCTTATCATCAGTGTACGCAGCAAACCCTGCTGAGCGCGTAAATCATAAAAACTGTAGCCATGTTGTTTGTCATAATCCTTTACAAATAATCTTAACCTATTACCGAAATCATCCTGTAAGTGGCATTTCTTTATATCAAGCACTTTGTCAAATGCTCCGGGAATATGGAAACCGGCTGCATTGCGGTCGGGGAACTCTTCTCCGCTACGCATTTGCTCGTATGTCAGCCAGCATTTGTTTGAGAAAGTGTATTCCATCTTGTTCCGGTACTCCCAGATGTTTTTAGAGCCGAGAATTGGCGAGATCTCCGGGATATTCACTTTTGCAATACGTTCAAGCGCATCCTTGACTTGTTGCTGCTTACACTTTAATTGAAATTCGTATGGTAAATGTTGCCATCGGCAACCTCCACATGTGCCGAAATGCTCGCATCTCGGCTCGATTCTTATCGGTGATGGCGTTATAATCTTCTCAATATGGGCTTCGGCGTATGATTTTTTCTTTTTATCGACCTTAATATCTACAATGTCGCCCGGTGCTCCATACGGAATGAACACCACCATATCATTCACGCGGGCTATGCTGTTACCCTCTGCCGCTACGTCCGTTATTTCCACCGCCTTTATTTGTGGCAGTTCTTTACGTCTTCTTGCCAATTTTATCAGATTTTATATTTCTTGCAAAGTTAGCAATTCATCGCAACAGATAAAAATTATCTCTTACTAACAACCCCCGAAAAGAAATCAGTGGCTGCGCCATATTGAATGGCGTAACCACTGATCGGGATTATTGTTGTGTGTTTTGTGCTGACTATCTGATAACGACCTTGTGGGCATTGCTGCCGAGACGTAGGATATAGATGCCCGCTTTCAGTGGCAACTCCATGTATTCGGTAGCGCAGCCACTGTACAGCACGCGCCCGTTCATGTCGGCAAGCATCACCGGAGTGCTGCCGTCACCGTTCACCACTAACATCCCACGGATTACGCTGTAAGATACAAGGCTATCATCGTCATTGACCGCTTCTACCCCGGCAATAGTACTGAATGTACCTGTGTACTGCGACAACACCGCTTTCGCCTCATCATACGCTGTTATACGGTAATAATAGCCGGTAGAAACCGAAAGACCGGTTACCGTCGCCGACATCTGCGTTGCGGCTTGCGTCATTACCTGTCCGCTTTGGTCGACCTCCATACTACCCACTTGCTGCGTCATCGCTGCATCTGAGTAAACCCCTATCTCATAGCTTGACGCCCCATCTTCCTGTTCCCATGACAATGTTACCGCTTCCGATTGCGGTGTCACCGTTACATTATTCTCGTTGAGCAACGAGGCGAACTGAGCCACAAGTGTGTGGCTCTCCGTCACGGTAAACGAGTACTTGGAGTCGGTGGTGAGCAACTGTCCGTCCTCATACCATCCCACGAAAGTATAGCCCGAATGTGCTATCGCCTCCATCTCTGCGGTTGCTCCAGGCTCATACTGGTTGATGCCAAGTATCTCACCACCGTTATCTATGCTCTTGGCAACCGACACTGTCAGCGGTGCTTCCTCCTCGATGAAGTAGAAATATTTCCACCCGTTGGCTATCGAGTAGTACTGCTTGCTGTTGTGTGGCACATGCAGTGTGCAACCAAATTGGTTCACACCCGTAAAGCTTGTCTCGTAGGCACTCGGTGGCAACGCTCGCTTCACGTAGAGGTCTGTCAGACCGTCACAACCGTATAGGGCATTCTCCTTGACACCCTTTATGGTAGTAGGCAACGTCAGTTTCTCGATCATAGAGCAATTGTACAACGCACCGTAAGGTAGCTGCTCGCACCCCTCGCCAATCACCAGTTCTTTCAGCCCCGTAGGCAGATAATATGTCTTTGCAGTCCCATCCTCCATCAGCTGAGTCACTGCCCGCATATTAGAGTTCACGGCCGTCCCGAACAGTTCTCCGAAATTGCCCACAGTCTGAGCTGTCCCCGCACCCGCAAACGGAAGCTCCAAATATTTCAGATTTTTCAATCCCCAAAAGCAGCATTGAGATAATGATTTTGCATTTGGCAAACACAATGTATCCAATGCCAAACATCCGCGGAATGCGTGTGAAACATAATCTATTTTACTTGAATTCGATGATTCATAGTATATATGACTATCAACATTCACTTTTCCCAATATTTTTACTGATTGTAATGATGTACAGCCGTAAAACTCATCATATCCGATATAAGTTAGCGACTTCGGTAATATTATTGAAGACAACGACGTACAGCCAGAAAATGCACTACTCCCTATTGTTGTTACAGAATTAGGAATATCTATCGTTTTTAACGATGTGCATCCAGAAAATGCACTATTCCCTATTGTTGTTACAGAATTAGGAATATCTATCGTTTTTAACGATGTGCATCCAGAAAATGCACTATTCCCTATTGTTGTTACAGAATTGCCAAGTTTCACAGTATTTAGATATGTACAGTCGCTAAATATAGCATTCGGAATATCTGTTACACTGTTACCTATGGTTACTTCTCTCAACATGTTACATTCTAAATCTCCTCTTTCTACATCAGTATATACTATTGAAAGATTACGACCAATATATATTGTATTAATATTAACTCGATAATAGGTGGTATATGCGTTTTCGGTATAAGTGTCGCTAAATATTGCCGACGAGTCAATTGTTAGAGGTGCTTCACCATCCTCCATTACAATATCAGATAAATAATTTCTGCCAAAAGCACGTTTTCCAATGCTTTTCAGAGTGTTAGGAATAGTTAGACTTAATATCCCACATCCATAAAACGCATCTTGTTTTATTTCAGTAATATCCTCCGGTATAACTAAATTTGATATGCGTTCACCATTTAAAACCAAATTGCCGTAACCGTCTTGAAAAAGACGGCCCTCAAAAGTTATTTTACACCAAGCTGACAGGTTCTTAATATGTACTTTTCGAATGCGTGTAAGGCTAAATGTATTTGCTCCAATGTAGCCTAAGGTTTCCGGCAAATATATCTCCGTCATATTTTCACAATGGCTAAAAGCCTTGTCAAATATATTATATACCCCTTCGTTTATTTTTGCAATTTTTATATATTCCTTTAATGTTTCCCATGGGCATCCGTCTCTATCACTCCACCACATGTATTCCGAGCCGGTAATTTCAAATACACCTGTTTCCGAGTCAAGTGTCCATGCTAACCCTCCATCGGAAGAGCATGTTCCGGAATATACTTCGGCATGGACCATTTTGATTGCAAAGATTGCTGTAAACATCGTTAGGAACAGTCGTAAATTTTTCATATGCATAAAATTGGTGCCTCCTGTGTCCCCGAATTTGGCGGTTAATAAAATTTTTGGTGTTCTAAAATGCGAAAGGCGTAGGACATTGCCGGTTTATTTACATAGAGGCATCGCCAAACGCCTAAGTCTACAATAAACAGCCCACCCACGCCAATTATATATCGTCACCCGCTTGTATGGGTGGGATATACAACAAGCAAAGGCGTTTTCACTGCTAATCCTGTAGACTTTGAAAATTGGCGATTTTCTATGTAAGGATAAAGCGAAACGCTTCACAATAAAATGTCACTTGCGGAAACGGCAACGCTTTGCTTTCCACAAGATTGCTGCAAAATTAATAAATTATTACGTGTATAACCATCGGTGTAATCAATTTTTATGCCTTTCTTCAAACTTCTCAAAAATAAATTTCGTCCAAAAGATAATTTCGCTCAACATATTTGCTATTTATCTTTATTGGTATTATTTTTGCACTAATCTCTCCATGTATTAACACAAATAACATTTACATAAATAATTTAACTAACACTATCAACCAATGAAAAGAGTTTATACATTCGGTGACGGTAAGGCAGAAGGTAATGCCTCGATGAGAAACCTCCTCGGTGGTAAAGGTGCCAACCTCGCTGAAATGAATTTGTTGGGTATGCCCGTTCCTCCGGGATTCACCATCACAACTGAAGTATGTACCGAATATACACAAAAAGGTCGTGATGCAGTGGTTGCCCTGATTAAAGATGACGTAGAAGCAGCTATCGCTCACGTTGAAGCGTTGACGGGAAAACAGTTCAACGAGCCTTCAAACCCACTGTTGGTATCAGTACGTTCAGGTGCACGTGCATCAATGCCCGGTATGATGGACACGGTATTGAACCTCGGTATGAACGACGCAACCGTTGCTTCTCTCGCTGAAAAGAGCGGCAATCCCCGTTTCGCATGGGACAGCTACCGTCGTTTCGTGCAGATGTATGGTGATGTTGTTCTCGGTATGAAGCCGAAGAGCAAAGCCGACATCGACCCGTTTGAAGAAATAATGGAAAAGGTCAAGGAAGAAAAAGGTGTAAAACTTGATACCGAATTGGAAGTAGCCGATCTTCAGAACCTTGTGAAATTATTCAAGGCTGCCGTCAAGGATTTTACCGGCAAAGATTTCCCTGACAGTGCATGGGAACAGCTTTGGGGCGGAATCTGTGCCGTATTTGACAGCTGGATGAATGAGCGTGCAATTATATACCGTCGTATGAACCAGATTCCTGAAGAATGGGGAACTGCCGTTAATGTCCAGGCTATGGTTTATGGTAACATGGGCGACAATTCAGCTACCGGTGTAGCATTCAGCCGTGACGCCGCTACCGGTGAAAACATGTTTAACGGCGAGTATCTCATCAATGCACAGGGCGAAGATGTTGTTGCCGGTATCCGCACTCCTCAACAGATTACTACCGAAGGCTCACGTCGCTGGGCAGCATTGCAGGGCATCAGCGAAGAAGAACGCGCAAGCAAATACCCTTCACTTGAAGAGTCGATGCCTACTCTTGCTGCTGAGCTTATCGCAATATCCAACCGTCTGGAAGACTATTACCGTGACATGCAGGATATGGAATTCACTATCCAAGATGGAAAACTGTGGATGCTTCAGACCCGTAACGGCAAGCGTACAGGTGCAGCAATGGTAAAGATCGCTATGGATCTTCTTCGTGCAGGACAGATTGATGAAAAGACTGCCCTACTCCGCATGGAGCCGCAGAAACTTGACGAACTTCTTCATCCGGTATTTGACAAGAGTGCATTGAAACGCACAAAAGTTGCGGCAAAGGGTCTCCCCGCTTCTCCGGGTGCGGCTACCGGTCAGGTTGTATTCTCGGCTGAAGAAGCTGAAGCATGGGCTGAAAAGAAGAAAAAAGTTATACTTGTGCGTATTGAGACATCTCCCGAGGATCTTCGCGGTATGGCAGTTGCTCAAGGTATCTTGACAATGCGTGGCGGTATGACATCTCACGCTGCAGTTGTTGCTCGCGGCATGGGTAAATGTTGCGTATCCGGAGCCGGAGAAATAAAAGTTGACTACAAAGAAAAGACCGTTGAAATGAGCGGTAAGATGTATAAAGAGGGTGACTGGATTTCGCTTAACGGTTCAACCGGTGAAGTATATGACGGTCAAGTTCCCACTACTGATCCCGAATTGGGTGGTGACTTCGGCGCAATCATGAACCTTGCAGAAAAATACACCAAGACTCTTGTACGTACCAATGCAGATTCTCCGCGTGATGCAAAGCAGGCCCGCTACTTCGGGGCACAAGGTATCGGTCTCTGCCGTACAGAACACATGTTCTTTGAAGGTGACCGAATCAAGGCTGTACGCGAAATGATTCTTGCAAGCGATGTTGATGGTCGGCGTGCTGCTCTTGCCAAACTGCTTCCAATGCAGCGCGGTGACTTTGAAGGAATATTTGAGGCTATGGATGGATTCGGTGTTACAATCCGTCTCCTTGACCCCCCGTTGCATGAATTTGTACCTCATCAGACTGCTACACAGAAAGAACTTGCGGAAGAAATGGGCTTAACGCTTGAGCAAGTAAAAGCAAAGGTAGACAGTCTTGAGGAATTCAATCCGATGCTCGGTCACCGTGGTTGTCGTCTCGGTATTACATATCCTGAAATCACCGAAATGCAGACACGCGCAATTATTGAAGCAGCTCTTGCAGTGAAAGCTCGTGGTATCGATGTTCATCCTGAAATCATGATTCCATTAGTCGGTTCTCTAAAAGAAATCCAGAATCAGGCAGATGTAATCAATGCTACTGCAGCTAAGGTATTTGAGGAGCAAGGCTCAACAGTTGCATATAAAGTTGGAACCATGATTGAAGTTCCCCGTGCAGCATTGACTGCAAATGAGATTGCAACTGTTGCAGACTTCTTCTCATTCGGAACAAACGACTTGACACAGATGACATTCGGATTCTCACGTGATGATGCACCCAAGTTCCTGAAATTCTATAAAGAGCATGGTGTAATCAAGACTGACCCGTTTGAAGTTCTCGATCAAGAAGGTGTTGGTCAGCTTGTCCGCATGGGTGTTGAAAAAGGACGAGCAACGAAGCCAGAGCTTAAAGTGGGTATATGTGGTGAGCATGGTGGCGAACCATCTTCGGTTAAGTTCTGTGCAAAACTCGGCATGAACTACGTAAGTTGTTCTCCTTTCCGCGTGCCCATCGCACGTGTTGCAGCGGCGCAGGCTGCTGTGGAAGATTAATCACAAACGATTGATTATACGGGATTTAGGCGGTAGGCTTTTCATTATCAAAGGCTTGCCGCCTATTGTTTTGAACGAAAATGCGTGCATTCCGCACGATAAATGAGCAGAATGAGCATGCTTTGTTTACAAAAAGTTATACGAAATCCAAGGCGATGTTTACAATGTGTTTACAAATGCTTTCGGCTATATGTCAGTAAGTTATGATAAAAAGTTGATGAAAACGAAATTTCAAAGCATTCCACATGGGAACACAGATAAGTGAGCAAAAATTGAATTTATATTATAAAACAAACTGTTATGGCTAATTTTAAGGCAGTAGTAAGGACGGCACGAGCCGATGGATTTTACCAAGTGTACATTCGTGTAACTCATCACAGGAGTGTCGGGTATATCAAGACGGACAAAATGGTTACGAAGAATGAACTGACCAAGTCCAGGGAGATTAAAGACCCTTTTGTGTTGCAGTATTGCACGAAACGCATCTTGGAGTACAACGAACAATTGAACAGGAAAAATGTCGAGCATTGGACGGCAAAGGAGGTTGTGGACTTTCTTGTGAATGGCAATGACGACATTTGTTTCTCTGACTATGCCCGAAAGGTGCATATCCCGATGATGATTGACAGAGGACAGGAACGCAACGCCAAAAACTATACGCTTGCCCTGCAACATTTGGAGCGGTTTATGGGAACGAACCGCATTATGTTCTCACACCTGACCTCTCAGGTAATGAACAGGTGGATTAAGTCTTTGGAGAACACGCACAGAGCAAAGGAAATGTACCCTATCTGTATGCGGCAGGTGTTCAAGGCGGCACAGTTGGAGTATAACGACTATGATACCGGGCTTATCCGTATCAAGACCAATCCTTGGGTAAAGGTGGAAATCCCTGCGGCAGACAAGGCGGAG
>JAFTRI010000016.1 GCA_017462345.1 Muribaculaceae bacterium
CGTACTGCTTCCTTGTCAAGATCAGGGTCTTTACTACGTATAACTTTAACTTCACCGATTGCACCGGTCTTGGTAACGACGAACTGCACCACTACACGACCCTGGATATTGTTTTCCATTGCCATTGTAGGATATTTGATGCTCTTTGAGACATACCTCATAAGTTCTGCTTCACCACCGGGGAACTGGGGCATCTGTTCTACACTCTTGTAGACGACTCCATCGTCCTCTTCCCTTTCAACGCGGGAATTATTGTAAGTATTGCTGCTGCATGATGAAACATCCTCATCCACCTTGGAAAGCTCCTCCGCGGAATAGTATGTGATATATCTGGTTTCTACTTTTGTTTCTCCTGTCCTGATATTTACAGCGGTACGCATTATCCAGTTACCGTGATTGTCAAACTTATTGTAATTGACGTCCATTACTTCCTGTTCATCACGGGATCTATAATTAGCTACAATCCGTGAACACAACCCTTTATTATTATAAAAAAGCAATGTGCGGTAGCTTGTGCTATTGATTTCTGAAACCTGCTTGCCTTTCCATTGTATTCCATAGTCACCGAGAGCAGTAATTTTATTGTTATAGTCTCTTTTTACATAAGCACTTGCACTTTGGGGGATTTTTAAATATCCGCTACGATTAAATTCTACTTCGCGCATTCGTTCCCGATATATAACCGAATAGGAATCAGAGAAAACTGACTTGACATTGCCTTTAACTTCCAGTAAATTCATATCCGGAGTTGATAATGGTTGAGCATTGGAATAAAAGCTGTTTGTCATAAAAACGGCAACAGCAAACAGTATATTATAAATTTTCATAAATGTAACATTTTAAATTAATTAGTAATCTCAGTCGTAATATTCGATCACCCGAGTTTCCGGCAATTTTTCTCCTGTTTTGACATCTATAAAGGTACGCATTATAAAGTTGCCATAACTGTCAAATTTGTTATATATTATCTTGTGTACAACTTGAGTTACCACTTCTGACTGGATTATATTTTGAACTTGTCGTACCGCATGTCCTTTGTTGTTATAAAAATAGAGCCTTTCATAAACTCCGTCACTAAAAATTTGTGTCGATTTTATTGCCTGTTTTTTTTCATTATAAATCACGTCAATGTTTTCGCTACTGGGCTGTAGGTTATCGTTTTGGTCACGACAGAAAGAGAAGGGAAGCGTACTGTCATACAACAATCCGTCAGGAGTAAAGAAAAATTTCACTTTATAGACTCCTGTATTCACCGTTAGAGAACTTACCGGTCCTGTTAGTTCAAAAAAAATCAAGTCGTTGCCATAAAGGTTTAGGGAGCACAATATTGACAACAGAGTTATAATAATGATTCTCATTACAACAGCTTTACACAAGGAGAGGCTTTGCCAAAACATTCATTAAGGCAAAACCTCTTCCAAATTGGCGTCAATTACATATCTCCTTCAAGGTACATATCCGATCCTATTGTTACGTTACCTACTGAAGCATTATCATTAGCCGTATTGGCAAATAGGCGAATTTTTATGTCACCATAAGAATCATATATGGATACCACAGTTTTACCTTTGGTTAACTCGTTATCTGATGTCTTTTCAAATCCTTTCTGTACAAGAGATGCGATTACCTTTTCCTTAACTGAAGATACATCCTTAACACTTGCCGTTAGCTCGATTCTCTCTACTACTGCCGACGGATTAATTTCCTTTTTGCTGTAATCAGTATAACCATACTGTGGATCTTTGCCATATTGCAATGCTGACTCGTTACCATAAACATTTACTGATATGGAATATCTGTACCCTTTCTTAGCTGATGTAGAATCCTCCACACTGCTTATATATATACTGGAAAAATCATTGGGATTCTTAATGTATTTAGACATAGGCGAACCTATTGTATTGTTCCCAATGCCCTTTTCTGAAATACTTTCAGCAATCAGTTGGGAAACTCCTTCTACATCAAAGTAATCAGAACGTATCTGATCCTCAAGAATATTGTCTTTAGAAAAATACAGACCTCCTACTTTTGCATATTCATTCTTATTTACCGGCTTGCCATCTTTGTCTAAGAATAAATAGTAATTGCCTCCCTCTTTGGCAACGAAATTAAATGCCCCTGAAAGAGCCAATACATTAGTGTAGTCATGTAGATCGAGTATTTTTTCATCAGCCTTGTTGATTACAGATACCTCACCGTCTACATCTACCAAAAAATCTCCGGATGAAAGAATTTTTATCCTATTGTATTTACAACGTATTAATTGGTTGTCATCAAATGTCATAACACCCCATTTCCCATCTTTATCCATATATGTGAACAAATCCTCGTTGTAATCTCCGATACTGTGAACTTTTCCGCTAACCTTTTTGAATTCACCCTTTGTGTCGATAAATCCACAGGCATCATTACGCTTTGCGATGAGTAATCCATGTTTAAATCCAGTCCCGGTGGTTCGGCCAAGTTCTATGTCATCTTTTAACGTTGTAACTTCATTACCCTTTTTGTCTATGATAATGAGTTTATTTTCATCGTTTTTCTCGATTGCAGCCAAAGCAAAATCTTCGGAAAAAGGAGTACACCCGCGATATTTGGGAGAAATTATAATTTTTCCGTCACTATCAGCATATCCCCATTTTCCATCTTCATCCTGTATGCGCAACAATCCGTCAAAGAACATACCGTCACATCCTACGATTTCTTTACCATTATGCGGCATTAAGGTAAATTTGACCTTACCGTTCCTGTCAATCATTGTGATACGTGAATTTTCGGTAGTTGTCGGGATCACTCCTTCACTTAACAATCCATGTTGTGTTAATTCTCCAATGACCAATTCAGGCTTTTTTGAAGCTTTATAGATTGATTGTGAACCACCTTCTTCAACGAAGAAAAGTCCATCCAACACCGGAGTCGGCTCATTTTCGAACTCATCTTCAAATAGCATCTCTCCTGATGGGGAAACCATGCCCCATCGACCGTTTTCTCCCAATTTTACAGGATAATACTCTATCCCTTCAGCCACATTTTGCTCTGAATTCCCGCATGAGACGTACATCAATAACATACCTCCAAATGCTAAACCTGTTAATAATTTAGAGTAAGTAAACATAATATTTTTTTTGTGCTGCCGTGTGGCTCCCCTGGCAGCGGATTCAATTTTGGGATGATTCAAGGCATAAAAAGAAAGTGTGAGCCACATTCGTTTATTCCACTCGAGGGCTCTGGACTGCCTGTGTTATGAATAAACTCTAAAAACAGCTCACACCTTTGGCACTATATGAAAGAGATACATATATGCATGCCAAAGGGAACGTTTTCAGCTTTCCTATAACACATGAGATTGTCCAGATCTACGAGCGAGGAATATACTAAAACATTTCCTAAATATGTCTGTTGCCCTGAGGCAACGCCACAAAGTTAGGAAATATTTAGTAAATAACGTTCATAATGTGAGCTGTTTTTGTTATAATTCCGTTATTAGACAAGATTCTACATGTCAGCGTCGTTTTTCAGAAAATACCTGCTTAATCCTTGAGATAATAGCCTCCGGTTTTATCAGAGCCTTTGTACTCAACAAGGTTTCGTTCCACCAATTGTTTTAGATTCCTTTTGGCGGTTGCTTCACTTTTTCCAATATGAGTAGCTATAGCTGGTTTCTGTATCCCTGGATTATTCTTGATAATCTCAAAAATGTCTTTTAAAATACCTTTTACAGGGTCATTTACAGGGTCATTTACAGGGTCATTTACAGGGTCATTTACAGGGTCATTTACAGGCTTATCAAATTTTTTATGTGGGATAATCGGTTTTTTAAATCGGATTACAAGTGTTACTATTTTGTGCCCCACCTTGAACTCTGGAGTTGGCAAACCGTATTTTTCACACTCATCGAATATATTAGCAATACCTCGTCCCCATGCCTCCATCAAACTGCTTTTGAAGAACACATCCGCAATCTTCGGGTTAACTGGTGACGAATGGGGATTGTCTATAAAATCCCTGTAAGTGCTTCCGAGGGGGAAATCACCGGGATTCTGAAACTCAACTCTATCGTCAAAGATAGCTATGCTTGGCGTCAGGTTATATGCATCCCAATCTCGATGGATAATGGTGTTTAGGGTAGCCTCTCTGACCACCTTAAAAGGAACGGTCAGCGTTTCTACTCTTTCAACCTCATTCATCCTTGCAGCGAGGAACATGTGTTTCTGGCAGAAGTTGATGATGGCATCGTATTGCTCGAACAGATTGCCATAACAAACAGTATGGTCACGGAACTCTGACATCGTTGTACCTTCGAATCTTCCCAACCTCACTTTACATTGATTATGGTATTTATCCGGAGTCTTTGCAAACAGCACGCAAGCCGCATTGAGTACATCCTTGTCGCTATCCATTAAATTGAAATGGGTAAGCAACGCTGATGTATCTTGAAGTGCAAGTGCAGAACCAGGGATACGTCCTTTGTTGACACCCATCTGAACGACCGTATATAGGCGATCTCTGTCAATTTCTTCCATCGGAATGGAGCATTTGAGCTTCTCCCAACTGAACATACCCGGATTGCTACGACGGATTCTCGCCTCGAACATTTCTCTCGGCATTATGGCTGTCGTATTCTCCACTTTGTAATATGGGCGTGCATCAAATGTATAAGGCGCTTGCGTAGGTGCGGGTGGATTGAAATACATCGCAATGACATAAAAGCCGTCCTTCTCAGGAATCTCAATGTATTGTACAGGCACATCAATTGTCGGTTCAAACTTTCTTAAGGCATTTGCTATTTCCTGTCTGGTGGGGTCTGTGACATTCTGTCCAACAATCTTTAATTTGGGTGTAATGCCGAACATCACCCAACCGCCATCCGTATTAAGGAAAGCACAAGCAGAGGTCATTGCCTTGTACAATTCCCCTGTGGTCTGCTTTAATTCCAGATAACGGCCTTCGTCTTTCGCCACAATCTCCTGAATGGCTTCTATTGTCAATTCCTTGCTCATTGTATAAATAATTTATTCACACTATTCAAGCATACTGCAAAAATAAGCAGAAATGTGCGATTCGTTATCGGTAACCCGATTATTTTTCCACTTACCGACAAGGAATCCTGTCGAACGGTGGGATGAACGCTCTTGGAGAAACAAAAAATGACGGGGACTTTAGGCATGGAAATCCGATGTTATCGGCGGATGTCGCTTTCGGAGATGTAGCCGTTCATCATGGCATAGAATCCGAGACCTGAGACGCTGCGTATCCCCAACTTGGCGGTGATGTTCTTGCGGTGGGTGAGCACGGTGTTGAAGCTGATCGACAGTTCGTCGGCAATCTCCTTGTTGATGTAGCCCATTGCCACGAGTCTCAATACGTCGATCTCGCGCTGTGACAGCTCGTTGTGCGGACGGGATTTCTCGATGGCCCGCTCGGATATTATTGAATTCAGATTCTCGATTATCGAGCTTTCATCGGTCCGGGGGTCAAGTGTGGCAATGTCTGTCAGATTGTCGCTTGTAAGTATCACTGTACGTGAACGTCGGGGTATAAAGAAATCCTGGAATGCTATGTAGCATTGCGGGGAGGTGAAGAACAGTGCCGACGGTGAAATGTCGTTGCTGTCAAGCTCCCGTAGCTCCTGTACAATAACGAGCTGGGTGTCAAAGTATCGTTCCATCAGATGTTTCAGCCCCAATGCCCGCAGGGTGTCCTTGTCTATGATTACGGTGCTGTACATCAGGACTGGCTGTTACTGTTGGTGATTGACCGGTGGATGGGGATGAGTATCCGGTCACGGATGCGGTCATTCTGGCGGATGTCTTTTTCAAGGGTGATGAGGGCGACGATCACACCGTGGCACAGGTTGAGGTCGTAGCTGCCCGACAGGTGGATTACAAACATGCTTTTCAGGTCGTTCAGCTTGTCCTCGATTGTCGTGCTGTCCCATGCGTCGACAGTCCCATGGGTGTCTGTCGGCTTTCCTTTCCCTGCCGACAGGATTGACGGAAACCATTGCTCGTTGTCAAATGCGATGCGGTCGGTAAGATCCTGTTTCAGTTCATTGAAGAATTTGAGCATCAGCCCTAAGTTGTTGTTGGTCCCGCTGCGCTCTATCAGCAGATGGAAGTGACGTTCGATGTTGGGGAGCTGGAAGTGAAGGTAGGAGGCGTAGGTCTTCTGCAGATAGGTGACTATTGTCGAAGCGCAGAATGATTTCAGGATTTTTTCCGGAAAATACTCCTCGTTGATATAGGTGTTCAGTATTGTCAGGAAAAATTCGATGTCGAGCCCGTGTTTCCCGCATATTTCTGAAACGGTGCTGTCTCCAGTCCCCAGCAGTATCCCGAACCGGTTTATTACCGGAATTATCCCCGGCTCGGAAAGTATGACATCACTAAGATGGGTATTTGCCTGTATCAGTGCCATAAGTCTTTGTTATTGTCGGTTTTGATGAAAAATTTTTCGGTGATTATAGCGTCGACGGGAATGTCGTGAGGTTCAACCTCGATGTTGTCGACTAACTGGAAATCGTAGCCTACACCTATCTTGATTGTATGGCTCGATTTTTGCAGCAAGCGGTCGTAGTAGCCTTTGCCTCGTCCCACTCGGTTGCCGTTGCGGTCGTAGGCTATTGCCGGAACGATAATCATCTCTATATTGCTGATGTCGGCTATGTCGTCTCCTGTGGGTTCTTCGATGTTGAATGCCCCCGTCTGCAGTTTGCCGGGACTGAATGGGAGTATGTCGAGGTCCTCGCCGTTCACGCGTGGAAGAAACAGGTGTTTGTGCCTATGCCATTTCAACAGGAAATCCACGGTCGGGAGCTCGTCGGGCAGTGAATGGTATATCAGGATATTGTCTGACTGCATGAATGCACCGGTCGCTTCAAGACAGCCGAATACGCGTGATGCCGCTTCCCGCTTGTCGTTGCCGGAGAGTTGCCGCTTGCGGCATTTCATGATATTGCGTATCTCCTCTTTTCTCATCTGCCGTCAGGATGTTATTCGATGGGGAAGGCGGCTTTTCCTGACTGTAGGTTCTCGATGGCCGAGAGGACGCTCTTGTCCCTGCGGTTGTAGATGTGGTAGAATGACTGGCTGCCGAGGATGTCGCGCGCGATAAAAGCTTTCAAGTGGTTGATTATGAGTCCTTGGGATAGGTTGATGTAATACCAGCGGGCAGGAATGCCGTTTTTGCCGGCATATCTCACGAACGAGTCAAGTATTATCTCGTCGGACGGCAGCATGGCAAGCAATTCGGCGGTGTCCTTGCATTTCGACAGTCTGTCGCGGTTCTGGTCGCAGTATTCGAATGAGAACTTGTGCAGCAGTCCGGCATTGGCCACATTCAGGTAGTAGCCGGTTATCCCCGATGTGTCGTTAGGGATGAAGATGTCGGGCATGATTCCTCCGCCTCCATAGACCTTTCGCCCGTGTAGAGTGCTGTATTCAAGCTCGGTGTTCAGTTTTATGCTGTCGGCATTGAATGCTTCGCCGTGATTGAAGCGTTCGACAATCTCGTTGCCGTAGGTTTCCGATTTCCCGGGGGTGTATTGTTTCTGGATGCACCGGCCTGACGGAGTGTAGTATTTGGCGATGGTGAGCCGTAATGCGCTGCTGTCGGGAAGCGTGACCTGCCGTTGCACAAGACCTTTGCCGAATGAGCGGCGGCCAAGAATGAGCCCACGATCATTGTCCTGCAGTGCTCCGGCAAGGATTTCGCTTGCGCTGGCCGAGTATTCGTCGATGAGTACCGCCACCTCGTTGTCCTGAAATGAGCCTGTCCCGTCGCTGAAGGCATGGGTGTCCTCTCGTCCGGTACGGCTTTTGGTGAAGACGATGGGGGAACGTGCCGGCAGGAACTCGTTGGTCATGAGTATAGCCATGTCGAGGAACCCGCCACCGTTGCCACGCAGGTCGATGATGTATTTTGCCGCCCCCTCGTTACGCAACCGGGTCAGGGAGGTGAGAAACTCGCTGTAGGTCGTGCGCCCGAATTTGTTTACCTTTATGTATCCGATTCCGGGTGCTATGATGTAGGATGCATCTATAGATGTGACAGGGATGTCCCCGCGTATTATCTCGTATGTCAGCAGTTTCTTGGCACTGGAGCGTTTGATGCCGAGCTTCACCTTTGTGCCTTTTTCACCGCGGAGCATTGTCATTACGTCCTCGTTGCTTATTCCCTGGGATGCCACAACCGAGTCATTGATGGTGACGATGCGGTCTCCGGCAAGAAGCCCTACCTTTTCCGACGGGCCTCCCGACAGGACTTCAATGACCGTTATGGAATCGTTGTTGAGCATGAATGATATGCCTATACCGCTGAACGAGCCGTCAAGCTCGTCGTTGACCGCACGCAGGTCGCTTTCCGGAATATAGGTGGAGTGGGGGTCGAGCTTTTCAAGCAGTTGCGGGATGGTTTCTTCCACGATGCTGTCGATGTCGACTTCCTCCACATATTCGCTGTCAATCAGTCCGAGAATTGTGCTCAGCTTCTTCTCGCTTTCCCGGGTGTTTGCATTGTTCAGCAAGTCTTTTCCCACCCAAAGGCCGCCGATAAAGGTTACCGCGATGATAAGGGGAACCCATGTGGTCGTTTTGTCGAATTTTTTCATTGACATTCAGTGTATTTTCATTATAGCGGATAGACAGTTTTCTCGGTCATTTTGCTCATTTGAGGCTTTCGATATGCACACACTCGATTCCGGCGCGTTTAAGCAGGTCGATACCGTCGGTTATGCGGTACAGCTCGTTGTAGACCACACGTTTTATCCCTGACTGGATTATCAGTTTGGAGCATTCGAGGCATGGCGATGCCGTGACATACAGTGTCGAGCCGTCGCTGCTGTTGTTGCTGCGTGCGACTTTCGTTATGGCGTTGGCCTCGGCATGAAGTACATAGGGCTTTGTCACGCCGTCCTCATCTTCACATATATTCTCGAATCCTGATGGCGTCCCGTTGAACCCGTCGGAAATAATCATCGAGTCTTTTACGATTATCGCCCCTACCTGACGGCGTACACAATAGGAATTCTCCGCCCATATCCTTGCCATGCGCAGATAGCGTTTGTCAAGCAGTTCCTGTTTGTTGTAATGCTCCATGAAT
Organism: Muribaculaceae bacterium; assembly: GCA_017462345.1. GTDB lineage: Bacteria > Bacteroidota > Bacteroidia > Bacteroidales > Muribaculaceae > RGIG4079. The sequence goes on from JAFTRI010000016.1 coordinate 9,097, forward strand.
CATTGTCGCTTATGAAGTGTCTGCAAAGGTAATAACTTTTTTCAGCATACCAATACTACCTGATGCTTATACTTAAATTCAATTCCGGGGAGGCTGTGGATTCGGGCGTTTTGTGGTATCTTTGTGGAATAATGTAACAAGTTTGTTATATTTTTGGAGAATGACAAGAGTAATTTTGTAAACGAAAAGATTTATTTATGAGAGTTAGATTCACGTGTAGATTCTTTACATTGATCGTTTTATTCCAGTCTTTACCGTTGATGGCTGAGATGCAGGAAGAAAAGGATGCCGGGTATCTTCCGGAGATTCACGGGACGATCCGCGCGAAATATGAGCTTGAGCCTGAATATATGGAAAACAGGTTCCAGGTGCGCAATGCACGTCTTGGTGCGAGCGGGAAAATAGGCTCACTTGTCGATTACTATAAGGTTGAGGCGGATTTCTGTGACAGGGGAGAGTTTAAGGTTGTGGATGCCTATGCCCGTGTCGCATTTGACAAGTCGTTCAAGATTCAGGTGGGACAGATGAGGATACCATTTTCGGTCGATGCTACCCGTGCACCGCATGTGAGATATTTTGCCAACCGTTCGTTTATCGCAAAGCAGGTGGGCAACGTGAGAGGTGTAGGAGCCAAGGCGATATTTAAAGTGCCGGACTTGCCTGTGAATGTCGAAGCCGGAGTATTCAATACGGCAACAATCAGCGAACATCAGGTGTGGCAGCGGGAGATGTCATACGCCGGTAAGATTAATTGTAAACTTGATAATGTGACGATTGAAGCCGGAGTCGAATCGATTGTCCCTGACTCGATAAGGATAAATCTTATCGACGGAACAGTGTCGTGGAGCGCCGGACGCTGGATGCTTGAGGGAGAATATATCTACAAGCACTATACGGGAAACGCATTTGAAGCGTGTCATGCCTATAATGTGATGGCTGATTATCATATTCCTCTGAAAAAAGGTCTGTTCAATCAGGTCTCGTTTCAGGGACGATGGGACGGGATGACTGACCACAGTGACGGAAAACGTAATGATGACGGGCGGCTTGAGTTGACCGAACAGGCTCGGAAACGGTTGTCGCTCGGAACGACATTGAGTTATATCCGTAAGGGTGTCAGGACAGACATCAGGCTTAATTATGAGAATTATTTCTATCATCATGATGCTGTTGTGGCAAGCGGTGACAGGGATAAGGTTGTTGTCGAACTTGTTGTGAGATTCTGAGATGAAGCATCGTGGTCCGATACTTGTTGTCGATGATGAGGAGGTTAACTGTATGATACTTAAAACTAACCTTTCTCTGGCAGGATATGATGTCGAGACCGCCCTGTCGGCAGAGGAGGCGATGCGCCTGCCCCTGGCCGGTTATTCCCTGATCCTTCTTGATGTGATGATGGATAACATGAGCGGATTTGAGTTTGCGCGTGTTCTCCGCTCGCATCCCGAGACGTCATCGATACCCATAATCTTCTGTACGGCAAAGGACAGTGAGGAGTCGGTACTTGAAGGGTATGATAACGGCGCCGATGATTATGTACGTAAGCCGTTTTCGATAAAAGAGCTTGTGTTGCGTGTAAAAGGTGTTATGCGCCGGTGTTATGATGAACCCGGTGTTATCAATTTCGATACGCTAAAAATCAATACAATAGAGAAACGTTGTTATATAGACGAGAAGGAGGTCGTTCTGACCCGTACGGAGTTTGACCTCCTGTTCTTGTTGGTGAGCAATCCTGGAGTTTTCTTTTCACGTGATGAGATACTTGACCGCATCTGGTCCCACGACGGGATTGTGCTCGACCGCACAGTTGACGTGAACATTAACCGTCTTCGCCGGAAAATAGGATGTTATGGAAAAAATATAGTAACTAAATCAGGATTTGGATATGGCTTTGAAGAACAATCGTAACTACAAGACGCGCATTTTCATGCTGATAATGGTTTTCACATGGATTGTGGCGTTTTTACTTTTCGGTATTTTTTATTATCGGGAAAAGGAGTTTAAGGCAGAAAGCCTTGATTCCAGGCTACAGATTTACAATGCCTTGTTGCTGCGTTCGCTCGATGAGGGCGTTGACTCGGCAAAGTCCTATATGGACGAGATTGTAAGGGAGGATTCTGTCAGATTCACTGTACTTGACACAACAGGTGTCGTCGTCTATGACACGCAGGGAGTAGCTCCGGGAACCGATCACGGGAACCGTCGGGAAATTATTGAAACGAAGGCAAATGGGTGCGGCTTTACCATTAACCGTAGGTCGATGAGTGATAATCGTCAGTATTTCTACTCGGCAATGAAAGGCGGCAGGTATATCGTCAGGACATCGATACCGTACGATTTGGATGTCGTACGTGCTCTACAGGGTGAGTCGATATATCTGTGGACGGTTGTTGTCGTTTCATTGGTATTGTCGATTATAGCTTTCTTTGCCAGCCGTCAACTGGGCATGAATATCGACAAGCTAAGGGAGTTTGCCATAAAAGCGGAGCGTGGAGAGCATCTTGAAACTTCTTCGTATGACTTCTCGAATGATGAACTTGGCGAAATTTCATCCCATATCATCAATATATACAATTCCGGACAACGTGCAGCGAAAGAACGTGACGAATATTATAGGAACTTGCTTAAACAAGAGCAGGAAAAAATACGTATAAAGCATCAGCTCACCAACAATATCAACCATGAGATAAAGACTCCGATTCATGCCATACAGGGGTGTCTTGAGACGATAATGCTCAATAAGGACAATATGGATAAGGGGCAAATACTTGAGTTTGTAGAAAAAAGCCAAGAGCAGGTAAAACGGCTGTGTGCGTTGATGAATGATATTTCGATAATAACCCGCATGTCTGAGGCATCCAATCAGATTCAGAAGTCGCCAATGGATATTGTTCCTGTTCTTGACGAAATTAAGGATGAGATTGCCATGTTGCCTCAGGAGAAGCAGATGCGCATGAATATCGATGTGCCGGCTTCGATGAAGATAAACGCCAACAGCGGGCTTATCGAGTCGATATTCCGTAATCTTGTAAACAATTCATTGGCTTATTCGGGTGGCAGGGACATATTTATCCGTCTCGTATCGGAAGATGAGGACAGTTATACATTCTCTGTCGCAGATAATGGCGTAGGTGTCGACAAGAGTCATCTCGATAAGATTTTCGAACGGTTCTACCGGGTGGATGAGGGACGTTCACGCAAGATGGGCGGTACCGGTCTGGGACTTTCGATCGTTAAGAACGCCGTTATTTTCCATGGAGGGGATATTAGTGTCGATACCCGTAATGGAGGCGGACTTGAATTTACATTTACATTGAATAAAAAATAAATTTAATCAAATAATAAACAGTCTTAATACTTATGGATCCCATTTTTATTGTAATTGTGGTCATTCTTGCTTTGCTGGCAATACTTGACCTGATTGTGGGGGTGGCCAATGATGCCATCAACTTCCTGAATGCGGCGATGGGTGCAAAAGTCGCACCGCACCGAATTATCCTTGCAGTTGCGGCTGCAGGAATTATTGTCGGAGTACTCACTTCAAGCGGAATGATGGAGGTTGCGCGAAGCGGAGTGTTCCATCCGGGACAGTTCACGTTTGCCGAGATTATGATTCTTTTTGTCGGAATAATGCTGTCGGATGTAATCCTGTTGAATACATTCAACTCATTGGGTCTTCCGACTTCTACTACCGTATCATTGGTTTTTGAGCTGTTGGGCTCGGCCGTGGCAATCGCCTCATTCAAGATATGGAATGATGCGGCACTGACGGTTAATGATCTGGGGCAGTTTATAAATTCGGGTAAGGCTATGGTCATAATATCGGGTATATTGGTGTCTGTAGCTATTGCGTTTACAGTCGGTGGTATCCTGATGTATATATCACGTGTGATATTCACGTTCCGTTATCACAAGATGTTCAATCGTCTTGGAGCGATGTGGTGTGGTGTTTCCCTTACCGGAATCGTGTACTTCGCGATGTTCAAGGGACTTAAAAGTTCAGGACTTATTCCTGCTGATGTCACTGCATTCATCAACGATAACACATGGCTGTTCCTGATTGGAGTGTGGGTTGTGTGCTCGATTCTGCTTGAAGTGATGCGTCGTGTCAGGATGAATATCATGAAATTCACTATCCTTGCCGGAACGTTTGCTCTTGCTCTTGCGTTTGCCGGAAATGACCTTGTGAATTTTATCGGTGTGCCGTTTGCCGGATTCGATTCGTTCAAGTTGGCTATGGCCAGTGGAGATATAAATATGACAATGGAGGCTCTTGCAGGTCCGGCTCATGTGGATGTATGGATGCTCCTTGCTGCCGGATTGGTTATGGTGCTGACATTGTTCTTCTCCCGGGATGCGATGAAGGTTGCCCAGACTCAGCTTGACCTGTCGTCACAGCAGGAGAGTGAGGAGCGGTTCAGTTCATCGGTATTTTCGCGAAATATCGTGCGCTCGGCAGTGAAACTGAATGCCGCCTATAATAAAATGATGCCGGCATCGGTGCGTGAATGGGTCAACCGCCGTTTCGAGCCGCTAAGTGAAGAGGAACGCGGTGATGCGTCATACGACCTTATACGCGCGGCGGTAAATCTCACGGCGGCCTCTATCCTTATATGCCTTGGTACATCGCTGAAATTGCCGTTGTCGACCACTTACGTTGTGTTTATGGTTGCTATGGGGTCATCACTTGCCGACCGGGCATGGGGCCGCGACAGTGCGGTATACCGTATTACCGGTGTGCTTGTCGTTATTTCAGGATGGTTTGTCACAGCATTGGCTGGATTTGCGATATCGTTTGTGATATGCTCTCTGCTTGTGTGGGGCGGATGGATAGCACTTGTGCTTGTGGTTCTGTTGTGCGGTTATATCTTATGCCATAATCTGATATTCAAACCAAAGGCAAAGGTTGAGGAGCAACCGATAATATCAGCCGGCGTCGCTGATGCCGATGTCCTTTACAATTGTACCGAGATGGTGTGCTCGACAATGGAAAATATATCATCGATATATAACCACATGCTTGTGGCGTTGTTTACCGAGAACCGTAGGGAACTCAAGGAAACTGTTACCCAGTCGGAACAGTTATATAAGGATGCCACGAAGCGCAAGTATGAAATCATGTCGACAATAAGGATGCTTCAGGAACAGAAGGTAGAGACAGCCCATTTCTATGTACAGATAGTGGACTATATCGCTGAAGTGACTAAGGCATTGCTGCATTGTACGCGTCCTGCCTACGAGCATATCGATAATAACCACCGCGGACTGACCGAGGAGCAGATAATGGATCTTAAAATGGTCAATGATGAGGTGGAGAATATCTTTAATCACGTGAACATTATGTTGAAACAGAAGGATTTCTCACGTATAGATGATATACTTGTGATGCGTGATGCCCTGTTCGGAATAATTGCCGAACGTATCAAGAGCCAGATACGCCGTATCAAGACCGGTGAGGCGTCGACACGTGGAAGTGCCTTGTATTTCAATATACTCAATGAGACAAAGACGATGATACTCCAGTCCCGTAATCTGCTAAAGTCGCAAGCTTATTTCCTTGCCAATCTCAACGAGTAGTTTCTGAATAGGATAGACATTGAATGGGGCTGTGCTGATAATTCCGGTGCAGCCCCGTTTTTTTCCGCACGATGTTATTTGTCATCCGGATATTCGAGTTTTTCGTGGAAGGACATTATACGATAGATTGCGAATGTTACACCCATTAAGATGAATGCCATCATGACTGTTTAATTTTATTGATTGAACATTTAGGTTGATGGCACAAAGGTAAATCCCTGTATGGGCGATAATTTGATACTTATTGCTTAATTAGTATTAAAATTGAGTTACGTGAGTGAGAGTTGGGGCTGTCTTTTTATGCGCCCGGGTCATCATTAAGGTACTTATGTTGCAGTTGGATTAATGCCAAATTACTGAACGATTTTATGCCAAATTGCCGAAAAATATCGCGCCAAATTACCGAATGTGGAATTATTTAGTTGCCTTTGTGGAGGTTAATGGTTTGACCTATGAATGGTTACAGATATAGGATAATGGATGGCCTGCTTGAAAAGAAATTGCAGGCAAAGGGAGCTGTACTGATAGAAAGTGTATCATTATCGAGATAAAAGCGGTTTGGAATGTGATGCTGTAGTGCATCTTCGCAATGGACAATACGGGCTTATTGAAATCAAGCTTGGAGGTGATACCTTGATAAAAGAGGGTGTAGAAACATTGACCACATTAGCTAACCAGATTGACACGGCACGAATGAAAGCACCTGCTTTTAGGATGATATTGACGGCTACAGGCGAACATGCCTATCGCCGCCCTGAAGATGGGATTTACATTGTTCCGATAGGATGTTTGAAGCAATAATTTGCTGCACAAAAAGAAAATAAGTTTAATGCCTGACGAATTTTCTTCAGGTTGATTTTTTTCGCCATAAAAATGGCTGAACTTCTTATCGTTCAGTAATTGAGAACGGTATGATTAAAGAATATCCCTGTTCGCTAAGCTTAATGGACACCTCTTATGACGCCTGCACCATGACAAGTCCCGCACGTGCCGATTTTTTTGCACGTGCTACAGTCTATATATCCCCCGTATGTTGAATTGTAATAAATTCCGTCACCTCCACATATAGTGCATTTTCCGGAACCTTTGCACTCGGGGCATGTGGGGTTGGAAGAATTAGAAGAGCCCCGATTATTCCCGCGTGGGTTATAACTGCCGGAATATGGTCTTGTTCCCGATGATTCGTAAATCTTTCCTTGTTCATCCACTCCATACATATCCCCTGTTTCAGGAAAGTAAGTAGCAGTAAACGTTGTTATTCCGTCACCACCGCAAAAACGGCATTGACCTGATGCTCCGCAACTTCTGCATAATATGTAATTTTGATAAAACCCATATCCTCCCCAAATTCCACCTTGTCCATTGCATATTGAGCATCTCCCCGAACCGTGACAAATATTGCACCTGTTTTTTGTAACGGTAGTGATTGAACCGTTGGGGTTTGTAGTTTTTTCTTGAGATAATACTTGAGCTGACAAAATATTTTCTGCAAGTAATAAGAAAATTGTGCAACACAATGCTATTCGGATGATTTGTTTTAACATAAAAGGATTGTATTAAGGCTAAAAATTTTATGGTTGCACAAATGTAGCAATAATTGCGGTCATTTTACCCCCCCAATGTTAAATTTGATTAATGAATGCTATGGCGATGTTTCTAAAAATCAGGGAGGCAGGTGATGGAAATGTTTTTTCCGGTTGCGGGGTGGGTGAACTCGATCTGTTCGGCATGAAGCATAAGGCGTCGGGCCGGTGTACCGTAGAGTTCGTCGCCTGTAATCGGTGTCCCCAATCCTGAGGGATGGGCTGAGTGAACCCTTAACTGGTGGGTCCGGCCGGTTATAGGGTAGAACCGGACCCTTGTTCTGCCGTTCTCGATACCGATTACCTCATATCGTGTGACGGCTTTCTTGCCGTCGTCAGCCACCATCTGGCATGGACGGTGGTTATAATCCTGTTTTAATGGCAGGTTTATCTCGCCGTGAGCTGTAGTGATGATTCCGTCAAGGAGCGCGATATAGCTCTTTTTTATGCGGTGACCGATGAATTGTGACTGCATTGCATGGTAGGTGTTGCGATCCTTTGCGATTACAAGTATTCCCGATGTCGCTTGGTCAAGCCGGTGAACAATCATGGTATCGCAATATGTTTCATGAGCCCATTGCTCGATGGAGCGGATTCCGGTCTTGCCGTTAACCGATAACATCCCGCTCGGTTTGTTCACGATCAGGAGGTAGCTGTCTTCCCACAGAATTTCAGGAGAAAACTGTTGCTGAACCGATGCCATAGGGTCGGGTTCAACAACGAGCCCTTGCATCATGTGCATCAGTATGGGCTTGCATTTCCCTATGCATGACGGATAGAAATTGCCGTGACGCCGAATCTCGCCCCTCGGAGATTCTCCCCACCAGAACTCTGCCATAGCAATCGGGTGCAACCCGTTGAGATAGGCATATTGCAACAGTTTGGGGGCTGCGCATTCTCCGGCTCCGGCCGGAGGGATAAGCTGTGGAGTCGGAGCGAAAATTTCGCATAGGTCTTTTGTCTCACCATGTGCATTCATCAGCCGGTATTGTCTGAACAATTCCATTTGGAGTGCTGCCGAGCGTGTTTTCCGTTCTTCTTTCAGTGCGTTGATTCTGCCGGTAAGGTTTACGACTCTGTCCCGGGCTTCGTCGATCAGGGATCTGTACCGCTTTTTTGCCCGATTGTAATCGGCCTTTTCCCGTTGGCTCTCGGCAATGAGGATGGCGTTGTCATCTCCTCTCTTCCGCCGCATGTCACGTAAGAGCTTGTGTCGGGACATGGTCTCTTTCATGCGGTTGAGGGTGACTTCTGCTTCCCGGGAGATGGTATCGAGATGTTCCGTGGCCTGTTTCATCTCATCGCTCGACAGCAGTTGCCCGATTGTGTGGTTCAGGGATGAAATTACGGCTTCTCCTGTCCGGAAAAAATCCCCGGGCCGTTGGGCATCGTAAACCGGTGGGACAAAGTATGCGTGACTGTTCCGTCCTGACAGATTCCCTGAAAACGCCGCAAGGAATCCCGGTTTGCCGTCGTTGTCGGTGACAACAAGGACACCGAACATTTTTCCCCGGGCCAGTTCTTCATGCCAGTCTTTACGGCTTTCAATATAGCGTTGGGTGGAATATGCCGCCAAACGGCAAAGGGGATGGGGCACGTAGTTAAACGGCCAAGTGAATTGATGTGGCAATTCTATCCCTTCGATGGATTGCTCAAAGCTGTGCAGCATGTCTCTTGTCTTCAGTCGAGCAGTGGCTTGGGTTTTGTTGCCTGAAAGTCTTTCAGGTAGGCTGGTACGGAGTAGGCGAGATCAAGGAAATCATTCTGGCGGAAAGCGCGTTCAGCCAGTGCCAGCATGTCGGCGGCTATAGGATTTACATTGGGGATGAACTTGACATTGGCGGCTGAAATGACGGTCTGTGCTTTGTCGCTGCCGTTTCCGAACATCAATATCTGCCGTCCGCTGCCAATCCACCCGGAATAGGAACTGTCGTCAAGAATCAGTGGTGAAGGCTTCATCAGTTGGTTAAGGCTCAGATCGAGGACGGATGTGTACACTTCCATGCGTCGTGCATCAATCATGGGGATGAACAGTGCGTCAGGATCGATGTCGTGACGGAACATGACAGATACTGCCATGATTTTCAACGTGTCAACTCCTATCAACGGAATGTTGAGGGCGTATGCGAGACCCTTAGCCTCGGAAAGCCCGATGCGTAATCCCGTATAGCTTCCGGGCCCTATGCTTACGGCAACAGCGTCAAGCTTTAACCCACGGCGGTCAACTTCGTCAAGGCATTCCTTGATATAGCCGCTTAGCAAGGCTGCATGGTTCTGCCCTTTGTAGTCCTCATGCCGTTGCAGCACCATGCCGTTGTCGGTCAGAGCTACGGAGCAAACGTTAGTCGATGTCTCGATATTAAGAATCAATGCCATAGTCCGGTTATTATTTTTATGCAAATTTACGTGTTTTTCCCGCTTAAAGCGTAAATTTGCATAAAATAAACGTAACATTACAATGATTCTATCAATGACGGGGTTTGGCAAGGCTGTTGTGGAAATCCCAAATAAGAAAATCACCGTTGAGATTAAGTCGCTCAACAGTAAGCAACTTGATCTATCGGCCCGTATCCCTGCAATATACAGAGAAAAGGAACTCGAATTGCGTAACCACATTGCAAGCCGTCTTGAACGCGGCAAAGTTGACTTGACGGTGTATGTGGAGACAGTCCATGAAGAAGCGGCATCGACGGTAAACATCCCGATGATGGCGGCATACAAGGCTCAGATTGAGGAGATGTCGCGTGAGTTGTCGATTCCTCTTCCGTCTGATTGGTACAGTGTCCTGTTGCGTTTCCCTGACACGATGAAATCAGATACCCCCGGAGCGTTATGCGAGGAGGAGACCGATGCCCTGTTCCGTGCCGTCGACGAGGCTGTTGAGGCGCTGATGCAGTTCCGCCGGCAGGAGGGCATGAAGCTTGAGGAGTTCTTTGCCTCACGTATCGGGAATATCCGCGCCCGGCTTGCCGAAGTGCCGCAGCATGAGGTGGAGCGTGTGGCAAAGATACGCGCCCGCATCGAGGAAGGGCTTTCCAAGATAAGCACGGTCGACTATGACAAGTCGCGTCTTGAACAGGAAATGATTTTCTACATCGAGAAACTTGATATAAACGAGGAGAAGCAGCGGTTGACCCAGCATCTCAACTATTTTATGGAAACGATGGAATCGGGTCACGGACAGGGGAAGAAACTCGGGTTTATCAGTCAGGAAATGGGACGTGAAATCAATACACTCGGCTCAAAGAGCAATCATGCCGAGATGCAGAAACTCGTTGTCAGGATGAAAGATGAATTGGAACAGATCAAGGAACAGGTCTTAAACGTGATGTAATGGCTGGAAAAATCATTATAATATCGGCCCCGTCGGGGTGTGGGAAATCGACGATTATCAATGCTATTCTTGATCGTGGGGATGTCGATATGCAGTTTTCGGTATCGGCGACCAACCGTGCACCGCGCGAGGGGGAGATTCATGGCGTGAATTATTTTTTTCTGACCGATGAGGAGTTCCGCAAGGCAATATCCGATGATGCGTTCGTGGAATATGAGGAGGTCTATCCCGGACGCTTTTACGGGACATTGCGCAGTGAGGTTGAACGCATCTGTAACTCAGGTCACAATGTCGTCCTCGATATCGATGTGAAAGGGGGTGTCAATGTGAAGGGACTGTATGGGGACAGGGCGGTCAGTATCTTTATAATGCCACCGTCGGTGGAAGAACTGCGCCGCAGGCTGGTCTCGCGTGCAACTGATGCTCCTGATGTTATAGAACAACGGGTCGGTAAAGCCGGTTATGAGATCGGTTTCGCCCCGCGATATGATTACCGTGTCATTAACGATGAACTCGTGGCGGCCGTTGAGGAGACGCGCCGTATAATCAAGAATTTTATCGGATAGGGATGAAGGAGCTCGTCGGTATTCTTGGCGGGTCATTCAATCCCGTACACATCGGGCACATGATGCTCGCGAGTTACCTCGTCCAGTACACGCCGCTCGATAAGGTGTGGCTGACGTTGTCCCCGTTAAACCCGCTCAAAGAGCCTGATGCCCTTATCCCTGACATGCAACGGCTCGCGATGCTTGAGCTTGCGGTGAAGGGTGCAGAGGGTATCGGCATTTGCGATATCGAGCTGTCAATGCCCCGGCCATCCTATACGATCAATACCCTTGACCTGCTTAAACGCCGGTATCCGCATAAGGAGTTCAGGCTGGTGATAGGAAGTGACAATTGGCGGATATTCGAACAATGGCGTGACTATGGGCGCATATTGTCGGATTATGGGGTTATTGTCTATCCGCGGCCCGGCTATCCTGTCGGGGATATATATGTAGACGGGGTGGAGGTGGTGGATGCACCGGTATTCAATGTGTCGAGCTCGTTTGTGCGTGATGCCCTGAAAAAAGGACGGGACATGAACTTTTTCCTGCCGCAGGGCGTGTATAAATATATCCTCTCCAAGAAACTTTACCAACATTAATCTTTTGAGAAAATGAAGTCATCATCGCTTAACACCAATGCTATCGCGTTTATTGCACTGTGTAACGAATATTGTCATGCAGTAGAGAATGCACGGGAATCGGAAAGAGACGACTTTATCGATTCGATGTTGCGTCTGCTGCCGAGACTGTATATGTCGGCGTCCGGTCTTGATGCCGGAGCTGACGATGATGAGGATGCCTATATCGAGAGTTCGCTCGATGAGGACTACTACGACTCGGTGCGCCGCAGTATCGAGAATATAATGGGACCGGATGATGTTTATCTTGAGGTGTTCGAGGAGGATATGAAGTATTCCGATACCCCCATCTCGGCAAGTGTCTCGGAATGCCTGTCCGATATATTCCAGCCGTTGTACAATCTTGTGGAAACGGTTAAGGACGCCCCGTCACATATTGTCGGTCCCGCTCTTGTTGCAGCCCGTGACGATTTCCGCGGTTACTGGGGACAGATACTGTGCAATGTACTCCGCCCGCTCCATCACATCCGTTATAGCGCTACCGGGGCGGATGATATTTGAGCGCGTGGGATAAATGTGTTATCTTTGAAAAACAATCATTAAAAATAAAAGGGTATTATGGGTGAATATGACAACTGTGCGGGCAACCTGCTGGAGTTCATGGACAAGAGCGTGTGTAATTTCTGGGCGGTAAGGACTATACGTGAGATGCTTGATGACAATGGCTTCATCGGGCTTGATGCCTGTGATCGCTGGGATGTCGTCCCTCGCGGGAAATACTATGTGGTGAAGAACCATTCGGCGATATTCGCGTTCGTTGTGGGCAATGGGGATGCAACCGACGGGTTCAAGATAATATCCGCCCATAGCGATTCGCCCTGTTTCCGCATAAAGCCCCGGCCCGAGATGCTTGCCGACGGAAATGTCATGAAACTGAATACCGAGGTATATGGCGGCCCGATACTTTATACATGGTTTGACCGTCCGTTATCGATAGCCGGGCGGGTAATGCTCAAAGGGAAGGATGCCCTGCATCCCGAGACGCGGCTGGTGAAATTCACCCGTCCGCTGCTTACAATCCCTCACCTCGCCATCCACTTTAACCGTGCGGTAAATGAGGGCAACCCCTTGTCAAGGCAGAAGGATATGCTGCCTGTCCTCGGCATAATCAACGATGCCGCGGAGAAGGAGGGTTACGTGTTGCGTATGGTTGCCCGGGAACTCGGTGTCGCTTCCGGGGAGATAATAGATTTCGACCTGTCGCTGTATGATACGACACCGGCTTGTTTGGTAGGGGAGCATGGGGAGTTTGTGACATCGGGACGCCTCGATGACCTCAGCATGGCTCATGCCGCACTCATGGCCCTGCTCGGCTCTGATGACGGCAGGATGACCCGTGTGATGGCGATATTTGACAATGAGGAGACCGGTAGCGGTACCAAGCAGGGCGCGGCATCTCCGGTGCTTGCGCAGATACTGCGCCGTGTCGTGGGATGTCTTGGCGGTGGAGAGGAGGAGTATCTGCGTGCCGTGGCTGCATCGTTCATGGTGAGTGCCGACAATGCCCATGCCGTCCATCCCAACTATCCCGAGAAGCATGACCCGACCAATCATCCGGTTGTAGGCGGGGGTCCTGTGATAAAGATCAATGCCAACTGCAAGTATATGACCGATGCCGACTCGGCGGCAGTGTTCAAGACCGTATGCGATGAGGCGGGAGTGCCGTGCCAGTACTTTGTCAATCACAGTGACGTGGCGGGAGGCTCGACTCTCGGAAATATACTCACCTCGCAGATCGATTTGAGGGGTGTCGATATGGGCAATGCCTTGTGGGCGATGCATTCGGTGAGGGAGACCGCCTCCGTTGCCGACCACGTCTACGCCATACGTGCGTTCAGGCGATTCTACAATTGTTGATGGGTGTTAAGAAAAATTAACATGGGGGGGGGTAAAAGCCGGTCTGTTATGCATATCTTTGCATTCAGAAACTAACCCATCAAATAATAATTTCAATGAACAGAGCGAGAATTATGAGCCTTGCGTTGGCGGCAGTGCTGTGCGCAGGCTTCGCGTCATGCAGCGATGACGACGATGAAGAACCCGAGAGCCCGATAGTGAACAACGGAGGGAACGGGAATGGAACAGGAACAGGCAATGAC
>JAFTRI010000017.1 GCA_017462345.1 Muribaculaceae bacterium
CAGAACGTCGTGAGACAGTTCGGTCCCTATCTGTTGTGGGCGCAGGAGATTTGCGGGGCTCCGACACTAGTACGAGAGGACCGTGTTGGACAGACCTCCGGTGAGCCGGTTGTACCGCCAGGTGCACGGCCGGGTATCCGCGTCTGGTCAGGATAAGTGCTGAAAGCATCTAAGCACGAAGCCCTCCCCAAGATAAGATCTCCACACAAGGGTCGTCAGAGACTATGACGTGGATAGGTTGCAGGTGCAGGGGCGGTGACGTCCACAGCCGAGCAATACTAATCACCCGAACCCTTTCCGGGGAGCAATCCCCCAAAATGATAACGTGGCTAAAACGCCGCCACGGTGGTAGAAGAACCAGTACGTCCGTCGCAGTGCGCGGTCGGTCGGGATTACTCCGCTTCCAGCCTCTTTTTTCACCTTATACGCCCGCAGCCCGCCGTAGGATGGCGGAAGGCGGGACGAAGACACTAAGGTGGTGATAGCGTGAGGGTTCCACCTCTACCCATTCCGAACAGAGAAGTTAAACCTCACCGCGCCGATGGTACTGCGAAAGTGGGAGAGTAGGTCACCGCCCCCTATTTAAGGAGCCCGGACAGAGCGGTCTGTACCGGGCTTCCTTTTTTTGTGCCCTCCGGTACGGTACACGACCCCCCCAGCCGCCAAGGCGGCAGGTCGAGAGCCTCGACACGCGACCCCTGCAAAGGGGGAGCAATTTCGCTTCGGCATGCGAGCCCTGCAAGTGGGAGTGATGGATGGTGCAGTGTCGTTTTGCATGGGGATATGAGACCCTCTCCGGCACTGCGTGCCACCTCTCCCTCGTAGGGAGAGGACTTGCCGGGGAGCTTCGATGCGGGAATGATGCAGGTATGTGATGGTCGCCGTCCGGATACTAATGGGGAGAATAGTTTGTGTTTAACGAAATTTAATATTGGGGGGGTGAAAACGGGCTCATTATACGTATCTTTGTCGATAGATACTAACTAAAAACAATAATGATGAGAGAAATTAAATTTATGGGTCTTGCAGCATTGGCGATGCTGTGTGCGGGTTTTGTGTCATGCAGTGATGACGAAGATGATGAAACTCAGGACTCAAGTGTCAGGATGGAGTATGATGGAAAAGTAATAACTGACCTTGAATACACCGACATGGTTGCGGTGGAGGGTGGTACATTTACGATGGGTGCCACTTCAGAACAGGGGAGTTCCTATTATTACAACGAGTTGCCTGCTCATCAGGTTACGGTTAGTGATTTCTACATAGGAAAGTATGAGGTTACACAGCAGTTGTGGGTGTATGTAATGACTTATAGCGGGAAATGTGCTGATGGCTCGACAATGAGTGCCTATGCATTGGAGGATCCTTGGCTCGGGTATGACAACCCATCAGAGAAGTATGGGCTTGGCGATTATTATCCTGCCTATTATGTAAGTCATGATGAAGTAGTCTATTTGTTCCTTCCACGTTTGAATCGGATCACGGGTAGAGAATACCGGTTGCCTACAGAGGCGGAGTGGGAGTATGCTGCCCGTGGAGGGAACAAAAGTAAGGGATATGTGTATTCAGGAAGCGACAATATCGGTGATGTGGCATTTTATATATCAAATACCAATTCAACTAATGAGGTAGGGTTGAAACAGCCTAATGAGTTGGGAATATATGATATGAGCGGTAATGTATGGGAATGGTGCAGCGACTGGTTTGGAGAGTATGCGTCAACTCCACAGACTAATCCGACCGGCCCTTCCACGGGGTCTTGTCGCGTACATCGCGGAGGAGCTTGGGATGCTAAGTCCAATTACTGCCGAGTGTCGCGTCGAAATGACTATTTTGTAGGCTCTCGCTTCAGTATCGGTTTCCGTCTGGCCCTCAGTAAGTAGGGTATTTGGCTGATAACTGGATGCCTGTGCCGGCTTTTCCAGGGGGTGACAGGATCGCATGTGGGGGAGGGTCGCATGGTGTTAACTTTGCCGATGTAATTGGGACATTGACATTGTTAACATGAAAAGGGCTGTGTGCTTATTGCGGATACAGTTCAACCTTTAGTTATAAGTCAGTTACGAACGTACTGTCATTCATGAAGGGAAAATGGAATACTGAGTACTGAGCTATCGTGGGGTTATAGGTTTATTTTATCGTCAAATAGATTAAAAATATATGGCTGTTTTATAATAATTGATAAAATTGGTCTATCTTTGCGTAAGTTAACAACAAAACAATAAGCTATGCTAACCCAGATTATAAATGCAAAGGTCCTTACGCCACAGGGGTGGCTGAGGGACGGCTCGGTGGTAATGGACGGAAACAGAATCCTTGAAGTGACAAATAGTAATCTTGCTGTTGCTGGTGCTGAACAAGTTGATGCAAAGGGGATGTATGTGGTGCCCGGAGGTGTTGAAATCCACGTTCATGGCGGCGGCGGGCGTGATTTTATGGAAGGGACTGAGGATGCGTTCAGAACAGCAGTCGACGCGCACAAGAAATATGGCACGACAAGTATTTTCCCGACATTGTCATCTTCGACTGTCCCGATGATAGAGTCCGCTGCCGAGACTTGTACGAAACTGATGGCTGAGCCTGACAGCCCGATACTCGGTCTTCATCTTGAGGGTCATTACCTAAACCTGAAGATGGCCGGAGGGCAGATGCCTGAAAATATCCTGAATCCTGATCCTAAACAATATATTCCTATCGTGGAGAAGTGGGGATGTATCAAGAGATGGGATGCCGCGCCAGAGTTGCCCGGGGCAATCGAGTTCGGCAAATATATAACATCGAAAGGAATTCTTGCATCTATAGCCCATACCCAGGCAGAATATGACGAAGTGCATGCCGGTTATCTTGCGGGATTCACTCATGCAACCCATTTCTATAATGCGATGCCTGGTTTCCACAAGCGCAGGGAGTACAAGTATGAAGGTACGGTGGAAAGTGTTTATCTGCATGACGATATGACGGTTGAAGTCATTGCTGACGGAATCCATGTGCCTCCGACAATACTTCGCCTTGTCTATAAAATAAAAGGTGTCGAGCGGACATGTGCCATAACCGATGCTCTGGGATGTGCGGCAAGTGACAGTAATGTCGCTTTTGACCCCCGTGTAATTGTAGAGGACGGAGTGTGCAAGCTGGCTGACCGGTCGGCAATCGCCGGAAGTGTGGCCACTATGGACAGGCTTGTGCGTACACTGGTGCAGAAGGCTGAGATACCGTTGGCCGATGCCGCGCGAATGATTTCAGAGACTCCGGCAAAGATAATGAATGTGTATGACCGCAAGGGTTCGTTGGAAAAGGGAAAGGATGCCGATGTGCTGATATTTGACGGCGAGCTTAACCTGCGTGCCGTGTGGGCTATGGGTAAACTTGTGGAAGGCACAAACACATTGTAACAGAAAAGGACTGAAAACAACAGCAGTTCATGGGAGGGATTCTGTCAGGATAGATGGCAGAATCCCTTTGGTTGTTAATGAATGTAAATGTTGCGACATGCGGGATATAATGATGTGATTTTTAATGAAATGTCTAATTTAGTTTGAGGGGAGACAAATGTTGCCTAACTTTCGCGAAATTATTATTTTAAACATCTAATCGCTATGCGTTGCTTAATTGTTACAATTTCATTGTTTGTTGCAATGGCTTCATTTGCTGCTGATAACTTGATAGTGAGGCAGAAAAGCGGAGACACTGCAGTAGCCTTATCTTCGGTGAAAGAGATTACGTTCCCTGCCGAGGGTGGTGTCAAGATTTCGATGTCGGACGGTTCTTCCCAGGTTTATGCCCATGAAAATCTTTATTCATTGAGATTTAACGGAGAGGTATCGGGAGTGTCGACTGCCGATATTGCCAATGAAGAGGGAGGAATTGTGTATGACGGCTCGACGGTGTCGGTTGCCGGGGAAAATACTAAAATAAGTGTCTATTCGCTTGATGGCTCTCAGATAGTAAAAGGTGTTTCTCCATGTGTGGACGTAACACATCTCCCGTCAGGTGTCTATATCGTAAAGGCAGGATGTCAAACCGCAAAAATTGTCAAGTGATGAAAAAGAGTGCAATAATAGTGTCGATAGCGGCTCTGTCGACAGTGTCGTTGGCATGGGCAGCCGAGAGAATGTGGATACAGCGTACCGACAGGATCGCGCTGGGTATGCCTACAGAGATTGCCGATAGCGTATCGTTAACGGCCGACGGGTCAAATGTGGTGTTTACAACACTTTCGGAATCCAGGGAAATTGTGAAGTCGGAAATAAGCAATATCACGTTCGAGTCCGATAACGGGACTCTTGCCGTTGAAATCACGTTTGACGGGTCGGATGCCGAAATCGTTAATCCGTATGCCTTTGAGGGTGTGACTGTAGTGAAATCCGGGGCTGATGTCGTGGTTACATCGACAAGTGCCGAGGAGTTGACTTATTCTCTTGCGGGGACTACGACATCAGGGTCGTTCAAGATCTATTCCGATAAAAAATTCATTCTCGACATGAATAGCGTCAGCATTACCAATGATGACGGAGCAGCCATCAATATCCAGTCGGGAAAGAAATGCACGGTAAAGCTTACCGGGACATCAACTCTTACCGATGCTGCGTCATATTCGACAGTGAGCGGAGAGGATCAGAAAGGGTGTTTCTTCAGCGAGGGTCAGATAATATTCACCGGAGAGGGTGTGCTGAATGTGTCGGCAAATTACAAGCACGGTATATGCAGCGATGACTATATCGATATCCAATCGGGAACTGTCAATGTGCTCAAGGCTGCCAATGACGGAGTGAGAGTAAATGACTATTTCCTGATGACAGGCGGAACTTTGACGACTACTGCCACGGCAGGTGACGGAATAGACGGTGATTCCGGATATATACAGATTGACGGCGGTACTATCGATGTCAATGTTGCGACCGCCGATACCAAAGGGATCAAATGTGACAGTATAATAACCATGAATGGCGGAGAGGTCAAGCTGACTGTGCCGGCGGATCAAGGCAAGGGGTTCAAGACCAAGCAGACGATGACCATGAATGGCGGTACGATAACGGCGGACATGACAGGAGCGGCCGTTGTCGTATCTAATGACCCTTCATATTGTACGGCAATAAAAACCGATGCCGACTTTGTGATGAATGACGGAACGCTCAATATAACCCATACAGGAGCAGGGGGTAAAGGCGTCTCGGCAGACGGCAATGTTACTATCGCCGGCGGAAATCTTTCGGTAGATGTCTCAGGCGGAACCGGAACATATACCAATACCTCGGGCGTCTCAGACATGTATGCTTCTACCTGTATTTCGGCAGACGGTTCGATAAATGTCACCGGGGGGACGATTGTCCTTGGCGTCAAAGCCGCATCGGCCAAAGGGTTCAAGTCGGATGTCAATACAACGATCTCGGGCGGGTCAATTACCGGAACATTGGCAGGTGATGCCACGGTGGTGAACTATGACCCGTCGTATTGTACACTCATAAAATGTGACGGAGACTATACGATGAATGGCGGGGCTGTGTCGGCAACGCATTCAGGCAATGGCGGCAAGGGTATTTCGGTGGACGGTAACGCGACTTTCGAGTCAGGGACTGTCACTATTTCCACCAGTGGTAACGGTGCAACATATACCGCATCGTCGGGAACAGATACCTATAGTCCCTCATGTATCACGGTTGACGGAAACCTGTATCTCAATGGAGGAACGTTTGACTTGTTGTCGAGCGGAGTCGCCGGCAAATGTATCAAGGTCGATCTCCAGCTTATTGCCGATCCGACAGAGGATGGAGCGTTGAAGGTAACAGCTGAAACCAAGGGGAGTATGCTGGGACAGTCAAGTACAGGCGGTCCCGGAGGTGGCGGTCCTCAACGTCCCGGAAGCAGTACTTCAACAACCGATACGAGTTCAAGCCCCAAGGTGATTAAGGTGACCGGAAACATGACGATAAAGGGAGGTGATTTTACCATAAAATCGGCTAATGAAGGAGGAGAAGGTCTTGAATCAAAGGCTGTAATGACCATATCGGGCGGAGATTTCTATTTCAGTACATACGACGACTGCATTAATGCGTCGACAACGTTGAATATCACGGGAGGGAACATCCGTGCGGTGTCAACGGGCAATGATGCGATCGACTCCAATGGAACTATGTCAATCAGCGGCGGTCTGGTTCTTGCCAATGGAACACGAGATCCTGAGGAGGGCATTGATGTCGACCAAGCAAGCAAATTAACCATAAGTGGTGGAATTGTCATTAACCAAAAGGGAAATATGCTTAATCTCACCACTACCCAGTGTAAGGTGCCGACCGTGAAATATTCATCGTCGATAACAGTGGGAACACTCGTTACTATCACCGATTCATCGGGCAACCATATTGTTTCGTTCAAAGCTCCGCAAGCGATGTCGCAGGGATGTTACATAACACATCCGAGCCTTAAGAGCGGGAGTTCGTACAAACTGTACACTGGCGGCTCGGTATCGGGAGGTACTGTATTCAATGAAGTGACCGACGGCGGAACTTACACCGCGGGAACATTGAAGAAATCATTCACTATCTCGTCAACGTTGACAAGTCTATAGTCAGACCACGATAAAACAGAGCGGGGATGCCGGCAACAGTCCGGTATCCCCGCTCTGCGTGAGGAAGTATTTGGCTTATGACCCTGATTGCGATTGTGAATAGTTTTGTGTACCTTTGCAGCCGTAATAATTCTTGCTCCTGATGCTGAAAATAAAAAGACTATATGCTTTCATGTTGCAGAGTTTCCTGCCTCTGTTCCTGATGACATTCTTTATATGTCTTTTTATAGTACTGATGCAGTTCCTGTGGAGGTATGTGGATGACCTTGTAGGCAAGGGACTTGAAATGTCGGTTATCGCTGAGCTTTTCTTTTATGCGGCGTTGACGATGGTGCCAATGGCATTGCCGCTTGCCGTGTTGCTTGCATCGTTGATGACATTCGGTAACTTGGGAGAGAGGTTTGAGCTGACGGCGATGAAAGCCTCCGGAATCTCGTTGCTGAAGACTATGCGTCCATTGATGGTGCTGATGATGTTTGTTGCCATCGGTGCATTCTTTTTCCAGAATAATGTGTTGCCTGTCGCCCAGACCAAAATGTGGACGCTGCTTTATTCCATGAGGCAGAAGTCACCCGAACTTGATATTCCCGAAGGTGTGTTTTATGACCAGATCCCGGGATATAACCTGTTTGTCAAGGCGAAAAACCGCGAGACGGGGGTGTTGTATGATCTTATGATATATGACGTGTCGAGAGGTTTTGACAATGCCCGTATCATCCTTTCCGATTCCGGGAAAATGAGTTTTACGGAAGACAAGACACATCTGTTCCTGAAGCTGTATAGCGGAGAGTCGTTCGAGAACCTGCGGGAGCAGAATTCGAGCAATTCATCCCAAAATATGCCTTATCGCAGGGAGTCTTTTGCCGATAAGGAGATACTTGTCGCTTTTGATGCCAATTTTACCAGAATGGATGAGAGCGGGATGCGCAACCAGTATGTCGGAAAGAATATGTCGGAATTACAGGAAACGATTGATTCCGTGACTATCAAGGTCGACAGTATAGGGAGTGCATACGGCAAGGCCATAAAGGAAAAGCCGTATTTCGGGATACAATATTACCGCAATGCGTATAGGGACGGCAAAGTGGTGAAGGTGCCGCAAAAAACTGTACAATTGGAACAGCCGCTTAATGTGGACTCTATTTTTGCGGGAGCGACTCGAGGATTTGCCAAAAGCTATCTGAGCCAGGCTCTGGTGAAGGCAAAGCGAAACAAGCAGGATTACGAGTTCAAGAGTTACTCGATGCAGGATGACAGAAAGACGATAAGAAGGCACGGGATTGAAATGCATAAAAAATTCACACTCTCGTTTGCGTGTATAGTATTCTTTTTTATCGGAGCCCCGCTTGGTGCAATTATCCGTAAAGGAGGCTTGGGGATGCCGCTTGTCATTTCAGTAATACTCTTCATATTCTATTATATAATTGACAATACCGGCTATAAAATGGCGCGTGACGGAAAACTGGATGTGTGGGAAGGCATGTGGTTAAGCTCGGTTATACTATTGCCATTGGGTATATTTTTCACTTATAAGGCGGTTAATGATTCGGCTGTATTCAACAGCGATTCCTATCTGAGGTTCTTCCAGCGGCTGTTAGGGCGTAATGTCGTCAGGCATATAGAAATGAAGGAGGTCGTGATGGATGATGTCGAAAAAATATATGCTCTTGAAAAAATAAGCGGTCTGATGCAACGATGCCGGGATTTTCTCGGTCGTTATTCCGGACGGCAGGGTTATATCGCATATTGGACGGAGGGTTTCAGCCGGCATGATATACATGCAATCTCCTCGGAACTTGAACGGACAGTCGAATATCTGTCAAACTCACGAGACAAACTTGTGATTAACAAGTTATGCGACTATCCGGTTATTCGCAGCCTGTGGCTGTACCATCCCACCAATTACCGTTGGGTCGGGTGGCTATGCGCGATATTGGTACCGGTTGGCATTCCGGTGTACCTGATGGGTATAAAATCACAAAAACAATTGAAACATGAGATTAACGGCGTTATAGGAGTGAGCTCCGAAGTCGAATCGCTGTTAAGTCAAGATAGAAACGATATCTAAAAAAGAGTTTATGGCAGAAAAGATACAACTTGATTCAATAGAGGACGCTATAGAGGATTTCCGTCAGGGGAAATTTGTCATTGTTGTCGATGACGAGGATCGTGAGAACGAGGGAGACCTCATTGTCGCTGCAGAGAAAATCACTCCGGAACAGGTGAATTTCATGCTTAAGAACGCGCGCGGAGTCCTATGCGTACCAATCACCATATCCCGTTGTCATGAACTCGGACTGGCCCGTCAGGTCGATGACAATACTTCGGTTCTCGGAACACCGTTTACCGTTACGGTCGATAAGCTTGAGGGATGCTCAACGGGAGTGTCGATCCACGACCGCTGTGCGACGATACGTGCTCTTGCCGATCCATCCTCGACGCCTGAGACATTCGGCCGTCCCGGTCATATAAATCCGTTGTATGCTCAAGATCAAGGGGTGCTGCGCCGGTCGGGACACACGGAAGCCGGTGTGGATATGGCCCGTCTTGCGGGTCTTTATCCGGCAGCCGCGCTTATGGAGATAATGAGTGATGACGGGTCGATGGCACGATTACCCGAACTGCGCCACCGTGCAGATGAATGGGGTTTCAAGTTGGTGTCGATACGTGACCTGATTGCCTATCGTATCAGAACCGAGTCATTGGTCGAGGAGGGGGTAGAGGTGGATATGCCTACTGAATACGGGCATTTCCGTTTGATCCCTTTCCGCCAGAAAAGCAACGGTCTTGAACATGTCGCCATTATAAAAGGTGATGTCAAATCATCCAAAGAGCCGGTACTTGTGCGTGTCCACTCGTCATGTGCGACCGGGGACATATTCGGATCGAAGCGTTGTGACTGTGGGGAACAGTTACATAAATCCATGCGCATGATTGAGGAGAAAGGATGTGGCGTTATAGTCTATTTGAATCAGGAGGGCCGGGGTATCGGACTAATGGAGAAGATAAAGGCCTATAAGCTACAGGAAGCAGGAATGGATACGGTGGAGGCCAATCTGCATCTCGGACATAAGGCCGATGAACGTGACTATGGCGTTGGCGCACAGATATTGCGGGCGTTGGGTGTCGGCGAGATGCGGTTGATGACGAATAATCCCGTTAAGCGTGTGGGGCTTGAGGGATACGGGCTTAAGGTTGTCGAGAATGTCCCTATCGAGGTCGAACCCAATGACTACAACCGCTTCTATATGCATACCAAGAAAGAGCGTATGGGACACGACCTGCACAAGGTGGATTAAAGAATCAGTTGAGCGAGGGAGTCGTTGTGGGCTTTGATGTAGTCGGTGAATGAGGTTACGTAAATTTCGGCGGTTTCATTTCCGCAGTTGTTGCGTATCATGGTTTCGTTGGCTCGGATTTCAAGTAACCTGAATTGCAGTTCCTTGTCGGATAGTTTGCTCTCGGTGAGTTCCTTGGCGTGACGTTGCCCGAGCCGTAGTGCTGCATTGTTGTTCTTGTCTGACTTGGACTGGCATGCTCCAGCCAGCAGTAGTGTAGCAAATAATGCCAATAGCGGCAAGTGTCGTTTCATATCTATCCGTTATTTTCTGCAATAGATTCGAGACGGGCTTTCACTCGTTCCATTAGCCAGCGTGGTGTCGATGTTGCCCCGCATATCCCGATGCTCCCGATACCGGAGAGCCATTCTGAGGAGATTTCGTCTTCGTTGGATATGAGGTGGGTGTTGTGATTTACCTCGAGGCATTCGTTATACAGGATTTTGCCGTTACTGCTTTTTTTCCCGCTGACAAACAGGATGAGTTCATGGTTTGAGGCAAAGTTGCGTAACCGTCCCACGCGGTTGGACACTTGTCGGCAAATGGTGTCAAAATGACGGAAACGGGTATCAGGGGCTTTGCGCTTATTTATCTCGTCGATAATTGAGGAAAGACCGTCGGGTGATTTTGTTGTTTGTGAATATAGGAATATGTCCCGGTTGAAATCAACTTTGTCGAGACCGCCGATGTCTTCGACAACAATAGCTTCGCCTGATGTCTGCCCTACAAGACCGTTGACTTCGGCATGTCCGTTCTTGCCGTAAATTATAATCTGTGGTCGCGGTCTTTCCGTATCGTATGCCGCCTTGATGCGACGTTGCAGTTGCAGGACGACGGGGCATGTAGCGTCAATAATCTCGATATTGTTGCGCTTTGCAAGCAGGTAAGTTGCCGGAGGTTCGCCATGAGCCCGCAACAGGACCTTTACATCATGCAACCGGCTCATTTCCTCGTGGGTAATGGTGATGAGTCCGTTCCGGCGCAGGCGTTCTACCTCGTCGCTGTTATGGACAATGTCTCCGAGACAATAGAGACGCCCGGTATTGGCCAGCTCCTCCTCGGCTTTGCGTATTGCAGTCACTACGCCGAAGCAGAATCCCGAATCGTTGTCTATTTCGATTGTCGGCATTGTCAGGATCTGAGTTTTTCCAGTGTCGAATTGAATAGCTCTACCAGCCACCGGTCCTGTTCCTCGATTGTCATTGTGGAATTGTCGAGCACTATGGCATCTTCGGCACGTCGCAACGGGCTTTCTTCCCGAGTCTCGTCGATGTGGTCGCGATGTATCACATTGGCAAGTACTTCATCGTAGGATGTATCGACCCCTTTTTCGGTGAGTTCCTTGTAGCGGCGTAGTGCACGGGTCTCGGCCGGAGCGTTTACAAATATCTTCAACTCTGCTTCAGGGAAAACCGTTGTCCCTATATCACGGCCGTCCATCACTATTCCTTTCCCTTTCCCGAGAGCGCACTGCTTGGCGACAAGCGCATGGCGCACCTGCGGTATTGCGGATACCTGAGACACATTGTTGGAGACAGCAAGCCGGCGAATTTCCGCTTCGACATCTTCACCGTTGAGCAATGTGTGCTGGTTGTCTCCGTCAACCATGAAATCAATTGAAATTCCGGGCAGTGCGGCAATGAGCGGTTGCTCATCGACAATGCCTCCGGTCGATACCATGCCGTGTCTCATTGCATATAGTGTTACCGCGCGGTACATTGCGCCTGAATCGATGTACCGGTATCCTATTGTGCGGGCCAGGGCTTTGGCCATACTGCTTTTACCCGACGATGAATATCCGTCGATGGCAATGATTATGGAGGTTGAACAGTTTCCCATTATTGTCAGAACTCTATTAGGTTGGTTGTAAGGTTCAGCATGAGTGTTGTGCCTCCACTGTGAGGCTGTGCAAAAGCAACGCCTATGCCGAACATTTTTACGTTTATTCCTGCACCGACAGAAAATCCCGAAAGGATGTTACGTGCATACGTACTCATGTCGGTACGGGTCTTGTAGTTGTAGCCGAGACCGATGTAAAAACGCTCCGACGGGATGAAGTCGGCAGCGAAGATAAGATGCCGGAAAAGGTTAGACCCGAACGATTCCTTGAGTTGCGGCCGCTCGTCGGTGGTCCCGTCTCCGGTTTCGTAATAAGGTAATTTCCACTCGGTAAGATTCCATGCTGTTATGGAGAACCTTATGGGAAGAGTGCCGAATGACTGTGTCCATCCGAGCCTTACATCGACAGGCAGACGATCGTAAGAGTCGTGAAAACGCTTGATCTGTCCACCGAGATTGGCAACTACAAGAGAAAATGACTGGTCGATTTCAGGATTGTAATAGTTTATGCCGAGGTCGGTGGCCAAAGCCATGGCATTGTATTCTTCATAACTGCTGTTGATGAACTTGATGTTGATACCTCCGCGCAGGCGTTCGGTTATGTCGTGGGAATAGGCAACATTAAACGCGATGTCCTTAGCCGTGAATGTCCCCGTTATCGTCCCGTCGGCTTCGGTCGCTTTCATTTCGCCATATCCGAAATACTGTATGCCGGCTGCCCACGCTCCGCGCTCACGGAACTTGCGGGCGAACTTCACTCCTGCAAAGTTTGACTCGCCGAGGTATCGCATGTAGTTTATACCGAGTTGCATATCCATTTCCTGTCCGAGCAGAGCCGGATTCTGGTCGGTGATGTTTATATCGTCCTCGACAGTAGAGATGTTTGCTCCTCCCAGTCCAAAGATGTGGGATGATGAGGGTATATTCAGGAAGTTATAGGCTGTAGTACCGTCTTGGGCAATTGCTGTTGCCGATAATAGAAATAGGACAAGTGCCGATATATAAATTCTTAATGATGCCATTATTGTTATTGCGCCGGGATATAGCGTTCTGTATTTAATAACGTAATAACCTCTGCTGTATTATCCGGATATAGTATTTTTTAGCTTTGGACGTAAAACTGTAAACAAAGATAAAACAATAATAATCATTCTCAAAATGCCGTGCCGCATTTTGCCGGAGAAAATTTAACCGTCTATATTTGTTCCCTGAAATGCAGATAGAACGATTCATCATGATTTCTTGCCGGTTGAGGTTTTTACTTGTATCCATCGCTATTATTGCCGCTGTGGGAGCCGCTGCCCAGATGAGACGTGTGGTCGCCCATCACAGTCACGGCAGGCATCAGACATCGGCTGTTGAGGTTTATGAGTACGATTATGTCGACTTCCAGCCACACTTTCCCGGAGGAGAATGCGCCATGATGAGGTATATAAACAGTTCACGCCGCTATCCGGCCGAGGCTTATGCCAGGGGAATTGAAGGCAGGGTGATGTGTGGCTTTATTGTTAATCCCGACGGTTTAATATCGCATGTGTCGGTGATAAAGGGGGTGGAGGAGAGCCTTAACCGTGAGGCTGTGCGGCTCATAAATGAGATGCCGCGATGGGTCGCAGGGAAAATAGGCCATTGCGCAGTTCCTGTCTACTGTGTCCTTCCGATTGCTTTCCGCAAGTAGTTAATCCATGTGACTTCTCTTCCCGTATTCAACCCTTGTGCATGAATGAAAGGGTGAATCCTATAGCGAGGCTGAATGTCATGGCTGTTAAGATGCAGTAGTAGGCAATGTCTCCGACTGTGATTACATCGGAATGTCCGGCACTGATAATAAGCCGGTACCAGAAACATCCTAAAATAACAGCTGCTGCGAGAAACCCGGTGTATTCTATGGCAGTTGAGGCGGAGGCTTTGCGGGCAGGTAGGCGGTTTAGGACCTTGCGCACAAACCAAGGGTTCTCAGGTGCGTCAGGCAAATCGCGCTTGAACATTTCTTTGAATATGGAATCTTTGGCGGATTGTTTCATTGTAATGGAATGTATTGCTTGTTTAATCGTTAACTCTGTAAAACTTTTGCCATTTTCACCCGCGCACGTGACAGGTATGACTTTATTGTCCCCTGTGGCAGCGATGTTATTTCGGCAATTTTCTTTATCGGCTGGTCTTCGAGATAGAATAACAGTACAATAGTGCGTTCGGTCCGGGTAAGGGCTTTGAGGCATGTCTGCACATCTATCCGTGCTTCGGTTGCATGATGGCTGAAGCTCAATTCTTCGGAAGGCGTCTCCCCGGCATCCCCGAATCCCTCCTTGTGCTTACGCATATAGGTATAGAACTCATTGCATGCAATGCGGTATAGCCATGTCTTGAAACGGGACAGCCCCTGAAACGAACGGATTGAGGTATAGGCTTTCAGAAATGTCTCCTGAGACAGGTCGTCGGTCAATGAAGCGTCACCGAGGGTGAGGTTGAGAAGAAACCGCCGAAGCCCCG
Organism: Muribaculaceae bacterium; assembly: GCA_017462345.1. Lineage (GTDB taxonomy): Bacteria > Bacteroidota > Bacteroidia > Bacteroidales > Muribaculaceae > RGIG4079. The sequence continues at coordinate 14,233 of JAFTRI010000017.1, forward strand.
GACTGTATTCCTTGACAAGCCGTCCGAAAGCGTTGCGGTCGTCGGCCGCAACGCATCGGGTAACCAATGCAAGTTCTTCAAGCCTGCTCAGCATCTTTTTCCTTTTTGGGACGATCTTCCACAAAGTAGGTTATCAATTTGGCAATGCCGACAAGTAACGGTATCGAGCCGATTGCCGCAAATTCCGGTTCTCCACAGACGAAGAATAGAAGCCCGAGACCTAATCCCCATGCCATCCACACGAGAGCTGACTGCAAACGGCTTTTGTGCTTAGGATTATCAAAACTCTCATAAAAGCTGTCGGGAAGTTCATGTCCGCTTGTGATTGCAAGCTCGATTGTGTGGTAGCGTAACTTGCGTTTTTTGTGGACATGCGACAGTGCAAGGAAAATCACCAGAATGACTGATGCAAACGGGATGGAGATGCCGAGAATTATTGCTGTCAATTCAACTATCCGTTCGCCGGTTTCCCGCTTGTAACGGTAGTACTCATAGCTGTTTTCGGTATTGTCGTATCCGTTGGATAATACCGGTGTCGCTGCCGTGATTGAGTCCAGGTCGGCAACTGACTGAGCCAGTTCGGCCGCCGCTTGTTTGATCTGCTGCTTTGTGTCGGCGTGGATGCTTGCCGGAGACATGAGAACTGCCATGATGACAGCAGTAATCGGGATGTAGAGTAATCGTTTCATTGTTTAAACCTTTTTTTGTTGATGTTATTTATCCTTTTGACGTTAGGGACGGGCATCCGGTTGCAAAGATACCCTAAAAAATTCAGTAGCGTTCCTTATAGAACCGGCCATGTTTACTGCAAGTGTGATGTGCCGGCAATCCTAAGGTTGCCGGTAGAGATATAATAGGGGGCTTGTTGATTGCCGATGAAGTAAAATGGTTATCTTTGCAGATATAAAACCAAATTGTTATATCATGAAAAAGCTTATTGTCGCTGCAATGGTTATTGTCGGGCTTGGGACCGGAATCCATGCTGCTGAACCGGTCTACTATGATGCCAGGGAATTTGTAATTACGGGAAGTGCCGTAACTGATGCAGAGAACCCTTACAGGCGATTGCCGGATGAGATGAAAGACAGCATGCGTGAAGAACTGTACGAATTAGGGGGGAACACTGCCGGCATGTCAGTGCGGTTTGCATCGAATACAACTTCTCTGAAGGTGAAATGGAAATCAGTGATGAAACGCAGGATGAACCACATGACACCTACCGGAATACGCGGTCTTGACCTGTATGTGATGAATGAAGACAGTACATGGACATTCCTTAACAGTGTGCGTCCAAATATAAACAGCCATAACTCGGAATATCAGGTTGTGGCAGGCATGGAGAGGAAGGGCAGGGAGTATATGATGTTCCTGCCGTTGTATGACGGTGTCGACAGCCTGTATATAGGAGTGGATTCGGTATCGGTTATTTCTAAGCCTGCAATTGGCTTGCCTTGCCGTGAAAAGCCGATTGTGATGTATGGAACGAGCATACTTCAGGGCGGCTGCGCGACACGTGCCGGTATGGCTCATACCAATATCATTCAACGCGAGTTGAACCGTGAGGTAATAAATCTCGGGTTCAGCGGCAATGCCCGGCTCGATCTGCCGATAGCCGAGCTGATGGGGTCGGTCGACGCAGGATTGTATGTGATAGATGTGCTGCCGAATAACACTACGGACAATCTGAAAAAGAATATCGATCCTTTTTACCGGGCATTACGTAAATCCAATCCCGATGTCCCTGTCCTCTTCATCGAAAGCCCGTGTTTTCCCATAATGCGTTTCAGCAAGGATGTCGAAACGGCTTTGAGAGAAAAGAATCAAGTGCTGAAAGATTACTATGCACGGCTTGTCTCGGAGGGAGAACAGGGCATATACTACATGAATGGGGAGGATGTGCTCGGAGAGGATGTTGAGGGAACGGTAGATAACTATCACTTTACCGACAAGGCGTTCCGTGAATTTGCCGACCGGTTGATACCGCTTATAAAGAGGTATGTGATAAATGATTGACAATTTTTAAGGAATAAAAGTGCGAGAATGCTTGTATAATTGTCGGGCATATACTACCTTTGCACTCACAAACATCGCGGGGTGGAGCAGTGGTAGCTCGTTGGGCTCATAACCCAAAGGTCACAGGTTCGAGTCCTGTCCCCGCCACTAAAGCAATAGCCTGACTAACCGGAACTGTTAGTCAGGCGTTTTTATAGGAGCAAGACCTGCACCGGACGCTTAAATGGTACAGTGACGGCTGCCAATGAGGAACAGATGAAGGTTGACAGAATCAATATCTCTATAAGGAAAGAGCAGTTATCCCAATTGCCGACAGTGAATTACTCCGGTTATATAACGGTTGTGGATTCACTTGAGAAGGCGTCTTCGGCAATCAGCCACTTGAACAAGCAACAGATTGTGGGGTTTGACACAGAAACGAAACCCTCGTTCAGGAAAGGGCGTGTAAATAAAGTGTCACTTGTGCAGATCGCGACAGAACGCAACTCGTTCCTGTTCAGGATAAACAAGATAGGGTTCTGCTCGGAGCTGATAGGTTTTATGGAGAACCCATCCATTGTAAAGGTAGGGCTGTCGTTACGGGATGATTTCCATGTGCTGCACCGCTTAGCGGAATTTACGCCACAGGGCTTTATCGAACTACAGACATTGGTCAAGGAGTATTGTATCAGTGACAACAGTCTGCAGAAGATATATGGCATACTTTTCAATGAACGTATTTCCAAGGGGCAGCGATTGTCAAATTGGGAGGCTGAAAGGCTGACTCCCAGCCAACAGCAGTATGCCTCGATTGACGCATGGTCGTGTCTGCGCATATACCGGCATCTGAAATCCGGACTTTTCGTGCCGGAATACAGTGAATATATTTTGCCTGAAGAGGAGACGGATGAAATAACGGAATAATCATGAAAAAGAAACACATAGCGATACCGGCCGCATTGCTCGTCTATCTGGCAGTGATGGGCTTTATAGGATATGGGAATTATAAGGATGGCAGTTTCTCGGCCTTGCACTATTACGGCACGATGGGAGGTACGCTACTTGTTATCGTAGTGTTGTTTTTCAGCCTGCGGAAACGTGAACGGTTGCGTCGTGAAAGAGAGGATGACATGAGGAACAATGAACGGAATGATGAAAAATAACGTTCTATAGTGATGAAACTTCCTGCGGCAATATTATTCCCTGTCCTGATGTCAGTTGTGTTAACGGGGTGCTTTACCGGAGTAGAAAGCACTCCCAAGATTACTGCCGATGACGTGAAGCGTGAAAACGTGACGGTTACTGCAGAGCAGGAATTCCTTTCGGACATCAGGGCGGAGCAGTATGGCAAGTGGTCGCAAGGAAAGGAATTCCATGTCACCGATGATAAAATTACGCTTATCTTCGGGGCATCGTCGCAGGATTATGGTGAGAATCTCGGCGGAAAAGAGTTGTGCTACATGGACAGCCGGCAGGTCATGTCGGTTACCGGCTCAAATGCCACGGAGATGACGTTTGTGTCCACGGCGGGAAATAAATATGTATATCGCGTGGATTGCACGGCTGAGGAACTGTGCAGACGGGAGGCGGTCGAGATACCGTTCACTATAGAGATGAGCCTTGTGAGGACAGTGAGGGAGCGGCTTATGGGGCGAAAGTTGTATATTCTCACTCCAGTGTGGTATGATGAAAATGACGCGGTAATGACCGGACGCAAGTTTGTCCCGGTTACGGTTACGGATGTGTCGCCCGGGAATACGGTATATCCCGTGAAGGTTACTTTTATCGATGAGGTTGGTGGAAAGCATGGTGTATTCATGTCGGTAGGTAAAAATGCGAATGTCCCGAGGATGTTCCATTCGCTGTTTGCCTTTGAGGATCCGCATAAAAAATATCCCAATATCAGTGACGAGACGTGGGATAACATCGTAAACGGACGTGTCGCTCCTGACATGACCCGTGATGAATGCCGCTTGTCACTCGGTGTGCCTAAGTCGGTCGACCGCCGTCCCGGATACGGTGGCGTACAGGAACTGTGGATATATGAGGATGGAATATACCTGATGTTTGAAGACGGATTGTTGCGGAATTTCAGGAAATAACGATAATTGTCTGCCGATAAACATATTGTCAGGAAGATGTGTTATTAAGATGTGACTCACGATTTACAACTATGAAACTGCGATTTTTAGGAACCGGAACATCTACGGGAGTACCCCAGATTATGTGTAACTGTACAGTGTGCCGTTCAGCTGATGAACATGACAAGCGGTTGAGGGCATCGGTGCTCCTGACGGTCAGTGACAAGAATCTGCTGATCGACTGCGGTCCCGATTTCCGTGAACAGATGCTCAGAAGCGGTAACCCGGAACTTGAGGCACTGATAGTGACACACAGCCACTATGATCATGTGGGAGGTGTTGATGACTTACGTCCATATTGCACAATAGGTGACGGTTTCCCGATATATTGCAAGGAGGATGTGGCACAGGATCTGCGGGAGCGGGTGCCGTATTGTTTTGCCGAGCATCCTTATCCCGGGGTTCCCGCTCTTAACCTGAATGTCGTGACAACTAAGCCGTTCATGATCGGTGATATTGAAGTGACGCCGTTGCCTGTGATGCACTACCGTCTGCCTATTTTCGGATATCGGGTAGGGAATCTTGCCTATATCACTGACGCGAAGACGATAGAGGATTCAACTATAGGTATGATAAGGGGGATAGATACCCTTGTAATCAATGCGCTGCGCATAAAGGAGCATATCTCACATCAGAACCTGTCGCAGGCACTCGATGTTATAAGGGCGGTGAAACCGCGTGTGGCATATCTGACACATCTGAGCCATGACATGGGATTGCATGTGGATGTCTCTCAGCGGTTGCCCGAGAATGTGAAAATAGCGTATGACGGGTTGGTGATACATATACCGTGACAATGAAAAAGCGATGGACTGTCCCTGCATAAGTGAACAGCCCATCGCTTTTTATGGGATACTGCATTAGAGCTGTGGCGGAACGATGTTGACCATGGGCTTGGCTTCCCATCCGAGTGCGCTTGCTCCAAGGACTGCGGCGTCGGCTTCCTTGAGTTCTGAAACAAGGACTTTAACCTTGCCTTTGAATATTGACATCATGTTTTTATCCAAAGAGTTGCGCAATGGCTTCAACAGGAGGTCTCCACTCTTGGCGAGCCCTCCGAACAGGATGAATGCTTCGGGGGATGAGAAAACAGTGAAATCGGCCAATGCTTCACCGAGCATGTTGCCGGTAAATTCAAAGATATCCTTGGCCAAACGGTCTCCGGCTATGGCTGCGTCATATACATCTTTGGATGTGATGTCTTCGGTGGGTATTTCGCGAAGAGTGGATGCGTCGGTGCGGGCTTCAAGGAATTCCCTGGCGGTGCGGGCAACACCGGTTGCCGAGCAATATGCTTCAAGGCATCCTGTACGGCCGCACCCGCACAGACGTCCGTTGTTGCGTTTCATGATCACGTGCCCCAATTCTCCGGCAAATCCATCGTGTCCGTAAACCAACTGGCCGTTGATTACGATTCCGCTTCCTACACCGGTGCCAAGTGTGATCATAATGAAATCCTTCAATCCACGTGCCGCACCGTAGGTCATTTCGCCGATTGCTGCCGCATTGGCATCATTGGTTATGGCAACTGGTATCCCGAATTTTTCGCTTACAAGCTGGACCAATGGTATGGGGGTGGGCCATGGGAGATTTACGCCGTCTTCGATGATTCCGGTGTAATAGTTGGCGTTAGGCGCACCGATACCTATGCCATGTATTTTACCCACAGCATCGTTGGCTTCAACCAGGCGCATTGTCTCAGAGTACAACTCGTCGATGTAGTTGTTGATGTCGCTGTGTTTTTGTGTTTTTATTGACGCACTTGCGATAACCACTCCACGGGCGTCAACGATACCGAAAACGGTATTGGTACCACCCATATCGATACCTATAACGTAGGGTTTACTCATGATTTTAAATTTTAAAAGTTAAAAAGATTTCGTTGAGACAAAGTTACGTTTAATTCTTAATTTTCCGAGCCCGGCATGATGAAAAGTTATGGCGGTTTTATATTTTTCGCTGGCGTGAAAAGAAATTAAACAATAAAGTAATAGGTTATATGAAGAAATCTATAATAAAAAATCATATCTTTGTAGATATTAAAACCAACTATAAAAATACCATTGAATTATGAAAAAACTGTTTTTGCCCTTAATGCTTTCGGCTATGGCTGCGATACCAGCCGGAGCTGAAAGCTTTACGGCCGGAGGTGAGACCTATACCTATACGGTTACATCGACATCGACTCCGTGTGACGGGGTGACGTACACCCGTATGAGGTTCACTGCTCCCAGCAGCTGTAATGTCAGTATCGCTGAAGTCGATCTGGCTAATGAGAACGTGAATGTCGAAGCATGGACCGGCAGTGACGCGTTGCTGAAGACAGAGAAGATGACAACGTTCAGCAGCCGTAAAACTGTGGCTGGACTGAATCCGGTGGTGGTTCAGAACGCACATTTCTGGTCGATGAGCAGCCAGACCGGAACGTCGGCCGGAGTACACGCGACGACAACGTGTCTCGGCGGATGTATGGTAAACGGAAAGATAAAGACCGAGACCAACTGGGTTAACGACCAGTGGAACGGCGGCCCGTCAAGGCACGGGGTCTTGGGTATCACAAGTGACGGTAAGGCAATGATAGGTAATTACCAGACATTGGCAAGGGTTATGTGTCCCGCCAAGTGGGGTACTGATGAAAACAGCAATTCCCTGTACATTACCGAAATAAACAAGTATTGCATCGCAAGCGACTATATGGCGATGTTCACTCCTGAATATCCGAGTGACAGGGCTATGAAGGTGATTGACACCTCGTCAGGACAACCGGGGACTGAAGTGTCAGGGACTGCAACAGAGGTGTACCTGACGCTTGATGCCGGTCAGGAGATGAAGCACAACGAGTGGATCACTGCAACGGTGGGCAAGATCGTAACCAATACTTCGGGTGGTACACGTGGCAGCTATGACATTGTGCTTGTGGCATCGCCCGGTGTGAGCCAGAATGTGCTTGCCGGGGTTGCTGTCGGGGATCAGATGAAAGTAAAGTACTTCTGGCATCCTGTCGGAGACACAAGTACCGTGCCTGATTTCAAGCATATCATTGCCGGTAACGCCATTGTGATGCAGAACGGTGCTGTAACCACGCGTGCAACCGATGAAAGCTATAATACTACGTCATACGCACGTTCGATGTATGGAGTGAATTCCGCAGGGAACAAGCTGTATATGTGTGTCGTGGATAAAGGCTCCAATACGGAGGAGGGAATATCATACGGTGCGACATGTACCCGCATCAGTTATATAATGAATCATTTCGGTGCTCAGACTGTACTGTCGTGTGACGGTGGCGGTTCGGCCCAGATGGTGGTGAACGGAACGATGGCAACCAAGCCGAGTGACGGCAGTGAGCGTGCCGTGGCTTCGGGTCTGGTAGTGTATTCGGCATCGGAAAGTTCCGGAACTGATACTCCTGTCGTGGATACCTATGAAGAGGTGACACCGGCAGCCGGGACAGCCAATCCGTACGCATTTGAAGTTACTGGCTCGGTTGCGGACAATACTCTGACAGTTAACTATGTGCTGAATACGGCCGCAACAGGGGTTTCGGTCGTGCTCAAAAAGAACGGTACAACGGTTAAGACTGTCGCTCTTGACAGCAGCTGTCTTACTGAAGCCGCACACACGGCAACAGTCGACATCTCAGGTCTGTCGGCCGGAGACTATACATGGGCAATAGAGGTGACCGGTGCTGCAAAGAGTGCCGTGCAGGAGTTCAAGTCGATCAGCTTCAACCATCCTCAGGGTGTGGATACCGACCGCAATTTCGAGTCCCCTTATTTCGGACGTATATATGTTACTGAAGGGCGTGCGACATCGAGCAGCAGCCATTACAGTTATGCTAACGGCGGTCAGGGACTGTATATGTTCACTCCGCGCTTTGTGGGGATCCAAAACTGGATAACCGGTGCATACTCCCATACAGGTGGTGTGACGTTTGACCAGACCGTAGGAACAAAATCGGGCGCTGATTTCCGCAAAGTGAGAGTTGCTGCTGACGGACGTATCTTCCTTACCCGTCAGAATGATAGCGGCAGCTATCTTCTTGAAGTGCCTGATGTCAACAGTGTGGTCCAGAACAATGCGGCATTCACTGACGTATTTACAGGCGGAGCATTGAACGCCACTACATTTGCATACGAAAACGGCAGCACGTTCATAGCCGCTCCCAATATCGGGTTTGACCTCAAGGGAGAGGGTGAATCATTGACGCTTGCCATGCTGTCGGGTCAGGCAACATTGTATAGCGGTACCGCAGTGTCGGCAACCCGCCTTGACCAGTATGCGCTTGGCACGAATGCCAACTGGAGCAGCTCGGCAGGTCCGGTGTCGGCCCTGTCAGGCAAATATACGGTGAACTATTCCGGGACAAATGTGTGCTACGACAACCGTGGCGGTATATGGTATTGCCAATATCGTCTTGAGCCGAGTGCAACACAGCCTGCACTGGTTTATATCAGCCCGTCGGGTGTGGAAAAGTATCTTGACATAACATCTCCCCGCGGAGGTGGCGGAATACGGTTCAGCCCGGATTTCAGTCAGATTGCGATTGCAAGTTCGAAAACCACATTCTCTATCTATAACATCACGTATGCTTCAGATGATACCCCGACTCTTGACGAGGTGGTGCGAATCACTCACGGAATGGGAACCAATATTAATGATATTGCATGGGACTTGGCCAACAATATCTATGCTGTGAGCAATTCGGGTGAATTGTTCAAGGCCTTCAGTGTTCCCCGGTCCAATAATGTATTTGCAACAGAGGCTGCTTCTCAGTACGGGTTCACTATCGAGTCAAGCGGTACAGACCTTACCGGAGGAGAATCGGCTATCGACGGGTATGAGCTGGTACAACAGTGGGAGCAGACCGAGAATATACTCACTGCCGGAAGCAACTCAAGATGGGCGACGGCTCATGACGGCAAGATATATGTAAATGACCATGGCAACAGCGTGCTGTACTATTATACGGAAGAAGGCAGGACCAATACCGGTATCACATCGGCTGCCGGAACTGCAATAACGAGTGACGATGCCGGAAACATCGTAGTGTCGACATCAATGTATGGAGGAGGGAATACTGCAATGAAAGTCCTCCCTGCCGGAGCTTCTGCATTCCAGGATCTTACGTTGACTCTGCCGGCAGGCGTGAATGCCGGGCAGATGCAGTACCTCGGTGATGCTATCGGTGACATAATGGGAAGTGAAGGCGGTGCTTTGTTCCTGTTCCCGCAGAGCAATACATCGGCTGCCAAAATCATCATCCGTAATGGAGTGCAGGAATCGGCTGCTGCGATTGCCGTGACTGCAATCACTGCCGATGCGCAAAGTGTCGCTTTCCCGCTGACAAGTGATATAAACAGTAATGATATTGCTGCCAGAGTAAGAGGGCAAAAGCATTTCTATCATTCCGACGGCACTTCGTTTGTTCCGTACGCTGACAATGGTGTCTCGACTACTGCCGGTGGTACTGTGTTCCGGCTTGGTGGCGTGTATTACGGTGTCGAACCGAAAGGAAAATCCTATTGCGACGGATTCCAGATTGTGGATCTTGACAATAACGTGATTGTAGCTACACACGATGCAGAGTTCTCAACGGCAGCAATGTCGCCAAATTCCAATTGTATTATTGCCGAACCGACAAGCAATGACAAGGTTATGAATATCTACCAGTATGTTCCCGGGCAGCTTGCGACAATGTACACTTTCACGGTGAACAAGTCGACCGGAATAGGTGAAATGGAGGTTGCCGGAACAAGCGTGGTTGCCGGAGACGGGGTTATCCGTGTCATGGGAGAAGCAGCCTCAATCGAGGTATATAATGCAAGTGGTGTACTTGTAAGCCGGGACGAAAGCGAGGTTTATTGTGCCGCAGGAGTGTATATCGTGCGTATTGACGGAAAGGTAACAAAAGTTGTTGTCAAGTAGGACGATAACTCATCTATAAATAAGACTAAAACGTGTCATCACCCGGTTGATGGCACGTTTTTTTGTCATTTGCTGAATAAAGCGAAAAAATTGATTGTCATCACGACAACCAATCTTAGTTAACCTTAAATCTAATACCATGAAAACACATGGCAAAAATATTGATTTAACACGGATAACACAATAAGGAATATGTCAAAATGATGTAAAATTAACATAGTTTGGTCTGTAATGGCGCGATTGGGAGATAGTGGGTGCGTTTTTGGTCGGATTTGGCTGATTCTTGTGGACAAATGATGCCTGTCGGCTAAAAATAATAGGAGCCGCTATATTAACATCACGTAACAGTAAATGCAAAAGCGAGGCTGCATCGGGGGCAGTCTCGCTTTTGATATGGAATTGAGAATTGTGTTGTTAACCTATAAGGTTCTTGCCTGTCATTTCAGCGGGTTGCGGTATATCCATTATTTTCAGGATTGTCGGGGCGACATCGGCAAGAATACCGTCCTGGACTGTTGCACCGCTGCGTCCTGTCACATATACACATGGCACAGGATTGAGGGAATGGGCGGTATTGGGTGTCCCGTCGGGGTTGATCGCGTTGTCGGCATTACCGTGGTCAGCGATGATGATGACTTCATATCCGGCAGCTTTTGCCGCTTCAACAGTGTCTTTTACGCATTCGTCAACGGCCTTTACAGCTTTTTCGATGGCTTCGTAGATTCCGGTGTGTCCCACCATATCTCCGTTGGCATAGTTGACAACGATAAAATCGTATTTTTCAGCCTTTATTGCTTCAACGAGCTTGTCTTTTACTTCGTAAGCACTCATTTCGGGCTTCAGGTCGTAGGTCGCGACTTTGGGTGATGCGACAAGAATGCGTTCCTCCCCTTCAAAAGGCGTTTCACGTCCTCCGTTAAAGAAGAATGTCACATGGGCATATTTTTCGGTCTCCGCAATGTGAAGCTGTTGCTTGTCGAGAGATGAGAGGTATTCCCCGAGCGTATTTGATACGTTTTCTTTGTCAAACAGGATGTGTACTCCTGTAAAGGAAGCGTCATAGGGGGTCATGCAATAGTATTGCAGTCCGGGAATTGTCATCATTCCTTCCTCGGGCATATCCTTCTGGGTGAGGACAATCGTCAGTTCCTTTGCACGGTCATTACGGTAGTTGAAGAAAATGACGACATCGCCTTCTTTTATAGTCCCGTCGATGGTAGCGTTGGAAATGGGCTTTATGAACTCGTCGGTAACGTCGGCATCGTAGGATGCCTGTACTGCTGCCGGCATGTCATCGGCCTTGACACCTTCACCTTTGACAAGAAGGTCATAAGCTACCTTTACCCGCTCCCAACGCTTGTCGCGATCCATCGCGTAATAGCGTCCGATGATTGATGCGATCTTTCCTGTCGACTTGGCGCAGTGGGATTCTACTTCTTCGATAAACCCTTTACCGCTGCGGGGGTCAGTATCACGTCCGTCCATGAAGCAGTGGATGAATACGTTGTTGAGCTTGTAGTGCTTTGCTATGTCACAGAGGGCAAATAAATGGTCGAGAGAGGAGTGTACACCGCCATTGGAGGTGAGACCCATGAAATGGATCGATTTGCCGTTCTCCTTTGCGTAGGAGAATGCGCTCTTTATTTCAGGGTTTTCAAGAATCGAACCGTCCTTGCATGCCTTGTTTATCTTGACAAGATCCTGATACAGTACGCGTCCGGCACCGATGTTGAGATGCCCTACCTCGGAGTTTCCCATCTGTCCGTCGGGCAGACCCACATTCTCTCCGCTTGCCTGTAGCTGGGAATGGGGATAGTTTTCCAACAGATAGTCCCAATAGGGGGTGGGGGTGGAGGATATTACATCGCCTTTGGTCTTGTTGCCGATGCCCCATCCGTCCAGAATCATTAACAATGCTTTCTTACCCATGATTATGAATTTAAATTGAATGAGTTTATTTATTCTTTTTCAGTGTGCAAAATTACAAAATCTTCATTACAAAAACTAATGGTAAAATAGAGGCTGCCTGAAGGGCGAGCCGGGCAGCCTCCTCACGTTTCAACTATTTATGGGATTCTCAGTGCCGGGTATCACTACTCGATAAAGAGAATGGGGGATGTAAATTGACTGTTGCTTTCCAAGTCTCATATATAGAACAATTGACGTCAGCGCAGGATGGTTGCCTGTGCGCTAAAAGAGATTAAATAGTGTTTATGGTAATGATACCGTCGGGGTTGATGGATATTGACCCCTCGTCGAGCAGTGTGCGTATGGCCTCTATCGCCTCCTGTTCGGGAGCTGATGTTTCCCGGATGATATGGTCGATTGTGTGCCCTCCCGGTTGTGAGGCCATATACATGATTGAACGGCTCAGGTTGTCGGCAGATTGTTTTTGCTGTTCCGGTGTGAGTTTTCTGTGGGAACGGCACACGTCACATGTGCCGCACGGTTTGTCGGGATTCTCCCCGAAATAGCGGAGCATCGTGTTGACACGGCAGTCGTCTGTCGTAAATGCAAATGCCTTCATTGCCTCGATGCGCCGTTCAAGGCGTGAACGTTGTTCTTCGTAGACACTTCGGGGAAGTTCAATGTATCGGGGAAGTTCCCGTGATGTTGTGTAAAGAATGTAGGGTGTTGTCTTGCGTGGGATATAGTGTATGGCATGAAGCCGTGACAGCGACAGCAGTGCCTCGTATATTGCCTGTTCGGAAATGCCGAGACGGCTTGCAAGCAGGGATTCGTTGATGAATACGTAATCGGCAAACAGTCCGGTGTAGGTGCGTAGCAGCAACTGGAATACGCGGTCGGTTTCCTGGTCGAGTCTCAGATCGTACAGTTCCTGTTTCGTGAGCAGTATCATGATGCGGGAACGGGTGGAAATCTCTTCGGTGAATTCAATGTATCCGGCTTGTGTGAGCAGGGTCAATGCGCTGTGAGCAGGAACCGGCCGGAGATCAAAACGCTTGCAGAACAGGTTGAAATTGAATTCGTACACTTGGTTGTAGCCGCTGCCTACGGCAACATCGAGAAAATTCCCTGCAAGTTCGTAAACGCGGCGTATATAGTCCTTTTCCGGAAATGACTCGCTGACGCGTCGTGATAGTATTGCCTTGTCGGGTTTAGATGCCAGTAAAACGGCGTAGGAATGTTTCCCGTCGCGTCCTGCACGCCCGGCTTCCTGATAGTATTCTTCGAGAGACGACGGCAGGTCATGGTGTATTACGGTTCTTACGTCGGGTTTGTCTATTCCCATGCCGAATGCGTTTGTCGCAACCATCACGCGGCAACGGTCATCTTTCCATCGGTTCTGTTTTTCTTCCTTGTCTTCCGAGGCAAGTCCGGCATGGTAGAAGTCGGCCTTGATTCCTGATTTATTCAGGAAATCGGCAAGCTCTTTGGTGCGTTTTCTCGACCTTACGTATACGATTGCACTTCCTGATGTGGCTTGCAGGACTTTCAGCATCAATGCTTCCTTATGGTCTCCGTATCTGACGATATATGAAAGGTTGTCGCGGGAAAAACTGCGTGAAAAAAGGTTGGGCTTGCTGAAATGCAACCGTGCCATGATGTCGTCGACAACTTCGGGGGTGGCCGATGCGGTAAGGGCGAGTACCGGTGCATCCGGAAAGAATGATCGTATGTCATTGATATGGAGATAGGAGGGGCGGAAGTCGTATCCCCATTGGGAAATGCAGTGGGCTTCGTCAACAACGATGAGTTTCACCGGCATGTGCCGGAGGTGATCAATGAAGTTTCGTGAGCGGAGTTTCTCAGGAGATACGTATAGCAGTTTGGCTTTTACGAGACTGCATCGGTCTATTGCAAGACGGTGTTCGGCGCGAGACAGTCCCGAGTGCAGGTACACAGCGCTTATTCCGTGACTGCGAAGGTTGTCCGCCTGGTCTTTCATCAGGGATATTAGTGGTGTGACAACTATGGTCAGGCCGTCGAGCGCTATTGCCGGAATCTGGAATGTTATCGATTTCCCGCCTCCGGTAGGCAACAGCCCTAGGGTGTCATTCCCTTCAAGTACTGAGAGTATAATGTCTTCCTGAAGTGGGCGGAAGCCATTATATCCCCAGTATTTCAACAGTATGTCGTGAATGAGCGTTCTTTTGCCCATGACCGTGTCGTGTGTCAGTTTGCCATGTGAATCTCCTTGACCAGAAGCTGTACGGTGTTTGCTGCATTGGAGTGCTTGTTCTCTTCGATACTGTAGCAGATGTCAAACGGCTTGCGGTCATGTATGTGCTGGAAGTGGCGAGCCATGTTGAATGCGATACCGTTTATGACTTTGCCTGACGTGTTGTCGACAAGCTCGAGTTTGATGTGTTCGAGCTGTTTGCCGACGAGTTTGCTTGTGCCGAAGTCCATAACTCCACGTGTACAGAATACCGGTTTGTTGTTCCCCGGGCCGAAAGGGTTGAATCTGCGTAGTAGAGAAATGAATTCGGGGGTAATGTCGGCAAATGTCAGGTATGCGTCTATGTCAAGTTGTGGCGTAAGCTGGTTTGGCGTGATATTGGCAGCCACGTATTCTTCAAAACGACGTGTAAATTCAGGGATGTTCTCCTCTTTGAGGGAAAGCCCGACAGCGTATGTGTGTCCGCCAAAGTTTTCAAGCAGGTCCCGTGAGGCGTCAACTGCGCTGTAGATGTCAAAGCCTTGGACTGAACGGGAGGAGCCAGTGGCCAGACCGTTGGCGAATGTCAGTACAACCGACGGCTTGTAGTACAGTTCGGTGAGGCGTGAAGCGACGATTCCGATGATACCTTTGTGCCAGTCTTTGTTATAGATCACGATAGATTTCTTGTCGGAATGCATTTCGCCCCGGGCTTCAAGGATTGCATTGGCTTCTTCGGTAATGCGTTTGTCGAGCTCTTTACGGTCCTTGTTGTACTGGTCGATGTTCTTTCCTTTTTCGTAGGCATCGGTCACATCGCGTGCAACCAGCAGTTCCACGGCTTCGCGGCCGCTCTGCATACGCCCTGATGCGTTCAGTCTCGGTCCTATCTTGAATATTACGTCGCTGATGGTGATTTCGCGGTTGCTCAGCTGGCATATTTTTATGATGGCGCGTAATCCCATGTTGGGATTGGTGTTCAGGCGTTTGAGCCCATGGTATGCCATTATGCGGTTCTCATCGACCATCGGGACAATATCGGCAGCAATGCTCACTGCCACCAGATCCAGCATTCCTTCCAGATCGCTGTTTTCAATGCCGTTGCTTATAGCGAATGCCTGCATGAACTTGTATCCGACACCACATCCCGAAAGATGCTGGCAAGGATAGGTGCTGCCTTCAAGTTTCGGATTCAGTATGGCTACTGCCGGCGGTAACTCGTCATCCGGAACATGGTGGTCGCATATAATGAAGTCAATGCCTTTTTCTTTGGCATACTTGATCTCCTCGATAGCCTTTATCCCGCAGTCGAGAATGATTATCAACTTTACGCCGCAATCGGCGGCATCGTCAATGTTTTTTTTCGAGATACCGTATCCCTCGTCATATCTGGTAGGGATATAGTAGTCGATGTTGGAGTAAAAATTCTGTAAGTACTTGTAGACTAATGCTACGGCGGTTGTCCCGTCAACATCGTAGTCTCCGTACACCATAATCTTCTCCTTTGACCCCATGGCTTTATTGAGCCTGTTTACAGCTTTGTCCATTTCGGGCATAAGGAACGGGTCGTGCATATCTTTCAGTGACGGGTGGAAAAACCGTTCGGCTTCCTCTACTGAAGTTATGCCACGCTGAACCAAAAGCTCGCTAATGGGCGGACAATTGGCGAATTTCTTTGCCAATCCGGTCTCTAATTTTTGTTCTTCTGTAGTAAGGGGCAAGTAGTTCCATTTACTTGTCATTTATGTTGTTTTTTTATTATATCGTATCCACTGCCTTATCTTGTGTCCCTATTGGATACTTGGGGCAAGATACGGCATTTGTGTACCGGAAAGTGGTAATGTCCAACGGTACACGGTAATCCGTCATAGAGGCTTCCGGATATATTCGAGGAGAGCCGGATAAGCCGACGATATTATGTTAGGCAAATATAGTTATAATTTCCGAATATTCGGGTAGCTTTAATGTAATTTATGGATACGCGTAAAGACAGTGCTACTGGCGCTCGGGCAGATGTATGTCCATCTGGGGGAATGGAAATGATAATCCGAGTTTTGGAAACTCCTTGTATATCTTTTCGTTGTAATCATAATATACGCTCCAGAATGTTTCCGATCGGGTCCATGCTCTGATTACAAGGTTTACACTACTGTCGGCAAGGGCGCTTACGTTGACTGAGGGGCTCCGGTCGACTTTTGGAATCATTGCAAGTGTTTTTGCCCGTTCGTTGGCTTTCCATTCGTTGAGCGAGGTCTTGACTTTGCTGTGTCTGGGGAATATGCGTCTCCATAGGGATTTCCCGGATTCTGTATATTCTTCGCGGTCTTCATCAGAGGTTTCATTGTTTCCCTTTAGTGGAAGCAGTTCGTCTTCGATGTATCGTTTGATGATACGGTCATCTTTTGCGAACATGCTGAGGATTGCGTTGCGGGCTTTGTCTACATCATCGCCATAGGAGATGCCTATTGTCCATTCCACTCTGCGGAAATCTTCCTTTGAGGCGTTGTTTATGCTTCCGGTTGACAGCCCGCCATTGGGGATTATTATGGATTTGTTGTCGGCTGTGTTTATTATTGTATGGAATATCTGTATTTCCCTGACGGTTCCTGAATGTCCTTGAGCTTCGATATAGTCTCCGATCTTGTATGGCTTGAGAAGCAGGATAAGAACTCCACCGGCAAAATTCTGCAGTGTGCCGCTTAGTGCAATACCGATTGCAACACCGGCCGATGCAAAGATTGCAAGGAATGAACTTGTCTCGATTCCGATAATGCCGATTACTGTTACTATCAGGATGAAATAGAGTACTATTTTTATGAGACTCAGTACAAATGTGGTCAGTGACTTGTCTACGTTACGTCGAAGAAGTATTGCCAATACTATCTTGTGTATCTTGTTGACAATGAATTTGCCGATATAGAAAACGAGTATGGCGATTGCAAGGTGTACGGCAAAGTCTATCAACTGGTTGGCAAGCCTATTGGCGATCTCGTCAAATGACAGGGTTGACAGTTCTCTGATCACAGCTTCTTTATCGGGAATCGAGTCGGTCGGTATCGGTTGTGTAACTTGCAGTAGCGGTAGCTTCATCATGCGGGATCTTGTTTTTGCAATTTATACACGGGGGATTTTGAGCTTTTGCCCCGCCTTGATTTTTGTTCCGGTTATACCGTTTGCTTTTTTTATGTCAGCAACAGTGACGCCACGGTATTTTTTTGCGATCTTGGAAAGGTTTTCTCCTCTCTTGACGGTGTGGTAACGGTATTGTGGCTTTGGTGAGGACTCTTTTTTCTTGGATGCCTTTTTCCCGGTGCTTTCCTTTACTGTGATGTCCGTATCTGAGGTCAGGTGCGTAGAGTCGGTTGGCGCTTCTCTTTTTGCGAGAAGTAGGGAGTCCTGTACCGTGGAGTCTTGGGCAAGTACTCTGTTGTCAGTACTTGTATCCTTTATTTCTTCTTTATCGTCTTTGGGCTTGGCTATACGCTGGTAGGTGTTGATTTTGAGTTTCTGTCCGCGTTTCAGTTTGTTCCGTTTCAGTTTGTTCCACTTCTTGATGTCGGACATCTTGACACCGTAGCGTTTGGCGATCTTGTTGAGCGTTTCACCGCGTTTTACCTTGTGATACTTTACTACGAGTTTGGTGGTGTAATTGCCGTCGGATGCGTATATGTCCGTCGGATTTACTATTGTACGCTGTGCGTAAAGTTCTGTCTTGTGGCTGATGATGCTGTCCTCGCTCATGATGTAGCAGTACACCTGCTTTGAGGGGAGGATTAATGCATAAGGATGGATGTCACCGGGTATCACGTCCTTACGGAATTGTGGATTCAGTACACGCAGCTCGTCGACCGGAATGTTGAGCACTTCTGAAATCTGGTTGAAGTGTACGCGCTTGTTTATGTGTATTGAATCGGTAATTATAGGTCGCTTGGCAAGTGCCGGGCTGATATTGTGTTGGTTATAATAGTTCATGACATAGTTGGCGGCAATGAATCCCGGAACATATCCGCGGGTTTCGGCCGGGAGGTGGTAGTATATTTCCCAAAAGTCTTTTTTCCCTCCGCCTGCACGCCTGATGGCTTTGTTGACGTTACCGGGCCCGCAGTTATAGGAGGCTATGGCAAGAGACCAGTCTCCGTATATCTCATATAGCTGTTTGAGGTATTTTGCTGCCATTTCCGATGATCTTATCGGGTCGCGGCGTTCGTCGACGAGTGAGTTTATCTCCATGCCGAGACCTCGTGCCGTAGGGAGCATGAATTGCCATAGCCCTGTCGCTCCCACTCTTGACACTGCGTTGGGGTTTAGTGCCGATTCGATGACTGGAAGATATTTGAGTTCAAGTGGTAAGCCCTCTTTTTCGAGTGCCTGTTCAAAGATGGGCATATAGTAAAGGCTCATCCCGAGCATTGTTTCGACAAGCTGACGTTTCCGTTGTGTGTACATCTCGATGTGAGAACGCACGATCTGGTTGAACGGCATTTCTATGACTGTGGGCATTTCGCGAAGCCGCTTGATGTATACATCATCCGATACGGTCACAACAGGACCGTCGGAGTTGCTTTCGTCAAGACTTGTATAGTTCTGGATGTACCAGTTCTGCATCATTTTGTGCGTATCGGTCTCGAAACTTTCGGGATATACGATTGCATTGTCGGTGATAGATTCTTTTAGTGTGAGGATGCCTGATGCAGGGGTTGCCGTGATTGATATGGCCATGCATCCGAGCAGGAGTGTTATGATTGTTTTCTTCATTGCGGTAAATGTGATGTCGGTTAGAAATTCAGTGCCCATTGCAAGCCGACTGACGGAAGTTTATAGCGTGAATCGGGAATAAGTGCCGGAGCAACTTGCATGGAAAGGTCGGGAGAGATGTCGAAATGGGATAATGACGCGTCGACATAAGCGTCGACCATTGCGAGAAGGTAGACTCCAACCATACATATAATGCAAAGGTCACGGTTACGGCGGTAGAAGTCTTTACGCGATTTCAGCGTGTTTGTAAGCCATGTCTTGTCAAGGTCTTCCTCCTTTACGTTTTTAGGGAAAAAGTCCATATAGCTTTTGGTTGACGGGTCGCTGTCCATGATGTCACGGTATGCACGGGTGTAGTCATCGAGCATGCGGTTGTTCCATGATGTAGCGTAGCCGAGACCCAGATAGCCGCCAACGATTATGGGCAGTTTCCAGTAGCGGCGGTTGTATATCTGCCCCAGTCCCGGAAATAAGGCTGACAGCCATACGGCACGGGTGGGGTCGGGATTGAATTCGAACACTCTCTCCTGTAGAAGATCGTTGTTATCGGGGATGGTGTCGGTATTTGATACCGGTACGGTCCTGTCAGGGATTGTTGTGGTGTCTGTGGAAACTGCAATATTTCCGGTGTCGGATAACGTGCTGTCGGCTTTTGTGGCCGTGAACGGTTTCAGCAGATTGCCGGAAGGAACAGAATCGCTGTTCTCTTGTCGTGCGGACTGGATCGGACGCTTTACGGGCAGGTGTCTGCTGTCTGAAAAAACGTTAAAAGGAAACAGCAGCGCAAATATCAGTACGCTGATTATCCCTTTTGACGATTTTCCCAATGAATCGCAAAATTGGTGGTTATTATTTTTTTTCATCCGTTAAAGCGTTGGCTCATAGTATATTTGTGACTGCCGTGCTGTTGCGCCGACAGCGTAGTGATGAGCCTTAGTTTTCTTGATTTTTTATTGTGTCAAAGATAGTAATTAATCGTGCAAGTTCATCTTCATTTTTGAAAGGAAATGTTATTTTTCCTTTACCGGTATTGTCACAGGTGAATTGGACCTGGGTCTTGAATGCTGTTGACAGGTGCTTTCGTAGAATTTCAAATTCTTTCGGGCTGTATTTCGCTTTCGTCGCTGTCGGTTCGGACTGGGACTCTCCTTCGGCGGCTTTCTGGTAGGTTTTGGCTAATTCTTCGACTTTCCGCACCGATAGCCCGTGTTTGATGATTTCGTTATAGAGTTTAAGTTGTAATGTCGGTTTGTCAATGGAGAGTAATGCCCGGGCGTGTCCCATATCGACACGCTTGTCTCTCAATCCCAGTTGGACCTCGGCCGGTAGTTTCAGCAGGCGTAGGAAATTGGCGATTGTTGTTCGCTTTTTCCCGATTCGTTCACTGAGCCGTTCTTGAGTGAGATTGTACTGGTCGATGAGTTTTTTGAATGTTAATGCGATTTCGATGGCATTCAGGTCTTCACGCTGAATATTCTCTATAAGGGCCATTTCAGTCAATTCGCTGTCATTGACCGTGCGTATGTATGCCGGTACTGACACGAGACCGGCTTTCAGGGCTGCGCGGTAACGGCGTTCTCCGGCTATTATCTGGTAGGAATTGGTTCCGGTTTTACGTAGCGACAAGGGTTGGATTATCCCCAGTTCGCGTATCGATGTCGCCAGTTCGTCAAGGGCGTCTTCATCAAAAGTTGTGCGTGGTTGGTCGGGGTTAGGGGAAATGAGTGAGAGGTCGATGTCGTTTATTGCCGATGAGCCGCGGGCGGGAACATCATCCATCGAAATGAGGGAGTCAAGGCCTCGTCCCAATGCGTTTCGTTTTATTGCCATGATTATATGTCGGTCAGTTGTTTTTTAGTGGATTGTTATTGTCGTTGTTTGCGGTGTTTTGCGATTATTTCCTTGGCAAGCATTATGTGGCTTGTCGCCCCGCGGCTGTCCGGATCGTACAGTAATGCGGGCAGACCGTGGCTTGGAGCTTCGCTAAGACGTATGTTGCGGGGGATTACCGTGTTGAACACCATATCTCCGAAGTGACCTTTGAGTTCTTCGTATATCTGGTTGGCAAGTCGCAGTCGCGCATCGTACATTGTCAGCAGGAAACCCTCAATTTCAAGCCCGGGATTGAGCTTGGATTTTATGATGCGGATGGTGTTCAGCAACTTGCTTATGCCTTCGAGGGCGAAGTACTCGGCTTGTACCGGTATGATTACCGAATGGGCTGCCGTCAGCGCATTCACGGTAATGAGGCCTAATGACGGTGAGCAGTCGATGATGATATAGTCATATTTTCCGGTAATGGGTTCTAACAGTCGGGCAAGAACTTTTTCCCGGCCTTGCTTGTTCACCAGTTCAAGCTCTGCTCCGGCAAGGTCTATGCGAGAGCCCACGAGTTGTAACCCCTTTACACATGTATCGACCTGAGAACCGTCGATAGGGTAGTCGTCGACAAGACATTCGTAGATTGACGATGACATCGATTTCGGGTCGATGCCATAGCCTGAGGTGGCGTTAGCCTGTGGGTCAGCATCGATAATCAGTACTTTCTTGCCTTGGTCGGCGAGGGATGCCGCAAGGTTTATTGTTGTGGTAGTTTTCCCCACACCTCCCTTCTGATTGGCTATTGCAATTATTTTACCCATAGTAAAAAGATTGGTTTTGCACTGCAAAGTAATCATATTTTTCACATCGGGGAAATAGTGTTGTGTCCCAAAATGGATGAAATGTTGATAACTGACCGTTTTTGTTGATAACTGTGGCGGTGTCGGTAAAATGATGGAGTAGGATTGCCTCGCAGAAAAGTTTTATTAATTTTGTAAGGTGGAAAATATAGTGTTTCGGTTTACGTTATATTCTTTATAGAATGGATTTGTAATTTAGAGAAAGCTATTGGATATGAAATATTTGTTATTGCCGTTGACTGTTTTGCTTGCGATGGTTGTTGCCGGTTGCGGTGGCGCCAAGTTGTCGGTAGCTGATGAGCAGATGGCACGGGGTGAATATTATGATGCCTCAAAGACCTATCGTAAGGTATATAATAAATTGACAAAGCGTGAACAGCGTCCGCAGCGTGGTGAAGTGGCGTTTAAGATGGCTGAATGCTATCGTAAGATGAGTATGAGCGCGAGAGCCTCTGCCGCTTATCAGAATGCGATACGCTATGGTTATCCTGATTCGACCGCGCAATTGCATTTGGCACAGATGTTGCATGCCGAAGGGAAGTATGGGGCGGCGGTTAAGGCGTACGAGGAGTTCCTGTCGCGCTGTCCGTCGTCAAAGATTGCCAAGACCGGTCTGGCCGGAAGCCGTATGGCGGTTGAAATGAAAAAGAACCCCACGAGGTACGTTGTCAAGAATGCCAAACTGTTCAATTCCCGTCGGGCTGATTTCTCCCCGATGTTCGGAGGCGAAGACAATGACATATTATATTTTGCCACAACCAATGAAAAGGTGATGGGGACGCGCCGTAGTGAGATTACCGGAATGAAAAAGTCCGATATATGGATGTCCAAGAAAAATGAACTCGGTGAATGGCAGCGTCCCGAAGCGGTTGAAGGAGAACTGAACTCGGAATTGGATGAAGGCATAATATCGTTTTCTCCCGATGGCTCTACAATGTATCTGACCAAGGCGCGCCGTGAGCCAAATGCCAATACGGGAGTGGAAATATATACATCACAGCGCAGTGACGCACAGTGGAGTGCCCCCGTGAAATATGAGATAACCGCCGACACGTTGTCGAGCTACGGGCATCCGGCAGTGTCTCCTGACGGGACTTATCTGTATTTCACATCTGATATGCCGGGCGGATCGGGAGGAAAGGATTTGTGGCGTGTGAACCTGAAAGAACGTGCCGGATCACTTGAAAATTTGGGCGAATTTATTAATACTCCCGGAGATGAGGTATTCCCCTATATGCGCACGGACAGCATCCTGTATTTTGCTTCTGATGGACATCCCGGAATGGGAGGGCTTGACATTTTCAAGGCGACACTTACCCCTTCGGGAGGATGGAGCGTAGTGAACATGGGAATACCCGTTAATTCATCGAGCGATGATTTTGGTATAACATTTGACGATGGGGAACGTGGTTTCTTCAGTTCCAATCGGAATGACGGTCGAGGATATGACCATATCTACTCTTTTGAACTGCCCGATTTACAGATATTGATTTCTGGATGGGTGCTTGATAAGGATGAAGAGCCTGTGCCTAATGCTGTGATTCGCATTGTCGGTAATGACGGCTCCAATCAGAAAGCAGTGGCCCGTGATGACGGCTCGTTCAGCTTTCCGCTACAGCGTGGTGTAAAGTATGTGATGCTTGCCGGGGCAAAGGGGTATCTTAATGCAAAACAGGAATTTACGTCTGATACGGCAGAAGAGGATGCCGAGTATGGCGTTGATTTTATTCTGGCATCTATAACCAAGCCTGTTGTAATCGAAAACATTTTTTACGATTTTGACAAGGCGACTCTCCGTCCGGAATCAAAGACGGCTCTTGATGAAATGGCGCAGATGTTGAGGGACAATCCCAATGTGACAATCGAGATGGCATCTCACACCGACCGTTGGGGTGCCGATGAATATAACCTTGACTTGTCTCATCGCCGAGCTCAATCGGTTATTGATTATCTGATTGAGGCGGGGATAAGCGCCGAGCGTCTGCAGCCGCAGGGATATGGTGAGTCGCGTCCTAAGACGATTACAAAGAAACTGGCTCGTGAATATCCGCAGTTTAAGGAAGGGGATATTCTTGTCGAGGATTATATAATTGCCTTGCCTGAAGCTGATCAGGAAGTAGCCGACCAGATAAATCGCCGTACGGAATTTCAGGTACTGTCCATTGATTATCAGATGTATTGATGATGGAGTTCCGTACACCGGTATTGCCGTTAAGACATGAAGGTCTGGTCGTTCATGACCGTCCGGTAATCATGCTCGGCTCATGTTTCAGTGACAATATCGGACGGTGTCTGCGTGATGCGTTGTTCGACGTTAATGTGAACCCGTATGGAACGTTGTATAATCCTGCGAGTATCGCATCGGCATTAGGAGAGATTATCTCATGCCGTCGTTATGGTCGCGGCGACCTGTTCATGTATGAAGGGCGTTATCACAGTTTCTCTCATCATTCTGTTTTTTCAGGAGTCTCTTCCGAGTCAGTATTGTCGGGCATCAACAGTAGTATTTGTCTCGCACATGAAATGTTGCAGTCGGCTACGGTATTGTGCGTAACATTCGGTACTGCGTATGTCTATCGGTTGGCTGATAGCGGGCAGGTGGTGTCAAATTGCCATAAGCTACCGCCGTCGAGGTTTTGTCGGCAGGCGATGGCTGTTGATGAAATCGTCGGTATATGGCAGCCGCTGGTTGACCGGTTGCTCGACTTTAATCCGGGAATAAAGATAGTGTTTACGGTCAGCCCGATAAGACATCTCGCTGATGGTGCTCATGGAAATCAGTTGAGCAAGTCGACCCTATTGCTTGCCGTTGATAAATTGGTATCGATGAATCAAGATGAGGCAATATATTTCCCGGCTTATGAAATAATGATGGATGATCTGCGGGATTATAGGTTCTACGCCGGAGATATGACTCATCCGTCGGATGTCGCTGTGGCGTATATATATGATTGTTTCTCCAAATCCTTTTTTGACGAGGATACCATTGCGTTGGCACGGAGGTGCAAAAAGATTACACGACGGTTATTGCACCGTCCGATGTCTGATGACGAACTGTCAGTCAGACGTTTTGCCGATTCTACACGCGAGGCTCTCGATGCGTTGTTGAGCACCAGGCCGTGTCTGAAGCGTGCGGTTGATAAAATATTGATAGCCCGATGAACTATACCATAGCCCATATTGCTGAGATTCTGCGGCTTCCTCAACCCGGATGCCCTGCACAGCGCATATCGGTTCTTCTGACCGACAGCCGGTCGTTGACCTATCCACAGGAGTCATTATTCTTTGCATTACGTACACGCAATAATGACGGACACCGTTATCTTATGGAATTGTATGACAAGGGGGTCAGGAATTTTGTCGTTGACCATGTCCCGTTGACAATGAGTGACCTTAGCGATGTCAACATGCTTGTTGTCTCTGATGTGACCCGGGCATTGCAATCCATTGCCCGTTATCATCGCGGCAGATTTTCCGTTCCGGTGATAGGGATAACAGGAAGTCGGGGTAAGACAACGGTAAAAGAATGGCTGTACCAGTTGCTTCATGATGAATATAATGTGGTACGAAGTCCAAGAAGCTATAACTCTCAGATAGGTGTGCCGTTGTCGGTATGGGAAATGAATGAGGATACGGAACTTGCAGTCTTTGAGGCGGGTATATCGTTACCCGATGAGATGCACGTGCTTCAGTCGATGATCAACCCGGGTATTGGAATATTGACCAATATCGGTGACGAACATAGTGACGGATTTGCCTCCTGCCGAGAAAAGTGTGCCGAGAAAGTGTTGTTGTTCCGGGATTGTGACTGCATAATATATAATGGAGACGACCCGCTGATTAGCGATGTTGTTGCATCTTCTTGTCCTACTGTCAAGGAAATAGCATGGTCAATGCATGATGGTGACCGCCCGTTGTTCATTTCCGGGATAATGAAATATCACTCGACAACCGAGATACACTATTCCTATTTGTCGCGTGACGGCATGGTGACAATACCGTTCACGGCCGATGCCGATATAGAGAATGCCATTCACTGTCTTGCTGTGATGTTGTATCTCAACCGTCCGCTTGATGTGCTTGCCTCACGTATGTCGGTACTCTCACCCGTAGGTACGCGCCTTAATGTTATTGAAGGGGTAAATAACTGCCTTCTGATATATGATTCCTATACTTCCGATTTCCATTCGCTGGTGCCTGCCCTCGATTTTATGGAGCGCCGGGCAACCGGTGCACGGTCTTTGACAGTGATACTCAGTGATGTGATGCATGAGACGATGGAATCAGCGTCATTGTACCGTTCGGTTGCGAAACTGTTGAGACAGAAAGGTGTAGACAGGCTTATCGGTATCGGTGAGGAGATAATGGCTCATAGTCGCTATTTCGGAGTGAATGATTCGTTTTATCATGATACTTCCGATTTCCTTTCTCAGGTGTCGACTAGCGACTTTGGCAATGAATTGATACTGATAAAAGGTGCTGCGCATTTTCACTTCGAGGCATTAAGCGAAGTCCTTGAGTCCCGACAGCACGAAACTGTGCTCGAGGTTAATCTTGACTCGGTTGTACACAATTACAATAATTTCCGTTCGAGAGTAAATCCCGGTACAGGGATAGTGTGTATGGTAAAGGCTTCGGGCTATGGTGCCGGTTCTTATGAGTTGGCGAAGACTTTGCAGTCACAGGGGGCGGCATATTTGGCTGTAGCCGTGCTTGATGAAGGTGTGGATCTGCGCAAGGCCGGTATAACGATGCCCATAATGGTTCTAAATCCTAAAGTGACGAATTATAAGACTCTGTTCGCTTATAATCTTGAACCGGAAATATATAGCTTCGAAATCCTTAATGAAATAATACACGAGGCACGAAAGTATGTCATAAATGGCTACCCTGTACATATAAAGCTTGACACCGGAATGCACCGTCTCGGATTTTTGGAACAGGATATACCAGAATTGCTTGCGATACTTGCTGGACAGGATGCGATAGAACCTCGTTCGGTGTTTTCTCATCTTGCGGCTGCCGACTGCCCTGAAATGGATGATTATACCCGGGGACAGTTTGACTATTTCGACCGCTGTTGTGAATTGCTGCAGTCAGGATTCAACCATCACATCCTGCGCCATATTCTCAACTCCACTGGAATAACGCGATTCCCTGAGCATCAGCATGACATGGTGAGGCTCGGTATATGCCTTTATGGCATTCCAACGATGTCCGACCGTTCTCAAGGTGATTTGCGGCCGGTATCATCATTGTACACTGTTATAATATCCATTAAGGAATGGGAGGCCGGAACAACTGTCGGATACTCGCGCAGGGGAGTGTTGTCCCGTCATTCCCGTATTGCGACAATACCGGTAGGCTATGCCGACGGTATCGACCGCCATCTTGGCAACGGGAAAGCCTCGTTTTTTGTCAACGGGCATCGGTGCCCCACTGTGGGAAATATCTGTATGGATGTCTGTATGATAGATGTTACCGATGCCGGTTGTGAAGTAGGAGACCATGTCGAGATATTCGGGGAAAATATTCCGGTGGCGGAACTTGCCGACAAACTTGGAACAATCCCTTACGAGATACTGACATCGGTGTCATCCCGTGTGAAACGTGTATATTATCGTGAGTAGACTTGACTTTGTGAAAAATATGGACAGCAATATAAGGAATATACGCATAGAAGAATACAATTATCCGTTACCCGATGAGCGGATAGCGCGTCATCCGCTTTCTCGGCGCGACAGTTGCAAGTTGCTTGTGAGGACTCATGACGGAGTACTTTCAGAACATCTGTTCTCTGAACTGCCGGGACTGTTGCCGGCCGATTCGATGCTCGTCTATAATAACACCCGTGTAATAAATGCCCGCTTGCGTTTTCGGAAAGGCGAGGGTGGGGCATTGATTGAGATATTCTGCCTTGAGCCTCTTGAGCCTCGGGACTATGCCATGAATTTTGCTTCGACGGCATCATGTTCGTGGATATGTTTTGTGGGAAATTCAAAGCGTTGGAAGCAAGGTGAACTTTCGTCTATTGTTGAGATTGATGGCAGGCAGGTGACATTGGTTGCAAAGCGGTTGGGTAAAGACGGGAATGCCTCACATGTAATGTTTTCGTGGGATAATCCCGGGCTTTCATTCTCACGGATAATAAGTGCTGTCGGGGAAATCCCCATACCTCCTTATCTTAACCGCTCAACCGAGACAAGCGACTCGACTGATTATCAGACAGTCTATTCCCATATCGACGGCTCGGTGGCTGCTCCCACAGCCGGTCTCCATTTTACGCCTGAAGTCCTTGATGCTGTTTCCCGCATAGGAATCCCCCGTAGGGAACTTACGCTGCATGTGGGGGCAGGGACATTCCAGCCGGTCAAGAGCGAGACGATTGGCGGACATGAGATGCACAGCGAATTTATTGCTGTGCATCGGACATTGGTAAGGGAGCTTGCCGACGGTAACCGCAAAGTCATTGCCGTCGGAACTACATCGGTAAGGACTCTCGAAAGCCTGTATCATCTTGGATGTATGGCACATCAGGGAATGGGAATCAGTGAGCTGCCACAGTGGTATCCATATTCCGCCACACATCCTCAACTGACGGTTAAAGACTCGTTGGAAGCCCTGTTGTCACAACTTGACATGACCGGTCAGGACACTCTGATAGCCTCTACACGTGTCATTATTGCACCGGGATACACCTACCGTATAGTAAAGGGGATAATAACCAATTTCCATCAACCGCAGTCCACATTGCTCTTACTCGTTTCGGCATTTGTCGAGGGCGATTGGAAAGCAATGTATGAATTTGCCCTTTCCCGCGACTTCCGCTTCCTCAGTTACGGTGATGCCTCACTCCTGCTTTGACAGCAGTATTATTTTACCTTGTCGGGGTGTTTTGCAATGAATTCTTTCCATGACTTGCACCCTTTCTCTATCTGGGGACGCGACGATTCATAAAAATGGCACAACGCTGCGCCGAGGGCATCCGTGGCATCGAGTTGAGGCAGCAGATTCTCTTTTGGAATGTTGAGTATGCGGCGCAACATCTCCTGGACCTGCTCCTTGCTTGCTGCACCGTTTCCGGTGATGGCCATCTTGATTTTACGTGGCTCGTATTCGGTGATAGGAATATCGCGGTTCAGCGCTGCGGCCATGGCAACACCCTGTGCTCGCCCGAGTTTCAGCATTGATTGTACGTTTTTGCCGAAGAAAGGGGCTTCGATAGCCATTTCGTCGGGGAGATACTGCTCGATAAGGGATGTTACCCGGGTGAAAATACGTGACAGGCGCAGATAATGGCTCTCGAACTTGCTCAATTGTATTACCCCCATTGCAATCATCACAGGCTTTCGGGACTTGATTCCGAGAATCCCGTAACCCATTACATTGGTCCCCGGATCGATACCTATTATGATACGCTCCCATTGGCGCAATGGATGGTCGGCACTCATGAATTGATAATCTCCATGAATGTGGTGAAATGCAGTATTCGCTCACCGTATTGTTTGCCGAGCTTTTCTTTTAGCAGCGAGGCTTCCGTGTCATGCCAACGGCTTGCGTCATCGTAAGATGCGGCACGCAGCTGTACGGCATAGCTTGTCCCCTCCGGGTCGCTGTCGATGAGTATGCGTGACACTATGGGGTCAGTGAAATGTCCCGAAGCTGTTGCACACGGTATGTATGTTTCCTGTACCCAAGAGATGAATGCCTGTACAACCGAGTTGTGGACATGGAATGTAGTGTTGAGCAGTACCATGGTTTCTTTAGAAAAGTGAGATAGCTCCCGGGTTGGTGTAGTAGTAATAGCCGCTGTAGCCTGAAGCGAGAAGCCCGGTTATAAAGCTCAGGATAACGAAAATTTTGGCATAGTGTGATTTTATTTTGGCTTCTTCATATCGTCCTTGACGCCAGCGTGATTCGACTTGGGCTGCCATTACAATCCCTATGATCCCTAATATCAGGTTACAGAATATCGTACACAGGATGGCGTGTACCAGCCATGTCTTTGGACATTCGGGGACATCGTCCGTTACGGTCGGCTTTGTCGATGAAGCGTTGCCGCTCTGCCGGTTGAATGGGGGAGGTGTCGCGGCCCGGTTTTCTAACCGTTGGACGATCTCTTCAACTTGGCTTGCGGGAAGCCAACCCGACATGCTTTCGTTCCACACAAGAGTGTTTGCGGTTATGCCTTTGGCGATTAGTTCATCTATTTCAAAAGGACCGAGGGGTTTGTTGTCTACAGCAATATAGTACTTCATGTTTTGGGGGTATAAAAGTTATCGTTTTTGCAGCTTGGCTGTGGCAATCCGTTCTTTGTGCCGTTGCTTTATGAATCGTGGAATGAAACGCAAGTGTTTCAGTACAGTAGTCAGTGTCCCGTAATAGTGGCACATGATTTTGAACCGTTCGGCAAGTGATGCCCGGCGGTTGGCCGTTGTCACACCCTCGCTCAGATAGTCGATAATCGTTTCCGGAATATAGACATTGCGGCGCGAGTGTTGCAGGCAGCGTATACACCATTCGTAATCGGCCGAATAGCGATAGTCAAGATTGTATTTGCCGGTAATGCGTCTGAGCGCGATGAACGCCTGATGGCATACGGCCATTCCGTCCGAGAAGCTTCTCAGTGTCAGTTTTTCGGGCGCGGACAGGTGTCTGTCGCCAATCCTCCGACGTTGGATGTCCACAAGTTGTGTCTGCCCATAGACGATGCCGGGAAAATCATTGTCCATTATCGTGTCCGCAATCGTTTGGAGTGTGTCAGGAGAATGAAAGGCATCCCCTGCATTGAGGAATATCAGGTATTCGCCCTGGGCTTCCTCCATCGCTTTGTTCATCGCATCGTACAGCCCCTGATCCGGGCTTGAGAATATCCTGCTGTTTGGAATCCCCGCATTGCGGGCCATCTCCACGGTATTGTCCTTTGACGCACCGTCCATGACGATGTACTCGTATAACAGACAGGACTGCTCCTTGACACTGGCAAGCGTGGCTGCCAGTGTCAAGGAAGCGTTATATGTCACTGTTATTATCGAAAATAGCGGAGTCATTCGTATTCCGGCTATTCCCACTCGATTGTCGCGTTGGGCTTCGGCGACATGTCGTAGCACACACGGTTTACATTCTTGACCTCCTTGAGGATGCGGTCAGTAATCTTCATCAGTATCGCCCAGTCGACAGGCTCTATTGTGGCAGTCATTGCATCGACAGTGTTCACCGCACGGATGATGACTGGCCATTCAAAGGAGCGGGCGTTGTCCCGTACTCCCACCGACTTGAAATCAGGCACTACTGTGAAATATTGCCAAACCTTCTTGTCAAGACCGGCTGCGGCAAATTCCTCACGAAGTATGGCATCGGCTTCACGCACAGCCTCAAGACGGTCACGGGTGATTGCTCCGAGGCAACGTACTCCAAGACCGGGTCCGGGGAACGGCTGGCGATAGACCATCTCGTAGGGTAGTCCTAACTCGACTCCACAGGCACGTACTTCGTCCTTGAACAACTGTTTCAACGGCTCGACGAGCTCAAATTGAAGGTCTTCAGGAAGACCGCCGACATTGTGGTGTGACTTTACCATCTTGGCAGTCTTTGTCCCGCTCTCTACGATGTCGGGATATATCGTTCCCTGTCCGAGGAAGTCGATACCGTCAAGTTTACGCGCTTCCTCTTCAAATACTCTGATAAACTCGCCCCCGATTATTTTGCGTTTCTGTTCAGGGTCGGCAACACCGGCAAGTTTGTTCAGGAAACGGTCGGTAGCGTCGACATAGACAAGATTGGCGTTTAGCTGGTTCTTGAATACTTCAATCACATTTTCCGACTCCCCCTTACGCATCAGGCCATGGTTGACGTGTACGCACACGAGCTTGTCTCCGATTGCTTTCAGTAGCAGAGCTGCGACTACCGATGAGTCGACTCCGCCCGATAGGGCAAGCAGTACTTTCTTATCCCCGACTTGCCGGCGCACAAGTTCTATCTGGTCGTTGACAAAGTTGGTCATGTTCCAGTTGGCCTCAGCCTTGCAGGTATCAAAAACGAAACCTTTGACAGCCTCCTTGATTGCATCCACGTCATCAGTTATCTGAGGCAGCTTTACTGCACATTTGGCTTTATCATGTCCGGCAGCCATTACCGGAATGCCGGCAGTGTATATTTCCGGATTGACGTCTATGGCCACCCCGTCAATCACATTGTTAGGCCCTCCGTTGATTATTACGCCCTTTACATTAGGCAGTGCTTTCAGCTCCTCCGCTGTTATATCGTGCGGGTAAATTTCGCTGTAGACTCCTAATGCGCGTATTGCGCGGGCTAATACTGTGTTTTCGTGACTGCCTAAGTCAAGTATGACAATCATATCCTGTTTCATTTGATTGTAAATTTATTATGGTAAGTTGAAAATTTTATTTGGTGGTGGCTGTGAAAGCCGATGTTGGTTAAAGTGCGAGAGAATAAGGAGGTGGGTGGTTGGGGCGCAAATAATATGGCGCGTGCAACTCTCGGGCTTGTTGCCCTGTCAGGTGTTTTGCCGATTTTGAAATGAAATCAATTGGCTTGCCTTGCATGAGCTGACGTCTGTTGGTTTTGTGGATGCAAAGATAGCTATTTTTCAGTTCAGCACATGCATCCCGTCATTTTTTTTGCAATTACATCGTGAGTGCAGGTAAACGTGTGCTGCTGATAATACGCATAGCCGACAGAACCATTATTTGTTTCGCAAATTGCATTGCCTATATAAATTTTTGTTCTATAGGCTCATTTTTTCCATATCCTATTTTAGAATTTGATTCAATTGAAGAATATGTTGTAGAATCTGTAAATCCATTGTTCGAACCAGACGCACCAATAAATGGGGTTGTTCCATTCTCATAGCAAGCAAGGTGGTTTCTTATTCACAGAATCCTTTTCTGGATATAGTGTAACGATAATGGAATTATTTCAAAATCAATTCCGCAGAGTTTGTAAAAGAGTTCTTGCGCGTTATAGATTGTCCTGTAATATTCGGTTAGGAGAAATAAATTCCGGTCATCGTTACTCGAAAAAACGGTTGTGAATAATATCAAATGGTTTATTATGGTCTTTGGTCATGAACTTATCGCTATTGGTAAATGATATTGGGTAGAGGATTCAGGAAAGGAAATGAAAATGATTAGGCCGTTGTTTCTATTGTCCTCCCGGGTGATTGTTTTTCGTCGGAATGTGATGGTTTGGGGACTTACGGCAAATGTCTTAATGGAAATGTAATGCAAAAAAATAGTCAAACTATAAAATTTAGTTGCATAACTAAAATATTTAGTTTATATTTGTGCCGTAATTTAAAACCGAAGTAAAACGATGAAAAAATTGACCGATAAAGAGGAAGAATTGATGCAGCATTTCTGGCAACATGGTCCGATGTTTGTAAAACAGATAGTCGAGCTTTATCCTGAACCGCGGCCTCATTTTAACACGGTATCAACGTTTGTCCGTGGGTTGGAACAGAAAAGTTATGTAACGCATGAGCAGTATGGTAACACCTATCTTTATCGTGCGGCAATAAGCCGGGACGAGTATAGCCGCATGACTTTGAAGTCGGTAATATCCCGTTATTTCAACAATTCGCTGTTTGGTGTTGTCAGTGCACTTTTTAAGGAAGAAAAATTGAGTGACGAGGAGATACGCGAACTTGTAGACAAGGTAGTTAATGATAAGGGTTCAAATGAATAGCAACGTTTGGTTATGGGCACGTTATTTGCAATTTCTCTTGTGTTTTCGCTCTCGGTATCGGTATGCTATGTGGTCTACAAGGTGTTGTTGTCACAATCGGCATGGTACTCTGTAAACCGTGTGATTCTTCTTTCGGTACTCCTCATTTCATTTGCGATATACCCGTTGGTAGGCATCTTGTCTGTTTCTCAAGAACCTGCGGCTATCTCGATTGGTGAGCTTACAGCGACAATTCGGGAACCAGAAGTGGATGCGGATATAATGGCATTTTCTTATGTGTCGTTATTCTTGTGGCTGTATGCGATAGTGGCGGGAATAATGTTATTGCGTCTTTTGTCTGTTGTTGCCGGTTTGGCAGTGTTGATTGCACGGGGAGAGAAATGTCCTGTGGGCAGGTATGAGCTTGTCCTGCACGATAATGCTCGGCTTGTGCCGTTCTCTTGGGGACGGTGGATTGTACTTAGTCGTAAGGATTATGATTCTACAAGTGACATGACAATTATCCATGAGACGGCTCACCTTGACCGTAAGCATTGGATAGACCTGCTGGTTGCTGAGGCTGCACTGATAGTTGCCTGGTATAACCCGTTTCTGTGGATGTTGCGTGCCGAGATGCAGGCTGTTCATGAGTATGAAGCAGATGCTGCTGTGCTTCTCGGCAATGTTGACTGTCGCAAATACCAATTGTTTCTAATAGAAAAGACTGTCGGTTCAAGGTTCCACGCTCTGACCAACAGTCTGAATCACAGTTCACTTAATAAACGTATCACTATGATGTTATCCAAGAAAAAATCGCATCCTGTATTAGGGTATGCGTCTATGGCTTGTGCCGTAGCGGGAGTCGTTATGCTCGTCAATCAACCTGCTGTCGCTTCATCGGTTGACAAGGTCAGTAATTCAACGGTTACGGTTGTCTCCTCTGGCAAAGGTAATGAAAAATCGGCAAATGTAAACTCCATGAATGTTGCGGTTGCCAAAGACAACGATGATGCAATGGCTGAATTTCCGGGAGGGGAGGCTGCCTTGTATAAATTCATTAATGACAATATCAAGTATCCCGAATCGGTGAAAAATGGACAAGGGATGTTGATTCTTCAGTTCACGGTTGATGAGAAAGGTAAAGTGCTGAGCCCATCGGTAGCAAAAAGCAGTGGCATTGCCGGGATGGATGCTGAGGGGCTCAGGGTTGCCGGTCTTTTACCCGACTTTATTCCGGCTAAGCAAGATGGAAAACCGGTTGCTGTCCAGTTCATGTTGCCTATCATGTTCAGCAATAAGTAGGCATAGAACCGGAATGTGTGAGGATTTTGGTTTTACTATCCTTAAAATCTCTGAATTAGGGGCTGTTGTGACAGCCCTTTTATTGTTATCTGCTGCCGATGACAAGCAGTATCAGACCGCATAGAAGCAGAGCAAGGTCTAAGAGTTTTAGCTTTACATTCTTTTCGCGTAAGACAAGCACGCCGAACAGGAACGGCACTATTAGGCTTCCGCGTCTTATCATCGATACAACCGAAATCATTGAACCGTCGAATGACAGCGCATAGAAATAGGCAATGTCGGCAATCGTCAGGAATACGGCAATACCAGGGATTGTCCACCGCCAGTGAAACACTGTGCGCTCATTTTTGACTTTCTTGATTATGGCTATGGTTATACCCATGATGACAAGCTGGTAAAACGAATACCATGCCTGGACCTCAAGCGGATCATACTGCTTGAGCAGATATTTGTCGTAAAGACCGCTCACCGCTCCTGTCACTGTTGCTCCGAGTGCCATCCACAGCCAGCGGCTGTGCCTTAGGGAAATGCCCTCCTTGCTCCCTATGCGGCTTATGAAGTATAATGATGACAGTCCTATCGCTATTCCTGCCCATTGTAGCGGATTTAACCGTTCCCCGAAAATGACTAATGCGCCTATTAGAACAATGACCGGGCGAGTGGCATTGATTGGTCCGGCAATGGTAAGGGGAAGGTGCTTGATGCTGAAATAGCCCAATAGCCATGACGTCAGGACTATAAGTGATTTAAGTGCGATGTGCAGATGCCCGGTGACGCAATCTCCCGGTCCGGTATCTCCATGCCATATACCGTTGATGATTACCGGCGACATCAGTAACGACCCGAACAAGGTGTTCAGCAGCAGTACTGTCAGAACATTATTGCCGTTGAGCGACACTTTTTTGAATATGTCATATATCCCAAGGCAAAGGGCTGAGATGATGGCAAGTGCTATCCACATTATGTGACTTACTTGAGTTGGCTGAGTTTCTTTGGATCACCTACAAGCCACACCACATCTTGGGGTTCAAATGGGATTTCTCCCGTAGGCTTGATATAGCTTTCTCCACGTTGTATCGCTACTACAAGTGCCGAATAGTCGTTGCGCAGATGGGCTGAAGCCGTTGTTTGCCCTATAAGTGGTGATGATTCTGTCAGTTGTATGTTCGTGAGTTTTATTTGGTCGGGAGAGAGGCTTTCCGGTTCGGTTTCACTTTGGTATTCTACTACCGGCAGTAAGGATTGTATCTGTTCATCGGTCCCTATGATGCCGAGCACGTCGCCCGGGAATACCCGTGTATCGCCTTTGGGGATTATTATTGATGATGCACCGCGCTGTATGCTCACTACATTCACTCCGTAGTGTTTGCGCAGATTGGAATCCGAGAGCCTTTCTCCTACAAACGTGCACTCGTGGTTCACCTCCATGAATGCGAGATGCAGGTCACTGACAAGGCTGTTGTTTTTACCGCTCTTGCGCAGTTCGCGCTCATTCAGGTTGTCAAGGAATTTTGCCTCGATATGTTTCATCCGTTTCTTGACATGTTTTGACAGCACGAACACTATCATGACAAATATCGCAAGACCGAATGTCCATCCCACCCGCATCGAATATATAGAACTCAGCAGATACACCACAAATCCCATGGCAAGCATCAGGCGGAACAGCGACATGACAATTAGGGGGACGTCAAAGTGGGCGTTGTACTGGACAAGGCGTTGCCGCTCGGTGTTTTTTGATGCGGGATAAGACAAGGCGAGCAGGAAAGGCGACATTACCGATAAGGTGATTGCGCTGCCGGCAAGACGGCTCCATTCTGGCATTATCTCATTGAGCCATGGCATCATTATCCGCAGCGATACGAGTGTTATTGCAATAAGTACTATGGAATATAGGAGTACGCGCCACAGGTACCGTTGGAAAAGCGATTTCCACAATTCCCCGGTTTCGCTTTCGCTTGAAGCCTGTTTTGTATATCGCTCGATAAGGAAATGGAGGCGTTTGGGAAGATGCCTCTCTACAAGCTCGTATGCCGGGTCTGCCATCCTTATGAAATAGGGCGTG
The DNA here is from genome assembly GCA_017462345.1 of Muribaculaceae bacterium. GTDB lineage: Bacteria > Bacteroidota > Bacteroidia > Bacteroidales > Muribaculaceae > RGIG4079. Next base: position 50,905 of record JAFTRI010000017.1, read on the forward strand.
GTGAAAGTGGTGATAACCGACACGGCAACTACAATAGGGTATATTGTCGGCTCGAGTACTCCGAGTGACATGCCCAGTGATGCGATGATGAAAGCGAATTCGCCTATCTGGGTCAGGGAGAAACCCGATTCCATCGCTATCCTTAACGGTTGGCCGGTGACAAGCATCCCGAATGTCCCGAATAGTATCATCCCTGCTATCACTACTGCCGACAGTATAAGTATCGGTGAAATATATTCTGCGATTATTCCGGGGTCTACCATCATCCCGACGGAGATAAAGAATACCGAGCCGAACAGGTCTTTTACCGGGGTGACGACCTTTTCGATACGCTCGGCATTGCTTGTGCCGGCAAGAATCGACCCCATGACAAATGCTCCTAAGGCGAGTGAGAAGCCGCAATACACCGAGAATACTGCCATTCCTAAACATAGTCCCATTGAGATGACGAGAAGGGTCTCGCTGTTGAGGAAGCGTCGGGCGGCATTAAGCGTTGTCGGTATGACGAACACTCCCACCAAGAACCACATTATCAGGAAAAAGGCAAGTTTGCTGACACTGTAGAGCATCTCTCCTCCCTCCACGCTGTTGTTGATGGCTATGGATGAAAGTATGACCATCATCAGCACGGCAAACAGATCCTCGACAATCAGCACGGCAAACACTAACGAAGCGAATTTCTTTTGTCGCAGGTTAAGATCCGTGAATGCTTTTATGATGATGGTTGTGGATGACATTGAGAGCATCCCGCCTAAAAACAGGCTGTTGATATGGGTGAAGCCGAGCAGATGTCCTATGGAGAACCCTAACCCCATCATGCCCATGACGATTATCAGGGCGGTTACCACGGCTGAGCCGCCTACGTTCAGCAGCTTCTTGAAACTGAATTCAAGACCTAAGGAAAAAAGCAGGACAATGATACCTATCTGTGCCCAGAAATCTATATTGGCCTCTGTCGTGACCGATGGGAGGTACTCGAAATGGGGGCTCGCAAGGAATCCTGCAACGATATATCCGAGTACTACCGGCTGTTTCATCCATTTGAACAGGACGGTTACCGCTGCACCGAGTATGAGTATAAATGAAAGATCGGTGATAAGTCCTTCGATTTGAACCTCCGTAGCCGCCGATGCAGTTTCGGTAATCTCTCCTGTGGCAAGTGCTGTGATTAGTGCTGTAGTCATTTGTGGTTTTCTTCTTTTCTCAGATGTTTACCTGTGTCCCTAAGGAGATGGATTGTGTGGGATTTATCTCTTTGAGATCGCTGAATAGCTTTATGTAATCGGTTGACTCTTTTACAATGACAACTAAGTTCAGCATTGTTATTGATTCCTGGTATTCGTATTCTACATATACATTGCTGAGCTGTACATGGTGGTTGCGCAACACTTTCCGGTAATCTTCGATGTCTTCCACAATACTGCTGGTTTTGATACGGATGATACGTGATTCCGTACCCTTGCTGACACGGTACTCTATCCTTTCGAGCTGTAGCAGTATGAACAGGATAAGGGCGGTGGCTGTTATTGACAGTAGATACATCCCGCTACCTACAGCCATGCCTATTGCCGCGACCATCCATATTCCTGCTGCGGTGGTCAGCCCTCTTACCGAGCCTTTCATCTGGATTATGGCTCCTGCGCCGAGAAAACCTATGCCGCTTATTACCTGTGCGGCGATTCTGCCGGGATCTCCTTTCAGTGCAGGATATTCAAGAGGAACATATATCGAAAGCAGCATGGCAAGCGTTGAGCCCATTGAGATAAGGGCGAAAGTGCGCACCCCGGCCGTCTGACCTTTGAGCTTACGCTCGACCCCGACGATACTGCCGAGAATCAGGCTCAGGCATAACTTGAAAATGGACGATACGGTATCTATCTCGGTCGTGTTTATCGAGTCATTGATTGCTGTCCATATTTCAGTTACTGATGCCACTATTTTTTTAGAATGAATTTACGTGATATAAGACGGTAATTGTCGGCAAAAAGTTCAACCGTGTACTCTCCGGGGGTTAGAGTTGTATTGACATCCCAGTAGATATTTATGCCTGTAATTTCTTCTCCGGCATATTCGATGATTTTACGGGCAGTGCATTGTATCTCCGAATCTTCAAATGGGAATGTCCCGGCATTGCCAAGCAGGTTTCCCTCCGGACTGGTTATACGCAGATATATCGTTTTCTCTCCTACTGGTGTCGAATTGTTTTGGGGGATTGTGAACGTCACCATAAGTTGCTTGGCCTTGGTTATGTTCTTTTCTTTCTTGCCGTTTTTCTTTAAGGCTGTTATTGATAGTCCGGTGACATTAAGTTTTTCGGCAAGGGTCATCCGTTCCGATAATTCCTCGTTCTTGCGCGATTCCTCTTTTACCTGTGAGGCAAGCTCGGCATTACGGTCTCTTATCTCCTTGTTCTCGGCTCGCAGTCCGGCGTTCTCCTTGCCCAATGAGTCGATTTGGGCGACATAGTGACGCAGGATCCCTTTCAGCGTCTCAATTTCCGATTGCAGTTCGTGGATGCGTTGGGCGCTCTTTTTCTTTTCGCTGTTAAGCTCTTGAAGAAGTTTCTCAACCTTGCTCTTGGCTGCCTCGTATTTCATGATTATCGAGTCGTTGGCTAATTTCTGCGCCTGGTTTTCATACTGTTGGAACTCGACGTTAAGAGCCTGGTATTCATTGGCGAGTTGTAGCTGTTCATTGGTGAGTTGCAGCTGCTCGTTTATGGACTCTGCCTCGCTTACCTTGTTGCTCATGATTGCGGTTGTGACGATGAATGCGATGATAGCGACGATTAGCGCTGCTCCGAGGATGATTGTTATGCGTGGTAGGTTGGCAAGTTTTTTTATCGGGTTCATATAATCGGAATTTATACATTTATTCTGCAAAATTACGAAAACCATGTCGCATAACGAAAACCGTTAATTGTTTTTATGCTTTCTGCATATATGCTTTGGCTATTGTTGCCTGCATCTGTCAATCCGTGCCTAAACAGCCTTTTTTTGACAACCTTTTTTAGGAAATGACACTCCATTATACGCGTTTAATGAAAATTAACAGGGGGGGGTAAGGTGGACGTTTTTAATCATTAATTTTGCAAGGAAAATATTGTAAATTAGCTAACGGTTTAACCTATTATTGAAATGAAACATTTTTACAAGTTTATGCTACTTGTTGTAGCTCTTTTTGTTACAAGTCTATCAGCGTCAGGTGATGAGCATTTTCACTCCGATGGCATAAGTCACGACTTTGAGTCTGATGGTATTTTCTATAATATTACTGACTCTGTGTCCATGACGGTCGAAGTGACATATCGTGGCGATGATATTTATGAGTATGCGGGTGAGTATAGTGGCGATGTCATAATTCCGCAGACAGTTACCTATGAGGGAGTGGATTATACGGTAACAGGAATAGGACGTCGTGCATTCAGCGGCTGTCCGGACTTGCTCTCGATATTTGTACCGTGCACTGTGACGGAAATTGATATGCCGATATTGTCTTATTACAGAAGCTTGGCATCGATTGTGGTCGATGAGGGAAATGCTGTTTATGATTCGAGGGAAAATTGCAACGCAATCATTGAGACCTCGCAGAATCGGCTTGTGGCAGGTTGTAAGACAACTGTGATTCCCTCGTCGGTAACAGTTGTCGGGAATTTTGCATTTCATGCTTGTTTGGAGTTGGCTTCCGCTGTAATTCCTGGCTCGGTGTGCGAAATTGGAGATTATGCGTTCTTCGACTGTTATGGATTGACTTCTATCGATATACCGGATTCTGTGAAAAAAATAGGATGTTCGGCATTTGAGAGTATTCAGGTTCTAAGTTTGACTTCGTTCAGTTTAGGTAACTCAATTGAAGTGATTGGGGATTACGCATTCAGGGGGGTGCCTTTGTCATCATTGGAGTTGTCTAATGTAACTTATATAGGCAAAAGTGCTTTTGAAAAATGTGGCTTGGAATCGCTGTGTCTTGGAAATTCTTTGGTGGAGATTGGACAACGTGCTTTTATGGATAATTTATTATCTTATGTTACGATACCGGATTCTGTGAAAAAAATTGGGTCAGAAGCATTCGGGTCTTGTCCTTTGCGTGAAATTACGATAGGAAAATCGGTAGAGGAAATAGGCTCCAGGGCATTTTACTATAGTAGTATAGTAGGAAGCTACTTGACTTCGGTAACCTCGTTGAATCGTATACCGCCGGTTTGTGGTCGCTCGAGTTTCTCGGGAGTGTCGACTTGCCGGTTAGATGTGCCTGCAGGCACTAAGGAGACATACTCTGCGGCGAATGTTTGGGGTAGCTTTGGCAACATTGTGGAGATAGCTACTGTTGAGGTATCGACACAGGAAAGTAGGGCAACGTTCGAAATTCCTGCGACAGAGGGTTCGGCACTCTATACCGTTGACGTATATTCCGACGAGGCTATGACTCAGTTGGTGGCTTCCTCTGATTATGATGCAACCGGAACGATAATACCTATGTCTACTTCGCTTGAACTTTCGATAGAAAACCTTGATAATGGTGTGTATTATTATAGCGTTGTTGTAAAATCATCGGCAGGGGAGACATTGGGCAGCTATAGTGGAACATTTGAAATTGTGTCGGCAGGTATTGACAGCATTTCGGGTGTCGATAACGTTGTGGAAACTGGTCGTTACGATATTTACGGGCATTTGATTTCTGAGCCGGTGAGAGGCATCAATATTGTTGTCTATAGTGATGGTGCAGTCCGCAAGGTGATTGTGGAATGACAATGGCGGTATTAGTCTGCTATCGGGATTTGATGGCGGTAGGATTTGATGTTTTTCAGAGTTTCAAACAAAAAAATAATGCCCGTATAGCGGGATATAAGTAAAAAACGACTACCTTTGTAGTCGCAAAAACATTTAATTCGTATAATATCTAAAATTTAATTTAATTATGGCTTACGTAATTACCGACAACTGTGTGGCTTGCGGAACTTGTCTTCCTGTTTGCCCGGTTGAAGCTATCTCTGAAGGTGACATCTATAAGATTGACCCTGACACTTGCATCGAATGTGGTTCTTGTGCAGAAACCTGCCCCAGCGAAGCAATCGTTCCCGGAGAATAATTTTCGTCAGGACATTTTAGCTAAGAAATAAGGGATTGTGTCACAGTGAATAAGGACACAGTCCCTTTTTGTGTTAGTTATGTCAATTATGTCAATGAGCGCTGTTTGGTTCCGTTGGCAAAGATAATGACTGGGGATTTGCCCTTATATGCGATCCTGTCACAGATACAAGAATTTTTCGGTCGGTTTCAATAATGGATTACAGGAAAAGGACTATTGAACTGCTTGCTCCGGCAAGGGATGCACACATTGCTGTCGAAGCGGTGAAACATGGGGCTGATGCCGTGTATATGGGCGCGGTAAGCCATGGGGCACGGGCAGCGGCAGGAAATTCGGTCGGGGATATTGCCCGTGTAGTTGAGTTTGCCCACCGTTTTGATGCAAGGGTATATGTCACGGTAAACACTGTCATATACGATAGCGAACTGAAGGCGGTGGAACGTCTTGTCCACAATCTGTACCGGATTGGGGTTGATGCCCTGATTGTACAGGATATGGCCCTGCTGCGCATGGACATTCCTCCTATTGCGCTTCATGCGAGTACTCAGTGTGACACTCGTGATGCTGCAAAGGCTCTGTTCCTCCAGCAGTCGGGGTTTTCTCAGATTGTGCTTGCCCGGGAGTTGTCATTGGAAGAGATTGCAAGGATATATGACACGGTCGAAGTACCTCTTGAGGCATTTGTTCACGGGGCATTGTGTGTGAGTTACAGCGGGGATTGTCAGGCAAGTTGTTTGGCGACAGGCCGCAGTGCCAATCGGGGGGAATGTGCACAGATGTGTCGTCTGCCTTATACGCTGGCCGATGCCTCGGGACGTGTTCTGGTTGCCGACAAGCACCTTTTGTCGCTTCGAGATATGAACCGTAGCGCATATTTGGCTCAGATGATGGATGCCGGAATCTCCTCGTTCAAGATTGAAGGGCGTTTGAAAGATGTGGGATACGTGAAAAACACAGTAGCTTATTATCGGCGGGCCATTGATGCCGTGATTGCTGCCGCACCCGAACGTTACAGCCGCCTGTCATCAGGACGCACGGAACTGGACTTTACTCCGGCTCTTGAAAAAAGTTTCAATCGCGGATTCACTCCCTATTTCCTTTGCGGGATAGGGCAGGATGAAAGTATTGCATCGGTCGATACCCCGAAGTCCCGTGGCGAAGTCGTGGGACGGGTGGTTTCGGCTCAGTCCGGACGTATTGCCGTGGAGCTTGACACTCCGTTGAATAATGGTGACGGTATCGTTTTTTTTGACAGCAGGGGACGCCTTGAAGGATTCAGGCTGAATCGTGTTGAAGGGAACCTGTTGTATCCGGCCGGTAAGGTCAGTGTCAGGCAGGGGACGCTGCTTTACCGCAACAGGGACAAGGCTTGGGATGAGATACTTGAACGGGATACCGCGCGACGTCTGGTTGATGTCGGTATGGTGTTGAGGGCAACATCGTTCGGTATCGCCTTGGACGTGTCCGATTCACGGGGTAACGCGGTGACGGTGACAATGCCGGTTGTTTTGGAACAGTCCAGGACTTCTCAGGTAGAGTCTCGTTACCGGACATTGGCAAAGACAGGTGGAACAATCTATTGTGTCGGCAGAGTCGATGACCGTCTTGGGGATGTGTTCGTCCCGGCATCACGCCTTACGGCTCTGAGACGCGACGCCATTGACGCCCTTGACCGTGCACAGCGGGTGAAATGCCGGTATGACTACCGTCGCGATGAGGATCGCTCGGCTGTTGCACCGCAAGGGGAGCGTCTCACTTATCATGACAATGTGGCAAATTCCCTTGCCGGTAAATTCTATCGGTCCCATGGTGTCACCTCGGTAGAAAAGGCCATTGAATTGGACAGCGGAAGCCGGCGTGGACCTACAGTTGTAATGACATCCCGTTATTGCCTGCGTCGGGAGATGGGGCGGTGCCTCAAGACACCGGCAGGAAAAAAATGGAGTGGTCCGTTGTACATACGTTCATCCTATGCCTGTTATCGCCTTGATTTTGATTGTCGCCATTGTCACATGAAGGTCGTTTGTATTGGCGATGTGGATAAAAATGCCTAAATTTGTAGGACTTTAAATAACATATTGATACATCTTGCTATGGAAAAAGAAATGATTCTTGTTACGGGGGGAACCGGATATATCGGCTCCCACACGGTTGTGGAATTGCAGAATGCCGGCTATCGGGTGGTTATTGTCGATAACCTTTCTAATAGTAACATTGAAGTTTTGGACGGTATCAGGCGCATAACCGGCATCCGTCCGGAATTTGTTGAGGCCGACTGTACCGATATGGTGGCAATGAAAGCATTGTTTGACCGTTACCCCGGCATAAAAGGAATCATTAACTTTGCGGCAAGCAAGGCGGTGGGTGAATCTGTGGAAAAACCGGTACTCTACTATCGGAACAACCTTAATACGCTCATGAATCTGCTCGATCTGATGCCTGAGTATGGTGTTAAGGGAATAGTATTCTCATCGTCATGCACTGTATATGGTGAACCTGACGAAAATCCTGTTACAGAGCAGGCTCCCATAAAGAAGGCTACGTCACCTTATGGCAACACCAAGCAGATATCAGAGGAGATTATAACCGATGTGATTAATTCAGGAGCTCCGTTCAAGAGTGTTATTCTCCGTTATTTCAATCCGGTAGGTGCTCATCCGTCCGCTGAGATTGGGGAGTTGCCCAATGGCGTACCGCAGAATCTTATCCCTTATCTTACACAGACAGCAATCGGGATACGCAAGGAATTAAGCGTGTTCGGGGATGACTACGACACTCCCGACGGCTCTTGTATCCGCGACTTTATCAACGTCGTTGACCTGGCAAAGGCTCATGTTAAGGCGGTCGGACGTATGCTTGAGGACAAGTCCGAGGCCAAAATTGAGATATTCAACCTTGGAACAGGAGTCGGGCTTTCCGTGAAAGAGCTTATTGCCTCGTTTGAACGGGCTACCGGAGTGAAAGTCCCTCATCGCATTGTGGGGCGTCGCCCGGGAGACATCGAAAAAGTATGGGCCAATCCTGAATATGCCAATAACGTCCTCGGATGGAAAGCCGAGGCATCGGTTGACGACACCATGCGTTCTGCATGGGCATGGCAATGCAGGCTTCGTGAACGTGGAATAATGTAATGGCTTACCGGTTTACCGGTTTCAGCCCGAGTGACTCGGCTGTCTGGAGCATGTAGCCGTATGCTGCTTCCCGTTCGTTTGGGATCACTCCGTCGAGTATGGCATTCTTTATGCTGTCCTTGATTGTTCCCACTTCCCTTGATGGTGAGAGCCCGAATATCTCCATTATTTCCTCTCCGGTTACCGGAGGTTGGAAATTGCGTATGCGGTCTTTCTCTTCAAGTTCGATGAGTTTTTGGCGCACTAATGCGAAGTTGTCAAGAAACCGTTTCACCTTCTCCTGATTCTTGGATGTTATGTCTGCCTCGCACAGCGTCATCAGGTCATCTATATCGTCTCCGGCATCAAACAACAGTCTGCGCACGGCCGAGTCGGTGACCTCATCCTCGACAAGCGCAATGGGGCGCATGTGGAGTTCCACCATCTTTTGCACATATTTCATCTTGTCGTTTAGAGGAAAGCGCATTTCGCGGAATATACGCGGAATCATCTTCGCTCCGATAAAATTGTGGTTATGGAAAGTCCAGCCTATTCTGTCATCCCAGCGTTTGGTGACAGGCTTGGCTATGTCATGCAGCAGTGCCGACCATCGCAGCCACACATTGTCACTCTTTTCCGCTACATTGTCAAGTACGGTCAGCGTATGATAGAAATTGTCCTTGTGTCCGCGCCCGTTCACCACCTCTACACCCTTCATCGCATGAAATTCAGGGAATATAAGTTTCAGTAATCCTGAATGCAACAATAACTCCCAACCTTTTGACGGACGGGGGGAAGCCATTATCTTCATCAGCTCGTCCATTATACGCTCCTTTGAGATGATCGATATGCGGTAAGCATTGCGTGATATTGCAGCGAAAGTCTCGGGATAGATGTCAAAGTCGAGCTGTGTGGCAAACCGTATTGCCCGCATCATACGCAGAGGGTCATCGCTGAAAGTGATGTCCGGGTCGAGCGGAGTGCGTATTATGCGGTGTTTCATGTCATCAAGTCCGTTGTACCGGTCGATAAGCTTGCCGAAATTTGATGAGTTAACACATAGAGCTAGGGCGTTGATAGTGAAGTCCCGCCGTGACAGGTCATCCTCCAACGTGCCGTCCTCAACGATTGGCTTTCGGCTGTCACGTCGGTATGATTCGCGTCTTGCTCCTACAAATTCAAGCTCGCAATCGTGGCATTTCACTTGTGCGGTCCCGAAATTCTTGAACACGCTGAGGTGTGCGCCACGGCCAAGTTCCCTCGCCACGGCTTGGGCAACCTCTATTCCGCTGCCCACTGTTACGAAATCGATGTCTTTGGAACGGCGGTCAAGAAACAGATCCCGCACGTATCCGCCAACAATATAGCATGGACGCTTCATCTCGTCGGCTATGTTTCCTACCGTGTGAAAAATTCCGGTATCTATCTTGTGTGCTATCGGGTGCATCTTTTCTATGACAGGCTGATGATTTCTTCTGGGGCGTTTGTCAGTGATTCCATTCCTGACTCGGTGACAACGTATGTGTTCTCGATACCCACTGCTCCGACATGGGGTATCACGAACTTAGGCTCAAGGGCTATGGCATTTCCCGCGGATAGTATATCCCGGCTGCGGGGAGCGATTACCGGCAGCTCGTTGACCTCTATGCCGACACCGTGTCCCACAAAGCCGGCATGCTGTTTGTGCCCCATGAAATATTGTTCGAGTCCCTCCTCGCGTGCTATATCTGCGGCATGTTCGTATAGGACTTTGGCTTCAGCCCCGGCTTTTCCCGCCCGCGCAAGTTCCCGGGTGATGCGTATTGAGCAGTTGTGGGCCTTTTGTGCGAGTTCATCGACTTTGCCCACGGAGAATACACGTGTCATGTCGGTCATGTAACCGGTAAAATTGCCGTTCATGTCAACCATCACTGTCATTCCGGGCTTTATCGTGGAACCGTCACATCCCACTGGCAGCGATGGGTTCAGACCGGCTCCTCCCATCGCAAAGTCGTAGGGGGTGGGATTGTCGGCATTCTCCCCGCACAGCAGATTGCCCATGAACAGTTCCATTGATTCTCCGCTTATGCGGAACTGCCCGAGACATCCTTGCAGCCGGGAAAGCCTTTCTATCTCTACCTGTAGCTCCAGGTCGGTCATGCCTTCTTTGAACAGAGAGGGGATGTGGCTGTACACCATCGCATGCTTTATGCCCGACCGTGTGAGGCAGTCGATTTCGTATGCTGTCTTTACCGATCTGGCCGTGCGCAGTATGCCTGAGGCGTTGCTGACAACGGCCTCGGGGAAAACCTTGCGCAGGCGTTCTATACTGGAGTAGGGGGTGATGTCGAGTTCCAGCCCTATGCTTTTGGGCAGCGTCTTGCCTTGTGCCTGTAATATATCTGCAATCTGTTCCGGCTTGTGGATATAGACGATATTCTCACCCTCAAGTCCCACCGGACGTCTTACGAAATAGGTGGTCTCACCATCTTTGGTTATATAGGCATATCCGCTGAATACCTGCCCCGATGTATAGAATATGTTGGCATTGTTGCTGATTAATATGGCATCCGTATTCAGGGCGTTGAGCTGCTGGCTTATTTTCCCGACCCTTAGGGCTATCTCTGATTGGGGAAGATGTTTCATCGTCTTAAATGTTAGTTATGTGACAGGAAAAGTTCTGTCAGTTGGTAAAAATTGTCAACCTCATACTCGGCGTCATGGCATTTGCCGAATCCGTAGGCTGCGTACACCATCGGTATCCCCGCGCTGTGGGAGCTGTTGCAGTCCCCTTGCGTGTCTCCTATATAGATAGGGGCTTTCAGCTTGTGGCGGGATACAAGGACCTTGATGTTTTCCGGCTTCTCCTTCCCTGTTTCACCGTAGGTCAGTGTCCCTTCGATGTATGGTGACAATTTGGTGTATGCTAAGAAATTATGTAATCCTTCTGCTCCGCAGTTGCTGACCATGAACAGTCGGTACTTCGAAGCAAGCCTTGGAATCCCGTCTGCAACCCCCGGATATAGTATACCACCCAATAGGGGCATCATTTTGCGCTCATTGCAGTCAAGACGTGTCAGGAATTCTGTCGCATCGACAGGTGCCGATACTATCCTGCGGAAAATCTCGGCTATTGGCAGTCCCATGCTGTCAAGCAGTTCCTGACGGCTTATGGTCAGGCCGGCTCCCATCTCAGCAAGCGTCTTGTCCCATATTTTACGGTAGGAGTCGACAGCATCCCACAGAGTACCGTCCATGTCAAATATGAGGCTGTCGTAAACAGATTGCATTATCGGTTCGTATTGTCGCTTGAGATGAATATTATCCCCACCTGCTCTATGTCATGAAGCGTATCTGTCCGCATTATGTGACGCACCTTGATAGGGCTGCCTTTTACCATACGGTATGAGGTTGAGACCGTGTCCTGTATCTGGAAACTTGTTCCGAGACCTTTGCCGTACCAGTGCCCGTATATATCGGCAAGTGCGATGTTCATTGTGTCCGCTTTCTGCCCGCTTTCTGTCAGGTAGCTGACCTCGACCCACAGATTGCTGTACAGGTAGTCGTTGGAGTGCCTTAGCGCGAGTGTAAGAAGTCCGCTCGAAATCGAGTCTTTTGTCTCAGGGATGAAGGTGATGGTGTCATTGTATCTCCATCCGGTATCGGGAATATTTTGAAAACGGCTATAATCATTGTGCCCGGGAACGCATGCTCCCAAGCACAATAATATGGCGGTGGATATAAGTATTGGTTTACGCATTGTCCGCTGTTGGATTTTTATCCTGTCGGTTATCCGGTTTCTTTTCTTGTCGTCGGTTGTCCTGGCGCTTGTTGCGTTCTCTGTTTTTGTTGGATGGTTGGGCATTGTTCCCTCCGGCATCGTTCTGTTGGTTGCCTCCTTTGGATTTATTGCCGTTCTTGCGTTTTTTCTTTTTGTTTTTGTCAAAACGCGTCAGGCTGTCCTGTCCCACTATGTCACCGAACTCTTTCTTGGCCTTGGGCTTTTCATCTCCGTCACGTTGGAGTTTCAGCGGTTTTTCTCCGCGTTTGTTCATCGCGATGACTTCAAAGGCTCTGTCGGCATCGATTGTTACAAGATTGGCAGGAACCGATTTGTCGGTAGAGTAGGTTATTTCACGCTTGAAGATGTCAACCTTGAAATGGAAATAGGTGGCATCGGCTGTCTCAAGGCGTATGTCCTTTGTCGGTAGGCGTTTCACGCTTTCCACGTATGTGTCGACCTCAAAGTTCAGGCAGCATTTCAGCTTGGCGCATTGTCCTGCCAGTTTCTGGGGATTCAGCGAAATGTCCTGATAGCGCGCTGCACTGGTTGCGACCGAGACAAAGTTTGTCATCCAGCTTGAGCAGCACAATGGTCGTCCGCATGGCCCTATTCCGCCTATGCGGCCGGCTTCTTGGCGTGCACCGATCTGTTTCATTTCGATACGCACCTTGAACGTCTCGGCGAGTACCTTGATCAGTTGGCGGAAATCCACTCGCTCGTCTGCGATATAGTAGAATATCGCTTTGTTGCCGTCACCCTGATACTCGACATCGCCTATTTTCATGTTGAGGTTCAGGCTTTCGGCTATCTTGCGTGAACGTATCATTGTGTCATTCTCCTTGGCCTTGCTTTCCTCATATTTTTCGAGGTCATTCTCCTTGGCCTTGCGGAAAATGCGTCTTATCTCGGCATCGGGACGTATGTTGGCTTTTTTCATCTGTAACGCCACGAGCCGTCCGGTAAGTGTAACCATTCCTATGTCATGGCCGGGTGACGCTTCCACCGCAACCATATCGCCGATTTCAAGCGGGATATTGGTGCTGTTCTTGTAGAATCCCTTACGGGTATTCTTGAACTGTACCTCAACCATGTCAAAGTCAGCTTTCCCGCCGGGAATGTCCTGTAGCCAGTCATAGCAGTGCAGTTTGCCTCTTGGCGGACATCCCTTATGGCAGCAGCGGCTCTCTTGTCCGTCGCTTACGTTAATGTCGTTATCGTTATCTACTGTTGCCATGGACAGGTATTATCTTATTTGGCGAAGCTGACTGCACGTGTTTCCCTGATAACGGTGATTTTCACCTGACCGGGATAGGTCATTTCGTCCTGGATTTTCTTGGCTATTTCTGCCGACAGCTTTTCGGTTTCGACATCGTCGATCTTGTCGGCTCCTACTATGACTCGGAGTTCGCGTCCGGCTTGTATGGCGTATGTCTTTATCACGCCGGGATAGGACAGTGCGAGCTGCTCAAGATCGTTAAGACGTTTGATATAGGCCTCGACGATCTCACGGCGTGCACCGGGACGTGCGCCTGAGATTGCATCACACACCTGTACTATGGGTGCAAGCAGGGTTGTCTGCTCTATCTCATCGTGGTGTGCGCCTATGGCGTTGCATATTTCGGGCTTTTCCTTGTATTTCTCGGCAAGTTTCATCCCGAGCATTGCGTGCGGCAGTTCCGGCTCTTCATCAGGCACTTTGCCTATGTCATGAAGCAGTCCGGCGCGACGGGCTTTCTTGGGGTTCAATCCCAGCTCCGATGCCATGATGGCACATAGGTTGGCTGTCTCGCGCGAGTGCTGCAGCAGGTTCTGGCCGTAGCTTGAACGGTATTTCATTTTTCCCACAAGACGTATGAGATCCGGGTGCAGGCCATGTATTCCGAGGTCGATGGCTGTGCGCTTTCCGGTTTCGATAATCTCTTCTTCAATCTGTTTGCGCACTTTGGCGACAACCTCTTCGATACGTGCGGGATGGATACGTCCGTCTGCGACAAGTTGGTGCAATGCAAGACGTGCAATTTCACGGCGCACCGGATCAAAGCCTGAAAGTACAATTGCTTCGGGTGTGTCATCAACGATGATTTCGATACCGGTTGCGGCTTCAAGGGCGCGTATATTGCGTCCCTCACGGCCTATGATGCGTCCCTTGATTTCATCTGAGTCGATATGGAACACTGTTACCGAGTTTTCGATGGCGGTTTCTGTCGCAACGCGTTGTATTGACTGTACCACGATGCGTTTGGCCTCTTTGTTGGCGGTCATCTTGGCCTCGTCCATTATGTCGTTGATATAGGAAGCCGCTGCGGTTTTGGCTTCATCCTTTAGGGATTCGATGAGCTTTTCTTTGGCTTCTTCCGATGAAAGGCCTGAAATGTGTTCGAGATTTTCCTGTGCTGTCTTGTGCAGTTTGTCAAGTTCGGCTTTCTTCGCTTCCACTACATTGAGCTGGGCTTCAAGGTTTGTCCTTATCTGCTCGCTTTCGTTGCGGTAACGCTGGTTCTCGCTCTGCTGCTGGTTGAGCTGGAGCTCGCGCTGCTTCATCTTTGCTTCGATTGACTGGACTTTTGACAGACGGGCATTTGCTTGTTTCTCGGCTTCGGCCTTTATCTGAAGTTCTTCCTCGCGCGCTTCGAGCAGCTTGTTTTTCTTTATTACTTCCGCTTCGCGGTTGGCTTCAGCGATTATTATCTTTGCACGGTTGCGCGCAATTGTCTTTTGTATGGCAATTGTCCCCACTATGCCGAGGACAAGTGCTGCAAGGCCTACTAATGTGTAAATCAATATTGTTGGCATGTCGTTTAATTGTGTTATTATATGTTAGTTATAAAAAATCCTGCACTTGACTGTCGCGCATTTTACTGCGGCAACCGTAAGTGCAGGATATTGTTTCTCTCGTCTTGTGCTAAACAGTACATGACTTTACGCTCATTCAGGATATCGTTGGTGCGCTGTCGTTATTGCACACTCAGCAATATGTTGTCAAGCTCTTTTTCAAACTCCGAAAGGACCTCGTCGGTTTCTTTCTCTTGGGTTGATAGGGTGAGATACAGCTTGGCAAACTGGAACGCCACCATCGCGAGTATCTCTGATGAGCTTTTGTCCTTAAACCGCTGGCTCCATGCGCTCCACAACTGGTTGACATTGTATTCTGCGCTCCTTATTGTCTCCTCGTCTCTCATGTTGATTGACAGGGGGATCGGTGCCAGACCGGCTATGCGTATTGTTATATTCAGTTTATCTTTCATTGCATCATTCGTTTAACTCCAAGATGCATTTGTCGATTTCCCGCACTAATCCGGCTAAAATGGCTCGGCTGCGCTCCACTTCCTTGCGGTCGGGGATGAGCGTTGTCACTACTTTCAGATATTCGTTCTCCATCTGTAGCTTCTCTATCTCCTGCTGTCGGCGTGTCAGTTCCGCTTCAAGCTCTTTTATCCGCTCATCTCCCGCTGACTTCTCTCTGCGCAGTACGGCATACCGTTCGGTAAGTAGACCGGCTTTGTTGCGTATGCGTTCAAGTGTCTGCTGAAGATTACCAGCCATTCTATTCCAAATTTTTACAAATGTAGTGCTTTTTTCTTATAGGATGAGCATTTGTACTCGGTTTTTTTGTTCAAATACGGTTTTTTTCTTGGAAATAAGTCTTGTTCGTGCCTGTTACAGTATGGGGCTTAATAATCTGATGATGGATTCCTTGGCTTTTTCGGTGTAAGGCCGCTTTTCCCACTTTGTGGCATTTATGCGGCTGCAGCTCTTCAGGTCGTGTGCGAAGATTTCGCGCATCCGTGCATTGACTTCGGTTGAGTAGATGAGCATGTTGCATTCGAAGTTGTGTTCGAAGCTGCGGAAATCGAAGTTGGTTGAGCCTACGGTGCTGAATTCGTCATCTATTACGATGGATTTGCTGTGGAGCATGCCCGCTTCATAGAGGTAGATCTTTATCCCGGCGCGGAGGCATTCGCGTATGTAGGAGAACGAGGCATAGCGTAGCATCGACGAGTCGGAACGCAGGGGTATCATGATGCGCACGTCGACTTTGGACAGTGCGGCACTCTGCAATGCTTTCAGCAGGCTTTCCGTGGGGAGGAAATACGGTGTCTGTATCAGGATGCTTTTCTTTGCGTTGGCTATCGCCTTCAGGAATACGAGGGCAATATTGTTCCATTGGCTTGTGGGCCCGCTGGTCACCATCTGCATCCCGGCATTGTCGCTGTTTGGTGCGCCTGATAGCTCAAGCTCTTCATCGGGCAGGGGCTGCCCCATGAAACTCCAGTCCACGGCAAACGAGTATTGCAGTGCGCTGATTGCGGGGCCTGTTATGCGCAGATGGGTGTCACGCCATATCCCGTATGTCACCCCTTTGATGTATCGGTCGGCAATGTTCATGCCGCCGATATATCCTGTCTTGCCGTCGATAATGCATATCTTCCTGTGGTTGCGCCAGTTGATACGGGTACCGAATGGCGGGAACGCTACGCGGAAGAACGGATGTACCATCACTCCGGCGTCCTGCATCTCTTTGTAGAAACGCTGTTTGGCTTTAAATGAGCCTACATGGTCGTATATTACCCTTACCCTGACTCCTGCTGCGGCGCGCTCCATGAGTATGTCGCGTATGCGGTGACCCGTTTTGTCGTCCTCAAAAATGTAGTATTGTAGATGGATATATGATTGTGCGTTCCGGAGATCTTGTTCGAGCGCGTCAAATTTTTCCTTGCCCGATGTGAATATCCCGACATTGTTCCCCTGGTAATACGAAGCTCCGCACAGTGTGTGTGCAAGCAGTATCTGTTGCTTGCTTTCGCGCGACAGGGCGATATTGTTGTAGTCGATGTTCATCCCTCTTTCGTTGCGTTTCAGCTTGCGTTTGTTGCGGCGGGAGATGATGTGGGTGCTTTTCAGGTTGCGTCCGAAGAAGATGTAAAGCACAAGGCCTACTGCCGGAAAGAGGAGCAGTACTGTTACCCAGGCGAGTGACTTTACCGGATTCCTGTTTTCCGAAAGTATCACACCGATGACGCTGAGTATAGTGATGCCGTATATTGTCACTAAACTCCAGTATAGCCAGGAAGTGCTTGTCAGAAAACCGATTAGTGTATCCATGTCAGGTTCAATAGACCGCTAAGTTACAAAATCTGTCATGAATGGCAAAAAAATCGGGTCGTGTCACAATGGAGACACGACCCGATTCTTATATGTCGGTTGGATGCCGGTATTATTCGGCTACAACTTCAAAGGGGATTTCTACCGAAACTTCCTTGTGTAGTTTCAGTGTTGCAGTGTAGTTGCCCACTTCCTTCACCGATTCCTTGATAGAGATAACCTTGCGGTCGATATTGTGACCGAGTTTCTCAAGTGCTTCGGCGATCTGGATGCTGTTTACTGAGCCGAAGATTGTGCCGGTAGAGCTTGTCTTTGCTCCGATGGTGAGGGCTACGCCTTCAAGTGAAGCGGCAAGGGCTTCTGCGTCGGCTTTGATCTTGGCGAGCTTGTGTGCGCGCTGTTTCTGGTTCTCTGCAAGTACTTTAAGAGCCGAGGGAGTAGCGATTACGGCTTTTCCTTGGGGGATGAGGTAGTTGCGGCCATAGCCATTCTTTACTTCTACTACATCGTCCTTATATCCGAGATTGGAAATGTCTTCCTTTAATATAATCTTCATAGTTTATTGTCTCCTTAGCTTTAAAGTTATTTCATCAAGTCGGTAACGTAGGGGAGAAGTGCCAAGTGACGGGCGCGTTTTACGGCCTGAGCCACGCGACGCTGGAACTTGAGCGAAGTGCCGGTGATGCGACGGGGAAGGATTTTGCCCTGTTCGTTGAGGAATTTCTTCAGGAATTCGGGATCCTTGTAGTCGATGTACTTGATTCCGCTTCTTTTGAAACGGCAATATTTTTTCTTCTTAACGTCCACTGACAGTGGAGTGAGATAACGTATTTCTGATTGTGCTTGTGCCATAACTTAGTTCTCCTTTACTTCTTCTTTAGGTGCATTTACTTTTGCGGCTTTGAGGCTGCGGCGTTTTGCTGCATACTCTGCGGCGTATTTGTCAAGACGGAATGTGAGGAAGCGAAGTACTCGCTCGTCACGGCGGTAGCTGGTTTCGAGTTTCTTTACTGTCTGGGGTTCTGCGTCAAACTCAACGAGGGTGTAGAATCCTGTAGACTTTTTCTGGATGGGGTATGCAAGTTTGCGGAGACCCCAATTCTCTTCATTCACGATGGTTGCACCGTTGTCAGTGAGAACCTTGGTGAATTTTTCTACCGCTTCCTTCATCTGTGCATCAGACAAAACGGGAGTCAAAATGAAAACGGTTTCGTAGTGGTTCATAAAATGTTAATTTAAAATTGGTTGTTAAAACGGCTGCAAAGATAAGCATTTTTTTGCTCGTTTGCAATACCTTGCCGTAAATAGATTCTAATTGTTTTTCTTTTAGAGGATTTCTAACCTTATCCCGAATGCCAGCGACAATATGTCGCTGAGCCGTATATTGTTGTTGACAAATGCCGATACGATATATAGGTCGCATGTACTCAGTTCGTAGTAGGCTGAGATGCTTTTGACTATGGAGTTGTAGCACTTGGGCATATTGTATCTTAGCCGTTGGCCTATGAATGCATGTACCCTGACTTTGGGTGAAAACCCGTAATAGCTGCCCCCGTAGCGGTCGGGTTCGTTATGCCAGAAGTTGTCGCCGAATATCGTGTTGAGGAACATTCCGGTCGTGAGAGGTTCGATGTCCCATTGTTTGTAGGCGTGCAGCCTCCATGGAATGTAGCGTTGTTTGAGTGTCAGTGTGGGCTTGGTTTCTTGGGATGAATATTTGGGCACCCATCCGCCCATGGCTTCTGTCTCCCAGTGGTTGCGGTAATAGTCCCATCCTATGCCGAAGTTCATTATCCCTATGCTCCCGGCATATTGGGTCACGAAATGGTCGGGAATGAAGTGCTGCCATATCTTTTCCTCTCCATGGGTATGGATTGCTGGCAGGCAAAGTACCAGCAGGCTAATAAGTCGCGACTTCATAGTCGATACCTCCTTCCTTGGTCAGGGTTATTATAAGATATTCACGGTTCTTGGCTGCCGCACATTGGTAATAGGGGATTCCGTCGTCAAACGGGTATTCCACTTTTGTGGAGTGATAGTGCCCGCAAAGGCAGAATTGCAGTGACGGGTATTTTTTCATCTCCTCATGGAACTTGACCGTGTTTTCGCCGTAGAATTGGTCGGAATTGGGCTTGCAGTGCATGGCTGCGACTGTCCGCCGTACAGTAGCGGGTACATTGGCCCGGTCATTGCTGATGAACTGGAAATCGGGTACATTATTCCCGAACTCAAGCCCGTTGGTATTTAGGCACACGAAATGGGTGTCTCCTGCCGTGAACGAAAAATCCTCTGCCCCGTAGATTTTCCGGAACAGGTCAAGACCATTGCCGAGACAGTCATGGTTCCCTAACAATACCACGTATGGTACTGTGAATTTCTCCAGCTCGCGGCGCATCCATTCAAATTCCTTGGTTACGCTGAAATCCGTCAGATCCCCGCAGTGGATCACAAAGTCGATGTCCCCGCGGGAGTTGATGTGGTTGACCTCGTCCTCGGTCTCGTCATACCACCGTTGGGTATCGCTGATTACCGCAATGCGGATTTCATTGCGTCCGGCACATCTCTCTTCGATACGCTGTATGTTCTGCGCATTGATGTCGCATGCCCCGTCGATGTCGGCATCGTATGGGTGTACGTCGATCAGGTCGCAGCCCGGCAGCAGTAATGAGCCCAAGAAGAATATGGATTGTAGGACACTTGTTTTCACCTCTGCAAAGGTACGATGATAAATCTCTCTGTCCGTTGTCGCGAATGCCACAAAAGTAGTCAAAAGAGCAAAGATTTGCCGATTTAACAAATTTTAAAATGGGGGGGGGTGGGCAATGCTTCATTATGCCTATCTTTGCATTTGTTTTAGTTTAACCTATTAAATTTATTGAAAATGAAATTGAAGAATTTATTTGGCATCCTCATGATGCTTAGCCTGTGTGCTGGCTTTGTTTCCTGCTCTGATGATGACGAAGAAGACAATGCCGGCGGAATCAACCAGTCTCTCCTTATCGGTTCGTGGTTGCGCATGGATGGAAATCAAAAATGGGTGTTTGAAGCCGACGGGAAATTTGAATGGTGGTGGAACAATGAATATTCAGGTGAATGGGAACTTGATTGTGATGATGATCGTAGTACATGGCACATGGAAGGTGATGTGATTGTGCTGTATGGGGATGACGAATATTATCAGATTCAGGAACTGACCCAAGAGAAACTCGTGGTAAAGGATGTTGAGGAAGGTAAAGATCCTGATATTGATACATACTACCGTATGTAATCCCCTGGGTATATCCTGACATGAACATTGCGGGCTGCCTGTTGAGGGCAGCCCGCTGTTTGTTAGTTGACAATTATTCCGCTTAGTGCCGCCGGCTGGATGCGTGCTTCATAGTGATAGCTCCTTGCGAATTGCTTGAGAAAGGCAATTGTTGACATCCGGGGTTGTTCTCTGTCCCTCTTGGCGGCTGGTTCGGGTTGCATTGTCATTGAAATTGGAGTAGTAAATTTATCCATAGGCAATTTCCGAATTATTGTTATACTCCATAAACGTTAATCTGTGTCGTATTATTATCTGAAAAATCAAAAAAATGATGCAAAACTTTGCATTTTCAAAAGAATGTAATACATTTGCGTCTGAAAACCATTGATAATAAACCTGAATAATTGAACCAATAACACTTTATCGCCTATAGGACATCACTACTCTGAACTATAAAAAGATTAGTAATGCAAACACTCACTAAGCTCACCGACGACCAGTTGGTAGCAGCTTATGCCAATGGTAATAATGAAGCGTTTGATGCCATTCTTAAACGGTATCAGTCGCGTGTTTTTTCTTATATATTGCACATCGTTAAGAACAAGGATGTGGCCGACGATATATTCCAGGAGACTTTTGTCAAGGCTATCATGACTATAAAACAAGGTCGCTATGCTGAAACCGGAAAGTTTTCGGCGTGGATTTCGCGCATTGCCCATAATCTTATTATCGACTATTACCGTCAGGAAAAGTCTGAGAATACGGTATCGGCCGATGATGACGAGACCGACCTGCTCAACCGTAAGGACTTGTGTGAGGAAAATATTGAGGACTTGTTGGTTACAACCCAGATTCATGATGATGTGAAACGCATTGTCAAGGCTCTCCCTGAAAGCCAGCGTGAAGTGTTGGTTATGCGCTACTACCGTAACATGAGTTTCAAAGAAATTGCCGATGTGACAAATGTCAGCATCAACACGGCTCTCGGACGTATGCGTTATGCCATTCTCAATATGCGCCGCATCGCTGAGGAGAACAACATTGTCCTGACATTCTGATCAGGCTGTCTGTATATCTTACCGGTGGACTGTACATCTCCTGATGCTTACAGTCCATCGTTGTATATATGGGCGCGTGTCAGTCTTTGGGGCGGTTGATGCGGAATCCTGTCCATGCGACAAGAAGCGACATCAGCGGGCTCATGATATTGAAGATGCAATAGGGTAGGTAGCTGAGTGTCGCGACACCCAGTACGGTAGCTTGCGTAACTCCGCATGAGTTCCATGGGATCAGAACCGATGTTACGGATATGGAGTCCTCGAGCGAGCGGCTCAGTAAGCGGGCGTCAAGTCCGTTACGGCGGTACAGGTTCTTGTAGAGATTGCCCCCGATGATAATCGACAGGTACTGGTCGGCAGTACAGGCGTTAAGGAATAGTCCGCTCCCTACTGTGGTGCTTATGATCGAGCGCGGAGAACGAAGGCGGCGCGTGAATGCGTGAGTTATGGTGGAGAGCATCCCGGACCCGAGCATCGCTCCACCGAAGAGCATGGCACACAGCACTAAGTATATAGTCGGCATCATGCCCTCAATCCCTCCGGTCGATACAAGCGAATCCAGCAGTTCGTTTCCGGTTGAAATTCGCGTTTCGGTCAACAGCACATCGGCAGCGGTGGAGATGTATCCGGTTACGGAGTCGAGTCCGTTACCGAGGATTGAACCGGCAAGTCGGGGCTGGAATATGAACAATCCGGCGAGTCCGAGCAGCGAACTGATTGCAAGTGTTGCCATAGTGTTGACGCGTAGTAGGATAAGCCCGAGTGTTATGGCGGGGATTATGAGGATCCATGGCGTTATGTTGAATGATTGGTTCAGGAATTTGACCATTTCCGAGGAATGGGCTGATTCGGTGACCGGTGTGGACCATCCTGCAAATGCAAATACAATCAGTGCTATTGCCATGGACGGGATTGACGTTATCATAAGGAATTTGACATGGGAGAAAAGTTCCACGCCGCAAGATGACGATGCAAGTACGGTAGTGTCCGACAGTGGGGAGACTTTGTCACCGAAATAAGCTCCGGAGATGATTGCCCCGGCTATCCATCCGTCACTGTAGCCGAGAACTGTGCCTATTCCCATGAAAGCGATACCGATAGTGGCGATTGTGGTCCATGAACTGCCGGTGAGAACCGAGATGACTGAACACACTGCACAGGTGATAAACAGGAAAAGACGGGGATTGAGCATTTCTAACCCGTAATCGATGAGCGTAGGTACGACACCGCTCAACATCCATGTCGCCGACACCGTTGCAATAAAGAACAGTATGATTACGGCAGGGAGTATCTGCTTTGCGCTCTTGGCAAGACCTGTTGCCAAGGTGCGCACAGGACGGTGGCAGACAATCGTTGCGATGCCTGCCGACAATGCTGTCGCGCAGAGGAGGATAATCTGGCTCATTGAGGATACGGCATCAGCTCCTCGCATGATTATGATAGCGATTAGGGACAACAGCAGGAATGCAATCGGGACGATTGATAGCGCAAGTGACGGCTGCCGGTTATTTAAACGGTTGTTCATCAATATTCTGTTACGGATTAAAACGGCTGCAAAATTACGACATTTATCTCGTCCTGATATGCGATTTTTGCATTATTCCTGAATATGTACATTTTTTTTGATAATGGTTAGGCGCATAAAGTTGTACTGTTTAAACAAAAGTGCTACCTTTGTGTTATCTTAATATACCGTATCTACGGGGCTGACCGGTTTTGACAGCGTGTAGAGGTGGTGTGTAAGCATGCAGAGTAATGATGGCTACACTCTTTAATCAGGGACATCACAATTTTAAATGGCGAAACTAACTACGCTCTTGCTGCCTAATCGAAGTACAGTAGATTGCGCTTAATCCCCGCAACAGTTGCGGAGACAAGACATCACCCGATTGTCCTTTTCCCGAGACGTATCGAACAGGTGGTGCAGGTAAATCGGGAATGGGATGCCAAGTGCCTCGCGCGGCATCCGAGATTTTAGGGGCTAAGGTTGCGGTTGGTGGTCTCTTGCCTGCCGTTTCCCTACAACCAAGTAGAGACTAAGCATGTAGAAAGCTCATTAGTTCCACGTTTGGACGAGGGTTCAAGTCCCTCCAGCTCCACAACAGCTCGGGTGGCATCGGCTTATTGCTGTGCCACCTGTTTATTTGACGCGACTCAATTCCCGGGATTTTACGGTAACATACCCGGAAAAGACTATTAAATTGGTTTACTCTACGTGGTTAAGCTGTGAATTTGAAAAAATTAAAGGACTCGTTGAGTTACACTGGGCGGGTGTACACATCATGCAAAGAAGAAAAAAGAGATCAATAATTCTTTCAGAATGTGTTCAATGGCTGTTTCGCTAATATTGATTATATTTGCGGGTAAATTATTAATTGAGAATCATGATGGAAGAGAATGGAGTGATTACTGTCACATCACCGTTGTTGCCCGATTTGGATGAGTTCAACAAGTTGCTTAAAGAGATATGGAGCCGCCGCTGGATTACCAATAACGGAGATTTTCATAAACAGCTTGAAACGGAACTTGCCGCATATCTTAAAGTGCCGTATATCTGTTTATTTGCTAATGGTACACTGCCTCTGATTACATCACTTCAGGCATTACGCATTACCGGTGAGGTAATCACGACCCCTTATACCCATGTCTCGACTACCCACTCGCTGTGGTGGAACGGAATCAAGCCGGTGTTCGTCGATGTAGATCCGGTGACATGCAACATTGACCCTGACAAGATTGAGGCGGCGATAACTCCTCGGACAACTGCCATAATGCCGGTACATTGTTACGGAACTCCATGTGATACGGAGCGTATTCACGAGATTGCCGGCAAGTACGGATTGAAGGTAATATACGATGCGGCTCATGCTTTTGGTGTAGAGGTGGGAGGAGAATCATTATTGAACGCCGGTGACCTGTCCACGCTCAGCTTCCATGCCACCAAGGTGTATAATACGGTTGAAGGCGGTGCATTGATAATGCATGATGCCGAGATGAAGCAGCGTATCGATTATCTGAAGAATTTCGGCTTTGCCAATGAGACCACTGTCGTTGCTCCGGGGATAAACAGCAAGATGGACGAGGTGAGAGCTGCATACGGGTTGTTGAATCTGCGTAATATCGATGCGGCAATAGAAGCCCGTCATCAGGTCGCTATACGTTATCGTGAAGAATTACGGGATATTCCCGGAATAAGGTTTCTTGACGAATTGCCTGGTGTCCGTCACAATTATTCTTATTTCCCGATATTTGTCGATGCAGAGAAATACGGGATGAGCCGGGACGAACTCTATTTCAGTATGCGTGAGCGCAATGTCTATGGCCGCAGGTATTTCTATCCGCTAATATCCACATTCTCGACTTATCGCGGGCTTGAAAGTTCCGCATCCGACAACCTGCCTGTTGCAACACGCATTTCCGACAGTGTTATATGTCTGCCTATGCACCATGCACTTTCTCAAAATGATCTTGACAGGGTCATTGCCTGCATAAGAAGATAGTGGGTGTAGTTGCGAAAATACTGTGTGTGCTGGTATCGCTGTTTGGCGGGATGGCAGTCTTGTCGGCGCAGGATCTGTCGGCCTACATAAACGGCAGGAGCGGAGCCGGTCTGAAAAACTCCCTTGCGGCAGTGTGCCGTCCGAGGCATATAGTTTCGGGACTGACAGTCAGGAATGGGGCATGGCAGGCATTCCGCATTACGGATACAAATAGTGACGGAACGGTTCGTGACCGTTATTCATCGGAATGCCGGGAGTTTCCGGTTGACGGTTTCAGTCCGGTCTCCGGAATGACGGCCGATGCTGTTGTGTGTACTTCATATTGGGGTTCTGCTTGTAGTTATGGCGACACTGTGAGGCTTGACTTGCATCACCTCTTGCCGTGTAATATTGCTGTCCCTGAAAATAAAAGCGATTATGTCCCGGGAGAGGTAGTCTCGCCTGTTTATGATAACGGTGTGTGGAAAGCGGGCATAGGACTGATTGCAGGCGAGAATGCCGAAGTGTATCAGCCCTCTGCTGAATACCGTGGCGATTTTGCCCGTATGATAATGTATGTGGCAACGTTGTATCCGTGTGACAGATGGAAAGGTAAGGCAGTGCATCTGTTTGCCGACAACGGTTTTCCGACATTGAATAATTATGCTGTCAAACTGTTGCTCGCATGGCATCGGGAAGATCCGGTGAGTGATGTTGAGCGTAAGCGGAATGATGCTGTCGAGTCGGTACAGGGTAATCGTAATCCGTTTGTCGATTATCCCGATTTGGCGGAATACATGTGGGGAGACAAATCCGGAGAAACGTATGTCATTGCGGGCGAGAAGCTGCCGTTACGTTCTGTGTACAAGTTGTCCGACGAGCGTATCGACTTGTATTCGCCGTATATTGCAGATGATGCGGAATGGTATTTCCGTGGTCAGAAGTTAGAGAAGGATTATCTGTTGCCTGAAGATTTGGGGGCAGGTGTCCATGAATTGCGGTTCGTGGCAAGGGACAAACGTGGCAAACTGAAAATACGGGTGGAATGATATGAAGGCATGTCGTGTTGTCATATTGCTTGCGATGATTCTTGGCCTGTTCGGTATGGTGGCCTGCGGAGGGGGTGGCAGTGAGGATCTGGTGCGCCCGCAACTAAGCCATTCGGAACTTGTGCTGTCGGTTGGTGAAACGGCGTCGATTAGTGTTTCGGGGGCGTCTGCGGTTACTGCAACACCGTCTGATGGCAGAATAATATCGGTTTCTGTTTCGGGAACAGGCATATCCGTTGTGGCTCTTGCTCCGGGAGCTGCTACTGTAAAGGTTGATGCTGCCGGCAACTGGCTCCAATGTCGCGTTACTGTGGTTGCCGATGACTCTCCTTACAGTTATGATACCGAATTGGCTGACGCCACCTCCCGTTATGAATCCTCATCATTGTCTCTCGTGTATGATGATGACACTCCGGGTATCATTTTCTCAATGGATGATGCCGGTAATCTGGAGATACTCAGCCTTGACACCGGGGCGGATGTCAGGTTCTTGCCAGGCGGTGAATATGGGCAGGGAATACTGGAAAATGCAATATTGACAGTGAACGGTAATGCTGTGGAGTTGTCGGAAGCAAGGGTGGAACGCTGTGACGCATCCGGTTTGTGGTTGAACCTCACTGTTGCCGGTTCGGGCGAACACGTTGTGCTGGTCGTTACCGGTCTTTAACGCTTTTTCTTGGAACGGTCATCTGCATCGGCAAACCGCTCAGGAAATTCAAGATGAATTTTAGGACGGGTTAGTGAATAGATTACAAGGCATATTCCAGCAATAATGAATGGCACGCTGAGCAGTTGTCCCATATTCAATGCCATCGATTCCTCAAATTCCACCTGATTGTTCTTGATGAATTCTATTACGAAACGCGGCAGGAATATACCGATAAAGAATATCCCGAAGATCAGCCCGGGACGCTGTTGGGCGTTTTTTTTCCAGTACATCCACATCAGCAATCCGAACAAGGCGAAGTAACATAAAGCCTCGTAAATCTGCGTCGGGTGGGATGGTTGGGAGAAAATCGGTTCAGCCCCTTGTTGCCACCAGTGGAGATTTTCGATAAAACGGAAACCCCACGGCAGATCGGTGGGGTGTCCGTAAATTTCGTGGTTGAACAGGTTGCCTAATCTGATAAGACCGCCTACAAGGGCTATGGGGATAACAAGCCTGTCAAATGTCCATATAGGATTGCGTTTGGTGGTGAAGATTGAGAAAAAGATGACTCCGAGGATGACCCCTATGGTGCCACCATGGCTTGCCAATCCGCCTTCCCATATATACAGTATAGAGATAGGGTCTTGGGAATATTTGTCCCATTCATAAAAGAATACATGCCCGAGACGTGAGCCGATAATTGTTCCGGCAACTACCCACATCAGCAGTGTTCCCATCCACTTCTCAGGAGCACCCTCATGCTTGAACATCCTGGCTACGATATTGTAGCCGAGCAGGAAGCCTACGGCAAAAAACAGTCCGTACCATCTTATGTTAACAAAAGAGTCGATGAAATCGGGATCGGCAGTCCATGTTATGAAGTCAAGCATAGCGGTGTTCAGATGTCGGGTAGGTTATACAAGATGCTTTATGAGTTCTTCGCGCTCTCCGTAGAGAAGGTCGATTACCGGGATTTCTATCATTGTGTAAGCTCCGGGGCGTTGCAACATGGATGCACGTGCCACACCAACGAGAATCTGGGCAGTGAGTGCAGGATTGTTAATACTCATGTTGAACTCGAAGCGCTGGTTCTGTGTCTTGCCTGACACTCCTTTTCGCACCATGTTCACTCCGTGCCCCATGTCCTTGACTTCATCTACCGAATTGACTTGTATCACGTGGGTCTCGTCGCTTGCAAAATAGGGGTCTTCCTTTACTGCACGTGCCACGTCTTCAAGTTTATAGCCATCTTCAAGCTCCACATACACCATGCGCCGGTGTATTCCTGTACCGAGCGGGATTGTCATTGACAGTGCATCTTTTACCCCGTCTTTGGACTTGACGCAAACGGTGTGTCCCATACTCATTCCGGGCCCGAAATTGGTATAGGTTACGCCTTTGGGGGCTGCTGCCTGCATCAGTGCACGTACTATCGAGTCGCTCCCCGGATCCCATCCTGCCGAGATGATTGCAACAGACCCGTGTTCCTTGGCTATTGCGTCAAGCCGGCTGCGTAACCCGGCAATGCCGGTGTGGATATCGAAACTGTCAACCGTATTTACTCCTTCGGCAAGCAGTGCTTCGGCATGTTTTTCCACTTCGCGTGTAGGTGTACACAATATTGCGACATCTATCTTTCCGAGTTCGTGGATGTCGGTTACTACTTTGTAGGACGCGACTTCGCCGGGATTGTTTGCAGTGCTTCGGCGCACTATTCCTGCCACTTCAAAGTCCGGCGCCTCCTGTAATGCTTCGAGTACATACTTTCCGATGTTGCCATATCCTACGATGGCTGCTTTGATTTTGGTCATATCGCTACGGTTGATTAATGGTTGCTTTATTCGGATTGGCGGCCGTTGACTATCGCTTCTGTGTCACGGGCAATCATCAGTTCTTCGTCGGTGGGAATGACTACCACTTTGACTTTTGAGTCAGGAGTCGATATTACAGTCTCGGTACCTCTTGTCCTGGCATTCAGTTCGGAGTCTATTTCCACGCCCATGAATGCGAGTGGAGCGCACACGTTCTCACGTACACCTGTCTGGTTTTCGCCTACACCTCCGGTGAATACGATAATGTCGACACCGCCCATTTCTGCAGCGTATGCACCGATATATTTCAGAATACGTTGCTCATACATGTCGAGTGCGAGCTTTGCGCGCTCGTTGCCTGCGTTCACGGCTGCTTCAATCTCGCGCATGTCCGATGATATTTCTGTTACACCGGCTACACCGCTTTCCTTGTTGATTATACGTTGGATGTCTCCTGCCGACAGGTTGTGCTTGGTCATCAGAAATGTCAGTGCACCGGGATCGATGTCCCCGACACGTGTTCCCATCATAAGACCTTCGGTAGGTGTCAGACCCATTGACGTGTCGATACTCTTGCCGTATTTTACGGCTGTAATACTGCCTCCATTTCCCACATGACAGGTGATGATGCGCTGTGATGCGCTGTCGACACCGAGGAACTGGCATACACGTTGGGAAACATAGCGGTGGCTTGTGCCGTGGAAACCGTAGCGGCGTATCCCGTCTTCTGCATAGTATTTGTAGGGGAGGGCATACATGAATGACTTGGCAGGCATTGTCTGGTGGAATGCCGTGTCAAATACGCCTACTTGCGGCACGTCGGGCATCAGTGCCGTGATCGCCTCAATACCGGTCATATTGGCGGGGTTGTGCAGCGGTGCTATATCGTAGCATTCTTTTATCTTTGCGATGACATCGTCATCGATCAGTACGCTCTTGTTGAATTTTTCTCCTCCGTGTACCACGCGGTGTCCCACTGCGTCTATTTCGTCAAAACTCTTGATGCATCCCTCTTTGGCATCGGTGAGATTGTGCAGGATTGCGCTCACTGCTCCATTGTGGTCGGTAAGGCCGAGTTCAACTATTTCCTTTGAGCCGTCTTGGCGTTTGAATTTGAGAAAACCGTCTTCAAGACCTATTTTTTCAACTCCGCCTTCTGCGAGGGTGTTGTCGTTGGTTGTGTCGATGAGTTTGTATTTAACCGAACTGCTTCCGCAGTTTAAAACTAAGATTTTCATGATTGGTGATTGATAATGGGGGTTGTTTTTATGAATTGGCTTTAAGTCCTATCGCTTGATTGCATGTGATGATTATAGTCTTGAAAATGTCTTCGGGGAAACATCCGCGTGAAAGATCGTTGACCGGAGCTGCAAGACCTTGCAGAATGGGGCCTACGGCCTGTACTCCTCCGAGCCGCTGTACGAGTTTGTAGGTAATGTTGCCTACTTCGAGTGACGGGAATACAAGGACATTGGCACGTCCGCTCAATGGGCTGTTGGGAGCTTTGCTGTTGGCTACACTCGGGACAATTGCGGCATCGGCCTGCAATTCGCCGTCAAGAATGAGGTTGGGTGCCATCTCACGGGCAATCTGGGTTGCTTCGATAACTTTGTCGACACGGGGATGGCGTGCACTGCCTTTAGTCGAGAAACTGAGGATTGCGACGCGTGGCTCTATTCCTGCGATGTCACGTGCTGTCTGTGATGCCGATACGGCAATTTGCGCAAGTTCTTTGGATGACGGGTCGGGGATTACTGCACAGTCGGCAAATACGAGCAGGTCGTCTGTCCCGAATTTTGAGCCTTCAGGAAGCAGCATGATGAATGCGCCTGATACTACATCTATGCCTTTTTGGGTCTTGATGACTTGGAATGCTGCACGGAGCACGTTTCCGGTAGTGTTCATCGCTCCGGCCACCTGTCCGTCGGCATCTCCGGCTTTTACCATGAGGCAGCCGAGATAGAGCGGATTGGCGGTAGTGAGACGTGCCTCCTCCATGGTAATCCCTTTGCTTTTTCTGAGATCGAAGAATATGGGGGCATAGCGGTCGATTACCGTCTCGTCGGCGGGATTGACAATCGTAGCTTTCTTGATATTTTCAAGATTCAGCTCTTTGGCCATTGCCAGTATGTCGCGAGGATCGCCTATGAGTATTATGTCAGCGATACGGTCGGCAATGATGCGGTCGGCTGCGGTGAGTGTACGGGGTTCAGTCCCTTCGGGAAGGACGATGCGTTGGCGTTGGTTTTTAGCCCTTTCGGTGAGCTTGTCAAAAAGTCCCATAGTTGTGAATCGTGTAAATGTGTTATTTTTATATATGCAAAATTACATCGAAAATGGCAGATGTGTTTAAATAAACCGTAGAAATTTCTAAAAATCTTATTAATAACTTTAACGCCGGTGATTTTATTGGGGAATTATATACGATGATACGGAAAATGTTATTACTTCGCACTTGTAAACGATGTGCCTGGTATTTGGCAAAATATAGAAATCTTGTAAAGCATGGAAAAAGTAAGGATAGCAATGGAGTTTGACATGAAAAGTGCACCCGTGTCGCTCCTGTGGCCATATATATCTACCGCCAATGGTTTGCAACAATGGTTTGCCGACAAGGTGGATGTAATCGGTAAGGATTATGAGTTTCAATGGAATCAGGTGCCACAGACGGCTCATTTGCTCAGCCATCGGGCAGGTTCTCATGTCCGTTTCCATTGGACGGATGAAGATCCGAAAGTTTACTTTGAAATGCGCATAGCGGTAAATGAATTGACTGACAGTACGGTACTTGCCGTGATCGATTATGCTGAGCCCGGTGATGAGGATGACACGCGCGATCTGTGGGCATCGCAGGTCGATGCGTTGCGTCGTGTCATCGGCTGCCTGTAAGGATTTATCATGAAGAAAAAGTGTGCCGGTAGGGTTATCTTCCTGTCCGGCACACATTTTTTTGTGGTTGGTACGGTGTTATTTGACCAATAAGCCGAATATGGCTTCCGAAGTGTTATGGTGACGGAAATAAAGAATCCGATTCAACAATGGTTGAATCGGATTCTTTATCGTTTCTTGTGGTGTCGCGGGATTAACCGTTAACGCGACGTTCTTTGATACGTGCTTTCTTGCCGGTGAGCTTACGCAGATAGTAAAGCTTGGCGCGACGTACTTTACCGTATTTGTTTACAACGATAGAGTCAATGAACGGAGATTCGATGGGGAAAATACGTTCAACTCCGATGTTGTCGCTCATCTTGCGTACAGTGAAACGCTTCTTGTCACCTTCGCCGGAGATACGGATTACTACACCACGGTACTGCTGGATACGCTCTTTGTTCCCTTCCTTGATGCGGTAAGCGACTGTGATTGTGTCGCCGGGTCCGAATTGGGGATGTTGCTTGCCTGTTGCAAACGCCTCTTCGGCAATCTTAATTAAATCCATTTCTTTATATGTTTAGAATGTTATTATTACTCGCAATGTAGCCAAGCTGCTTGTCATGCCAGAGATTGCGAAAAATCTGTGCAAAGTTAGGCAATAATTGTGAATTGCGCAATATCTTGGCGTGTATAGGTTATTTTTTTATCTCGTAGTAAGGTATGTCAACAAGTTTGAGGTTGAATTTAAGGCAACTGTAAGGCTTGATCGACCCGTATTCGCTCTCGTTGTAGGCCTGCCGGTAAGGTATTACCACTTCACATGAATCGCCTACGTGCATGTCCTCAAGTGCTATCAGCCACCCGCGGATAACCGATGTGCACTTTGTGCGGAAGATGCTGTCGCCGTTGGCTGTCAGGGCGTAGGACGAGTCAAACATTGCGCCGTCGCATGTGTAGCCGGCATATTTGACATCGACGGTGCTGGTCTCTAACGGTGACAGATTGCCGGCTGTCAGTGTCCGGTCATTGAAATAGTGGATAAGTACGTATGCCTGGGTGTCCCATGCCGGAACAAGCCGGGTAAAATAGGGTGTGCCGTCTGCGTTTGTCCTGCCGGACTGTTCTTGTATCCATGTTTCATTGGTGACACGCCAGTCGCTGTATTTTTCCCATGTGTCCTCATCATCGCTACATGAGACAGTGGTGATGATAAGCGTTAACGCTGAAAGTAATATTAGCGGGAATCGTTTCATGTCAGATGTTTAAAATTGTACTATCGGAGCTTTTTCTGCACCTGCTTCGGCTGCAAATTGTGGTTTGGGCTCAAACCCGAATATGCTTGCGAAAATGCGTCCGGGGAATTTCTTGATTGAAGTGTTGTACTCCTTTACTGCGACGGTGTAACGTTGGCGTTCGGTAGAGATGCGGTTTTCTGTACCCTCAAGTTGTGTCTGGAGATCCTGGAAGTTCCGGTTGGCTTTCAGGTCGGGATAGGCTTCCCGTACGGCATTGACATAGATGTCGAGTGCCCCTTTCAGATTACTTTGTGCCTGCTGGTACTTCTCAAGCCCGTCCTGCGATGCCTGTGCTTCGCCGGGGGCGATGCTGTTTGCTTCGTTGTAGGCTTTGGACAGTCCAACGCGGGCATCCGTTACCGACTGAAGTGTGGTGCTTTCATGCGTTGCATACCCTTTCACGGTGTTGACGAGGTTGGGGATGAGGTCGGTGCGGCGTTGGTACTGGTTCTCGACCTGAGCCCATGTCTGATCTACTGTCTGTTCCTTTTCCACCATTCCGTTGTAGCTGTTGCATGCACCGGCACACAACATCAGGACTACGGCGGCGATTACACCTATTGTGATTGTCTTTGCGTTTAATTTCATGATCTGAATGATATATGGGAGAGTGGTTAATGGTTTGTGTATTTTGTCTATCCCAACTTGCGGAGTAGGGCGTTGAGGCTTACCTGATCGTGGATGAGCTTGTGCAGATCGGTGATTGCAACACGGCTCTGCTCCATCGAGTCGCGTTCACGCAGGGTGACTGTATTGTCTTCAAGCGTCTGATGGTCGACGGTGATGCAGAAAGGTGTCCCTATCGCATCCTGACGGCGGTAACGCTTGCCGATGGAGTCTTTTTCCTCATAGTGGGTTGTGAAGTCGAATTTCAGGCCGTTGACTATCTCCCGGGCTTTTTCAGGTAGCCCGTCCTTGCGTACGAGTGGCATTACTGCGCATTTTACCGGAGCAAGGGCGGCGGGGAGATGAAGGACAACGCGCTTGTCTCCACCTTCGAGTTCCTGTTCCTCGTAAGAAGAACAGAGCACCGAAAGGAACATGCGGTCGACGCCTATCGATGTCTCAATTACGTAGGGTGTGTATGACTCGTTGAGCTCGGGATCGAAGTACTGTATCTTCTTGCCTGAGAATTTCTCATGCTGGCTGAGGTCAAAGTTGGTGCGTGAGTGTATTCCCTCGACTTCCTTGAACCCGAACGGCATTTCAAACTCGATGTCGGTTGCTGCGTTGGCATAGTGGGCGAGTTTGTCATGGTCGTGATAGCGGTACTTGTGGTCGCCGAGTCCGAGAGCCTTGTGCCATTTCAGACGTGTCTCTTTCCATTGGGCAAACCATTTGAGTTCTTCTCCCGGACGTACAAAGAACTGCATTTCCATCTGTTCGAATTCGCGCATGCGGAAGATGAACTGGCGGGCAACTATCTCATTACGGAATGCCTTTCCTATCTGGGCGATACCGAAGGGGATACGCATGCGCCCGGTTTTCTGTACGTTGAGATAGTTGACAAAGATGCCCTGTGCGGTCTCGGGACGCAGGTACACGGTCATTGCGCCGTCGGCGGTACTGCCCATTTCGGTCTTGAACATGAGGTTGAACTGGCGCACTTCTGTCCAGTTTTTGGTACCTGAGATGGGACATACTATTTCGCAGTCGAGGATTATTTGACGCAACTCCTCAAGGTTGTTGTCATTGAGTGCTGTGGCAAAGCGTTCATGTAGGGCGTCGCGCTTGGCGGCGATTTCCTGAACGCGAGGATTGGTCTGGCGGAACAATGCCTCGTCAAAATTTTCACCGAAACGTTTACGTGCCTTGGCGACTTCTTTCTCGATTTTGTCATCCATCTTGGCAAGTTCCTCTTCGATGAGGACATCGGCGCGGTAGCGTTTCTTCGAGTCGCGATTGTCGATCAGAGGGTCATTGAAGGCATCGACGTGTCCCGATGCTTTCCAGATGGTGGGGTGCATGAAGATTGCGGAATCGATACCCACAATGTTCTCGTGCAGCAATGTCATCGCGTCCCACCAGTAACGCTTGATGTTATTTTTCAGTTCTACACCGTTCTGACCGTAGTCGTAAACGGCTGAGAGCCCGTCGTAAACTTCACTTGACTGGAATACAAAGCCGTATTCCTTGGCATGGGAAACAATTTTCTTGAAAACGTCGTCTTGTTGTGCCATAATTCGATATTGTTATTCTGTTTCTTAATTATCAATAGGTTGGGGGTATTAACCCGTTCAAAGCGACAAATTTACGCATTTTTCCCGATATAGCCCATCCGCTTCATATTAAAAAACAAAAAAGTACCCTGATACATTCATCGGGAACCGGTGTGGACTATGTTTCGATGCTTGTCTCGGGGTTGGGGACAAGGTAGGCGCTGAGTTCCCACAGGCAGTAGACGGGGAGGAACACAACTGCGAGGGTGAACGGGTCGCCGGTGGGGGTTACGATGGCTGCTATGATAAGGAGCACGACAACCGCATGCCGACGATATTTCTTGAAGAAACGGCGGGTGAGGAATCCTATTTTGCCAAACAGCCATGCGAGCAGTGGCAGTTCAAAGACAACTCCCATCATGAGGCATATTGTGATGAAATTGTCCATGTAGGAACTGAGCGATATGACATTAGGGATGGCGGAACTTAATTGGTAGTCGGCAAGGAAACGCAAAGTGATGGGGAATACGAGGAAGTACCCGATGGTTACCCCTATGTAGAACATTGTGTTACCGAACAGGAATGCGCGTTTTATCCCGCGCCGTTCGTTACTGTAGAGTGCAGGGCTTATGAATCCCCACAATTGGTATAGGATTATGGGGAATGTCAGTACCACGGCGAGCCAGCAGGATGAGGACATGTGGATGAAGAATTGCGATGCGAGTTCGATATTCACGAGTTCGACATGGAAGTCAGCCGAAGATAAGTCGGGAATCAGCGAACTGTTGTCTGATGACAGCCCGTCGAGCAGGCGGTAGAGGAAGAAGTCCCCGCCGGTAGGCGCAAGGATTATGTTGTCGAAGATCCAGGGCATGAATGTGAACAGCAGTATCGCTGCGGCAAATATTGTTGCGGCAACTTGCAAAAGTATTTTCCGCAGGACATCGATGTGCCCCCAGAAACTCATTTCTTCAAGACGTTCGCCGGAGTGTCCCATCATGCCTGATCAGGTTATTGTTTCCCTTTGCTGTCGTCTTTTTCTATCTCGTCTTTCATCTCGTTCATCCCCTGCTTGAAACTTTTCACCCCTTTTCCAAGCCCTTTCATCAGTTCCGGTATCTTCTTGCCTCCGAACAGCAGCAGGATTACGATCAGGATTATTATCCACTCCCAGCCTCTGAGGTTTGCCAGGAATAACGGAATGGTTGCTAAAGTACACATATAGTATGTCTTAAAAAGTTATCCAATTGATTTTGCGGATGTAAAGTTACGGAAATTTTTCCGTAATTCAACGGAAAATCTTATCTTTGCGGTCTCAAATATAGAACAATTTTTAGAAATAAGTGTAAAGAAGATTATGAAAGCATTTGTTTTCCCCGGTCAAGGGGCTCAGTTTGTGGGAATGGGAAAGGATCTTTATGAGAACAATCCTGTCGCACACGACATGTTTGAGAAAGCCAATGAGATATTGGGTTTCCGTATTACCGACTTGATGTTTTCCGGAACAGATGAGGATCTGCGCCAGACCAAAGTGACTCAGCCTGCAATTTTTCTGCATTCGGTGATCCTTGCAAATACCCTTGGAGAAGAATTTGCTCCTGATATGGTTGCCGGTCACTCTCTTGGTGAATTCTCGGCTCTTGTAGCTGCCGGCGCATTGAGTTTTGAGGACGGGTTGCGCCTCGTTTCTGCCCGTGCAATGGCCATGCAGAAAGCCTGTGAACTGAAGCCGTCGACAATGGCTGCCGTTCTTGCTCTTCCCGACGAGACAGTCGAGGAGATATGTGCAGGTGTGGATGGGGTTGTCGTATGTGCCAACTATAACTGCCCCGGTCAGATTGTCATATCCGGTGAAGAACCTGCGATAGATGCAGCATGTGAAAAACTTCTTGCTGCCGGTGCAAAACGGGCAATGAAACTCAAGGTGGGCGGAGCATTCCATTCTCCATGTATGGAACCGGCTCGTGCCGAGCTTGCCGAGGCTATTGAGAAGACTTCATTCAATGCTCCTGTATGTCCGGTATACCAGAATGTTGATGCCAAGCCTCATACTGATGCTGCTGAAATCAAGGCGAATCTCCTTGTGCAGTTGACTGCCCCCGTGCGTTGGACTCAGTCGGTTCAGAATATGATTGCTGACGGTGCGACTGAATTTGTGGAACTCGGTCCGGGCAAGGTACTTCAAGGTCTTGTATCAAAAATTTCACGAGAAGTGTCCGTATCCGGCAAGCAGTAATTTCGAGTGATATATAATTGGGGGTTGCAGCAACCGAAATGGATGTTGCAACCTTTTTTTGTGCATAAAAGTGGACAGGGTGTCCGATAATGGACACTATGAGAAATGTCATAGTGCTGAATATTAGTGATATAGATATTTGGCATACGCTTGGCATATAATGATACAGATAAATTTAAATCGTATTGTTATATGGAAAAGAAAATTATGATTAGTGCCGTGCTTTCGGTATCTTGCTTTTTGGGTAATGCTGCCACGGTGAAAGGTGTGGTCGATGGAGGAAATTCCGAGGTGGTGTACCAGGTGTCGGTCTCTCCGAGTGATACTATAGGCTTTGCACCAGTGTCATTTGGCGGTATTGACAAGGAATTTAATGTCGAGATTGGGAATATTGCAGGTGATGTCTGTGTAACTGTAAAATCAGCTGGTTATGCCGACTGGAAACGCACGATAGCCGATGTGGACAGTGCCTCGGTATTGGATTTGGGACGGATTTTGTTGGAGAAGTCGATGATGCTTGGTGAGGTGATCGTAAAAGCTCCAAAAATGAATGTAGAGAGTGATGGTGCTGACTACACTGTCCGTAATCTGTCGGGCACTATAATGGGCAATGCCGGGAATGGAATCGATATGCTCAGGTGGACTCCCGGAGTTATAGTTGATAACAATGATGTCATTTCTGTGATAGGGAAAGGATCTTCTGAAATATACATAAACGATAAAAAGGTTATGAATAATTCAGAATTGAGAGCATTAAGCCCAAGCAATGTAAGCAAAATTGAAATCATACGAGAACCAGATGCAAAGTACAGTTCTCAAACCGAAATTGTA
>JAFTRI010000018.1 GCA_017462345.1 Muribaculaceae bacterium
GTCAGAGACAGCCAGCGAGCAGGAAGCAGTAAACGCATTGCGTTTGCTGAAAGAAAAGGCGGACAAGGCCGAAAGCCTCCAGCTCGCCAGCATTAACGCCCTTGTTGATGGTGCGGTCGCCGACAAGCGTATCACAGCGGACAAAAAGGAGCATTTCGTAAATCTTGGCAAGTCCTCAGGCATTGAGGCTTTGCGTACCACATTGGAGCTGATGCAACCACAGCACAAGCCCACAGAGGTAATCCATCAGACAGCAGACCAGCCCGCAGGTGGTGAGCACAAGACTTATGCAAAGCTTTCGGATGTCCCGGCAAGTGAAATCCCCACCCTCAAAGAGAGTAATCCCACAGAGTATGCCCGCCTATATAAAGCGGAGTATGATGTAGAAGTTTAACCTTATTAAACAATAATTAAAAAGAAATGAAACGAATTTTAATGGCTTTTTTAAGTTTGATTTGTGCCGTAGTATTCAATAGTGTAATGGGAGCGACGGTGGGCACAATTGCAGGGATAACCCCTGTTATTGGTGCCATAGCAGGAAATGTAATACCATTTTTAGCCGGTAGTTTTATCCCCTGTGGGGTTTTGCCCGAAGGAGTTTTTACCGAGATATGGACGGGCGAGATGATAAAGGCGTTCAGAAACGCACCTGAGAGCCTGGGCTGGTATGACAAGATTAAGAGTTATGACCAGTATGTCAACAATGATGTAATCCACTTTACGGAGCTTGGCGGCGACCCAACCGTATTGGTAAATAACAAGACCTATCCGCTGAATATTGAGGCATTGGAAGATGCGGATAAGCCAATTTCATTGGATTACTTTGACACAACGGCAACACCTGTAACAGATGACGAGTTGCATGCTTGCAGTTATAACAAGATGGCGAGTGTTCAGGAACGCCATAAAGAGGCATTGCGTGAGAAAATCCACGAGAAAGCAATCCACGCCATTGCTCCGAGTGCACACACTGCCAACACCCCTGTATTGCTTACAACGGGTGATGCGACAACTGACGGCACACGCAAGCGATTGACCTTTGCCGACCTATTGGCAGCGAAAGAGGCTTGCGATAAAATGAAGATGCCAAAAAAGGACCGTATCCTTGTGCTTTGCAGTGAGCATATAAACGACTTGCTTGCTACCGAGCAGAAGTTCAAAGAGCATTACAACATTAACCAGA
Organism: Muribaculaceae bacterium; assembly: GCA_017462345.1. Lineage (GTDB taxonomy): Bacteria > Bacteroidota > Bacteroidia > Bacteroidales > Muribaculaceae > RGIG4079. The sequence goes on from JAFTRI010000018.1 coordinate 1,184, forward strand.
CGGAGGGTAAGATTGCACGCTTGTACGGTTTCGATATTTACGAGTATGACAGCACACCTTATTACAAGGTTTCGGGCAAGTCAAAACTTGCTTGGGGAGCAGTTCCTGCTTCTGCTACAGACCGCCAGGCTTCAGTGTTCTACTATAATGGCCGAATGATGAAAGCTAACGGCTCAGTACAATTCTATCACAGCGAAGCTTCAAAGGATACTTTATACCATCGTAACTTAGTGAACTTCCGCAAGTGGGGCATTTGCTTGCCATTGAAAGCGGAGGGAAGTGTGGGCGCGATTGTGAGTGCACTTAATTCATAATGCATAATTATGGCAAAGAAACTGAAATATCTTGTTATCCATTGCACAGCCACCCCTGAGGGGCGTGAGGTAAGTGCCGCCGACATAAAGCGGTGGCACACCTCAGCACCTCCATCGGGCCGAGGTTGGAAACAAGTCGGATATACCGACATGATACATCTTGATGGCAGAGTTGAGCGACTTGTAAATAATAATGAGGACGCCAATGTGGATCCATGGGAGATTACCAACGGAGCCAAAGGCTATAACTCGTTAAGTCGCCATATCGTGTATGTAGGGGGTGTTGATGCCAACAATGTAAAAAAAGCGAAGGACACCCGAACCACATCACAGAAAGAGGCGATGAAAAAATATGTGCTTGATTTTCACAATCGATTTCCGAGTGTGAAGATAATAGGACACAGAGATGTAGCAGCCAAGGCATGCCCGAGTTTTGATGTTGAGCAGTGGTTAGAAGAAATAGGAATTAAACAGTAGAAACAAAACTTAATGAGTGGCGAACTGCTAAATATCATATTACCATTAATAGCCGCAATAGTTACAGCCCCCGTTGCGTCATGGCTCACGAGCCGATTGCAGAAGCGCGAGTATGAGGAAAAGATACGTCAGCTTCATGCCGAGGTCGAAAAGGTTAAGAGCGAAGTTAAAAGCAATGAGCTGGAGAATGTGCGCAAGGCGAGCAATATGTTGATGGAGCAGATCGTGGAGCCATTAAGGAAAGAGATGACACGCCTAAGAAATGAAGTCAACAGATTTAGGAAAGCCCTTGAAGATATACCTCGCTGTCCTCATGCTGACGAGTGCCCTGTTCAGTTCAAGTTGCGGGAGCTCGAAAAAAGCGACACAGATAACGGATAACAGCGAGATGTCGCAGAGCTACAGAACCACCGAAGCGGATAGTGTGAAGCGGGAGCAAGTCGCCACCATGGTGGAGGATAACAGAACCGACATAGAGATGGTGACGCACTGGGTAATCTATGACACCGCACGAGGCGACACAACCACAACGAAGCCACCGATACTGGCTGAGGGGCATACAGAACAGCGGAGCAGATCGGCAAGCCGGCGCGAGGTCGAGACTAATGACACTCAAAAAGGCGCGACCTCCCGGAATATCGAGTCGGAAGCGACGAAACAGACCGATATAGAGACGGAGGAGCAGCGGGAAACAAAAGCCGGAGCCGACGGCTTCGATAAGCTGGCACTATTGATGCTCGTAGCGGTGGGTGTGGGAGTGGTGTATCTTGTGCGGCGAAAAAAGAGTAATTAACAACGATTAAACGAATTAAAAACATAAAAATAATGGCAAAGAAAGATGAAACCCCTGCTGAGGTTGTCCCCGCAGCAGAAAGTGAAAAGAAAACCGAGAAGACTGCAACCGAGAAAAGCGGGAGAGGCAGTGTATTGGAAAAGGTGGGAAAAGCAGCGATAAAAGAGCATGGGTTGAAGGAGGCGTTTGTGGCGAGCGACGGGACTGTGTTCCGCACCGAGAACGATGCTAAGAACTATGCCGCCAACCTTAAAAACAAGAGTATTCTAACCGTTAAGGAGTAACGACAATGCATAAATTAGAGATAATAAGAGAGAACGGTAATGTCCCTAAGAGTCTTGCAGGGGAGGATCATGTGACGGGGCTTGTGTTTTACATGGCCGAGGGCGAAATCCCGGCAGCGTTCAAACAGGAACGCGTGCAGGCTATTTCGACTATTGACAGAGCCGAAGCATTGGGTATTACTGCTGATGCGGAAAGCTGGGCGGTGAAGGTGCTACATTATCAGCTTTCGGAGATCTTCCGTATCAACCCCGCCATATCGCTTTATTTGGGTGTGTTTACGAAGCCTGATGCCTACACCTTTGTAGAGATTAAGACCGTGCAGAACTATGCCGGCGGTCGTATTCGCCAGATGGGAGTTTGGTGTGGAGAGAAAGCTTTCGCAGCTGCTGATGTGGTGACTATTCAGGGAGTGGCAGATGCTCTTGATAAGGTAAATGCCCCTTTGTCGGTGCTATATGCGCCAAAAGTGGAGGATGTGACAAAACTCCCGACTGATGTAGCAGGAGCAAATCAGTTCCGTGTAAGTGTCGTTATAGGTCAAGCCGGTAGCGGAACAGGTGCAGAGCTCTACACCGCGGAAGCAAACAAGACAGTCAAATCGACAGTTTCGTGTCTTGGTGTGATGCTTGGATTGTTGTCCGCTGCAAAGGTGCACCAATCTATCAGCTGGGTAAAGAACTTCGCCACAGGCGTAACCTTGCCGGCTTTTGGAGACGGAACACTTTATCGCAACCTTGATGGAGCTCTCGTTGAACAGTTAGACGCAGCCCGTTATATGTTCCTTGTAACCCAAATCGGACAGTCGGGCAGTTATGTGAACGACAGCCACACGATGGACACTGCCACCAGCGACTACGCAATGATTGAGAGTGTGCGTACAATGGATAAGGCGGTGCGTGGTGTTCGTACCTATTTGACCCCAGAATTTGGCGGTAATGTGTACATAGACGCAAGCACAGGGAAGATGCAGGCGTTCAGTGTTGCCCACCTTGAAACAACGGCAAACAAAGCCCTTGAGGATATGGAAAAGGGGGGCGAGTTGAGCGGCTATAAGGGAGAGATAGACCCGGAACAGGATGTGTTAAGCACCGGAGAGGTAGAAATCGTTATCAAGCAGGTAGCTGTGGGCGTGATGCGAAAAATCAAAGTAAGAATCGGATTTGCAAAATCAGTATAACAATGGCAAGTGTAATCAATAATGGCATTCCTTTGGTGAATGGAGCGTTATACTCGTGGGCTGACATTGTGGCAGCGATAAGCGGTGTACCTGTAACGGGCATTACCGGGATCGAGTATGGCGAAGATCAAGAGGTAGTAAACAAGTATGGAGCAGGTCGCCACCCGGTGGGTCGCGCCAAGGGGCGAATAACGCCGAGCGCAAAGATCACTCTCTACCAGGAGGAGGTCGAAGCTTTGCAGCGACAAGCGCCTAACGGCAGGTTGCAGGATATCGCCCCCTTTGACATTACAGTTACCTATCTGCCGGATAGTGGCATTGTAACGGTAGATAAGATACGAAACTGTCAATTTAAGGCGAATAGCCGTAAGTGGAAAGAGGGAGATACCGGTCAGGAGGTAGAGCTTGAACTTGTGCCGTCGCATATAGAGTGGAACAAGTGATAGATATTAAGTAATAAAACAAAAACGACCTTAGGGTCAATTAGGGTCGCTAATGGCTCTAAGGTCAAATTAATAACAGTAGAAAAATTATGGAAGAAACAGTAAAAACAGGAGAAACCTTTGATGGCGGAGTAACCGAGGAACAGATTAATCAATGGAAAGGGCGATATGGGAAAGTTGTGAGAATCGATGTTGTGGATGCCGGCGATTTACATGTGGGCTATTTCCACCGCCCCCGACTTGAAACAATGAGTGCTGTTGCAAAGATGGCAAAGAGTGACGAGTTGAAAAGCTCGGAGGTGATGTTTGATAACTGTTGGCTTGGCGGTAGCGAGGCCATGCGCAAAGATGCGGTGCTCTTTTTGGAGGCGACAAAGCAGTTGGGTACAATGCTTAACAGTTGCCGCTCAAGCCTAAAAAACTTGTAGAGGCGCAACTGTTATCGGATCGTGACGAAGAGGACGGATTTGAAAAAGGTTGTGCCTTGATAAGGTCGAATTTGGGGATTGACCCGACGATATGCAGTTATGAGGATTGGGCAGCAAATTATGCGCAAGCCTTGTGGCTGGAAAAGTGGAGGTTGAAAAATCTAAATGAGATGATAGCGAGGATGTTCAGCACGGAAGGGAAAAAGCATTAAGCCTTTTTGCGAAATAATTTAATGAATGGTTTAATCGCCCCTTGATAAATAAACCAAAGGAATAAAAAAGGGACGCAGATGACCAGTAGAAACTGAATAATCACGCCTAAATATCCAATTATGGCAACGATTAAATCCATTGTTAAATAATTACTTCGCTACAAAAGTATAAAAATTATTCTATATGTCAAGCATTTTTGATTATCAATTTAATGTTGGTGGTAATTTTACCGCTGCGATGGACGGAATGGCAGAGAGCACAGGTCGTTTTAATGCTGCCGTAGAAACCAGCACAAAAGGTCTGTCAAAGTGGGAACAGAAGCTTGCTGCTTTCGGTTTGATAACAGATTATATGGAACGCTTAGACAGGACTGTACAGCAGTTCAGTTCTTCGGGTATTGCTCTTGACAGCCAGATGCATGACCTGAGTGCTGTTGCCGGTGTTGTGGGAGAAGACCTTAAAAAGATTGAGGGTTATGCGAGGGAGAGTGCAAAGGCTTTCGGGACTGATGCCGCGGTAGCAGTGGAGGGATATAAGTTGCTGCTTGGGCAGTTAACACCGGAATTGGCAAAATGCCCGGAAGCATTAAAAGCGATGGGTGAAAGTGTTCAGGTGACAAGTAAGCTGATGGGGAATGACGGTGTTGCCGCAGCGGAGGTATTAACGACGGCTATGAACCAATATGGTGTGAGCCTTGATGACCCAATGGAAGCCAGCAGGAAAATGGCTGAGATGATGAATGTGATGGCGGCTGCGGGACAGGAGGGAAGCGCAGAGTTGCCGGCTCAAAAGGTGGCATTGGAACAGTGTGGTATGGCTGCGAAGGCTGCGAATGTGGCTTTTGAGGAAACGGCTGCTGCTATTCAGGTATTAGACAAAGCAGGCAAAAAAGGTAGTGAGGGCGGTGTTGCCTTGCGTAACACGCTTGCCATACTTGGGCAAGGCCGTTTCTTACCGAAACAAACACAGGAGGAACTTGCAGCAGCGGGTATTGATATCAACAAACTTGCAGATACCAGTTTGAGCCTAAAAGAGCGGTTGGATATGCTAAAGCCGGTGATGACAGATGCTGCGTTGTTCTCGAAATTGTTTGGGATGGAGAATGCGAATGCAGCGAGGGCATTGGTACAGGGGAGTGATGAGCTTGGGAGACTTACGACAGCGATAACCGGGACGTCATCGGCGGAGGAGCAGGCTGCGGTTGTAATGGATAGTTACGCAGAACGCCAGGCTCGAATAAACCAAAAGTTTGAGGATTTTAAGATAAGCATTTTCCAAGCTACAGGTGATTTGAGTATATGGATAACTACAATAATGGGGGCCCTTGTGCCATTATCACAAATATTCCCACTGCTGCAAGGTATGTGGACGGGTATGAAAGCCATTAAAAACTTGCAATGGGCATCTATGTGGTCAAGCATACGAGGCTTTTTATATGCAAGCCGGATACAAATGCTTTTGATTAATAAAGAATTATTAACTGGTCAAATTCGTTCTGCAGGATTTCTCGTGAACATCATGCGAGCAACCGTGGGGATTGTGCGATTTGCTACAGTGGGAATATTTCAAGCGTTGAAAGGATTGGGTGCATTATTGCTGTCGTTTATTACTACCGGAGGCGCATCAACTGCATTTGCGACCACCGCATCAATTTCTTTTGGCATATTTAAGCAAACGGCAGTGTCAGCATGTCGAGCCGTCAGTGTTGCAATAATGAATATCCCAATTATAGGGTGGATTGCAGCAATCATTACAGGATTAATCGCAATTTTCCAGTATTTATGGAACAATTGTGAGGAGTTCCGTGCGTTTCTGTATGGGATATGGGAAGTCATAAAAGTTACAGTTGGAACACTTTGGGATTTTATTGTGTCGCGTATTACAGAAATATGGACATCAATAAAAAATGGAGCTCTTTATGTATGGGGTATAATCAAACCTATTTTTGACAAAATATGGACCTGGATACAGAATTTGATCCGTTTCGTTATAAGTATCCCCTCGCGCATTTATAAAGCCATAATTTCAGCATGGAGATATGTCAAAGGATTGTTGTCCTCGGCATACCGATGGTTGTCTAATTCTATCTTTAAGCCTATAATTGGTTTTTTTACAAATCTATACTCAAAATATGTAAAGCCTGTCCTTGACAAGATTGTTTCACTTATGGGTAAGATTTTCAATCCAATAATTGAACTATGGAATAAACTCACTGGCGATGCCGTAAGCGCATTTAAGGCAGGAGCAGAAAAGGGCAGAAAATCATTCCAAGAGGATCAAAACGAACCGGATGATCCTCTTGGAGATATACCATTAGGAGACATACCATTAGGAGATATACCAACCATTCCGACGACCTTGGATCCGACAGCAGGTACTCTTGGTAAAGTTGGTAACCAATCAGCTACCAACTATAAAATAAAGAATATAACGGTAAATATTGATAAACTTATCGAACGTTTTGAGATACATACCACCAATTTGCAGGGCGACATTTCGCGTGTAAAAGACTTAGTAAGTGAAGCCTTATTATCAGCATTGAACGATGTAAATTTAGCATAATGATATCACCAATAAGTTTTCAATTTGTGGCGTCGGGCGTAGCGACGCAGGTAAAGGGGTCGTTGTATAGGTTTAAGCCGTCGAGGACAGGAAAGAGCCCGAACTGGGATGGGAGAGGGAATGAGATAACGACAAATGAGCAAAGGAGCCCGATAACGGACAAGAGTTATTGGAAGGACCGTTATGTGCTATGTGAGCTGACTTTAGAGAACCGCAAGAAGGATCGTCTTGTGATGAATGACGCAGTTGTGTCGGTGAGCCGGACGAAGAATATCGTTACGACGCAGATTGTGGGGACGAACGGGACTGTTAAGGAGTATATCAGTGCGGGTGATTATAGTGTGAATATCGTTGTGGGTGTTGCTGCGGTGCGCGATGGTGTGATAGTCGATGAGTATCCGGCAGAGGGGTTGCGCGAGCTTCGTGCGTTCCTTGATGACAACGAGGCTTTAAGCGTGCACAGCGAGTTTCTTGAAGTGTTCGATATAACCAGCATAGTTGTAAAATCGTTCTCGGTATCGCAAGACACGGCCAGCAACTACCAAAGCGTAAGCATCACGGCAGTGAGTGATGAGGAATACAATATTTACAGCACGGACTATTAAACAGCGTTTAACAACCCATTAAACATCATTTAACCGATGTATAGACTAACGGCAAAAATAGAGATAGCGGGCGAGAAGCGATGGGAGCTTGATGGGGTAACGGAGGTGGAAATCACCCTCGACACCGAGCAGCTTACTGACACATGTAAACTGACGCTACCGAAACGGTTGAAATGGGACGGTGTGGCTGAAATGCCTGTGCGTCGAGGAGATGGGGTGAAGGTGTGGCTTGGCTATGATGACGATTTTCAATTGGCGTTCTCGGGCTACGTGCGCGATGTGGGTATTAAGACTCCAATAGTATTGACATGCGAGGACGAGATGTTTAGGTTGAAGCAAATGGCAACGGTAAAAAAGGCGTATAAGAGTGTAACGATTGAAACCTTGCTCAAGGATCAGGGGATAAGTTATCGGCTCAATGTTATGGGAGAGCAGAGCTTGGGACAGTATCGCGTGACTGCCGACACAGTTGCCTCGTTGCTGGGGCATCTGCGGGAGAACGGTATCAGGAGTTTTTTCAGGTATGAGAATGGTGAGCCGGTGTTGTATTGCGGGGTGCTGTTTGAAAAAGAGGACAGTCCGACACAGGTATTTGAGACCGGTGTAAATATCATCAGCGACCAGAGTCTGGAACAGCAGCAGGCTGAAAATATAAGATTGCGCGTGAAGGCAATATCGTTGATGCCGAACAACAAGAAAATCAAGGTAGAGGTGGGCGATGCTGACGGAGAACACCGCACGCTGCACACCTACAACAAGACGGAAAGCGAACTCAAAGCGTGGGCGGAACAGGAGATAAAACGGTTGAAACGCGACGGTTTGAAAGGCAGTTTCACGACATTCGGGGCAAAACTTGTGGATAAACTTACCGCCATAGGGATAAAGATAGACGGCGAGAAAAAAGGTGTGTATCAGGTAGCGAAGAATGTAATAAAATATGGCACAGGAGGTTTCCGTCAGGAGATAACATTGGGGTCAAGAATAGGCGAATAAAAACAGGATAAATCATGAATAATATAGCAGACGCAATAAGACGAATGGCACAGGGCGGGAGGCAGACCGTGAGCATGGTATGCATGGTTGACGCGGTAGATAAAGAAGCCCGCACGGTTGATTGCACTCCGATAGATGAGGGAGCTCCATTGCTTGGGGTGAACTTGCAGGCCAACCAGGATAGCGCATGGGGCGTTGTAATCTACCCCCGAGTGGGGAGTTATGTGGTGGTTGGGTTCGTTGCCGATGGCAATGCCGGGATAGTGTTGCTGACAGATGATATTGAAAGCATAGAGGTAGTAGTGAGCGACACGACGAGCCGGGTGGTAATCGACGAGGAGCGAGTGCGTATCGATGTGGGAGATGAAACGAGTGCCGAGCTAACGAAAGAAGGTGTGTTGCTGAATGGAGGTAGCCTCGGAGGACTTATCAAGGTTAAGGAGTTAACAAGCCGCATTAACAATATTGAGGAGGATATAAACTTATTAAAAGATGTTTTCTCAGGTTGGGTGTCAGTTCCGCAAGATGGTGGAGCCGCCTTAAAGGCCGCTTCGGGGGCATGGGCAGGGAACAAATTGACACTTACGACGCGTGGTGATTATGAAAACGAGAAGGTGAAGCAATGAGAGGAATATTGATAGATAGTGGAACAGGAGACCTATTGGTTGAAAATGGCTCGATTGTGATAGGCGACACTGAAGCACAGACGGTGGAGGCGGTATTGACTACTAATCGTGGTGAGTTTAAGGAGTCTCCGTTGATAGGTGGTGAGGTGATGCAGATGCTTGGGGGAGTCGTAGATGTGATGTGGCCCGGTAGGGTGAAAAAGATGCTAAAGGCATGTGGTGTGGACTGTGAACGGGTAAAGGTTGATAATGGCGAGGTCATAATCGAATAGCAATGGGAACGATAATAGTAAAAGACAGACAAACGCTGCTTGACGTTGCGTTGCAGACGAGTGGCAGCCTTGAGGGTCTGATGGATCTTGCGATAGCTAACGGAAGGAGTGTAACCGATGAGCTTGCCGATGGCGAAGAATTGATAACGGGTGAAGTGGTCGATAGAAAAGTTGTAGAACGGTATGAAATGGAGGGAGTATGCCCTGCGACGGAGGAGATAATAACAACAAAAAAAATAAGTGATGAGAACAATTCAGGAGATCAAGGATAGCATGACGAGTGCTTTTATGGCCAACGCAGAAGCGGCGAAATTATGGGGCTTCGCTGTGGGTGATGAGTGGAATAATGTAATGGGCAGAGTGAGTGTGGAGAATGTGCTGTTTTACATAGTTGCTGTGTGTTGTCATGTGGTGGAGGGGTTGATGGATGCTCATAAGCGAGAGGTTGATGATATGCTTAGTGCGCGATCACCGCATGGGTTGAGGTGGTATAGGGAAAAGGCATTGGCATTTATGAAGGATAAGGAACTGCCTGGTGACAGCGACGAGTATGATACCGGGGGAATGAGTGAAGCTGAAATCGCTGAGCGGCGAGTGGTAAAATATGCGGCAGTGGAGGAAGATGCGCAGACTGGCATTCTGATTCTTAAAGTCGCCGGTGAAAATGGTGGTGCTCGATGTCGCTTACAAGAGGAGGAGGCGACGATGTTGCGCAGTTACATGAATGAGGTGAAAGATGCGGGGGTGTTAATCAACATCATCAACCGGGATGCGGATATATTTGGGTGCGAGGTTGATGTGTATTATAATGCTAACCTTGATGGAGAACAGATAAGGAAGGATGTCGAGGACCGGATAAGAAGTTATGTGGCGAATTTGCCGTTTAATGGGGAGTATCATGATATGGGTCTTGTAAATGAGCTGCAAGGAGTTGCGGGGGTAAAGGTTGTGGATCTAAAAAACTCATTGAGCGGGACGGATAAAGATACGCTAACTTCAATTATGGGTCTTGCTTATCCTGTGAGTGGTTATTTCAAGGTGGAAGATGTGAATATAAATATGAAGCCTTATGGGAAGTATTTATGATGTTGATATAAATAGGTTGTTGAAGTTGTTGTTGCCGATGAGGTGGCGCCAGGTCGGTTTGTTGGCAATGGGGAAAGCTCTGACAACACCAATAACGGGAATGCCTGCGAAGTTGAAGGATTATAAGGCAGAATGTGAATATAGGATGAGGTATAGCGGTCAGGTCTGTCGGTTGCGTGGGTTGCTGAATGATGAGTTTGACTGTGATAAACGCCGGATAACAGTTACAGACTCCAAAAGTAGTTTTGCTGATGGTTACATATTTGTTTATTCAAGAAAAGAAGGCAAATATGAAGTGCAATTACCATGTGAAATAAGGGAGCGAAGCAATCCGCAATATGACATCGGGGATTTTGATGTTAATGTCCCCATGGAATTGAAAGAAAAAGAATTGAGAATAAAAGCACTTATAAATGAGTATAAACTTGCCTCGAAGAGGTATAAAATAAATTATATATAATGGATAAAGTAATAGGAAATTATGGAGGTCAAGCTGATAACAGCTTCCCTCTCGATTGCGGAACGCTTGAGGCGTTACAGACAAATACAATGCTTGTAGAGCTGCTTGGTAATATCGCAGGAGATAAGATAATCCTAAGTGGCTGCGAACCGAGTTCAGGAGGGAGCCACCGTTCGGAGGGTTATGTTTTTTTGAGGACCCGAGATTACCCAATGGGTGAAATATTGCGTTGGGAAGGGGGTAAAACTTTTGCGGGAATGAGAATAGCCGTGCAAGATGTGCAGATTACTACCAAGGGGAATGTTTATCCCAAGGCATACAGCCGCAGATACCTTGAGCCCGGAAGTGGCGGGGAGCACTTTGAGTGGGCAGATTTCCATGAACCATATAAGAACTCATTGTTTAAAATTAAACAGTTGTTGACCGAAGATGAGCAGGCACAAGTGCGGGATAATATAGGTGCTGTAAGTGCAGAGGTGGTAAATAAGTTGAGTGCGGGGTTGAATGGTATAGATGCTTATACAGAGGTGTTGTATTCGTTTATTACGAAATTATTTAAAGATAAACAGGATAAACTTATCGATGGTGTCTCAATAAAGACGATAAATGGAGTGTCGATGCTCGGAGAAGGCGATGTGCAATTGCCGGCAGGAGGCGAAGGTAGTGGAGACGTCGATTTAAGTGCATATCTGACAAAATCCTTGGCAAAGGTGGAATATGTTCAGAAAAACGATGTAGGATTATATGATGTTGATAGATATAATCCTGCTGCTTCTGATGTGATATTCCACACCCCAAGAAGTGCAAGAAACACAGTGCCAGATGAAGCCAGACGCCAGGGACTTACGATTACTTACAGGACAGCTGACGGTGTTCATGTGGTGGAACGTTTTGTAGGCAGCGGGGAACTTGATTTGACAACGGAAAGGGATTGGCTCAATAATAATTATTGGCTACGCGAGTTCCCTTATGTTATAAATGCCCATGATTTCAAGACCCTTGCCGATGGGGAATGTTTTGAGACTTTGGAAGAAGCGATAAATTGGATACCGGAGTGCCATAGACGCCCAGGAGTAATATTTACATGCCAAACAACGAATGGCAAATGGCTGTTTAAACGATTTATCGGAGCTTCGGCAGATGAATGGTTTTACACCTCAAGCAAGTGGGTAGATGTTGATACTGTGCGACGTAATGTAAATGTGATTGTGGCGGCGTTTGATTCGTCGGAAGAAGATAAACGATATGCCGATGTCGTTGCTCCGGCCGAAGACAAAGGTTACAATGTGATACGTTACGCATTAGGGCTTCTTGGTGCAGACGGCGGAAAAATCACTTTGATGAATGGGACATATAGAGGAGCGATAATTGACGGAGAGACGGAAAATGCCTCGTTGGCGGATATAATTTATCTGAACAAGGAAGGAATTATTATTGAGGGCATGGGAAGGTCAACGGTTATCACAACAGATTCAACGGTTGCAGATGCCAATATCCAAGTGTCGAAAGAGGGTTGCGTATTGCGAGATTTGTCGTTGTCGTTGCCATTGCGCAATAACAGCAATTATGATGTTAGATTGGAAAATGTATATATCGCAGGCGAGAGAAATGATGCTTTTGCCGACAAAAGCAAAGTAATGGAGATGATGACGGTTAAGCCGTCGGAAGGCATTGCGGGCATTAATGCGGCAATAAAGAGCTTATCGGCAACAGGCGGTAAGATTTATCTTGAGTCGGGAACTTATAGCGGTACATCGGGCGTTGCCCTATATGTATCGAATATTACCATTGAGGGGCAAGGACCTACAACAATTATCAGTCGCGAGGGTAGCACAAATACGGTATTTGTACAAGGGGCGTATGCAGATACGTTGAAAAATGTTGTATTGCGTGATTTGACGATAGCACAGGGCGGAACCTTTGTCACTAAAGAATTTACCGAAAAGCCCGTTAAGCTGATTAATTGTTGGGTTAATGGCCAATATTATTATCAGTCGCAAGAAACTACCGCCAATATTATCACTGTAGGCAAAGGCATGGACTTTGATACAGTTTATAAGGCATATATAAGTATAGATTCAACGAAACCACTTCCCTCTGAATTTAATAGGTATGAGATTCACGTTTATGGGCATATAAAGGAAGAAAAAGGTAAACGTTTATATTTAAACAGACAGTATGTCGATATTATCGGGCATAATGCTATAATCGAGTACGAAGATGACGACCCAGTGGGCGAATCGGCTTACCCTTGTGCTGTGATATTGGATAATGCGGTCACAAATCCTGATGTTGCGCATTTATACGGAAATTATAACCATTCGACATATCGAGATTTGCATTTCTTGCGGACCGGGACGGTAAATGCGTGGAATTTCCCATGTGTTCATTTAAGCAGTGATTATGTTACACTAATTAACTGCGTGTTTGAAAACCGCACAAAATCGGCTACTGATTTCATACCAAGCAATACCCCATCGGGAGGAGATGATAAAGCAGGAGCACGCCGTCATGGTATAGTAATATCGTGCAACAACTTTGATGATGAGTGTAAAACAAGATTGATAAACTGCGTTGGTATCGGTTCTCCGTATGGGTTTATGAATACGCGAGGTATTTATATTGGGTATGGAGGACCATCTCTATATAATTGCGTAGGTTATGGCGGAGGCATGGGTGAGCGCAGCCATGGGATTATAAGTCACCGTTATTCAAAAGCGAAATTATTTAATTGCATCGGCTATGGGTCGAAATATACAATTCCCGAATCTAATGGCGAGTGTTGCGGTATTAGATTTCAATCAATGACGCAATCGGAATGCCATAACTGCATTGGATATGCCGGGACCTCGGATAAATCATCAGGCATATCTGTTTGGCACAAATCCCAACCAAAGTTGATTAATTGCACCGGATACGGAGGAAAGGGGAAAGAATCTGTTGGGCTTGATATTGCGGATTATGCTAATCCGACAGTGCTTGGCGGATTTTACGGAGTAGCCAATAATGCCATGGCGGTGACATTCGTGAAAAATACAGGCAACCGTATGACATTTACACTTGTTGAAGATGCCCCATGTGTGATAAAGCAATGTGTGACATGGCTTACTACATCAAACATGACAGAGGCTAATGTGCCGGTTGGAACTACATTCAGTCTGTTAAGAGCTGATGGCTCAGTGATAATTGATAAAAGCGAAGTTAATTTTAAAATGTCGGCTATCTCCTATCCTGAAATATCGGAAGTTACGATCCAACCGGGCGAAAAACTAACTGTTTTATGGCAAGACGCAAACGGCAATGAGATTGCTGTTGAAGATGATACTTTGAAATTGCAATTTGTGTATCAATATTCAGCCGATGGTGGTCATGGATTACGATTGCTTCGCTACTCAAAAGGAGTAATGCGAGATGTGACATTTGAAAGTAATATCAACGGTTACGGTGTGATTATTGATACCGTTAATAACACTTCGGAAATGGATAGATGCACGATTATAGGTAATAATGGAGTTGCCATAAATTCAATGCGAGCAAACCTTGATAATGTAAATATTGGCAATTCCTCAATAAAAGGTGAGATCGTGAATATTAATTCGTTCAAGGAGGTGGAAGTGATAGGAGGAAATAATTGTAAGATATAACCGAACCTGCATTAAGGGGGCGGCAGAAAAAATAAAGCCCCCAACCTGTTAGTAGAAGATCCTACCCAACATACTAACACAAAGATGCGACATACCGCACAGTCGGAGGCCTAAATGCCTTTTGACTGCGGTATGTCGTTTTTTGTGCTTGCTTATGCAAAAAGTATGTTGAGTAGGATTGTGCAAAGTTACGAAATTTTTGGGTTAATCCCTATTTTATAAACCAATTAAATTATAATTTATGAATGAATAAGTATTATTCGATGCTTGAAAAGGTCCTAAAATCGGACAAAACGCAACAAAACAAAAAAGGTGGTATAAGATACCTGCTGAATGAACAAATTACATTGACCCCCGCAGATCTCTTGGATATATTCGAGAGCCACGGCATAGCGAGAAAGAAGTTGCGAAGTGAACTAAACCTATTTATGGCGGGTGAGCGAACTGTTGAGAAGTATAGGGAAGCCGGTATAAATTGGTGGGACTATTGCGGTTCGATATTGGTAAACACCTACCCTACTTATTTTGAAAAATTGCCACCGTTGATTGCAAAAATCAACAGAGAGAAGCGAAACAGCAAGAATTATGTACTATTCTTGGGCGAGACAGGTGTCGAGAGCAACCAAATGCCTTGTTTGAGTCTTGTGCAGTTTCAAATTGATAATGGTGAATTGGTAGTGTCGGCATATCAGCGCAGTTCTGATGCAAATCTCGGTTTGCCGGCAGATATTTACCACCTCTATTTGATAAGTCGTCAGATCGATGTTCCTTTGAAATCGATAACAATAAACTTCGGCAATGTGCATATCTATGAGAGTAATGAAATGAATACACGCAGGCTGCTTGCCGGCGAGGAAAACGTAAGATTTGAACTGAATGTGTGAGAAGGTATATAAGTCTGCACCATTGCCATTTCAGGGTCAGAAACGCCGTTTTTTGAACGATTTACGGGAAGTTATTTCTCGGCTTGAAGATATAGATATTGTTGTGGATTTATTTGGTGGTAGTGGTTTGCTTGCTCATACGGTCAAGCGAGAACGCCCGGAGCTGAAAGTAATCTACAACGATTATGACAACTATTGTGAGAGGCTTGAAAATGTTGCCACGACCAATGATATTTTGGCGCGGCTGCGAAAGATGGTGAAAGATGTTCCTGCTGACAAACGCATCCCTGATGCTATACGTGGCAAAATACTTGAGGTGATTGCCGAATATGCAGGGAAAAGTTATGTCGATTATTTGACATTAGGCTCATCGTTATTATTCAGTGGAAAGTGGGCGGATAGTTTTGCAGAGTTGTCGAAGCACGCGATGTATAATTGCGTGAAACAGAATGATTATTGTGTTGATGGCTATTTAGATGGATTAGAAATAACTCACAAAGATTATAAGGAACTATTTAATGAGTACAAAGGCAATAAACGTGTTTTGTTCCTGATTGATCCGCCTTACCTTTCAACTGATTGTGGCTCGTATAAAAGTTATTGGGGATTGTCGGAATATCTTGATGTGCTGAAGGTGCTTGTGGGAACAAAGTACATTTATTTCACAAGCAATAAATCACATATAATAGACCTTTGCGAATGGATAAATGATAACATGGATATTGGAAATCCTTTTGATGGTGTTGAAAGGCGTTTGCAGCAAAACCGGCTCAATTACCAAAGTTCTTTTACAGATATAATGTTAGTGAAAGAGTAAAAAAAGAGTGTTAAAGCGGCAACTTAAACACTCAGTAAAATGCTTGGGGAAGCAAAAGAACGAAAAACTCAACCTAAATGCGAGGCCAATTTTTTCGATTGCAATTTTGTTTTGAATAGATTGCAAATAGGCAAACTAATACTTTAACCTACTATACAAAGGTACAAAAAAATAGCGAAACTACCAAATAAAAGTATTGAAAAATAAGGAATTAAATACACTTTTTATCCATAAAATAAAAAGCTTTTAATTACCGCTCAAACAGTGATTAAAAGCCTTTCAGTTTGCGTATTTTTGAGAATGCGAAAAAATGAGAAAATTGTACGTTTCGTTTTGAAAAATTGTACGTTTCGTTTTTGCGATTATAGAGGGTAAGAATATTGGTAACGCACCCCTTGAGATTTCGCTATAAAAAAGAATATTACTACACTGTTAAGGTTCAGTAACATTCCCTAATGTGTAAAAGACTGAAATTTACTTTCCTTGTCGTTCCTTAAACATTCTCTTAGTTTGGAAACCTTGAGTTATTTCATCATCAGATGTAACTTCTTTAGACAAAATCCATATAAAAATAAGCCCACCCCAAGTTTGGTCCTTAGAATTGTAACAGCCCTCGTAACTCCAACCTAATTTTGACCATGTAATTCATTGCAGAAACCATAGTATTGAATTTGATTTCTTGCCCATTCTCGTCCACAAGTTTATTATCTTTAAGAGATTCTTGACCGAAGTCAATGCTTAAAGATATTTGATTGTTGCGTAATTCTTTCTCATTCCCTTGTAAAGTACAATATACTTTATAAGGCGTCTGAGCAGAAACAGAAACAGCAATGATAGCGAACAACAAAGCGATAAAACGCTTCATGATATTAAAGTTTTAATGTTTTAGCAAAATTACGAAAATATCAGAACAATAGACTTTTTACTCTTTATTATTTACAAAACAGGGAGAGAGAATAGCTTTGCCAAGCCGCAAACATTCCTTGCAATAGGAAATTTCCTCATAATTCTTACCAAATAGCGCCAATTTTAGACCATATTTCAGATTTTTCTGATGCTATTGAAAAGAGAGTCCATATATTTACATTTTACTCATATAAATGAGTCAACACCAACAAATTAACACGCATTATCGCTGATTATTATGCTGATTTAACCGTCTCAGGTTTTAATATTTTCGCAGCACAAACCATTCACTCACAAATATTCCAAATTTTAAATTTTAGCAGCAAATCTGTTTACATTTAGCAACTATTTCTGAATATATTCTCATTTGCTATTCCCAACCGCAAATCAGCCCATTAAACAATTTACCCATGCATCCGTAAACAGCACCTATATTCCAATTTACATCGGTTATTAGCCAATATTTCTCTTTCCAAAATCGTATCCTATTTACATATTTACACTATTTACACCTGAAACCCACCTATCAATCACTTTCCTTAACTTTAATGCCAATTATCTGATTTCCTTATTATTTACACGCGATATTTCAAGTTTTCATCCCTAATTTTATTCATTTTACCTCAAAAAATATACCACCACACCGCGCAAACAACAAATGCCACTAACAATCAACGCTATACAATAAATATCATTACTATCACTTTAATAAATATTCCACTTTTCCCAATCTATTACCGCCTGATAAGTTTACAATTCTGCTCAATTGCAGTATTTTTATTCCGTTTTGCAAATTTTGAAATTTGAATTTTTATAATTACATTTGCACATCGATAATTGCAAAACAAAACAGCATGGACATTGTTTCTCGCATCAAAATTTTCATGAATTATCTTAACATCGCCAACTCACAGTTTGCTGACAGTTGCCGGATACCTCGCCCTACTATTTCACAAATACTGAATGGACGGAACAAAAAGATCAGCGATGAACTTATTAGTAAGATTCATGAAACATATCCATCCCTTTCCGTACTATGGCTAATGTTTGGCGAGGGAGAGATGCTGATTGATTCAAATATCAAAACCTCAGAGCCCCAAAATGACGCACTAATCGATTTTAACGATAATGAAACATCAGAAGTTGAAGGTTTTATGCAAACTCTTGACTTCAGTACATCACCAACAGATCCTATACTTCAAAAAAATCCTGACCCCGATATTTCTGCGAAAGAGGATGATAACGGAATTTTTATAGGAAAAAAGGACATTACACAAGAGCCACAAAAAACATCAATATCATTCAATACCGACAATTCAAAAAAAATTGTCAATATAATGGTATTTTACAGCGACAACAGTTTTGAGTCATTCACACCGGCTTCCGCCAAAAACTGACACCGTCAGCTACCACAAAAGATATAGGACTGAATTATTGAGACGAGAATCACATTTTCTTTCTATATTTGCACAATAAAATCATTCCTACATCCGGAACTGATACACATTATAAACAATAATGAAGAAATATATCTTAGATTTTATCATCGAGGATAATCAGCATCTTAGTGACATTTATTCATTGCTGATTCTCAAACCGGCTACAGGAGATACTCTGCCGGAAATACACCCCGGACAATTTGTCCAGATTTCAATTGATGATTCCAAAACCACCTTTTTGCGGCGACCTATCTCTATTAACTACGTTGACAGAAACAACAACAGCATGTGGTTACTTGTGCGTAAAGCCGGAGAAGGGACATCTCACTTGACCGCCATGCCGATTGGTTCGGTCATCAACATTATCCTTCCATTAGGCAACAGTTTCTCAATACCCGAGAACCAAAGCGATAGGATATTGCTTATAGGCGGAGGTGTAGGAGTTGCGCCCATGCTCTATTGGGGCAGTTACCTTAAAGAACACGGCTACAACCCTGAATTTCTATTAGGGGCACGCTCAGCAAAGGACATTCTTGAATTGGAATATTTCCAAAACATAGGTACTGTCCACATCTCCACTGAAGACGGATCTCTTGGAGAAAAAGGTCTTGTCACTTCCCATAGCATACTGAAAGATAGAATTTCCATGATATATTGTTGCGGTCCAGCCCCGATGATGAAAGCAGTTGCAAAGGTCGCCAACACTATTGGAGCAGGCTGTGAAGTTTCCCTTGAAAACATGATGGCATGTGGACTTGGTGCATGTCTATGTTGTGTGGAAAATACTGTCAAAGGAAATGTATGCGTATGTACAGAAGGTCCTGTTTTTAATATCAATCAACTCACATGGCAAATTTAGCAGTTAACATCGGGAATCTGTCCTTGAAGAATCCGGTACTTACCGCATCGGGGACATTCGGTTACGGCGAGGAATTCAGTGATTTCATCGATCTAAACCGTCTTGGAGGCTTCATTATCAAAGGTACAACAATAAATCACCGCGAAGGAAACCCTTATCCTCGCATGATAGAGACCCCATCCGGAATGCTTAATGCCGTAGGATTACAGAATAAAGGTGTCGATTACTTTATCAATAACATATATCCACGGATTAAGGATGTCGATTCCAATGTTATAGTAAATGTATCAGGAGCGACAGTAGATGACTATATCGCAGTGTGTGAAAAGCTCGCCCCACTTGACAAAATCAATGCCATAGAGGTAAACATTTCCTGTCCCAATGTAAAACAGGGAGGAATGGCATTCGGGACTACTTGTGACGGAGCGGCACAAGTAGCCAAAGCCGTGAGACAAGCCTTTCCAAAGACTGTAATCATAAAACTCTCCCCAAACGTTACCGATATAACAGAAATTGCCCGCGCAGTTGAAGCTGAAGGAGCCGATGCCGTATCCCTGATAAATACATTGCTCGGAATGTCAATCGACATCGAACGCCAACGCCCGCACCTGTCGACTATAACAGGAGGACTCTCAGGACCTGCAGTACGTCCGGTTGCAGTAAGGATGGTCTGGCAAGTATCTCATGCCGTAAAGATTCCGGTAATCGGGTTGGGCGGCATCATGAACGGACTTGACGCGATAGAGTTCATCCTTGCAGGGGCATGTGCCATCCAGGTAGGGACTGCCAATTTCATCGACCCGTCAGTTACAATGAAAATAATCGATTACATGGATGACTATTGTAACCGCCACGGCATTAATGACATCAATGAAATTGTAGGATTAATCTAAAGGGATACAAAGTTCCACCCACTACTCACATCATATTTCAACAAGGACACAACATCATGTCCTTGTTTTTTTTTGCAGTCAGACAAATACAGCCCGTTTTTTCCAAGATACATGTCAATTGCCGATAACGCGTCATACACAGAGCCACATCTGCACACAATCGCATTCATTTCAGTCAGACATACCGGATTGACTCCATTATTGCATACTGCAATACATCCCGATATAAACACCGTGAATGCAGTCTCTTCTTCATAAGGGACAACGGCTATACACCCGCCATTCACTTCCACTACAGCATTTCTATGTACATTACCCTGATGAAGTACAACCTGACTGAAATAACGTTCAACCATTATTTCTTACCGTAATTGAATCTTTTGTGATTGAACCGCATATAACGATCAGGATTCATTCTGGTACGAACCAATGAAATACTGTCGGCAAACACCCTGTCACCCGATGCCAGATTAACACGTGCAGCACCATATACACGTGTAGCGACCTTTGTTGTATCAAGCACGAATGAAATATCAATCCACCCGTCCCCCGACTCGGTCTCACTATAATATTCAGTCGATCCGTCATCATAGTCAGCGAATATTGACCAATCCATTGAAGACCGGCTATTAAATAACTTCATCCTCCATTGGTATTTGTCACCCTTCTCCCAATTATCATCCCGATTAATCGAGAATGATATATACTCGCTTGGAGCATCATGTGCCATAATATAATAGCGAATCCCGTTCCAGGCATCGGCAGAATCTCCGGCAACAGTTATTTGTACCTCATCAGTAGTTGTTCCAATCTCACGGACATCTTTATCAAGAATCTCAATGACCCGGTCATACACTTTAATATATTCTTCAATGTGATGACCATACCATACAAATGATGTGTCTACCTGTTCGGCAGTAACACCATGTTTTATATATATCGATTGCTTCAATGCCTTTTTCAGAGAATCCTCCCTATAGTCCCCCCTGTTTATCTCGACAACACTCTCTCCAATGTGAATGTCGGCAAGCAGCATTGCCATTTCTTCCGGCGGTATTACATGCTCAGGTACAGCATTGCAGCCGGCCATGGATATAACAGCCAACACAACAGGAATTAAACGAGCAACACACCTCATAATCATGACTCCGTCTCAGAACCCGATAACCGTTTGGAATAAAAAAGTATCAACGATACAATTCCAACCGTTATTGCGGCATCGGCAAAATTGAACACCGGTTGGAAGAAAACAAAATGTTCACCCCCCACCCACGGTATCCATTCCGGCCAGTTGAAACTGAACAACGGGAAATAGAACATATCAACAACCTTGCCATAGAACAACGGAGCATAACCTCCATTTTCAGGGAACATTGTTGCAATTTCAGGAGGGAAAGGGTCATTGAAAATCAACCCATAGAGCAAGCAATCGATTATATTTCCTGCCGCTCCGGCCGTTATCAGTGAAAAACAAGCAACATAGCCATTACTGATACATTCTCTCGTCTTTATTTTACAGATATAGAATATCAACGCAGCAACGGCTATGATACGGAACAATGTAAGAAATAATTTACTCCCCATCTCCATGCCGAATGCCATTCCATTGTTTTCGATGAAATACAGATGGAAGAAGTCTGTTACAGGCAAATCTTCACCAAGATAAAAATTGGTTTTTACCCATATTTTCAGGAATTGGTCAATGACTATTACACCAAGAATGATTACTAATGCCAAATACCCTTTAGATAGCTTCATTCAATGTGGGCTGTTATTTCTTCAACATTTTCTGATCTATACTCAATGTCGCATGAGGTACAGCACGCAGCCGTTCCTTTGGAATCAATTTCCCTGACTCGCGGCATATTCCATAAGTTTTGTTCTCTATGCGCACCAATGCAGCCTGAAGATGCTGTATAAACTTCATCTGACGCTGGGCAAGCTGTCCTGCCTCTTCTTTGCTGAGTGTGCTCGCACCCTCTTCAAGCACCTTGAATGTAGGAGATGTATCTGACACGTCATTGCCGTCAGTATTCATCAGATTGGCTTTCAGCAATTCATAATCGCGTTGAGCCTTTTCCAATTTTGCAAGGATTATTTCCTTAAATTCCTGCAATTCCTCATCGGAATATCTTGTCTTTTCGCTCATGATATATCATTTACGTTTTCCAAAATGGTCATCGGTTAAGAGTAATTACCACATTTAATGTAATTCCGTCAAGATCGAGTTCCTCAATGACCGCACCATCAGGAATTTCACCGATATTGAGTGAAGCAGCAAGCACTTGGCGCGATATATATTCACTGAACTTGAGCAAGGCAGCATCGGTTGCGTCATTAGGAGCAACCACGATGTTGATTTTATCAGTAATATCATAGTCGCGGTTCTTCCTTATATTCTGTACACGGTTTACGACATCTCGCGCAATTCCTTCCTGCTTCAAATCCTCAGTAATAGTAACATCGAGAGCTACAGTAATGTTCCCCTCGTTAGCGACAAGCCATCCGGGAATATCCTCGGATATAACCTCAACGTCAGAGAGTTCAATTACTGCCGGTGTGCCGTCCACATCAAGCGATACGTTGCCTTGCTTTTCCATTGCAGCAATATCCTGCTGGCTCATTGCCTCTATCGCTTTTGCCACAAGCTTCATCGTTTTGCCGAATTTCGGGCCGAGTTTCTTAAAATCAGGTTTCACTCGCTTTACAAGCACGCCCTCATCATTATCGACATATTTTATTCCTTTCACATTCACTTCACCCAAAATAAGGTCACTCATAGATTCTATCGCCTGATACTGGGCGTTGTCAAGTACCGGGATCATCAACATCGACAACGGCTGACGCACCTTAATATTCACTTTACGGCGTAACGACAACACCATTGAAGTTATAGTCTGGGCTATTCCCATGCGAGTTTCAAGACTTTTGTCAATTGCCTTTTCATCAACGACAGGGAATAATTCAAGATGAACCGATACCGTGTTTCCTGTTGTAACCGAAGTCAAATCCTGGTACAATCGATCGGCAAAGAAAGGAGATATAGGAGCAATAAGTTTGGCAATTGTCACAAGACATGCATAGAGAGTCTGATATGCCGACAACTTGTCCTCATCCATATCTCCGCCCCAGAAACGTTTACGGTTCAAACGCACATACCAGTTACTAAGATTATCATTAACAAAATCATTTATGGCACGTGCAGCCTTTGTTGGCTCATAGTCGGCAAGAGCCTCATCAACCTCCTTGACAAGTGTGTTGAGCAACGATATTATCCAACGGTCAATCTCCGGACGCTTTTCAAGAGCAATCTGGGGCTGACTGTTGTCAAATCCGTCAACATTAGCATACAAGGCAAAGAAAGAATAAGTGTTATACAAGGTTGCAAACAATTTTCGGCTCGCCTCCTGCACTCCGGCGGTATCAAATTTGAGATTGTCCCATGGCGCCGAATTGGCAATCATATACCAGCGCAACGGATCTGAACCGAATTTTTCTATTGCATCAAACGGGTTCACGGCATTGCCAAGTCGTTTCGACATCTTGTTTCCTTCCTTGTCAAGCACAAGTCCATTAGATATAACAGCCTTATAAGCAACCGAATCAAACACCATCGTAGCTATGGCATGAAGAGTAAAGAACCATCCTCGTGTCTGATCTACACCCTCTGCGATAAAATCCGACGGGTAAAGTTCTCCCGAGTCAAGTCCATCCTTATTCTCAAACGGATAATGAATCTGGGCGTATGGCATAGCTCCGGAGTCAAACCATACGTCAATCAAGTCAAGTTCACGGTGCATGGGCTTGCCTGATGCCGATACAAGGACTATATCATCAACATACGGACGATGCAAATCTATCTTATCATAATTTTCCACGCTGTAATCTCCCGGGACAAATCCTTTATCCTTATATGGATTGGATGCCATGATACCGGAGGCAACCGACTTATCGATCTCCTTATATAATGTCTCGACACTATCGATACACAATTCCTCCATACCATCCTCTGTACGCCAGATGGGAAGCGGTGTTCCCCAATAACGGCTACGTGACAGATTCCAATCCTGTAAGTTTTCAAGCCATTTGCCAAAACGGCCTGAACCGGTTGATTGCGGTTTCCATTTAATTGTGTCATTCAATGCCATCATGCGTTCACGTGCTGCTGTTGTCCGAATAAACCAACTGTCAAGCGGGTAATAGAGCACAGGCTTGTCAGTTCGCCAACAATGCGGATAATTGTGTACATGTTTTTCTATCTTGAACGCAATTCCCGACTGCTTCATCTCCATACACAGAACAACGTTCAGATCCTCGGCTTTCTGTGCCGCAACTTCATCAAATTTACCATCGGGGTTAAACCGCGGGTCGTAGGCATTCTTCACATAATCCCCCGCATGGGCAGAATACACACCGTCGTTCACACATCGTGCGACAAATTCTTCAGCACACTCGTCCAAAAGGTAATATTTTCCGGTAAGGTCGACCATCGGACGAGTCTCCCCTTTCCTGTTTATCATAAATAGTGACGGTACTCCGGCAGCCTTGGCGACCTTGGCATCATCAGCACCGAATGTGGGCGCGATATGCACAATACCTGTACCGTCTTCGGTTGTAACATAATCACCGGGAATCACACGGAACGCCTCGTCCGACAGTTCTACAAAGCGATCATTACCCACATTAAAGCACTTTTCAGGATGAGCCCCGGCATATTTTTTGATAAATTCCGCAGCGTTTCCGTCAACCTTTTCAGTCGGTTTAACCCATGGTATCAACTGCTTGTATTTCATACCGACAAGGTCGGCACCTATATATTCCGATACAACACGATAAGGCACTGTTTTATCCCCCTGCTTATATTCTTCCATCGGAAGTTCCGCACCTTCGGGCTTGAAATAGGACTTCACGAGTTCCTTCGCCATTACTATGCTGACTTTCTCCCCATTATAAGGATTATAGGTCCGCACGCACACGTATTCAATCTTAGGCCCGACACATAATGCAGTATTTGACGGTAATGTCCACGGGGTGGTTGTCCATGCGACAAAACACGGCTTACCCCACTCCATCATTTCCGGACGAGGATCAAGCATCTCAAACAATGCCGTTACCGTAGTGTCTTTCACGTCACGATAACACCCGGGCTGATTTAATTCATGTGTACTCAGCCCCGTTCCTGCCGCAGGAGAATATGGCTGTATAGTATAACCCTTATAAAGATAACCCTTGTCATACAGCTGACGCAACAGCCACCACACCGACTCAATATAACGGTTATCATAAGTAATATACGGATTATCGATGTCGACCCAATATCCCATCATGTTGGTCAAGGCACCCCATTCCTTGGTGTATTTCATCACCTCGCGTCGACATGCGGCATTATATTCGTCGACAGATATTTTTTTTCCAATATCTTCCTTCGTTATTCCAAGAGATTTTTCCACACCAAGTTCCACCGGCAGACCATGCGTATCCCAACCGGCCTTACGCTTGACGTGGAATCCTTTCATCGTCTTGTAGCGACAGAAAATATCTTTTATGGTACGAGCCATCACATGATGAATCCCGGGCATACCGTTTGCCGATGGGGGACCTTCATAAAACACAAACGAAAGATTGCCCTCACGCACTTTCATGCTCTGCTCAAACAATTTCTCCTTGTTCCACCGTTCAAGAACCTCCTTGTTGATATCCGACAGATTAAAGCTATTATATTCGTTGAATTTCTTCATCATGTAATGAAAATTACTTATACAAAATTTTTTGCAAAGGTAAAAATTTTAATGCACAATCCACAATGCCCGACACATAAATTATTGTAAACGACAGATAACAATAACAGGTTTAATTCATTATAAAATTCTCATGGAATAATTAACGTGCAAAAACTGGATATTTAGTTGCTTTTATCAATAAAATGGCATAACTTTGCCACAAATTAAAAGCATTTACGAATAAATATGATTATTTTCATCGTTCGTCATCATTACCATCATCATTCCATCTTCATCTAAGGAAGCGTGGTTACGGTTTATGCATGATTAACTCAGGATATTATAACTCATTCAAGCCGGCTTCCTCCAACAAAGGCAACCGGCTTTTTGATTTGCAGACAACACATAATAAAAACAATAATGGAAACAAGATTAAGGATAGCCGTACAGTCAAAAGGCAGACTATATGACGAGACAATGGAACTGCTCGGAGAAGCCGGGATAAAAATGACGACAGCAAAACGCACATTGCTTATCCCGTCCAGAAATTTCCCGGTAGAGCTGCTATTCCTGCGTGATGATGACATTCCTGACTCCGTCGCATCAGGAACAGCTGACATAGGAATTGTCGGGCTAAATGAAGTACTTGAGAAGAATAAAAGCGTTAACATACTAAAGGAATTGGGCTTCAGCCGTTGCAGGCTATCTCTTGCTATTCCCCAGCACATAGAATATCATGGCCTGAGCTGGTTTAACAATCGTAAGATAGCGACCTCCTACCCTGTTATACTTTCAAAATTTCTTTCCGAGAACGGAATTAAATCCGACATCCATGTTATTACCGGCTCAGTTGAGATTGCCCCCGGAATAGGTCTTGCCGACGCAATTTTCGACATAGTTTCCTCAGGTTCCACTTTGGTTAGTAATAATCTTACTGAAGTGGAGAAAGTGCTTGAATCACAAGCAGTATTAATCGGGGCACAAAACCGCAAGCTGCCACAGGAGAAACACGTAATTCTTAATGAACTGATGTTCCGCATCGATGCGGTAAAAGCTGCCGACGGAAAAAAATACATTCTGATGAATGTTCCTAAAGAAAAACTTGATGAAGTGCTCGCCATACTGCCCGGAATAAAAAGCCCGACAGTACTGCCACTCGCCAATACCGACTGGTGTTCGGTACACTCCGTTCTGGATGAGAAACGTTTTTGGGAAATCATAGGCAAATTGAAATCAGCCGGAGCTGAAGGCATTCTTGCCCTTGACATTGAAAAAATGATACTTTAGGCAATTATGGAAATAATAAGATACCCTCAACGTAGTGAATGGAGAGCTCTTACCAAGCGAGCATTATCCGATACAGCCGACGAGGTAAAAGTCGTTGTTGCCAATATTATCGAGAATATACGCACTCATGGTGATGACGCATTAAAAGAATATGAGAAACGGTTTACCGGAGCGACACTCGACACTCTCGCTGTCGGTGAAGAGGAATTTAAAGAAGCGGAAAAGCTCATTGATCCCGAATTGCGTGAAGCAATAACAGTTGCCGAAAAGAATATCACGGCATTCCATTCGGCACAACGTATGACGCCCGTCTCTGTAGAAACCTCACCAGGAGTAAAATGTATGCAACGTGCAGTCCCAATCGATAAAGTCGGCCTATATATACCGGGAGGAAACTCACCACTGTTCTCCACCATGCTTATGCTTGCAATCCCCGCAGGTATTGCAGGATGCAAAGAAATAATCATGTGTACACCTCCGGGAAAAGACGGGAAAATACATCCGGCCATAATATATGCAGCCCAAGTGGCAGGTGTACACCGCATATATAAAACAGGAGGAGCACAAGCTATTGCAGCAATGGCATACGGCACAGAAACAATACCTGCCGTGTACAAGATATTCGGACCAGGAAACCGGTATGTCATGGAAGCCAAACAACAGGTCTCACGGGACAATGTTTCAATCGACATGCCGGCAGGGCCCTCGGAAGTTCTTGTAATTGCCGACGACAGCGCACGGGCCGACTTTGTCGCAGCTGACTTCCTGTCACAAGCCGAACATGGACCTGACAGCCAGTCCATACTGCTGACGACATCTGAAAGGCTGATAAGTTCACTCCCAAAAGAGATTGAACAATTACTGTCATTGATGCCAAGGCGTGAAATGATGGAAAAATCACTTAATCACAGCCGATTGATACTATTACATGACATTGATGAAGTAATGGCATTCTCCAATGAATATGCTCCGGAGCACCTCATTATCAACCATAACGATGCCTTATCCTTATGTGACAGGGTCAGGAATGCCGGTTCAGTATTTATCGGTGCATATTCTCCCGAGAGCGCAGGAGACTATGCCTCCGGTACTAACCACACACTGCCCACCTCGGGGTATGCAAAGTCCTATAGCGGTGTCAATCTTGACAGTTTCTGCAAGAAAATAACATTCCAGCAGTTGGATGCCAAAGGGATAAAATCCATAGGCAAAGCAGTAGAGATAATGGCCGAGAATGAAGACCTTATGGCTCATAAGATGGCGATGACACTACGTTTACAATCAATCGATAACCAATAGCCTTAACTATGACATTAGAAGAATTAGTCCGACCGAATATACTGAATCTTTCACCATATACTTGCGCCCGTAATGAATTTACAGGAGAAGCGCGCGCCTGGCTCGACGCAAATGAAAACAGCCGCATTACAGGGTTAAACCGTTATCCTGACCCGTTACAGACCAAGGTAAAAGAACAACTTGGCAAATATCGGAATGTATCACCTGAAAGAATATTTCTCGGAGTAGGAAGTGACGAATGTATAGATATTGCCTACCGCGTATTCTGCCGACCGGGAATCGATAACGTCGTTGCGATAGAACCCACCTACGGCATGTATCAGGTTTGTGCCGACATCAATGACATAGAGTACCGTCGCGTGAGCCTAAGAAAAGATTTTTCGCTTGATAGCGAAGCTCTACTCTCAGCCTGCGACAATAACACAAAAATAATTTGGATATGCACTCCCAATAATCCTACAGGCAACGCCTTCTCCCGTGAACAGCTATGTGATATATGCAACCGTTTCAATGGCATAACTGTCATTGACGAGGCCTATATAGATTTCTCCACCAAAGGTTCAATGACTGAATATCTCGACAGCTTCCCTAACCTGATAGTAATGCAAACATTTTCTAAGGCTTGGGCCAGTGCAGCAATACGTCTCGGCATCTCCTATGCATCTTCCTCCATCATAGATATATATAATAAAGTCAAATATCCGTATAATATAAATGAACTGACCCAGCGACAGGCCTTAAAAGTACTCGACGACATCACCCATATTGAAGAAACGACTCAGGAGATTCTTGATGCCCGCGACAACCTTATTACCGAACTTGAAACTATTGACAATATCGTATTGGGGATATACCCGTCCGATGCCAATTTTATACTTGTGAAAGTCACTGAAGCCGATGCCATATACAATTACCTTCGAGACTGCGGTGTCATAGTCAGGAATCGTAGTCGTGTACATTTATGTGGCAATTGCCTGCGCATTACCGTAGGTAATACCGAAGAAAACAGATTATTGATTGACAAGCTGAGCGATTATGGAAACAACAGATAAGCCAAGAGTACTATTCATAGACCGAGACGGCACTCTTATCGTCGAACCTCCGGAAGACTATCAGGTCGATTCACTCGAAAAACTGGAGCTGCTCCCCGGAGTGTTACGTGCCATGCACTTTATTGCCAATCGTATGCCATTCAAGCTCGTTATGGTAACAAACCAGGACGGACTGGGCACTGAGTCATTCCCTGAATCGGACTTTCTTCCTCCGCACAACAAGATGCTCCGCACATTTGAGAATGAAGGAGTGATATTCGATGACATAATAATCGACCGCACATTCGAGCAGGAAAATGCGCCAACCCGTAAACCGGGCACAGCCCTATTAGGCGAATACTTATCAGGAGAATATGACCTTGACAATTCTTTTGTAATCGGAGACCGACTGACAGATGTGATGCTTGCCAAGAATATCGGGTGCAAAGCGATCCTGCTTCGCGATCCTGACGAGATTTCCGATGAACTTGCCAAAAATAATCTTTCCGGCACTACGGCATTGATTACCTGTTCGTGGGAGCGTATTGCCGATTTTCTGCAAGGTGGTACAAGACAAGCTCATGTTAGCCGTAAAACAAGCGAGACATCTGTCGAAATAGACATTGACCTTGACGGCAACAGCAAATGCGACATACATACAGGACTCGGTTTTTTTGACCACATGCTTGAGCAGATCGGACGGCATTCCGGAATAGACTTGTCAATTAATGTAACCGGAGATCTGCATGTTGATGAACACCACACAATAGAGGATACAGCCATTGCCCTTGGTAACGCCTTTCATAAAGCACTTGGAGACAAGCGCGGGATAGAACGCTACGGTTACGTACTGCCTATGGATGACTGCCTCTGCACAGTTGCCATCGATTTCGGCGGACGCCCTTGGCTTGTATGGGATGCCGAATTCCGTCGTGAAAAAATAGGAGATATGCCCACTGAGATGTTTCTCCACTTTTTCAAAAGCTTCAGCGACAATGCACACATGAACCTGTTCATACGCGCAGAAGGAGTAAACGAACACCACAAAATAGAGGGAATATTCAAGTCTCTCGCCCGAGCGATCAAAATGGCAATCAAGCGCGATATGTTCAAATACACATTACCATCAACCAAAGGGTCCCTATAGACTGCCGAAAACGGCAGGATAAAATAATTAAGGGTGGTAACCGGGGGAAGGTTGCCACCCTTGTTATATCCACGTCATCACGACGTGACATATAACACTATGCTATTTTTATGTCATACAAATATAGTAATACAATACGAATATCAGGGATATTTTCTCAGAATATTTTTCGCGATAGATTTATTTTATTCCATTCAAATTATCAGGAGTTTTCTCCTTGTTTTTTCCAACCCTCCTGTTCCGGAAACGGTACATGAAATAATCCATTGCATCAGTCTGAATACGAGAGTGTAACACTCGGTTTACAGCAAAATACAATCCACATCCGGCAACTGCCTGAACACACAATATCAAAAACGGAGTATCAACCAATTGCGACATGATTGCCATTATAGGCATTATCACTACGGTCTCACATACATACGGCAACATATCAGCAATATATTCCCAGAAATTACGCGAGGCGACATGTGCAGTGACAACAAGGGTTACTATCCAAGTCAATGCCGATGCAATAACCTGACCCCAAAGCAATATTTTCACCCCGTATGTCATATCGTCAGGAAACGTAACAGCAATATAAGGAAGTGTAAGGAATATTGCCACCAAAGCCACGCCATCACGCACAAGTTCCATTATAACCAACAGCCTTGCCCGCCCAAGCGCAAGGATATAATTGTTGTAAAGCGATGACAGTACGGTAAATATTCCTCTTACCAGTAATAACTGGAACAATATAACCGACGCATCCCATTTCGTACCGAACAATAGGTGGAATAACGGTTCGGCCATTACAATAAGGAATCCAATCGCAGGAAAAAGAATGTATGCGGTAAAACGGTTCATCTTGGCTGTCGCACGATTAAACCGCTCCCTGTCATCCTGAAATCCCGACAGGACCGGCAAAAATGATGAAGTAAGCACCTGCGATAGTGATGACACACCCATCTTGCTCCACTTATCGGCTTGAGTATAATATCCGAGACTCACAAGCCCCACCCTGTTTCCTATAAAAAAAGAATATATATTCTGGAATAAAGTATTTAGAAACGAACTTGCCATTATTCCCGAACCAATGCGGAATATCGACCGTAGCGACGACCACGAGAAACGCATGACCGGTAGCCAATGGCTTGTAATCCATAATAACAAAGACTTGACCGATGCAAGAACAATAGTTTGCCATACAACCGCCCATGCCCCATATCCATTAACAGCAAGCCATATACCGACAATAGCTCCGGCAGTAAGTCCGAGAGTATTTGATACGGCTATCATCTTGACCTCCATCCGCTTCATCAGCCTATTGGTCTGTACTATGGCCGTTGCATTTATTATAAATGTCAAGAACATTACCCTTGATAACGGAATCAAGCGGGTATCATTCTGGAACAGCCCGGCTATGAACGGAGCAAAAAACCATAATATGGCATATATCAATACCGCAACGCCGACGTTAAACCACAGTACGGTACTGTAATCAACCTCCGTAGGGTTCTTTCGCTGAATCAAAGCGTATGAAAAACCACTGTCAATAAACAGTGTGGCAAACGTCTGAAATACCATTATCGCCCCGACAAGGCCGAAATCCTCCTGAGACAGGATACGTGCAAGTACTATGCCTGTCACCGCATATAACAATTGCGACGAAACACGGTCGATGACATTCCATTTAATAGTACGAGCCGTGCGCAGTTTCAGACTTGGCATATCACTCGGCATCTGCATAAAGTGTAATTAGTCAAGCGGAACAATCTTAACTCCCAAAGACCGGTTGATCGTTTTCTCGGGAGTTCCACGATAGAAAACAGTTCCCGAGCCTGTGCCTATAACTTTCAGATTCTGCTTGACAGAACAGCCTATCGATCCAGTTCCGAGCAGAATACACTTCACATCGGTTGCATCCAATCCGTCGGCTTCAATAGAGCCGGTTCCAACTGAACTCAATTTTGCGGTCGTACAAGTACCCGAAACAACAATTGTTCCGTTTCCCGAATTAATCGATGCATCGACCTGAGTGGCTTTTATATTCCGGACAACAATTCGCCCGTTACCAATAAGATTAGCCTTGAATTTTGGACCGGAAGCCACACTAAGGACTCTCACCATAGAATCCCCACTATTCTCAATCTTTGTAAGAAAATTGGAATAAACCTTAACTGTCGGTAAATCATGATAACTGATTCCATCGGTGGCTATCTGCATTTCAAGTTTATTCTTATTATTTGAAAACATAAGGACTGATGCCAGATCAGATGACGTATAGAATACAGCTTTTCCGGCAGAATCGGCATTACACTCATAATCGACATTTATACCCTCGACAACTTTTAGTTCCGAGAAGTCATTAATATCAAGTTCATATCGGGTCAACTCCGTTCCATAACCCGTCAAAACCGTAAATAAAGTAACAGCCAATATAATGACACCGTGTTTCATAATTCAGATTCTATTTCGCAATTACATTAGTTCCATTAGCATCCACATTATCCGGATTCCCTCTATATGAAATTTTTCCGTCTCCATAGACCTTGGCTGAAATTGATTTTTTCACCCTACAATCGATATTTCCGGTACTTGTCGATGAGGCATTCACGATATTGCAGCTCATCTTGCCGGCTTCAATCGAACCCGCGCCATTACTTGCCATCGTTGCCTCATGAACTTTTCCTGCCACCGCAATCGAGCCTTCGGCATTAGCGACAAATGATGCATCTCGTGCCTTTACATCTCCAATAGAAATGTCAGCAGAACTATTGGTTATAGCAGATAACTTGTCACAACGTATCTTGAGTATACCCATCGGCTCGGCACCTGTTCCATTGGCAATAATCCTCACCTCTGAGGACTTTATCATCGGAATACGTATAGACCCCTCTCCATTGTTTATCAATGTCACCTTTTCAAGTTTCATCTTCTTGCCGAGTTTTATCGCACCCGACCCGTTGAGTATCACCTCAATGGATGACTCTTCCGGCATTCTTGTCGCGAGTATAGTACCTGCGCCATTGTTAACAATCCGTTTTAAAGGTTCATCATAGAACACTACAATACGGGACTCCACACCATGCTGCTCGCAACGTCCGTCAATATACAACTTTGTTCCGTCATTGTAACAACGTATCCGCTCACTCTCATCAGACGCATTATTATACACAATTAATCCTGCATGTCGTGTATTGCAACAAATTTCAACAGTAGCATCGCCTGAAACATACACCTCATCAAACTCCCGTGCAGCAGCCATCACCACACGTCTTACATCCCCACTGCCGTCAGCAGCAATGACCGATGATATATACATTGCAATTAAAGCACCTAAAACCAATAATCTTTTCATTGACATACGATTTTAATTATCTGTGTTATTATCACAAAACCGGGCTTCAGCCACAGCCGGAATAATATCATTTTCAATATGCAGCAATATCGCGTCAAGCTCATTATATGTTTCGGCACGCAGCATTGCCACACGTGTATCACGGAAATGTGGAATTCCTTTGAACAACGGGGAAGCAGCAAGATGCCGGCGAATATGGAGTATTCCGCGATACTCATCAATACGGTCGATACTTTCGGTAATTTGACGGCGCAGTATAGCAAATTTCTCCTGAACAGAGAGTTCCGGGACTCGTACACCCCTTAGCAACATCTGTTTCATGTCATGAAATATCCAAGGGGCTCCTATCGAAGCTCTCCCCACCATCACACCGTCAACACCATATCGCGAAAAGGCATTGCACAATTTCTCCGGAGTGGTAATATCCCCATTACCTATCAGCGGTATTGTAAGGCGAGGATTCTCTTTGACGTGGGCAATCATTGTCCAGTCAGCCTCACCCGTATACATCTGTGAGCGTGTACGTCCATGTACAGTCAAGGCCTTTATTCCACAATCCTGTAGCCGCTCGGCAAGCTCCACAATAATTTTACTCTCGCAGTCCCAACCGAGGCGCGTTTTTACTGTTACCGGAATATTTACCGCTTTGACTACTGCAGTTGTTATTGCAAGCATCTTGGGTACATCACGTAACATTCCTGCCCCTGCACCCTTTCCGGCAACTTTTTTTACAGGGCAACCGAAATTTATGTCAAGGATGTCAGGACCGGCAGCTTCGACTATCCTGGCAGCCTCAACCATCGGCTCTACATCCCGCCCATAAATCTGTATTGCAGTCGGGCGTTCTTTTGGATCAATATGAAGTTTACGCGTTGTTGCACTGATGTTCCGTATTAACGCATCAGCCGAAACAAATTCAGTATAAACCATATCCGCTCCCTGCTCTTTACAGATCAGGCGGAATGAATGATCGGTCACATCCTCCATGGGTGCGAGCATCACCGGACGGTCTCCCAAATCAATATCTCCTATCTTCATAGCTTTCCGCCTACGAAGATAGCCATTTTATTGCTATTATCTAATACTATGTGACAAATAAGGACAAAAACTCCTCCATTCAAGTAATAAAATTCGCAACAATTAAATGCGGCTAATATTCTTAATATTATTTAACTAAATGGGGGGGTAATTTGACTCACTTTTCATAATTTTGCAACACATTAATCAAATACACCTAATTTTATGAAACAATTTAAGATTTTTGGCATCACAATGATGCTTGTATTGGGCATGGGATTCGTTTCATGTTCAGGTGACGATGAAGAAATTGTCGAGGAAAAAGTAGATACCGGTATTCCTGACGACTCATTAGCTTCCCCGAATCCTGATATTGACGAATCAACCACTTCAATTCCCAATATCCAATACTCTGTTGAAAGCATTAACAATATCCCTGTAGTAAGAATCGACCTGACCGGTGTCCAGAATCAAGAGACTCTCGAATGGATGAAACTTTATGGAACAGGCTCCGTTCAACAGAATATATGGGTTGAAGTCGACGAAAAGCCAAAAGGGATTACAGTCTATAATAACTCTGACAACGAAGAGAACAAGGCGATCAAAGCGGATCTTGTTTTCCTTGTTGACAATTCCGGAAGTATGAGCGAAGAAGCCAATACTATTGCACGCGACATCATTTCATGGTCCGAGAAGTTGGCTACATCAGGTCTTGACATCCGTTTTGGCTGTGTAGGATATGACGGTGAAATCACAGGAGCGATTAACATTACAACCGTAGATGTATTAAGCAATTATCTTAACCGTTACAGTGGGACAAGCCGTACCACAGGCTTTGACGGTGATGATGCCAATTCGTTAGCATCCGCAAGTTCGTCATACCTATGTTCGACATCACAACGTGAATGCGGAGCTGCAGCGTTACGTTTTGCCGACGAACAATTCACATTCCGTTCCGGAGCAAACCGCATATATGTAAACTTTACCGATGAGCCCAACCAACCAAATTATATCGAACGGTTTTCTGTCGAGAATTTCAAAGATCAACAGAACTGGAACACGGTACAAGGAACAGTACATACAGTTTATAGCGACACATATACAAGTTTTACAGAGAGGACCCTATATAACGAATATCCGTGGAAACTGTCAGAATATACAGGTGGCACCATCATATACACATCATCGTCTTTCAGCGGTGTTTCATTGGAATCGCTTCCGGTAACCGGAGCTATGGAGAACTCCTATATTCTTAAATTCGGTAATATTGATGGACTCTTAGACGGGGAGACACACAACGTCAAGATCACGATCCAGTCTTTGGATAAGAAAGTGAAAGCCGAACGAGAATTTAATGTAGTTTTCGGCAGTAAATAACCTGATAACATTCATCCTACATCTTAAATCATCCGGCTTCGGAATCGTATGTCCCGAAGCCGGAATTTTATCCGAACGTAAGGATGGAACAATTGGACGGCGATACTAATTCGGCCACTTCGCGTAACGATTCCGGAGTTATCGCCATTATCCGTTCGGTTATTTCTTCAGCAGTCGCGACACGACCATGATACAATGTTGCACGAGCTGTAGACAATGCCATCTGCTCCTTGTTGTCGGATGCTACCGTTAACTGTCCGAGATATTGTTTCTTGGCTGCTTCAAGACGTCTCACCGGCATTTGAGAAGAAGCCATACTGTCAAGATGATTCAACACTATTCTCCGACAAGTTTTAATATCTTCGGCATCACATCCGAAATATATGGTAAATTCCCCGACATCGGTAAACATTGAAGATGACGCATCTACCGTATAGACAAGACCACGCCGTTCCCGCAATGACACGTTCAGCAATGAGTTCATGCCGGGACCGCCGACAATATTGGTAAGTAGCGCAATAGGATAACGCAACTCCGAGTACATTCCGGGCAAGCGGGCACCGATGACCGTGTGACACTGATGATTTCCGGTCTCGCGACGCAAGTCAAACGGGGCATTCACAGGGACGTTGACGACACGACCGGTCCTTTCTCCCGCGAGAAGCCCACTCAAGTACGTTTCTACATATTTCATCAACCGCTCAGGCGTTGTTCTTCCCATATAAAACAGTACCATATTGCCCGATGTATAATGGCTGTCGAGATAATCGCGGCACACATCGGAGGTAAAACCCGACAGGCTTTCAACCGAGCCGAGGATATTGTGCCCCAACGATGAACCGGCAAACAACAAGTCTTCATAATCGTCAAATATCGCCTCTGACGGAGTATCAAGATAGGAGTTTATCTCATCGGCAACAACCTCACGCTCCTTTGCCAGTTCCGTTTCCGGGAATTGTGACGAAGTTACCAGGTCGGCAATCAGCTCCAACGCCCTTCCAAGATACCCATTCGGGAATACCGAATAAAGCATCGTCTCCTCCTTAGTCGTGTAGGCATTCAATTCTCCGCCAATGCTTTCCATCCGGTTAATTATATGCCATGACCGTCGTCGTGCCGTTCCTTTGAAGATCGTATGTTCCACAAAATGAGCCAACCCATGCTGCACGACTGTCTCGTCGCGGCTT
This sequence comes from Muribaculaceae bacterium, assembly GCA_017462345.1. Classification (GTDB taxonomy): domain Bacteria; phylum Bacteroidota; class Bacteroidia; order Bacteroidales; family Muribaculaceae; genus RGIG4079. The sequence goes on from JAFTRI010000018.1 coordinate 38,765, forward strand.
CCCACGTTCACGGCAACGCCACAATATTCGACAGGAGAATCAGAATATCTGTGTACTATACGCAACCCCGATGGCAACGTGCAATATTTTACCGCATCTTTATCCATTTTCAGCTATCAGTCCAGTCTCCCGATGACTTTATCAATGCTATCAGATGAGCGATAGCATCTTTTTCAGGGATATTTTTCTCGACACACCTTTTTCCCTTATACAGACTCACATGTCCGGCAGCCGCACCGACATACCCGTAATCGGCATCAGCCATCTCTCCGGGGCCGTTTACGATACATCCCATTATCCCTATTTTCAATCCTTTCAGGTGAGACGTGGCAGCCTTTACATTCCTGACTGTAGACTGCAAATCAAAGAGTGTACGACCGCATCCGGGACATGAAATAAATTCTGTGCGTGTGATCCGCAGACGAGCCGCCTGTAAGATCCCGAATGACAGACGGTCAACCGCAACAGTATCCATCTGTACAGCATTAATCCAGATTCCGTCCCGCAGACCGTTCAGCAACATTGTACCCATATCGGCCGACGACTGTACGGTCACCATTTCAGGGTTTTCTCCATACGACGCACTCAAAATTACCGGATTTACCACTCCTGAGCATCTCAGGGCATGAACTGCCGCCTGAATTTCCCCAGGCATGTTCAGATGACCACTGCCCATTACAACAACCGTCTCCGGGTGGTTAATCAACAATCCGCAATATTCCTCGACCGGAATTGAGGCATCCGTTTGCAGGAATTTCACCGCAGCGCAATCTCCGGCAATATATTCTTTTTCATCGTATCCGTAACATGGAAATACCCCACGAGTTTCCGTCCAAAGCCATCTCGGCACTATTGCACGACCATATCCCACCTCATCAGGAACAATCCCGTCAGGGAAATAACAATAATCGGCCGCAATGGCATCAGAATAGCCATTTACGATAACTATCGGAGGATTCTCGCCTCCTATATTCGTCACGGCAACCGATCCAATCCGTTCCGGGGCCTCATGACAATATCCGTCGATTGCCACTCCATTTATTGCCGGAGCATTCGCCCGTCTTGCAATGTAATCGACAAGCGTTGCCGCAACAGGGATCTCACACTCAGGTTCTTCGCTAAGTGACACCCTTACCGTGTCACCGATCCCCTCGGCAAGCAACGTCCCTATCCCGACTGCCGACTTTATCCTGCCGTCTTCCCCGTCTCCCGCCTCGGTAACCCCGAGATGCAACGGGAATTTCATGTCTTCCGCATCCATTGCCTTCACAAGACGGCGCACTGTCTCAACCATGATTACCGTATTGGACGCTTTTATGGAAATGACCACTTCAAAAAATTCATGGGCGACACAGACCCGCAGGAACTCCATCGCTGACTCCACCATTCCTGCCGGAGTGTCACCGTAACGGCTCATTATACGATCAGACAGTGAACCATGATTAACCCCGATGCGTATAGCCGTCCCATTCTCGCGGCACAATTGTAGAAACGGTACAAGCGTGTCCTCAATCTTCTTAATTTCCGACGCATATTCCTCATCGGTATATGACAATTGCCGGAATGTACGCCCCGGGTCGACAAAATTACCGGGATTGATACGGACTTTCTGTACGACCTTAGCTGCAGCAAAAGCAGCCCGTGGATTGAAATGGATATCGGCAATGAGTGGCACCTCAATTCCGCGGTGCCGCAGCTCCTCGCCTATTCGTCCAATATTTTCAGCTTCACGCACACCCTGAGCCGTAAGCCTCACATACGATGCACCCGCAGCACAGATGCGCTTTATCTGTTCCACCGACCCGACTGTATCCATTGTTGAAGTAGAGGTCATGGACTGAAGCCTCACCGGATAATCACTGCCAAGTGGCGTGCCGCCGATATCCACCACGCATGTCTTGCGACGATGATAGTCAAAAATACACATCTTCCGAAAATCTCAATTAGTCTTGAACTTGTATTTAACCTCTTTGAGGTCGGCATTTGCCTTTACAATCTTGTCTGACAGCGTACTGCGGTATTCGCTAAGTCTTGCAGCTATAGCTTCATCACTCAGAGACAGAATCTGCGCAGCCAGTATAGCTGCATTAAGACCGCCATTAATCCCCACAGTAGCCACAGGTACACCCGGAGGCATCTGAACGATGGACAACAGCGCATCCTGTCCGTCGAGAGTGGAGTTTATAGGAATTCCGATTACCGGCAGCGGTGTCATTGCAGCAATGACACCCGGGAGAGCCGCAGCCATTCCTGCCGCAGCTATTATCACTTTCAGTCCACGTTCACGTGCTCCACGAGCAAACTGTTCCACTTCACCAGGTGTACGATGAGCCGACAAGGCATTCATTTCAAACGGGATTTCAAGCTTGTCTAAAAAATCCGCCGCCTTTTTCAGAATAGGAAGATCTGACGTACTTCCCATAATTATACTTACCAATGGTGTCATAAAATATATCTTTTTTAATTCTTATAAATACTATCCTAATGCCGAACATGCATATACACATATAAATCCGTTGGCAGTTCCCGCAATAACCTGCCACAGGGTATGGCGTCCGAGCATTATCCGGCTCGTGCCTACAACCCCTGCCACAATAATGACAGACGAAATTACAGGGAACATCTCTATCACATTATGCCCGTCAGACACAATACGGAACAGGATCGCGACAATTCCTCCCATCGCAGCACCGTGAGCACTGATTTTCCACCAATTGTTAACCACAAGCGAGACAAGCGTCGCCAATCCGGCCCCGACAAAGAACATGGAGAGCCACAACGGAGCATTGGCGCGGAAGAAATACACCGCACAGCCTGAATAACAGAGCATTGCGACAATATAAGGAATCAGCCTGTCTTTCTTTTCATTGACACCGGGATCAGAGATACGACCCATATAATACAGCGTACCGATGACCGACATCGGGAGCAGTCCCGTAATCAGGAATGTGGCAAGCACGGCGAGCCATCGTGTTTCCGACGGCAGATATACAAGTAGGGAGAACCACATCGCAAGGAACGTTCCGTAGGACGGCACAAGCAACGGGCTGAACATTCGAGAAAAAAAACGAGCTGCTTTTTCCATTTCTTTACAGTATTTTACTATTGTATTTCACGACGTAAACGGGCAACCGGCAACCCAAGACGTTCACGATACTTTGCAACCGTGCGCCGGGCAATATCATAACCACGCTTCACCAACAGCGCGGTTATCGCCTCATCACTTAACGGTCTGGACTTCTCTTCTCCGGCAATAATCTCCTTTATCACTGCCAGGATTTCATGTGAAGACACATCGTCATCCTCCTTGGGACGTTCGTTAAAAAACAACTTCAAAGGATATATCCCACTCGCCGTCGACACATACTTCCCGGCCGTAGCCCTTGAAATCACCGACAGGTCATAACCTGTCAATGCTGCTACATCCTTAAGAATCATCGGACGGATAAGACTTTCATCATCGGTCAGGAAAAATTCACGCTGCAATTTTACAATCGCAGCCATCACCCGGTAAAGCGTCTCCTGCCTCATACGCAATATCCTGATAAAGCCCGATGCCTCATCACGTTTCTGACGTATAAACGCCTGAGCCTCCCGCTCCCGCCGGTTCGGACGGACAACCGTATTCTCCGTATTTTCCGCCGAAAACGACTCCTCTATCTGCAACTCAGGCAGATTGTTCAATAACGTGAGCGTTATCGCTCCGCTGTCGACCTCGACACTGAATTCCGGGACAATATGTCTTGACTTATCCTCAATAGAGGTACCGTTCACCTGACTCCCCGGCTTAGGATTAAGCGTGCGTATTACGTTCATGGCACTTTTCAGGCAGTCAGAATCGATGCCCATTAAAGCACACAACCGGTCAAAGTGCTTCTTGGAGAACAGGTCGAAATAATCCTCCACAATTTCGGTTGCATGGGACACATCCGGTGTCGGCCGGCGTCGGCGCAGCTGCAGCAGCAGGCAATCACGCAAGTCTACAGCCCCTACCCCTGCCGGATCAAGACCTCTTATCTCATCAAACACCGATTTCAGTTCCTGCATTGTAACATCTATCCCCTGTATGGCAAGATCGTTTTCCATCGATTTCAAGTCACGTGCCAGATAGCCATTGTCATCGATATTACCAATGATATATTCCCCGACCGCCATTTGCCGTTCAGTCATGTCATGTTCTGCCAATTGCGCTTTCAATGAATCGATGAGAGTATCTCCTGATGCTACCGCTACAGGCTCATAATAAGAGTCATCAGGGCTGTAATTGTTTGACTCAAGACGATAGGATGGGATATCGTCCTCAGTCTTATAGTCGGCAAGCTGCATCTGCTCGGCACTCTCGGAAAAAGCGTCACTGTCATCTTGCCGTTCATCGGAAAAGGATTCGGGCTCACTAACTTCAAGAGCCGGATTCTCATCAACGGCACGCCTCACCTCATCCTCCACCTCAGGGCCTGTCATTTCAAGCATTCTGACAAACTGTACCTGCTGTGGAGTCAACCGCTGCTGCAACTTCTGTTGCATCGATAGGTTCAACGACTCTTCCATTACCGGTTAAAGATTAACTTTACAAATGTAGCCACAAATTTTGACACTCACCCCATTCGACCCCATAAAAACTGCTCTGCCGAGACATCCTCAGCAGAAATAACACATATATTATATGATGGTGTGTAAACCATGTTGCCCCGTAACACCACCCTATCCCATATAGCCAATCTCTTACTAAGAGATATGTTTTATTGTGCAAATTTACGTAAAGTTTCCTATAAATAAACATTTTAGAGGATTTTTTTAGATGTAATTCCTCCGATTTTGTTTAACAAATTTAGCAAAAATTTTGTAACACCCATTTGTTTCTCCTGATTATTACAGTATTATTTTCATCATCAATCTCTTAGTAAGAGATAGGCTCTAAAAACAGATCTTTTTTGTAGAATTATAACTAAAAATAACAATGAGAAAAGTATTATCCATTGCAACAATTATGCTTGGTGCTCTTGCCGTTTCGGCGCAGAATGACGCAATAGCAAAGAGGGTATTCAATGTAAAACACCAACCGGAATTTGTTGACAACCATTCGTATAAGGTATTCTACTTGTCGGATGGCAAAGTGTACAACCTGATGAACTTCAAATTGTCGGACAAAGCCAAGAACATTTCCCAAATGGCAATACAGCCCGGAGGAGCGACATGTGCGATATTGATCAATGACACACAAGACACTAAGGTTGAAATATACGATACCGAAACGACCAATAAACTTATTTCCCGAATTAACGATACTGAAATGTTACAAACTGCAATATGTTACTCTCCCGACGGAAAGACATTGGCAGTGGGAAATACCGGCAACGAAGTAAGGTTATACGACACCAAGCAACATGCAATTTACGGCATAATATCCACCGGAATAACACCTCAAGGGATAGCTTTAAGTGAAAACAATTACTTCATGGCAATATCAAACGGAAGTGTTATCGAAATATGGAACCATCAAAACAATTCGCTTAGAGCAACACTTCCATGTGGAGCAAACATAACATCCCTTACATTCTCTCCCGACAATTCAATGCTTGCCGTAACATCAGTCGACGGGAACGTTAAGGTTTACGACACCGAAACATTCTCAGACTACCCGCTGTACAGTTATACCGGAATGGGTAATGCCCTATCTTCACACTTCCATCCCGACAACAAATATTTAGGAATAGTCAAAGATGACAAGACTATATTGTTACAAAACGTACATAACACAATGGATGTTCGTGAAATCATCAGCTACAACGGAGGAATACACAACATGCGCTTTGTAAGAGACATCAACAACCCTGAAAAAGAATTCATACTTTACACCTCAAGTGTAGGAATCATAATGCAACAATTGACCGACTTGAATCCTAACTATAACCAATTGCTGTCACAAAGAGTCAATGAACGCATGAACGAGTGGATGAAAATGATGGAAGGAGAAAGCCTTGAAGACTATCGTATACGAGTAAACGAAGAAACCCGTGCACAGCAGATGATGATCTTTGAAAACGAGATTGCGACAGAAATGGCAGGTGACCTTATTGCAGCAGAAACAATTTCACTTGGAGGCTTCAACCAAGAAAAAAACCTTTTGACACTTGATTTTGGCGGCATGCCTTCAATTGCGCTTGAAGTTCCGCAGAACGAATTATCATCATTCAACAATCCTTCAAATCTAAGATTTGAAAATACAATATACGGACTTAACGACAAAGATCAATTTGAGGTCATCTATACCGAAGTATTCAACAGCGAAACCGGAAAAACCTATACATACAACAACCTTGACCGCAAACCCATATCATTTGATGACGATTTCGTACCGTTCGAAGTGATAGACCAAGCCAACATGGATCAAATCAAGCTCGAAGGTATCAAGAACGATATAGTAGAAACAGCCAAAACCGAGAACCTGATTTCAGACAACACTCACATCGATGTAAACACCGAAGTATTAAGTGATGTGGATGCTAACGGTAAGCGCATACTGAATTACAAAATCGGTTACAAATATGAAGTCGAGAAAAATTTCTCAGCAAAAGAGGACTTCCCCTCAGGAAAATATATCATTACTGAAAGTAACGCAGCAATGTCAATGCTTGCAATTATCAACAAAGCATTCTCATCGGATTTTGCCCAATATATCAAGCCGGGTAAACGTGTACGCGTAAAGATTACCGGAAGTGCCGACGCCTCCCCTATCCTTAACCGCATCAGATATAACGGTTGCTATGGAGACTTCAATAACGAACTCGTGTATAAAAACGGGCAATTGTCAAACATCTCGGTAAACAAGGCTTCAGGCATAAAGGAGAATGACCAGCTTGCATTCCTGCGTGCAATGGGCGTAAAAGACTATATCGACAACAACATTACCGAACTCAAGACAATGGACTGCGAATACCAATACAACATCGAGCTTGCGACCAAAAAAGGTGGAGAGTTCCGTCGCATCAGTGTCGAGTTCTTATTTATCGATGCTATTGAAAAACAATAAACCAGGTCATGATGATGAGACAACTCAAACAAATACTGACACTTTTAATGACCATCGTTTTAACCGGGACGCTGTCGGCACAGACAAGCGTCTCGGCTAAAGCCGATAATGACCTCAAAGAATTTGAGTCCCAATATCATGCAGGGGCAAACAGTACCCAACTGTATGAAACCCTGTACTCAGCCTATAAAGGTTATCTCTATGTCATAGAAACGAATCCTAACGACAGGACAGCATTAGCAGGATTAAGGAAAATATATCCCTACATGATTAACGGGGCTGTATTCTATTCATCCAACAACAATAACACACGTGCATACGATTTCGCAACAGCCTATATCGACATGCCGACGCTCCCGGCATTTAAAAAGGAAAGATTTTCACGAGATAACCAATATCCACAATTCTGCTATTTTGCAGCAACAATCGCATACAACAACAAACAATATGACGATGCCATCAAGTACTATAAATTCTACATCGAAAGCGGAGATAAAATTTACTTGGAAAAAAGCATGACCTACCTAAAAAACACGTATTATCTCAAAATAACCGACAACTTCGAGAACAAAGACTTTTCGCCGCAAACGGAACAGATTATAAATGAACTCCTTGAATTAGACCCCAATAATATAGGAGGACTTTTTAACAAAGCAATACTACTTAATAAAAAAGGGGATTTAAAAAATGCTGTCCAGGTATATGAACGCTTATACAGGATGAAGCCTAATGAATTGAGCATCTGCCGGAATTATGCTCTTACATCGTTCAAATATGCCAATGAACTTATTAATGAAAATGACCAATACCAAGCAAAGAAACACCTTGAGACATCAGCATATATTTTCGGACTTTTAGCAGACAATACATCCGATGAAAATACTCCTGTATACAGACAGGGTCATAATCAAGCAAAAGAGATGTTATCCAAGCTAAGCGACGTCAAGGGAAAATATTACGCATCAACCGGTCAGACTCCACACACAAACAGCACACCTTCTGCTTCAAGCAGCTATACAAGCACCCGGACACATACTCCGGTGTCAAAACATGAATATATTGCATTCTCCGAACTGCCAAGTTTCATTGAATATGCAAAAAAATTCGTTGAAGACGGGGTAAATTCATGGCAGAAAAAGGATGACTATGAAACGATGAACGAATATAAAGCCAGAGTTACCGAACAATCAAGAGAAGTAAAGAAAAAACAATTAGCAAAAGCAGCCGAAAACAACTACATTGCAGAATACGGTTCACGCATAAGCCTTGACAACCTGAGATTAGAGAAATATGATGCAGATAACGGAGTATTCCTAATAACCTCACCCGACTTCGGGAATATGCTCCTGCCGGTACCACGGGCGAATAATGAAGCCCGCTCATTTGAACAGCAATGGGGAACAGTAAAGATCGAGAATCCGCAATACTGCATTGCAAACGACAAATTGGCATTGTCACAACTTTCGTTCCGCACCAATACCGGTAAACGCTATACCTACAACAATGAAGCGCAATTGACCTACAACAACACAACAATTGAATATCGTTTTGAAGAAGTTGATGTTAATGGACTTATTGCCAACGACAACCAACCTACATCAGGAGCGACAATTGTCAATAACAACGTAAGCGTAGGCAAATCGGATGTCGATATCGACATCCCGGAAACAAATAAAACAAATGAAAATCTATTTGCAGTAATCTTTGCAAACGAGAACTACCGTCGCGAATCAAAAGTCAGCTTTGCTCACAATGACGGAACGGCATTCAAAAACTACTGCATCAAAACACTGGGTTGCCCAGAAAATAACGTGCATTTTGTCAAGGATGCAACTCTAAACGACTTTATAGCAGAAACCGACTGGGTAACAAAAATTGCCGAAGCCTACGATGGGGAGGCACAGATATTGTTATACTATGCAGGTCATGGAGTTCCCGATGAAGCATCAAAATCGGCATACCTGCTGCCTACCGACGGAATGGCATCAAACATACGAAGCGGTTACAAACTCGATGACCTCTATGCCACACTCGGAAACCTACCTGCAAAAAGTGTAACCGTGTTTCTTGACGCATGTTTCAGCGGGGCACAACGTTCAGGCGGACCGATGGAATCAAAAAAGGATAGCCGTGCCCCAATCATCAAGGCAAAAGCGAGTATCCCACAAGGGAAAATGGTTGTATTGAGCGCAGCAACAGGAGACGAAACGGCATTCCCCTATAAAGAACACCAGCATGGCATGTTCACCTACTTCCTACTCAAGAAACTCAAAGAGAGTAACGGAGAAGCCACATACGGAGAACTTGCCGACTACATCACCAAGAATGTCACACGCAACAGTCTTCGCATAAACAATAAATCCCAAACTCCAACCGCTACCGCCTCACCGGCAGTAACAGAGGATGAATGGAAAAAATGGAAACTAAGAAACTAAACATAACATCTAAACAAATTAAAGCATGAAGAAAAGATTACTTTCGGCACTATGCCTGTGCCTGTCCGTTTTTGCGACAGCAATAGCGGAAGATGTAAACTACAACGGAGTAGTTGTATCTCCCGAGGGTACACCAATCATGGGAGCAACAGTTACAGTTACCGGAACAGAAGTCAGCACCATGACCGACATGGACGGTAAGTTTTCAATTGTCATACCTGAAGGGTATTCAAACATCACCGTAAGCTATGCCGGAATGAAGAAACAGACCATAAATGTGCAACGCGAACCGGTGATTCTCTATCCAACTGCGGCTGATGCCCTTGCAGCCCAAATGAAAGCGAGAAAACGGGCACAAGCGGCAAGCAGCTACAAGAAAAACCTTTTCAACCTTGAGGTAAGCTACGGCAGCATGGGCGGAGATTTAGGTGACATCTATAAAGATTATGAATTATGTACCGACTATATAGGTCTGAACATGGGATGGCATCACAACTATAAAGAGTGGATAGGATGGGAAATTTTCAACTTGGGAGCCATGATGCCTGATGATGGGGAAGATCCCGAAGAAATCATAGCATATCTCACCACCGGTATCAGACTTCAAACACCAAGCTGGAACAAACTTTCTCTATTCACATCATTCAACATTGGTGCAGCCTATAACTATTACGCTTGGAACTATAACGACGGGGCAAGCCTCGCATGGCGTTTTAAAGTGGGTCTCAACTTAGGCAAATGGGTATATATTGCATACGAAATGGACAACATATCTTCATTCGAAGGAATCGAAGAATATGAATATGACTATTACTACGACGGCTATAATTCAGTCGACACAAAAGATGCGTCATTCATCCGTAACTCAATTGCCATCGGTTTTAATTTCTAATTCTCCAAAATCACAACAACTATGAACAAGTTAACAGCAATTATATTGTGCATTGCCTCAAGTGCGGCAATCGCTTCTGCTCAAAGCAATAAAATTTCGACTGTTGTCATATCACCAAACGGCGAAGCCGTTCCCGGAGCGTCAGTAACAGTAACAGGCAGCGACATATCGACGACAACCGACATCAACGGTAAGTTCACCATCGATGCACCAACCGAATACAAGACACTAACAATATCACACAACAGCTATCAGCCGACAACAATCGACATTATGCCGACAATCACAATGACTCCTGCTAAAAAGATCATCAACGGATTCGGCATAGAGTTGGGCTACGTATCATCAACATGGAGCTATAAAAATTCAGGAGATGAGGAAACAAGCAGTACCGGAGGTTTCACATTTGGTATAACATACGACCACACTATCAAATCAGTTCCCAACTTCTCGATTATGGGCGGATTATTCTATGTTCCAAAAGGGATATCAATGTGGGACGACGAAGAAGTTTACAATGCTAACTACATCGAACTCCAAGTACTTGCCAAATACAAATATGACCTTCCTGTACTCAACAACGAACTCAACATATTTGCCATGGCTGGACCATACATTGCATACGGAGTAAGTGGAAGCATTGATGTAGAGGATGACCCCGACGGCATATTTGAGGACGCATCAACATTTGATCTATACAATCGTTTTGATGCCGGTCTTGCACTCGGTCTTGGAGTAAACTGGCGCAACTACTCCTTGACATTCCGCTATGATTTGGGGCTTTCCAACATATTTGACAAAGAAAATTATGCTGAAGGTATCCTTGCCCTAAATGGAGTAGAGAAAAGCAACAATACTAAATCATACGATTATCTAAAAGAGGATATCGTTTCCGAGCTTGAAGATATAAGTGTAAAGAACCGCAGTTTCATGATTACCGTAGGCTACCGTTTCTAACATTAAATAAATCCAATTAAAATCAGAACAATAATGAAAAAGTTATTAATGATTGTGAGCTGCATGCTCATCACACTGTCAACAATCAATCTTCATGCCGAAGATTCAGAGACAGAAAAAATCATGAAAGAGCGCAAAGAATTGCGCAAGATGTCACGTAAGGCACTGAACGAAAAGGCATCAAAGGATGCACGTAAGGAAGCCAAGCAGCTCAAAAAACAAGGTTGGAAGTCAGCTCCCGGAGCCCTTCCTTTGGAAAAACAGCTCGACCGCTCATACATGATGCAGCAGGAATATGACGAAGACATGTTCCCCAAATATATCCTCGGAACAGCACAGAGTATCGGTGAAAACTTTGACGGGGCAAAAATGCAGGCGATGGAACTTGCAAAACTTGATCTTGCCGGACAGATACAAACCGAAGTCACTGCACTTGCAGAATCAAATGTTGCCAACAAACAGATGTCAGAAAACGATGCCGCTACCGTTACCAAGACCGTCATGGGCGCAAAGAACCTCATATCCCAAAGCATTGGTCGCGTAATTCCGATAGTGGAAGTGTACCGTGACACAAATAAAGGGACAAAAGAGGTTAGAGTTACCATTGCCTACAACGCCGCGATGGCTAAAGAGGCTGCAAAGAAAGCCATCCGCCAAGAGCTTGAGGACAAAGGGGAAGAACTTATCGACCAACTCGATAAAGCCATGGGCTGGTAATTAATTCCATTAGATCACATTAGAGGTGAGGGCAACCCTTTTGGGGTCACCCTCATCTTTATATTTAATCCACATTTTCAAAAAAACAATTCCGACGGATGAAAAAATTTCTACTAATACTGTTCTTTTCATGCACAATTTTTCAGGCATTCCCTGATGATAATGTCAGTGCCGAATACACTTATCATGCAAGCGAACAAGAATCCCCTGCCGAAGCAAAGCAAACGGCCGTACAACGCGCCAGAATACAAGCTCTTGAAGACAGATACGGGAGGAAATTGCGTAGCGATAATATTACGGACATAACAAATCGTGACGGCAAAACATCACAAAATTTCATAGCCACAAGCTACAGTGAGGTAAACGGAGAATGGCTTAGAGACACCAAAGAACCGGAATTTGAAATATTATTTGAGGCAAATACGCTTGTCATTAAAGTAAAAGTGTGGGGAAAAGCCCGTGAAATAAAGCAGAATGCTGTAGATGTGGATGTGGCAATACTGAGAAACGGGACAAACCGAAAATTTGAGAGCGAAGAGTTCAATGACGGAGACCAATTCTATGTTGCGTTCAAATCCCCGATAAACGGATATGTAGCGATATACTATATCGACAAAGAGACGCAGGACGCATTCTGTCTTCTACCCTACTCAGGAGATACCGAAGGGCAGGTTTCCATTGCAGCAAACCGCGAATACATATTTTTCAGTCCCGAAATGTGTCCGGATCAGCACAAAAAAGCATTAGTGGATGAAATATTGCTTCCCAGCGGGAGAAACAAAAAAATCGACGAGATAGTGATAATCTTCTCACACAATTCGTTTTTCAAAGCTCTTGACAATGAATATAAATCAGACGAGGGTCAACTTCCCCGTGGTCTGAAGACCAAAGAATTCAATGAATGGCTAAGCAAATGCCGATCAAAAGACAGTGATATGATTACCGTCAGGAAACACATAACCATAGCAGCCAAATAATGACCATGAAAAAAGCAATTATCACATCATTACTTACAATCTCGGCAGTGACATGTCTTGCGCAACGGGATTTCAAGGCCGAATATGAGGCATTCAAGAATCAGACAAAAAAAGAGTACAACGATTTCCGGAGCAACTGCAACAAGGAGTATGCCGATTTCATGCGTAAAGCATGGGCAACATACAAAGGCGAAAAGCCAATACCACAACCCAAGGAAGAACCGGCTCCTCCCATACCGACAATCAGCACAATACCGCCAACAATCAGCACCGTGCCTATTGTCCTTGACACGATCATACCGGCTCCCAAACCTCACCATATTCCGCAGCCGCAGCCCATAGAGCCGATTAAAGAAACACCACGCCCCGACGACAGATACCATACATTCAGTTTCTTCGGCACTTCATGTAAAGTACGACTTGACGACAGACACAAGTTTTCAATCAACAATACCGACGAAGCATCGATAGCCGACAGCTGGGAACATTGCTCTCTCCCCTTATTCAACAACGTGATTTTCGATTGTCTCGAATTAAGGAAATCGCTTAACCTGTGTGACTTTGCCTATCTTGAAATGCTGCATGAAATGTCTGAATCATTCTTCGGAAGTGAAACAAATGCCGCAACCCTGCTCATGGCATACATCTACTGCCAGTCAGGCTACAAGATGAAACTTGCCATAAGCAATGACAGGCTATATATGATGTACGCGACCCGACACACCATCTACCGCCAGTCTTATTTCCTCATCGACAACACAGCCTACTACCCCTACCGTATGGACTCGGAAAGCTGCAGGATATGCCACGCGTCATTCCCCAACGAGCAGCCGCTGTCATTGGAGATTGGCCGGCAGATGGCACTTGCCTCCAAACCGTCGGCAGCACGTGAAATAAAATCGGCAACCTATCCCGATGTAAAAGTCTCGGTATCGGTCAACAAGAACCTGATAGATTTCTACAACAACTATCCCGCTTCGGAAATAGACGACAATTTCATGAGCAAATGGGCTATGTATGCCAACACTCCGGCAAGTCCGCAAATCAAGGAGGCGCTTTATCCCGCTCTCAGGGAGGCAATCAAAGGAAAGACTCCCCATGCGGCAGTAAGCCGGATACTGAACTTTGTCCAGACCGGGTTCACATACGGTTACGACAGCAAGATATGGGGATATGACCGTGCGTTCTTTGCCGACGAGACACTATACTATCCCTATTGCGACTGCGAGGATCGATCGATACTTTTTTCCCGTATTGTACGCGATCTGCTCAGTCTGGAAGTGGTACTGGTCTACTATCCCGGACACCTTGCCACTGCTGTACATTTCAATGAAGAAGTAAAAGGTGACTACATACCGTTGAACGGAAAAAAATTCACCGTATGCGACCCGACATTCGTCGGCGCCCGGGTGGGAATGACAATGCCCGATCTCGACAACATGACAGCGACCGTAATCCTTCTAGAATAGACCCTGAACGGCTGCACCCAATGAGGCTGTACCGGAATCGGTTTCTGTGATTCCGGTACAGCCTCCGCTATTAATGCCAAGGCGTGAAAATAATTTTGGAAAACAGGAAAAAGTCTGTTTGAAATCAGCAAAAAGTTTGTATCTTTGCGTGCAATAAATTCTAAAGCATCATTTATGTCATTTATTGCAGATAGAGTAAAAATGGACGGACTTACATTCGATGATGTCCTCCTGATTCCGGCCTACTCGGAAGTGCTTCCACGAAGCGTCAACCTCACGACCAAGTTTTCCCGCAACATTACACTCAACGTCCCCCTCGTTTCAGCCGCAATGGATACCGTTACCGAGGCTCAGCTCGCTATTGCCATTGCCCGTGAAGGCGGTATCGGTGTAATACACAAGAACATGACCATTGCCGAACAGGCCCGTCAGGTCCATGCGGTAAAACGCGCTGAAAACGGGATGATCTACGATCCGGTAACCATCAAGAAAGGCAGCAGTGTAAAGGATGCCCTACAGATGATGGCAGAGTATCACATAGGCGGAATCCCTGTAGTCGATGACAACAACAAGCTGCTCGGCATAGTCACCAACCGTGACCTGCGGTTTGAACGTGACCTGAACCGTCTCATCGATGAAGTGATGACCTCTGACAGCCTTGTCACAACCAACCAGTCGACCAATCTTGAAGAAGCAGCCCAGATTCTTCAGGAACACAAGATCGAGAAACTCCCGGTAGTAGATAATGACGGACACCTCGTGGGTCTTGTAACATACAAGGACATCACCAAAGCCAAGGACAAACCGTTTGCCTGCAAGGATTCACGCGGACGTCTGCGCGTTGCCGCAGGCGTAGGCGTAACGGCCGACAGCATGGATCGTGTCGATGCGCTCGTAGCTGCCGGTGTTGATGCAATTGTCATTGACACAGCCCACGGCCACAGCAAGGGAGTAATCGGAGTACTCCGTGCCGTAAAGGAAAAATATCCCGAGATTGACGTTGTTGTAGGCAATATCGCAACAGGAGAGGCTGCCAAATATCTTGTCGAGAACGGTGCCGACGGTGTGAAAGTGGGTATCGGGCCAGGCTCGATATGCACAACCCGTATCATTGCCGGAGTCGGAGTACCTCAATTAAGTGCGGTATACGATGTTGCCAAAGCTCTCGACGGCACAGGCGTACCCCTGATTGCCGACGGAGGGATACGCTATTCAGGCGACATTGTGAAAGCACTTGCTGCCGGAGCATACAGTGTGATGCTCGGAGGAATGCTTGCAGGCGTTGACGAGACTCCCGGTGACACTATTATTTACAACGGACGTAAATTCAAGTCCTATCGTGGTATGGGATCACTTGAGGCAATGGAAAAAGGCTCAAAAGACCGCTATTTCCAAGCCGGGGAAACCGACACGAAAAAACTTGTACCCGAAGGTATCGCCGCACGTGTACCCTACAAAGGCTCACTATACGAAGTCGTATATCAGATGCTCGGAGGATTACGTGCCGGAATGGGATACTGCGGAGCCGAAAACATCGAGAAACTGCACACCGCCAAATTCACCCGCATCACCAATGCCGGTGTGGCCGAAAGCCATCCCCACGATGTCGCAATTACTAACGAAGCACCCAATTACAGCTCCTCACACCAGTAACAACAATGACCATCGCATAATTTATGACTACAATAGCATAGGGGTATAATAAAACGGCAACAGTTTTCGTTATACCTCTATACTTTTCAATTAAAAATAAGCAAGAATGCTTGCCTAAATCTTTTATTACAGCACAGAAATGAGAAGACATTTGATGTCGGCAGCGTTTATAGCCGCTACCATACTGACTGCCACGGCCAAGAACAACGATCCGGTACTGATGACAATCGACAAGAAGCCGGTAACCCTCAGCGAGTTTGAATACCTATACCACAAAAACAACTCCCAGCAGCTCCAACAGCAATCACTGGAAGAATATGTCGACATGTTTGTAACCTACAAACTAAAAGTCGCCGATGCCGAAGCTGCAGGGATAGACACAACAGCATCCTTCATCAAAGAATTCAACGGTTACCGCAATGAACTTGCACGACCCTATCTGAGAGACAACGAAGTCGAGGAACGGCTTATAGATGAAGCATACGCACGAATGCATGAGAATGTGGACGTAAGTCACATCATGCTGCCATTAGGGATGAACCCACACGAAGCCGACTCATTGAAAGCTAAACTCGACAGTATCCGCACCACGATTATCAACGGTGGTGATTTCGAAAAATTTGCAGTAGAAAACTCGATTGACCCGGCTGTAAAATACAACAAAGGGCGTATGGGGTATATTTCGGCCAACCGTTACCCATACACATTCGAAAAAGCGGCATACGAGACTGCTGTCGGAGAGATTTCACCGATAACAGAAACCCCGTTCGGCTATCATATCATCAAAGTACACGCCCGCCGTCCCGATCAGGGCAAAGTACTGGTTCAGCACATTCTGAAACTGAATCCCCGAGACGGAAATCCCGAGAAAATTGCAGCGAACAAAGCTAAAATAGACTCGCTGTACCAAGTACTGAAAAATGGAGCAGACTTCTCGGAAATCGCAAAGCGTGAAAGTGAAGATCCCGGGACAAACCGTAAAGGCGGTATGCTTCCGTGGTTTGGAGCAGGAGAAATGGTAAAAGAATTTGAAACCGTGTCATTCTCACTTGCCAATGGCGAAATATCAGAGCCATTTGCCACTTCATACGGGTTCCACATAATACATAAAATCGACAGCAAAGGCATCGAATCAAAAGACGAAGCACGCAAGATGATACTGCGTACATTCGACAACGATGACCGCAGCCAAATGGCCGAAAGAGCCAAACTTGAAGCCCTCAAGAAAGAATACAATTCCCGGATTGAAGAATCGACACTCGAAACCGTAAGAGAAGCAATGGTTGCAAACGGAGGATATGATTCCGTAATTGTACGCCAATTTGCCAACAGCGAACTACCCATCGTCAAAGTCGGCAAAACCTCCGCCCAACTTTCCGATGCAATAAAGAGTATGCCGGCTACAGTAAAAATTGGAGTTAACGAAGGGATGGCCCTTTTGAGAAGCTCAGCAGAGAGATTGCTTAATACTACAACAATTGAATACGAAACAGGACAACTTGAGGCTAAATATCCCGAATTCCGGAATCTCATTAACGAATACCGGGACGGAATGCTGCTCTTCGAAATCAGCAATCGCAATGTTTGGGAAAAGTCATCCAAAGACAAAGAAGGACTTGAGAATTATTTCAAGAAAAACCGTAGCCGCTACCTGTGGGATGAGCGCAAATACAAAGGCATCATCATCTATACAACAAATGACTCCATCAACAATGCAGTAAAACAATATCTCGATACCAACAAGCCTGAAGCCGACTCATTGGCACGCGTAATGCGCAAAGAGTTCGGGCGCAATGTTAAAGTCGAACGGATCATTGCTGCAAAAGGCGAAAATCCGGTTGTTGACCATATCGGATTTTTTGGACCGGCTCCCGAGCCTGACAAGAAGTGGCAATGCTATACCGAGTACAGCGGAAAGACAATCTCCATTCCGGAAGAAGCAGCCGATGTAAGAGGGCCGGTTACATCCGACTATCAGGCTCAACTCGAAAAAGAATGGATTGCGACACTGAAGACAAAGTATCCTGTAAAAATCAACCAAAAGGTACTTAAGAAAGTGAAATAATAGCCTATACAACTGATTTTCTCCATCATATTAATGAATACTCCCCGGTTTTTTCGTAAATTTGGGGAGTTTTCTTTTGCCAATCACTTCAATGAAATTGTCCGCCAGATATATATATGCACTCTTGCCGGTATCAATGCTTGTCGCCTCATGCAACAGCAATGACAGCAAGGAATCCGGACACATATTGGTCAAAGTAGGCAATACGACACTCACGGCATCCGAACTTGAACGCCAGATGCCATACGGACTGTCCGAAACCGACAGCACGAAATTTGCCCGTACATTTATACGCAACTGGATTGACTCCCGGCTTGTAAGCGAAATAGCCTACAACAACATCAGCGACACACGGGAAATAGACCGCATGGTTGAAGACTACCGTAACGATCTCATCATTTGGGAATATAGAAAACGCATGTACGCCCAACATGCATCCGATGCTTTTTCAGAAGACTCCGCAAGAGCCTATTATGAAGCCCACAAGAGCGATTTCATAAGCCAATATCCGTATGTCAAAGGTATATATATCAAAATAGAGAACAATGCACCGAGAATAGCCGAATTGCGCAAATGGTGCCGTTCTCATGACACCGAAGATATAGACAAAATAGAGAAATACGGACTAAACGGAGCGATTCACTACGATTATTTCAGGGACAAGTGGATTGACTGGAGACAAATCACATCCAAAATCCCATATAATTTCGGGAATAATCCCGATATATTCCTGAAAAACAACCGTTTTCTTGATACATCTATAGGAGACTTTACCTATCTTCTCGACATCAGCGACTATCTGCCGTCTGGATCGTCAATTCCATTTGACATAGCCCGCCCACAAATAGAGGAAATGATGAAAAATGAACACCGTATGCAATATGACAAACAACTGAGAGAACAGCTCTATAACGAGGCAGTCGAAGACGGCAAGCTCGAAATATACTGCAATATGGGTTCATAAAGACACCGAGACCGGAAATAAAACGATATTCACATTAAACGAAAACATTATAGCGTGAGACTGAAAACATTTACACTAAGTGCCATTTGTGCAAGTACAGCGATAATATCAATGGCCCAGAACAATAATATTGCTGAAGAAGCAGCATGGATTATAGGTGACCAGCCGATATGGAAATCTGAAATAGAACAAGCCTACCAGCAGATGCAGAATGAACGCATATCTATCGATGGAGACCCCTATTGCGTCATTCCAGAACGCCTTGCAATACAAAAACTTTATTTGCACCAGGCCGAACTCGATACTGTAGAAGTACAGGAGAGCACAATCTCTCAGGAAATCGACAGCCGCATCAACTATTTCATCACCAATCTCGGTTCTAAAGAAAAAGTAGAGGAATATTTTCATAAACCGATACCCGAGTTACGAGAAGACCTGTCGGAATCGATCCGTAACCAATACAAAATATCGGAAGTGCAACGTTCACTGACCAAGAATATTAAGACGACACCATCAGACGTACGCAAATATTTCGACAAACTACCGGCCGACAGCATCCCTTTCGTACCCTTACAAGTCGAAGTACAGATTATAACACTCAATCCCGTAATACCGCGCCAGGAAATAGACGAAGTAAAAGCCCGGTTGAGAGATTATGCCGACCGCGTAAATAAAGGCGAAAGCGACTTTTCCACTCTCGCAATCCTTTATTCGGAAGACGGCAGCAGCGTGCGAGGAGGAGAAATAGGTTTCCTCGGACGCGGACACCTTGAACCTGAATATGCCGCTGTTGCATTCAACCTTAACGACCCCAAGAAAGCATCCAAGATAGTCGAGACACAATACGGATTTCACATCATCCAGCTTATCGAAAAACGAGGCGACCGCATCAACACACGCCATATCCTTCTCCAACCGAAAGTTTCGGAAAAGGATCTTACCGTAGCCATAAACCGTCTGGATTCAGTACGTACCGATATTATGGATAAGAAATTCACCTTTGAAGAAGCCGCGCCCTATATTTCCCAGGATAAGGATACCCGTTACAGCAAAGGTGTGATGGTCAATGACAAGGACAATACTACACGGTTCGAGATGGCCGACCTCCCTCAAGAAGTGTCAAAGACGGTCAATAAAATGCAAGTCGGGGAAATTTCCCTGCCTTTCATCATGAAAGACCCGAAACGAAACCGAGACATTGTTGCAATCGTAAAACTCACCAACCGCATAGAGGCACACAAAGCCAACCTGTCCGATGACTACCAACAGATCAAAGACATGTACGAAAATCACAAAAAGGAAGAAATTCTGAAAAATTGGCTTGAAAACAAAATTAAAGACACATACGTCCGTATCGAAGACGGTTGGCGTAACTGCGAATTCAAGCATAAAGGTTGGATCAAATCCAATAAATAATGAGTCATAACCCTAAGAAAAACCATCCCGGTCATGCTCCTTGGGGCATTATGCTCTGCCTCTTGGCATTTGCCATATTATCGCTCTCGGGAAAGATGGCGACCGCCAACTCTCAGCAAGCGGAGCAGACACCTATCGTCCCCACCATTCCCGGAGTGGACCGGCATCAGAAAGGGAAAGTATTCCTTGAACACGCCGACAGGCTATGGACCGACCATACTATAGGAATCGATTATCAGGTACTGATAGGTAACGTACAGTTCCGTAAAGACGACATGTTCATGTATTGTGACAGCGCACACTTCTATGACAAGTCCAATTCACTCGATGCTTTCGGCAACGTACGCATGGAACAGGGAGACACACTCTTTGTCTATGCCGATACACTTAACTACGACGGTGTTAAAGAACTGGCGATACTTTATGCCGATGCCGGCAAAAAAGTACGACTGATCAACCGTGATGTACAACTTGAGACCGATGTATTCAACTATGATCTCGGAATAGACCTCGGATATTACGAAGTGTGGGGAGTATTAACCGACAAACAGAACCGACTTGAGTCATGGCAAGGCGAATACAGCCCCACTACCAAGGATGCCAACTTTTATCTTGATGTAAGGCTCACAAGCATCACATCGAGTGACACCCTTAAAATGTTCACCGACACCTTGTCCTACAATACGGCTACCCATATAGCAGAATTGGTATGTCCCACTGAAATCATAAATCGGGACGGAACCATATTCAGTTCCAACGGGCTTTACAATACCGACAACAATATCGCCAACCTGTATGACCGATCATTGGTCGTGACCCACCAAGGCAACACCTTGACAGGTGACACATTGTTTTATGACCGCAGGAACGGTTACGGTGAAGCTTTCGGAAACATGATTCTGACCGACTCGACAAGACAGACAGCATTGGAAGGAAACTATGGATTCTACAATGAATTCACCGACAGCGCATTTGTTACCGGAAGAGCCCGGGCATTGGAATATTCCCGCCAGGACACCCTGTATCTGCACGGAGACACCATAAGGTCTTTTATTGCAGCAGGAGATACCACTCACATCATGATTGCCAACCCACGCGTCAGATTCTACCGCAATGACATACAAGGAGTATGTGACTCTCTTACTTTCACTGAAAAGGATTCGATTCTTTACATGAACCGCCATCCGATTGTATGGAGCGGGTCCAGACAGATATTCGGTAACATAATAATGGTGCACATGAATGACTCGACCGTCGATTGGGCCGATCTGCCCGACTTCGGATTCATGGCTGAGCATATCGATGAAGAATTTTATAACCAGCTAAGTGGGAAAGAAATGCACGCGACATTTGAAAACGGAGAAATAAACCATCTCGATGTTAAAGGCAACGTGCAGATTATAATGCTTCCGGAGGAAAGCGATTCCACATTCAACAAGATATTCAATATCGAAAGCAGCTTCCTGTCGGCAAATTTTGCTAAAAGGACTCTTAAAGACATGATCATGTGGCCGGAAACAAGCGGAAACGGTACACCGCTATACCTTGCAAAAAAATCGATCTACTATCTGCCTCAATTCCGTTGGTATGACAAAATACGACCCAAATACCCCGATGACATATTCATTGTCCCACAGGAAATGATCGATCTGTTCAACCAACCTGAGACATCGATACGCTCACGCAATGGAAATCCATAGACACAACAATAACACAAAAAATATTAAATCCCCCGGCCACATAAGCCGAGGGATTTTTTCAAGGATAATCACTGACTCTACTTGTTTAAGGCACAAGCCTTGCATTTTTCGGAAATCTCGGTAAAAAAATCATTACCCTTGTCATCGACAAGGATGAAAGCGGGGAAATCCTCAACCTCGATTTTCCATATTGCCTCCATTCCAAGTTCAGGATACTCAAGGCACTCGATTTTCCTGATACTGTTCTGTGCAAGCACTGCAGCAGGGCCACCGATACTGCCCAGATAGAAACCTCCATGCTTCTGACAGGCATCTGTCACCTGCTTGCTGCGGTTTCCCTTTGCAATCATTATCTTGGAACCTCCGGCCGCCTGGAACTGGTCGACGTACGAATCCATACGCCCGGCGGTAGTCGGCCCGAATGAGCCTGAAGGCATTCCCTTAGGAGTTTTTGCAGGACCGGCATAATAGATAGGATGATCCTTAAGATATTGCGGCATCTCCTCACCGCGATCAAGACGCTCCTTGATCTTGGCATGGGCAATGTCACGACCGACGATTATAGTTCCTTTCAATGACAAGCGCGTAGACACCGGATATTTCGACAACTCGGCAAGAACCTCATCCATCGGGCGGTTCAAATCTATATTTACCACCTGCCCTTCTCCTGCCTTACGGTAGGATTCCGGAATCAATTCACCGGGATTACTGTCAAGTTTTTCAATCCACAATCCGTCTTTGTTGATTTTAGCCTTGACATTACGGTCGGCTGAGCATGATACACCAAGACCCACCGGACAGGAGGCACCGTGACGCGGAAGACGTATTACACGTATATCATGTGCAAAATACTTACCTCCGAACTGTGCGCCAAGACCTATTTTGCGTGTTTCTTCAAGCAACTGCTTTTCCAACTCGACATCACGGAATGCATGACCGAGTTCATTACCCTCGGTAGGTAAATTATCGTAATATTTTACCGATGCTTTCTTTACTGTGGCGAGATTCATTTCCGCCGAAGTTCCGCCTATTACGAATGCAATGTGATAAGGAGGACACGCGGCAGTCCCGAGAGATTTCATCTTCTCGACAAGGAACGGGACAAGCGTCTTGGGATTGATCAATGCCTTGGTCTCCTGATAAAGATAAGTCTTGTTTGCCGAACCTCCACCTTTGGCAACAAACAGGAACTTGTATTCATTTCCCTCCGTTG
Source organism: Muribaculaceae bacterium (assembly GCA_017462345.1). Taxonomy (GTDB): domain Bacteria; phylum Bacteroidota; class Bacteroidia; order Bacteroidales; family Muribaculaceae; genus RGIG4079. The sequence goes on from JAFTRI010000018.1 coordinate 62,253, forward strand.
CATGCAGGTCGATCTGTGCAGGGAGATTACAACCGGTATTAACCTCATCATACATGTTCAACGGCGCATTCTGCGAATAGCGCAGGTTGTCCTCCGTGTAGGTAAGATATACACCCTTTGACAGGAACTCTTCATCATTGCATCCGGTATATACATTCTGTCCCTTATTTCCATGAATTATCGCAGTACCGGTATCCTGACAGAACGGGAGCTGACCCTTTGCCGCCACCTCTGCATTACGCAACATAGTGAGAGCTACGAACTTGTCGTTCTCACTTGCTTCAGGGTCATTAAGAATTTTTGCCACCATTTCATTGTGTTCACGCCGTAGCATGAACGCATTGTCATGAGTTGCCTGCCGCGCGAGCACAGCGAGTGCTTCAGGAGCGACAACAAGCATTTCATGACCGTTCCAATTCTCTACCTTTACGTAGTCCGAAGTTAGATGATAATACTCGGTTGTGTCTTTTGACATCGGGAACATTTCCTGATATTCAAACGGTTTTGTTGCCATAGTTCATTATTATTTTATACAGTAATGCAAAGATACAACAAGAAAACGAGATTGGGTATCGACTTGATACAAAAAAGCATGAGGAAATGTCTCACGACATCTCCCCACATTGTCCATACTAAATTTAGATAACTTTGAGTTAGATTTAAAATCCTATTTACTTCGAGTTACCGTGTAGATAGATTCACCTGATTTATTTATAAAATGGAGTTTCAGTGTTTGAGAAGTTGCGGCAAGTACCGAGAATCCCGATTCACTGCTACAGAATCGGGTACCCTCTGTTTTACCTGCCTTTCGGCTTAACGATCCCGATGAATTGACTACATAGTCTATATCGCTCCCAGCAACACGCAGATGTTGGAAATTATGAATGTGACCGGCTACATACATGTCTACCCTATACTTGCGTAATACCGGATCAAGACGCTGTTGCATGTCGATACGTTCCTGATCCGCTTTAGGGGTCTCCGCATATATGGGATGGTGTCCCACTACTACCACCCAGTCCTCTTTAGCGACCGACAGTACACTGTCAACCCATTGTAACTGACGGGTATAATCCTCTTTACATGCATCGGGATAGGTCTCCTTATCTTTACGGTACTTGTCTATGATCGGAGCTGTGTCAAGCATCACCAGACGCAACGACACCCCGTCATCCTCTATAACACGGGTATAATATCGTGACGGCATACACCATCGGCGGCTTACGTTGCTATAATCGATTACTGCACGTGTATTGCCACGATACTCATGATTACCGAGAATCGGAAGCCATTCGAGCATCAGTTCGGGATGGGAATATATTGTCTCGAAATTGGTCATCCACAAAGGATCGCTGACACTGCGCACACCCTCAAAATGATGGATATCCCCGGCAGCAACTACAACTTCAGGGTCAACCGTCTCCGCCATTTTCCCCATCAGTTCCGCAATAGGTTTCTGGTCATAATAGCCGTTGCGGCCAAGATCATTTGCGATATACAGGTTAACGTCTCCTTTCAGAGCTTCCCACTTTGCCGCATCCTGCGCCTGTGCCATTGTCATAATGGCACAGAACGCTATCGACATACCTACTAATCTATATCTCATTTTCATATTACCTTTTATTTTTCTGAAAATCCAACAATTTATATTTTTAGAAACTTACCTTTACTCCGCCATTCAATTTCACCCCATAGTACTCAGCCTGCATCGTGTAGTCTTTTGAACCCTGATAGTATCGCAGAGGCTGATTCAGGATGTTGTTGACCTCGGCATACACCGTGAACTTAACCTTTTTCCCAAAAGTATAAGATGCATTACAGTCAAGATAGTTGACCGAATCATAGTAACGGTCATAGAACGCACTGCCACCCATCTCGTCAATGAACGATGAAGCATAGTTGTACGAAAGACGTAGTGAGAATCCGGCCTTCTCAAAGAATAATGACGCATTAGCTGTATGCTCCGGAGTTCCGGGGAGACTAAGATCTTCCTCATTCTCGCGTCCGGCAAAATTAAAATCGGTAACCGTTGAATGAGTATAGGTATATGTTCCATAGAAACCTATACATTTCAGTTCAGGGATTATAAATCCGAAGTCACGCTGATAAGACAATTCAACTCCAAACAGGTCGGCATTTCCCGCGTTTTTGGGCTGGGTCATCTTGATCCACACCTGACCGTCATACTCCGCGTTATAGGCGACTTCATCGACAATGAATCCCTCTATCTTCTTGTAGAACACTCCTGCACCCACAAGACCTATGCTCTTGAAATAATACTCCCCATTAAGGTCAAAGTTGTGGGATGTCGTTGCTTTCAAGTCGGGATTTCCGATTGTTATCTCATTATCCGAACGGCTTATACTCATTCCAGGCACTATTGACGAATATTTGGGACGCGCAAGTGTCTCGGTATATGACCCGCGTACAGTAAAATCATTATTTATATCCCACTTGACAAGCAAGGACGGTAAAAAGTTGATATAATTGGATGACGCAGTTTCCGACACTGTTGTCAAATCTTCCTCATCGTCATATACTCGTCCGGTGTATTTCAAGTCGGTGTTTTCAACACGCACTCCCGCCATGAGTTTCACACTCTTGGACAAGTCTCCGTCAAATCTCACATATCCCGATGTTACGGTCTCACGGGCATCATAGTTTCCGGCAAGTTCTTCCTGAACCTGCTCACGGGTAAACCGGTCAGGATCATTCAGATTTATGCTCCCAAGATAGGACTTGTCTACATACAGACCTGACTGGTATTTGCTTGACGGCATAAAGCGTGATGTAGTCTGGTCAGTAATATTTCCGAAAGCCGTAGCATTGAACGCATCCTCATCCACCGGAGAATACTCATAGAAATCAATATCCTTGGATTTGGTTTTCTTTACAACCTTTCCGCCGAATTTTATCTTTGCCCACTTTGACAATCCTGTTTCTGCATTTATTGCAAACTTTATATCCTCCTCTACAATATCTTCCTGCTGTTCAGTAAGTTCTTTTAGAGAGAAATCATTATTGAGTGTCATTGTTGAACCGTCCACCGGTGTGGCGTATGGCTCACGCAGGTTTGACAAGTCGACATTAAACTCCTGCTTTTTCAGCTGGTAATCGATGTAGCGCTCATTCGGACGTTCTTCCGATGCCCGGTCGTATCCAAATTTCCAGTCAATGTCAAATCGTCCTATGTGATGATCGCCACCGAACGTGAAATCCATTGTCCTTTGCCGCTCAAGACGGGCATCGCGATTGTCGGGAGTTCCGCCCTTGGTCTGGACGCGTACCGTTGCCTTTCCCTCCGGAGTCATGTCTTTTAGAGTCGTACGATAACGGTTTTCCCAATCATTGCGGTTATTGAAGATACCTTTGAAATAAATCGAGTGATCAGGATTGAAGTTATAGTCAAAGGACATCGAGTAGCTTTGGCGCTCACGTGTTACATAATAACGGCGTATCTGATACTCGCTCACGTAGGCTTTTCCGGCATCATCCTGCTCCCATAGGAATTCCGTATCGTAGGAGCCCGATGGGGAATTCTGATATGATACCGACGCCATCACACCCAGACGGTCACCAAAGAACCTGTCACCGTATGTGAATCCGAGATTCAGCGACATCTTGCGGCTAATCCAGTTATACCCCGTTCCGGCAGTCGCATTGATGGTTCTCCGATAGGGAGAGTTTTTGGTTACGAGGTTTATTGCTCCACCTATTGCATCACCGTCCTGGTCAGGGGTAATAACCTTATTCACCTCAATTGTCTGTATCATATCGGCAGGAATCAGGTCAAGCTGGACCGAGCGTGTGTCACCTTCAGCCGACGGGATACGGGAACCGTTAACAGTCACGGCACTAAGATCGGCCGATGTGCCGCGCACCTGTCCGAACCGTGCTTCACCCTGGTCATACTGTACATTGATTCCGGTTATACGTTTAAGTGCGTCACCTATATTTGAATCAGGGAACTTGCCCACCTGATCGGCCGATACGATATTCGTTATATTCAGATTATTCTTTTGTACATTAAGCGCACGCTGCTGTCCGGTAAACACTCCGGCAACGATCACTTCCTGCAGTTCAGTCGAGTTGGTCAGCATCCTTATATCATGGCTTATCGAACGTCCTGATTTAACTTCAACCGTTTCTGTCACCGGTGAATATCCTACGTACGAAATCGTGATGGTGTGACGACCTGGAGTCAATCCCGAAATAGAATAAAATCCATCAATGTCACTGATGACTCCGCTTGACTTGTCATCGACATAAATCATCGCTCCCGGAAGAGTGTTCTGCTCCGAATCGATTATCCGGCCTTTCACCATTCCGGCCCGTTCCAACTCATTTCCGGCACATAGCACAGGCACACTGACCGCCAGCGACACCGGAAAAATTACTTTTGCAACTCTGTTCATATAAAATTAAATGATTATTTCGCTGCAAAAGTATAAACACGTCTTGTCTGTAGGCTTTACAAAAATGTTACGCGAAAATTACAATCTTGAAATATCCCGTCAACCCCTTGAAACATAAGGCAATCAACCCTCTCCTATCATTTCAAGAAATTGCTCCTCATCTATTATCGGTATTCCGAGGGAATTTGCCTTTTCAAGCTTGGCAGGTCCCATATTCTCACCGGCAAGAAGATAGTCGGTCTTTTTGGAAATCGAGCCAACATTCTTTCCTCCATGCCTTTCTATCAATTCCTTGTACTCGTCACGTGAATGTCTTGCAAATGTCCCGCTGATCACTATCGATTTTCCGGAAAGCCGGTCACTGCGACCTTCATCACTGTCCTCCGGCATCGACATCTGTAGTCCGGAAACCCGCAACCGTTCCACGATTTCCCTGTTGGACGGGACAGAGAAATACTCCCTGATACTCTCGGCAATTCTCGGTCCAATGTCATCGATGGAGGTAAGTTCATCCTCACTCATGTTCATCAGGGCATCGATATTCCGCACTGACCGCGCAAGTTTTTTTGCTACTGTCTCCCCCACGTATGGGATCGACAAAGCAAATATCACCCGCTCAAACGGAACACTTTTCGAAGCCTCGATACCCTGCCTTACACGCTCTGCACTCCGGTTGGCAAAACGGTCAAGCATCGCAAGCTGCTCATGCGTCAGGTCATAAAGGTCGGCAATATTCCTTATCAGTCCGCTTTCAAACAGCAATTGAGCCGTTTCCTCCCCAATCCCGTCGATATTCATCATCCGGCGACCGACAAAGTGTTCCACACGTCCTATAATCTGTGGTTCACAACCATATTTATTGGGACACTGCCACGCAGCCTCCCCTTCGATCCGCACCAACGGTGTTCCGCACGACGGACACTCTTTGACAAATTCCACCGGCCTTGCATTTTCCGTCCGCGCCGAAGTGTCGACACTGGTAATTTTCGGTATAATCTCCCCACCCTTTTCAACATATACCATGTCATTCTCATGAATATCAAGAGACCGGATTATATCTTCATTATGTAATGATGCCCGTCTTACCATTGTTCCGGACAACAGTACCGGTTCAAGATTGGCAACCGGAGTGATTACACCGGTGCGACCGACCTCATAGGATATATAATGCAACCGCGTCAACGCACGCTCTGCCTGGAACTTATAGGCGATTGCCCATCGCGGGGACTTTGCCGTAAAGCCGAGATTCAATTGCTGACGCATAGAATTTACCTTGAATACAAGACCGTCAGTCGCGACAGGGAGTTCTTTCCTTGCCGTGTCCCAATAGGAAATGAAGCTGTCCACATCCTCTATATTGTCCAGTCTTGTCATCACGTCCGAGACCTTGAAACCCCACCGGCGTGCAGCCATCATATTGTCATAATGGTTGTCGTAAGGCAAGTTCTCGCCAAGCAAATAATAGAAATAAGCATCAAGTCCACGTCGGGCAACCTCAGCCGAGTTTTGCATTTTTAGAGTTCCCGATGCCGCATTGCGCGGATTGGCAAACAACGGTTCTTCATTATACTCCCTCTCCTGATTCAGCCGCTCAAACTCTTTCCATGGCAACACAATCTCCCCGCGTATTTCAAAGGAATCGGGATAGTCGTCACCCGTAAGCTGCAAGGGGACACTTTTTATCGTCATCACATTATCAGTCACCACATCCCCTTTCTCCCCGTCTCCACGGGTAACGGCACGCACAAGACGCCCATGCTCATAGATCAGGGAAATAGATGTCCCGTCAAATTTCATCTCTCCCACAATCGAAAACTCCTGCCCCATAAGAGCGGTAGTGGTACGGTGCATGAAATCCTCTACCTCACTCACCGAGTAAGTATTCCCCAGTGAAAGCATCGGATGAATATGCGCCACCTGTGTGAACGCCTTGCTGATATCGCTCCCCACCCGGTGGGTCGGCGAATAAGGGTCATCCCATTGCGGGTTTTCCGCCTCAAGATGCTCAAGTTCCTTCATCATGAAGTCGAACTCCCGGTCACTTATCTCGGGAGTGTTTAGCACATAATAATTATAATTGTGCCGGTTAAGCTCCTCACGTAGAGCCTCAATCCGTTGCTTTATCTCATCCATAAAAAATCTTTTTAGTCTTTCAGTGGGGATTTATTCTACTTATCGGACGTGAATCCTATCCATTCAAACACATTCTCATCATCTGCCACTCGACGGTTAATATAATAAGTGTCTCCGGAACATCCATTCAGGATAATCTGGTCGGGAGTGTGTGAAACATACGACCAATATATTCCACCGTTAGGATCAAAATAACAGGCATCAGGATTGAATCCGTCCATATTTATCTTAAGGTCATTCAACACCTCTTCTTTATTATCCAGAGAGAAATACAACGTATTCTCCATTGTATTGGGATTCTTCATTACTCTTATATTCTGATAGAACAGCGTCCCCTCATTTACATTCTTTATTCTTGCTGCCCGCAAGTAATACATTCCGTTGAGGATATAGTATATAAACATATTACTTGGAGTATTCGCCTCCACAACAATATCCTTCGACTCTTTGTCATAACCTACCGTAACACCCATCCTCCACTCCGTCAACCGGTCGGCTATCGACGATGAGTCAACAGCAAACGCCATATCGTATGGTGAACACATCCTCACATCTTCAGCCTTAGTCAATTTATGTCCGTTTACCTCAACCTCACCGCCGGTAAGATACTTGAATTGAATTCCTCCGGAATCGAGCTCCTTACAATTGTATCACGACTGACACGGGCACAATCCTCTGCCACGCTGTCAACCCTCACCATTGCGACGACATCACCATCGGGTTGTTTCTCAAAATACATCATAACTTTATCCGTCATCAGCAACTCCGCATCATCACCTACCCACACGCCGGTCTGCGGCTCAGCCCCATTACCGGAATCACCGCATGACACCGACATGAATGCCATAATCACCGATAACAACCCTATTGCCATTATATTTTTCATATTACTCTTCCATTTATTTTCAATACAACAAAAATACAAATTACCATAATAATCCACAAACTCCACCCGACATCAATCAACACATAAATCAACGACAACATCTACCATATCTTATTAAATTTATATTCAATTACACGACATCCTATCACGATTTTTACTAAATTTGCGATGACAATGTATTTTGTCATAAATTTTAAATAATAGAAGCGTTTTTGCTTATCGCTCTTAGTTGAAAACGTAGGAAATTTTCTACCATGATGCGAGGATAGCCAAAGCGGTTCTCACGCGTATATGCGTGGGCTGCTGTTCCTACATCTGCATCAAACGGTTTCCTACGACCTTCAACTAAAGACGTGGCAAAGGCAGTGCCACGCTTCTCGTTTTTTACTAACTGTCTTTTCCGGCAATGCAAAGACAACGAGAACAATAATCATGAAAAATTTACTGACAATTGCCACTTTATTGTTTGCGTTAACCCTTAATGCACAAAATGATGTGACAAAATTCCTCGGAATTCCAGTTGACGGTTCAAAAGCAGAAATGATCCAAAAGCTCAAAGCCAAAGGCTTCACATATGATCTGTATTCAGATTGCTTAACCGGGAAGTTTAACAATTACGATGTAATGATAAATGTAGTTACTCACAACGATAAAGTATGGCGTATTTTTATCGCAGATGCAGAAAAGTATGATCGCGACAGCATAATATCACGCTTCAATAATCTTTTGTCGCAATTTGAAAACGATCCTAATTATACAGCTGCTGTCGACCAAGAGATTTTTTTAATGCCGGATTGGGACAAACAGACATCTGACGCCATATTTAATTCTCATGGCGGACATGCTTGTTTCATCCAAGAGGACAGCCTCAACGTTCTAAACAAAGTCAAGCCGCTTCTGTGCCACAAATACACTGAGCACCAATTATCAAATCCAGACATAGCTACATGTCTTGACATAAAAATAGAGATTATTAAATACGTACAATCAGCGGCTAAAAAACTTGTCAATTTTAAAATCAAAGAAATAGATGGAAAATATGTGCTACTATTATACTACGATAATCTACATAACTACGCCGAAACTAATAACAACGATTTATAACAATATCAAATTAAAATCATTATGACAGCCTACCGATATTTTTTATTTTTATTATTATTCACTATATCTGCCGTTTCACATGCCGATGATAAAGGTGAAAGAGTCGGACCAACCTACGATGTAACATTAGACAGACCTGTTTTACGAGCCTTAATTGAAGGTGAACCCTATTTTAATGTTACAGTTGAATTAGATGCAGCCGGTCATACAGAAATACTAACCACAGGCGTAAAAGTGACAGTTAAAGACAGTCAAACAGGAAAGAAAATATATAAGAAAAGATTTTCCAAATCTTACCTTTATGCGTTTTCCAATGGTACAATTCTCGTTGGTAAAGGTAATGCTTTGACACAAGTAATCTTAACAAAATCAGATGGCGTCTGGCTTATGGAAATAAGAGAAAAAGGCATCTACTAAAACATGTGAAATTTCATTCATCTTGACCAAGTGTCGGGAGCAAACTATCAAGTAAATGATCCTTTGACAAAAGGGAAAAGAGCAGCAATCCCAATTCCGAACATATAACACTACATATAAAAATCAATCCCAAAAGTTTTTTGTCGAACTTTTGGGGTTCACTTCAAAACGCCACCGCCGTTATTTATTACGACATCATTACTTCCACTCACCATGCTATAACTTTACCGTTAATGTAATCATGCATTACATTAACCAATCATAAAATCAAAGTAACCGGGCAACAATGGAGGGACAGGTATCAGAAAATGAGGGCAATGTGGTAGACAATGAAAGCGGCAAGCCATGCGACCATAGTGTTGTAAACGACCGAGAATGCTCCATAACGCCAGTCTCCGGTTTCTTTGATTATTGCGGTAACAGAAGCAATACACGGACAATACAACAGGACAAATACCATGAAACCCAAAGCCGATGCAAGTGTAAACTCATCAACCCCCTGAACAACGCCAAGCGTAGATACAACTATCTCCTTGGCCGGGATACCTGCCACGATAGCCACAGTCGCACGCCAATGGAACCCGATAGGTTCCATCAAGGGATTTACCGCCTTACCCACCATTTCGAGAAAAGAGTCGGTTGAAGGATCAATTTCAGCCGACGCCACGATTCCTGTCGGCATACTGCCGTCATCATGATGCGGGAAATAGTTCAACGCCCACACGACAATGCTCGCAAACAGGATAATTCCACCCATTTTGCGCAGATACTGCGCGCCTTTGTCCCACATGTGGCGCAATGAAGTCTTCATTGTAGGCATACGATAAGGAGGCAATTCCATCACAAACGGTGTTTCATCGGCCTTGAAATAAACCCTGCGCAACAACTTAGCCGTAATGACAGCGACAAAAATACCGAGGATATACAATCCGAACAGGACAAGAGGTGCCGTATTCGGAAAAAACACTCCGGCAAGCAACAGATAGATAGGCAGTCGCGCCGAGCATGACATGAACGGATTTATCAGAATGGTGATAATACGGCTGCTTTTGCTTTCGATAGCCCGGGAGGCCAACAGTGCCGGCACATTACATCCGAATCCCATAACCAACGGGATGAATGACTTTCCGTGCAAGCCTATCTTGTGCATCATCTTGTCCATTATAAATGCGGCACGGGCCATATATCCCGAATCTTCCATAAATGATATAAAGAAATACAATATCAATATATTGGGAAGGAACACGATGACGCCCCCCACTCCTCCGATTATCCCGTCGGCCAAAAGCGACTTCAACGGACCGTCAGGCATTCCGGTCTCAACTAAATGGCCAAGAGCCTTGACGCCTGCCTCAATCCATTCCATGGGATATGCCCCCAATGTGAATGTCATCCAGAAAATAACAAACATTATCATCAGGAAGATAGGGAACCCGAACAGTTTATTGGTCACCATCGCGTCAATCACGCGGGTCGACTGGCGGGTATCCTTATCACTCTCGACCATGGTCTCGGCAAGAGCACCGGCAATAAAACCATATTTCTCATTGGCAATAGCCGATGTTATATCCTCATCCCTTAACCGCTCTATGCGCTGGCATTCCCTTTCCCGCACCGTCAGGAACCCGTCATAATCAGGAGATTCCTTTAAGAGGCTGTCGACTTCCGTATCCTTTTCAAGGAACTTTATCGCAAGATAGCGCGGAGAAAATTGCAGATCTATATTACCATCGGCCTTTATCTTGTCTTTCAGCACACGCACCCCGGCCTCGATATCAGAACCAAGATTCACATGTACATGACGCACCGATGCCTCACGCCCCTCATACACTCGCACAACGGTCTCAAACAATTCTCCGATACCGTTCCCGTTGCGCGACACAGTGGGAACTATAGGGACTCCTATCATATCGCCAAGCATTCGGTAATCGATCTCCGCTCCCGTGCGTTTGAACTCATCATACATGTTCAATGCGATAACCATACTGCGATCCATGTCGATAAGTTCGGTAGTAAGATACAGATTACGCTCTATATTGGAAGCATCGACGACATTGATTATCACATCAGGATTCTCGTCCTTCAGATAACGGCGCACATACAGTTCCTCAGGAGAATAGGCCGACAGCGAATAAGTTCCAGGCAGATCAACAATATTAAAACAGTATCCTCCATACTCAAAAACCCCGGCCTTGGCATCGACCGTAACACCGCTGTAATTACCCACGTGCTCGCGCGAACCGGAAGCGATATTGAACAATGATGTCTTGCCACAATTGGGATTTCCGATGAGTACCACATTTATTGTACGGCTCTGTCCACGGTACTCACGGGTGACATCATCCGCATCGGAGTCATCAATCACATTCAGATGAGAAAAATCGGGCAGGTCTCCCAAATCCTTGACAGGTATGATCTCGACAAGATGAGCCTCACTCCTGCGCAACGACACCTCGTACCCCATGATGCTGTATTTTATGGGATCTCGCAAAGGAGCGCTCAGCAATGATTTTATAGACTTCCCCTTGACAAAGCCCATTTCGATAACCCTTTTACGAAATGCACCATGCCCGTGTATCTTCACGATTATACCCGTTTCTCCTGATTTTAATTCCGATAGCCGCATCTGTGTCAGACCATATACTTGTTTCCGGTGCAAATATCCGAAATTCCATGCTAATAAGGAAACGCAAGACATTAATTATTTGTAACGGGTATAAATAATAACACTATTTAACTTAGTATCCCTATTTAAACCGGAAATGTCCGGAGGATTTTCAACAAAAACACTGCGGCGACTTTCAAATTGGCGGTATTTACATTAACTTTGCAAGACAAATCAATCTCAGCAAAAAAATGCCAAGCATATCACAACGTGGACAGATAATGCCGGAGTCACCAATCCGCAAATTAGTACCGTTATCCAATGCAGCCAAAGCACGAGGAGTAAAGGTGTACCACCTCAACATCGGACAACCCGACCTACCATCTCCGGAAGTGGGGCTTGAGGCATTAAAACATATCGACAGGAAAATACTTGAATACAGTCCGTCGGAAGGACTGCTGTCACTACGGCAAAAACTGGAAAAATACTACCACCGTTTCAATATAAACGTGGATGTCGACGACATAATCGTGACGACAGGAGGCTCGGAAGCTGTACTGTTTGCATTCATGGCCTGTCTCGACCCCGGTGATGAAATCATCGTTCCCGAACCGGCATACGCCAACTATATGGCATTCGCAATATCGGCTGGAGCCAAAATCGTGACAGTACCGTCCAGCATTGACGAAGGATTTGCCCTTCCCCCTGTAGAACGGTTCGAGGCATTGATAACGCCAAAGACCAAGGGGATACTGATATGCAACCCCAATAACCCCACCGGCTATCTCTATACACAAAAAGAGATGAACCAGATACGCGATATTGTCAAGAAGTACGATCTCTTCCTGTTCTCAGACGAAGTATACCGCGAATTTTGTTATACCGGAGCACCATATATCTCAGCATTCCATTTGCCCGGCATTGAAGAACAGGTTGTCCTCATTGACTCGGTATCAAAACGGTACAGCGAGTGCGGAATACGCATAGGGGCAATCATCACCAAGCACAAAGAACTGAAAAAAAACGTAATGAAATTCTGTCAGGCACGGCTTAGTCCTCCTCTGCTCGGACAGATTGTCGCAGAAGCATCGATCGACGCCCCAAGAGAATACATGCTCATGACCTATAACGAATACGTGGAACGGCGTAAATTTCTCATCGATGGACTGAACAAGATACCCGGATGTTACTCACCGATACCGATGGGAGCATTCTACACAGTTGTCAGCCTGCCGGTGGACGATGCCGACAAGTTCTGCGAATGGTGCCTGCGGGAATTTGAATATGAAGGGCAGACAGTATTCATGGCACCGGCTTCGGGATTCTACACCAGCGAGGGAGTAGGACGCAATGAAGTCAGAATGGCCTACGTGCTGAACAAGGAGGACCTTTCAAAAGCCCTGAAAGTATTGGGTGAAGCCCTGAAAGCTTATCCGGGACATACTATCCGATGAAATTCGAGCTGTTTATAGCCGGTCGTATGCGTCCCGCCAACGGAAAGCGCGGGTCTCTATCCAGCACAAACATCGCAGTGGCAGGTATAGCCTTGGCATTAACAGTCATGATGATTGCCATTGTTGTCGTACTCGGATTCAAGCATGAGATACGCGACAAGGTTATGGGCTTCGACTCCCAAATCAAGATTGAATCAAACTCAGGATATGGAGACGGGACTGACGGCAATTACATCGAACTTTCAAGTGCAATAGAACATATTATCGACAGCATAATACCGGAAAGCAATGTCGCCCTCACGGTCAAACAGTCGGGAATACTCAAGACCAACGACAATTTTATGGGGATAGTGTTCAACGGCATAGACACCAACTATGACCTCAATTTCGTACATCAGAACATAATCGACGGTATTATCCCCGATTATACCGACAGTGGCAACCGCAACAAAATCATACTGTCACAATCGATGACAAAAGTCCTCGGACTAAAAACAGGAGACAAAGTATATGCCTACTTTTTTGAAGACAATAACATCAGGACACGTAACCTTGAGATTGCCGGTATCTACGAGTCTCACTTCGGAGATTATGACAAGCTGATAGCCTACTGCGACATATCGCTGCCACAAAAGCTGAAAGGACTGGATTCCGACACAGGAAGCACAATAGAAATTTCAGGTATCACGCCCGATGACATCACGGAAAAGGCAGCCATGTTGCAGGACGCATTGATAGAAGCCTGTTACGACAACACACTGAAACACCTGTATCAGGTAAACAACGTGTACAACACCGGAGCCCTGTATTTCAACTGGCTTGAACTGCTTGACACCAATGTTGTGGTAATACTCATTCTCATGACATTCGTTTCGGGATTCACACTCGTGTCATGCCTGTTCATAATTATCCTTGAACGTGTCAACATGATAGGTATACTCAAAGCCTTGGGTGCAACCAACCGCCAGATAAGGAGCATTTTTATCTGTGTTGCCGAACGTCTTGTCATGCGTGGCATGATTGCAGGCAACATAATCGCATTGACACTTATCATGCTGCAAGAAAAGACCCATCTCCTGCCACTCGACCCTGAGGCTTATTACCTGAATTACGTTCCGGTTGAGATAAACTGGTGGTACATAGCGGCTTTGAACATCGGGGTGATAGCAACATCATGTCTCATCCTGATCCTGCCATCCCAAATGATATCAGGCATCGCACCGTCAAAAACGATGAGATATGAATAAAACCTGACATCCCCCGACCTTTTTGGCACATTATTTGTTTTAAAAGCAATAGAAGTATTAACATTGATTAATGGGAAACCCTGATAGAGGATTTTTCATTACATTTGCAACCAATTTAATCCACTCTTACCCGATTAATGACAACTGAAAACGATATCGTTAAACTGATAACCGAAGGAATACAAGAGCGCAAGGGCCGCAAGATAACCCATGTGGATCTTAGTGCTATAGAATCGGCTGCATCCGGGAATTTCATCATCTGCGAAGGGACATCATCAATGCATGTCTCGGCAATTGCCGACAGTATAAGGGAATATCTACTGAAAGAAGCCGGAATAAAACCTTACAACTATGACGGCTACCGCAATGCCCAATGGATTGTCATAGACTACGGTAGCGCCATGGTACACGTATTCCTCCCTGAAGTTCGCTCATTATACAACCTTGAAGAGTTGTGGAGTGATGCCAAAATCACCGAAATAGCTGACATTGACTAAATTAACCGCATGAAACCCGAACAAAAGAAACGAGCACCCCGATTCAGCATATACTGGATGTATGTCATCATCGTATTATTCCTGATCGGAGTATTATATTTGGATGACAACACCATCACAAAGACGATTCACGACTATAACGAGTTCAAAGAATATGTCGAACAAGGAGGAGTCACAAAAATTGTAGTGTACACGGGAAAAGATGAGGCAGAGGCATATCTGTCAGATTCCCTTGCCGCCAAAATATTCCATAATAACCAGCTGGAACGTGGAGCAGAATCAAAGATAGTGACGACCGTTCCTATGCAAAAATTGGAAAAAGACCTTGAAGCATGGGAAACATCGGGAGTCTTCTCAGGAGAAGTACGCTATGAAAAAGGTAGTGAATTCAGTTCAATACTATGGTCATTCGGACCAATCGTACTGCTTATTGCTTTCTGGTTCTTTATCATGAAGAGGATGTCAGGGCGCGATGGAGGAGCCGGAGGAGTATTCAACGTTGGAAAATCCAAGGCCCAGATATTTGACAAGGACGGACCGATACAGGTAACATTCAAGGATGTCGCAGGTCTGTCGGAAGCCAAGACCGAAATAGAAGAAATAGTAGAATTTCTCAAAAATCCGCAACGCTACACTGAACTTGGAGGGAAAATTCCCAAAGGAGCATTGCTTGTAGGTCCTCCCGGAACAGGAAAGACACTACTTGCCAAGGCTGTTGCCGGAGAAGCCAATGTGCCGTTCTTCTCCATGTCAGGATCTGACTTTGTAGAGATGTTTGTTGGCGTGGGAGCTTCACGTGTACGAGACCTGTTCCGTCAGGCAAAGGAAAAAGCCCCGTGTATCGTATTCATCGACGAGATCGATGCAGTGGGTCGTGCCAGAGGGAAAAACCCGAATATGGGCGCAAACGATGAACGTGAAAACACTCTGAACCAGTTGCTCACCGAAATGGACGGATTCGGGTCAAACAGCGGTGTCATAATCCTTGCCGCCACCAACCGTGCCGATATTCTTGACAAGGCATTGTTACGGGCAGGCCGTTTCGACCGCCAGATATACGTAGAGCTGCCAGACCTCAATGACAGGGTGGCAATATTCAACGTACATCTGCGAAACATAAAGACCGACGCAAGCGTGGATGTCGAGCTGCTCGCCCGACAGACCCCCGGATTCTCAGGTGCCGATATCGCCAATGTGTGCAACGAAGCCGCATTGATTGCCGCTCGCCACAATAAGCCGACAGTAGAAAAACAGGATTTCATAGATGCAGTGGACCGTATCATAGGAGGATTGGAGAAACGCTCTAAAATCACCACCGATGAAGAAAAACGAGCCATTGCAATTCATGAAGCGGGACATGCCGCACTTTCATGGCATCTGCAATATGCCAACCCGCTTATAAAAGTAACAATCGTTCCACGCGGAAAAGCTCTTGGCGCAGCATGGTATCTGCCCGAAGAACGCCAGATAACCCCTACACAGGCATTACTTGACGAGATGTGTGCGACATTGGGAGGACGAGCCGCAGAAGAACTGTTCCTCGGCCGTATTTCCACAGGCGCAGCCAACGACCTTGAACGGGTGACCAAGCAGGCCTACGCAATGGTTGTATATTACGGCATGAGCGAAAAGTTACCCAACGTGTGCTATTACGACTCGACAGGACAAGACTACGGTTTCTCCAAGCCGTACAGCGATGACCGTGCCAAGCTGATAGACGAAGAAGTTTCACGGATCATCAACGAGCAGTATGCCCGCGCAAAGAAGATACTTAAAGAACATGCCGACGGACACGCGCGCCTTGCCGAAGTATTAATCTCACGTGAAGTCATTTTCACCGAAGATGTAGAAAAGATTTTCGGTAAACGCCAATGGACATCACGCACCGATGAGATTCTTGCTGCAAAATCGGCAGAAGCAGCCGAGGCAGAAGCGGCTGAAGAAGCGGAGAACAACGAGAATGCCCATAAAACACCTCCGCCATTCAAGACTCCGCCAATCACCAAAAAGGATTAATTTATATTCCATAACTCCAAAAAGTCATGCCTTAGCCCTATGAGCATGACTTTTCGTTTTGTCAAGGGTGAGTTTTAAGCTATCTTTGCACTCCAAGAGAAAGATATATGAGATATTCCGACTTGTTGCCATTATTGTTGTTCATCACTTCACTTATTGCTCTACCGCAAGACATAGCAGCAGAGGGTATGCACACCGATTCGGCCAATGTCTCAAAAACATTCTATGTAGAGCCGATGCCGGAGAAAAAGCACAATACGAAAACCGAGTATGCCGACTCCATAAGTATGCTTCAGAAAACGCCCAAATGGCTTCGCGAATACCTAAACTCTCTGATGCGCGGGAACATTGACCGTACAAGAGATAAACGGATTGACATGAGTTTTGCCGCCACACCGTCCTATACGAGAGAAGCCGGATTCGGCATCGGGGCGGCAGCGACCGGGCTTTACCGTATAGACCGGAATGATACATTACCTAATCCATCAGACTTTTTTATCTCACTGAATGCATCGTTCAATAAATTTTACGTTTTGACGTTCAAGGGCAACAACCTGTTTCCCGACAATCGTTCAAGGCTATCCTACAAACTTGAGCTATACCGTAAAAATCTCGATTTTTGGGGTATAAATTCAGAAGAAACAGCCCGTAATGCCAAATCAAAATATAACCGCCGTCAGATAGATCTGCAGGCTGAATACATATATCGTGTCAACCGGCGTTTTTATACAGGATTCCAGATCCGTTCCAACTACACCGATGCCCGCGATGTAAGAAACCCCGAGTATCTGCTCAACGAGCGTTCACAATACTATGTTACCGGAGTAGGACTGTCATTTGAATATGACACCCGCGACAACCTGGTCACCCCTACCCGCGGTGTACATCTCGCCTACAAGCCCATGGTATTCCCGAAAGGATTGGGCAGTGCACCCTCTACATTCTACAGCCATACGCTTATTGCCAACAGCTACATACGGCTTTGGAAAGGTGCGATACTCGCACTCGACTGGTATGCCAAACTCAATAGCGAAAGGACTCCCTGGACAATGAGAGAGATGCTGGCTTCGGACGGTATAAGAATGCGCGGTTATTATATGGGCTCTACAATGGACAACAGCCAGATTGCATCACAAGCCGAACTCCGACAGCATCTGTGGAAACGGCTTGGAATTGTCATCTGGGGAGGAGGAGCAACAGTATTCTCGTCGATTAAGGATCTTCACAAATACGACATCAAGCCTGAATGGCTGCATAATTTCGGAGTGGGACTGCGATTCGAGTTCAAGCACAACGTTAATGCACGCATCGATTATGGATTCGGACAAGGTACATCAGGAATAGTATTTGCCATCGGCGAAGCCTTTTAACTTAATCGAAGGGCATCCGCGCCCTATTTCCGTGTCAATGGCTGGGGAATTTTATAGAATAATGGCACTCCAGATGTTTTACAGAAGTGCCATATCCGCTATTGCCGGAATCTTTTCACCTGTGGCTAAGAATGTTGGTAAAGGTAACGCTTTATGGAACGCTTAGGCGTTTTTTCAAACTCCTCATGGTGGATTTTCACCTTCTTGATCTGAGAATAGGCAGGTAACTCTTTATTCAAGGAATTAACATTGTCCTGCATCATCGACTCAAGCTCATTCATCGATATTCCCTGTCGTGTCGCATTTTCTATATCAGGATAGATCAGAGCCACAAGATGGTTGTCATCATCAACGACAATCGATTCACATACGTACGGCATATTGTTCAGTTTCTGCTCTATTTCCTCCGGATAAATATTCTGGCCGGAAGGACCGAGAATCATGTTCTTGTCCCTGCCACGAATGTATATATATCCATCGGAATCCACCTGACAGATATCTCCGGTATTCATCCATCCGTCCTGCATCACAGCATCAGTCGCCTCCTGATTCTTGAAATATCCCATCATCACATTATCGCCCTTGACAAGCAGCACTCCGGGAATATTCTCGGGATCAGGGGAATCTATCCTCATTTCCATGCGGTCAACAAGTTTACCGCACGATCCTTGCCGGGCGACATCCCATTGGGCATAAGCAATGAGCGGGGCACACTCGGTCATTCCGTAACCTACCGTATAAGGGAAACCGATACGGCGCAGGAATGCCTCGACATCCTTATTCAAGGCTGCACCTCCTATAATAATTTCCACAAGATTGCCGCCGAACGTCTCATTCAGTTTATCCTTAATCTTGGAAAGCAAGCGGTCATCGACAAACGGGAGGTGCAACAGCACTTTCATCAACGGCTTCTCAAGCAACGGGAACACCCTGGTCTTGATAATCTTTTCCAGTATCAGAGGAACAGAAACAATGAGTTTAGGCCTGACTGTCGCAAATGCCTCCATTATAACCTTAGGCGACGGCACACGCGTGAGGAAATGCAGATGACACCCTTTGACAAACGGATGCAGCAACTCAACGACAAGCCCATACATGTGAGCCATAGGCAACATGCACACCATCCCGTCACCGGGGTTCATAAACTTCAGCCAATCTACCGTGTACTGCACATTTGACCATAGGTTGCGGTGAGACAGCATCACGCCTTTGGAAAATCCGGTTGACCCCGAAGTATAATTAATTAAAGCCAATTCATCGGGATTCTCCTTGTAATACACCACATTCTCAGGTAGAAACCGTTCGGGATACTTCTTGCCGAAGTATTCGTTCAGGCGGGCACGGACATCACTGAGAGCATCGCTGCGCGACAGCAGAATCGAATAGTCACTTATAAGCAGAGCCCCTTCAAGACCCGCCATCGAGTCGGGATTAAGATTTTCCCATATACTCGCATCGGTAAAGAACAATTTAGCCTCACTGTGGTTAACAAGATGATGGATATTATCGGACTTGAATTCATGCAGAAGAGGAACCGCAACAGCACCATAAGTTATGGTAGCCATGAAAGCAATAGCCCACTGTGCGGAATTTCGCCCGCATATAGCAATCTTGTCTCCGGGATTTATACCTATATTTCCATAAAGGAGATGCAATTTCGCAATCTTGCGCGCGACATCACGATACTGGAACGAAGAGCCGTTAAAGTCGGTAAGAGCCAGCCGTTCCCAATTATCACGCACAGAATTTTCTATATACTTATTCAGACTACATTCCATAATTGCTACAATTTATGTTTTCGTTAATAACAGAACAACTCTATCGGTTAACAAAAATAGGCAATTTTATCAGAGCACAAAAGTTTCAACGGATAATTTATCCTAATTGCCAATTTTTGTGTGTATCTTCGCAATCGAAACCAACTTAACCATAAACGACAATGAAACAAAAATTCCTTACGGCAGCAGCCCTGCTGTCCATGACAGTTGCAGCATGTACCGCTACCGCCTCCCATCCCGCCTATACGGTAAACATACCGCTTACCGAGGATGAAAACGGACTGATGGCCTACATGGTCAGCTACGATGACGGCAAGCTGAAATTAGACAGTACCGTCGTAGAAAACAACATGGCGACATTCAAAGGCAACATAAACGAACCGCAATTTGTACGCATCATCATTAACGGCGACCGCTACGGGACATTCATTCTCGAACAGGGAACAATCAACGTGAACCAGAAACTACGTATTGCAACAGGAACACCACTTAATGACAAGTTCGTAAAACTGTTACAGGACGGAGACTCCATAGCCACAGCATACCGACAACTACCACAGGACTCATCGTCAATCGCCAGACAAAAAGAGCTCATCGACAGCTATAATGCACTAAACAACAACGCATACGAGACCAACAAAGATAACCCCATAGGATATTATCTGTTCTTACAGAAAGCATACGAATACGATGCCGCACAGCTGGATTCGGCTCTCGCCACAGCACCAGCCAAAATGAAAGGATACAAGCGTGTAGCCGGACTTGTTCACGCAGCCCAACGCAAGTTGCAGACATCTCCGGGGAAAATGTTCACCGACTTTTCGGTAGAATACAACGGAAAAACATCCAAGTTGAGTGACTATGTGGGTAAAGGCAAATATACCCTTGTGGACTTTTGGGCAAGCTGGTGCGGTCCATGTATCCGCGAGACAGCATTTATCAAAGATATATACAACAAATGGAACGGCAAAGGTCTCGACGTGCTCGGCGTTGCAGTGTGGGACGAGCCGGAGAACACCCTCGATGCTATCAAGAACCACGAACTGCCTTGGAACCAGATTCTCAACGCCCAGTCAATACCCACTGAACTTTACGGCATTTCAGGTATACCATGTATCATCCTGTTTGCACCCGACGGGACAATCGTTGACCGCGAAACCCGCGGGGAGGAGCTGGTCAAACTGGTCGACGGAAAAATGAGTGCGGTAAAATAATCAGCCTATTAAATATCCCATCACACGGCGAGCCGTAAAGAAGCCTGCTATCGCACCAACAGCATCGGCGATAAAATCGTACAAGTCACACCCGCGATGAATGATCTCAGTTCCCTGAGCCAGTTCGATAAATCCGCCGAGGAGCACCGCGATGACAAGAAATACAACCCTTATTGTGAGCGGTAACCTGTGTTGCCGCTCACGTCTTGTATAGTCGAAAGCAAACGTAAGATACACCGACAGCATCATAATGACATGAACCACCTTGTCGAAATTCAACAAAGGTACATCCATGTCGGGCAATGGCTTGGGCACAAGTGTAAAATAAAACAACACGACCAACGCGACAATACTTGGAAGACACGGGGGCAGCTCTATAAGGAATCGTCTCATATCGGGATTTCTATTGGCAACAAATTTACACAAAATCAGCAAAATAATCATCCTTACAGGCTGATATTGCCATGTTTTAGCTAAATTTGCAACCGTTTTCACCTAATTACACTACACATGTCAGATAAAGCCCAATTCAGTACCAAGATAGGACTAATCGCCGCAACCGTCGGCTCGGCGGTAGGACTGGGAAACGTATGGCGATTCCCTTCAGAAACTCAGGCCAACGGCGGTGCAGCATTCCTGTTGATCTATATAGGATGCGTACTCATTCTCGGCATTCCGGTAATGCTGGCGGAATTTTCATTAGGCCGGGCCGGAGGCTCTGACGCGGTAGGCTCACTTAAACGGCTCTCCCCCGGCAAAAAATGGTGGATAGCCGGTGCACTCGCCATACTCACCTCCTACCTCATCCTGTGTTTCTACATGGTGGTTGCCGGATGGACGTTCGAGTATATGTGGCAATCGATAACAGGTTACCTGTATGAACCCATTGCCGGGAACAGCTCCTACGATGCCCAGTTCACGACAAGGATGCAGGAATTCATTACCCACGACTCCGATCCGCTTATCAACACATATATAATGATTGCCATGAACCTCGCAATACTCGTTTTCGGAGTAAAGAAAGGGATAGAGCGGTTATCAAATATACTTATGCCCATGCTGTTTATCCTACTGCTGATATTCTGCTGGGTATCATTGTCATTGCCTAAAGCCGGTGAAGGACTTGAGTTTTTCCTTAATCCCGACTTTTCAAAAATAACACCAAGCGTCGTGGTCAGAGCACTCGGACAAGCATTCTTCTCCCTGAGTCTCGGCATGGGAATACTCATCACCTACTCCTCCTACTATCCCAAAGAGACACGGCTCACCCGTACCGCAATGACAGTCTCTTTTCTCGATACTCTTGTCGCAATCATGATGGGGATAATAATATTCCCTGCGGTAAAATCATTCGGTCTTGAAGACCACGCGCTGAACGGCCCTACACTTGTATTTGTCACACTACCGGAAGTATTTGCCCAGATGCCGGGCACACAACTTTGGTCAACGCTGTTCTTCCTGTTCCTGACAGTAGCCGCAGTCACTTCGACAATATCAATAGCCGAAGTTTCTATCGCATTCATGCAGTCACGGTGCAAGATGTCAAGAGTAGCGGCATGTCTCACGATTCTGCTACCGTTATTCGCCTTCAGCACAGTCTGCTCGCTATCACAAGGCTCACTGTCGGGTGTGACCATCGGCGGACGTACGATATTTGATTTCCTCGACAACCTGACATCCAACATCATGCTGCCTATATGCTCGATACTGTTATGTATCTACATCGGATGGTTTGCCGACAAGAAACTGCTCCTTGACGAGCTGACCAACTACGGATCAATCAAGGCACACAGTTACAGGATTGTACGATTCATTGTCCGGTACATAGCCCCGATACTTATACTGAGCATACTCGTCTCACCTCTCATCTGACAATAATGGGGAAGAAACCGTTCACTACCGGAGAAAGGCGCGGATTACTGGTTCTGCTCATAATATTGTCAGTGACAATGGCCATAGCATACGTGACCAACAACACCGGGACAACAGGCATGACAGGACATCCCGATACGACAGTCACCATACAAACGGACTCATCCAACGATTCATTAACCAAACCATCAGACAAAAGACATCGGACGAAACGGAAGAAAGCCAGTAAGGCAAGAGAGCCGCTTCCCACTCCCCGTAATCCGCTTTCTGAACCGGTACCACAATTATAATTCTTATACAATGGCAAACGAAAACCACAACAGGGCACAATTCGCCACACGGTTAGGAGTCATCGCTACAACAGTAGGCTCAGCTGTCGGGCTCGGAAATATCTGGAGATTTCCCTACGAAGCAGGGACACATGGCGGAGGAGCATTCCTGATATGCTATCTCGGTTGTATACTCGCGCTCGGCATTCCGGTATTATGCGCCGAATTCGTCATCGGCAGAAACACCAGAAGCAACATTTTCGGTGCATTCAAACAGTTGGCATCTTCCGGTAAATGGCAGTGGGTAGGCTACATAGGCATTACGGCATCACTGATGATTCTGAGTTTCTACTCGGTTGTTGCCGGATGGACACTCGAATATTTCTTCCAGTCGGTGACAGGCGGACTCGATTATGACAGCCAGGATGAATTTCACCGGCAGTTCAACTCGTTCAGTACAAGCAATTGGCGACCCATAATGTGGACACTGGTATTCCTTGTATTCAACTTCATCATTGTGAATCGCGGAGTGAAAAAAGGAATCGAAAGGATGTCAAATATCATGATGCCCGCATTATTTCTTATTCTCCTAATATTCTGTGTCAACTCCCTTATTATGCCGGGAGCAAAAGAAGGACTTGCATTCCTGTTTACCCCCGATTTCTCCAAAATAACACCTGACGTTCTCATAGGGGCTTTGGGACAGGCTTTTTTCTCCCTAAGTCTCGGTCTCGGCACAATGATGACCTACGGTTCATATTTTTCCAAGGACACCCATATAGTGAGAAGCGCGTCCGTTACCGCAGGACTTGATACCCTTGTAGCAATACTGTCGGGCATCATCATTTTCCCGGCAGTATTCACCTTCGGTGTCTCACCGGCACAAGGTCCCGCGCTCGTATTTGAAGTTCTCCCGTCGATATTCCGGCAACTGCCATGGGGAGAAGTGTGGTCAACACTGTTCTTCTTCCTGCTTTTTCTCGCCTCACTGACCTCTACAATATCAATGAGCGAGGTATCGATCGCATTCTTTACCGAAGAAAAGAAAATGGACAGGAAAAAAGCCACACGCCTCAACACGGCAATAGCGATGATATTCGGTACACTTTGTGCAATGTCATTCGGATGGCTCGACGGTATCACATTTTTCGG
Organism: Muribaculaceae bacterium; assembly: GCA_017462345.1. Lineage (GTDB taxonomy): Bacteria > Bacteroidota > Bacteroidia > Bacteroidales > Muribaculaceae > RGIG4079. The sequence continues at coordinate 86,682 of JAFTRI010000018.1, forward strand.
ATTGTTTGACATCGACCTGTTCACATTCTTTGATTTCACATCTTCCAACATTCTGTTACCGCTGGGCGGAATGCTGATATCGATATTTGCCGGATGGCTGCTCGACAAGAAATTATTACGCAATGAGCTGACCAACGACGGCACAATAAAGGTTCTGTCTTTTAGGGCAATCGTTTTCTGCCTGAAAATAATCGCCCCGGTGTGTATAGGATTGATCTTCATCTTTGGGTTAGGTATTTTTTAATTGTACAAGACGGCAATAATCGCTATATTCGCAGTTACAAAACAATTGTGATACATCCGTGCGTAAGTTTACCCCGTTCTCATTAAATATCAAAGGACATCTGCATGAATTTGACCGTCCGCAAGTGATGGGAATCATCAATATCACCCCCGACTCGTTCTACCGGGGTTCACGCACCGTCGGGCAAGACGCGATTGCCCGACGCATAAGGCAATTACTGGACGAAGGTGCCGATATGATTGACATAGGGGCATATTCAAGCCGTCCCGGAGCCGATGACATTACGGCAGAAGAGGAAATATCCCGGCTCTGGCAAGGAATGACCGTTCTACGTGATATTGCACCTGATGCCATCGTGTCGGTAGACACATTCCGAGCCGACGTCGCACGCATCGCCATAGAGGAAATGGGAGCAGACATTATCAACGATATTTCAGGAGGAGATCTTGACTGCAAGATGCCAGACACGGTTGCCGGGCTGAATGTCCCATACATACTTATGCACATGCGTGGCACTCCGGCGACAATGGACAGCCTGACCGACTACAATGATGTCACAGCCGGTGTGATGCAGGAATTATCGGATAAACTCAACCGCTTGTCTTTGTCCGGAGTAAACGATGTGATAATCGACCCGGGATTCGGATTCAGCAAAACCTTGCAGCAGAACTACAAGCTGCTGCACGACCTTGAAGTGCTGCACCGGTTCAACCGTCCCATACTTATAGGCATATCACGCAAGTCGATGATATTCCGTGCCCTTGACTCCACCCCCGATGACGCACTCAACGGCACTACTGTCATAAACACCATTGCCCTGCTTGCAGGCGCGTCCATTCTGCGCGTCCACGATGTCAGACAGGCCGTGGAAGCCGTAAAGCTCACTAATCTCACCATAAACCGCTAAACAATCAGACACTAAAAAAAATGGAACCGTTCGGTATAAAAGATGTCCTCGACATAACCCTCGTAGCAATGATGCTGTTCTACCTGTACCGCATAATGAAAGAATCGGGCACCATCAATATCTTTTTCGGTGTGCTTGCATTCATCGCCGTGTGGGTGGTTGCCTCCGAGATTCTTGAGATGAGACTGATAGGAACAATCCTCGACAAATTCATGAGTATAGGACTGCTCATACTTGTAATCCTGTTTCAGGAACAGATAAAACGTTTTCTTGTCGAGCTCGGCTCTCATCGCCGCTGGCGTTTTTTCAAGCGTCTGTTCTCACACAGCCGCAACCGGACATCCGACCCCGAAGATTTCCACCGATGGATTATGCCCATTGTGTACGCCTGCATGAATCTGGCAAAAAGCAAGACCGGAGCACTCATCGTTATCGAACAGAATATATCGTTGGAGCAATACGAGAAGACGGGTGATATTATAGACGCCATCATTAATTCACGGCTTATCGAAAACATTTTTTTCAAGAATTCCCCATTACATGACGGCGCATTGATCATTTCCAATGACCGCATCAAGTCAGCGGGATGCATTCTTCCGGTAAGCCACGACACTAAAATCCCGCGTTCATTAGGGTTGCGTCACCGCTCCGCTCTCGGTATAGCCCAGGCTACCGATGCCTTTGCCATAGTCGTATCGGAAGAAACCGGTAATATTTCTGTCGCCCACTGCGGAATACTCACTACCCGACTGAGTTCCACCGAACTTGAACACCGCCTCACCCAATTGTCCTACAATTCTTAACCAATCTGACCGTTGAGAATCTGGTTGGCGGCATCCTTGGTGTCGACCTTTGTTATGATACGGGTTATCACTCCGTTTTCATCAGTCACAAAAGTGGTCCGTACAGTACCCATATATGTCCGTCCACACATCTTTTTCTCCTGCCACACGCCAAAAGCCTCATTCAGTCGGACATCAGTGTCGGCAATAAGCGGAAAAGGCAAGGAATATCTGTCGATAAACTTACGGTGGGAAGCAGCACTGTCCTTGCTTACACCTATAACGGCATATCCCGCTGCCGACAATGCACCATACCCGTCACTCAGGCTACACGCCTCGGCAGTACATCCCGAAGTATTATCCTTCGGATAAAAATAGATTACCAACTTTTTACCTGCATACTGGGATGTCCTGACCTCATTGCCATCGGCATCAATTCCTAAGATCTCCGGGATTCTATCCCCTACTTTCAGAGCCATACTGTTTCCGGTTTAAACTTACTTCATTAAAATAGGCTCAAAGATACACAATTGTTCATTACAAAATCACAGTAAATCCCAAAAATCAGACATTTGACTCTCGTGGGAATTGCAATGCCATCATTCATACTGCATCAAATACGCTTATTACAGGTTATAAATGCTCTATTATCCCTAAGTCTGTACCATCCATATATCCCCTCGCTTTTCTTGAGACAGATATAGTTCAAATAACAATTCCTGAATAAGTGACAGAAATAGGAGCTGGTGCATTTGACTGGTGCCTTAATTTAGCGTCAATAACACTCTTGAATCCAACCCCGCCCACATTTGGTATCAACGGCATCAACATCGTGAAAATGAGCGACAGATCTGTCCGTAAGGAGCATGTGAGATAATCAGTAGATTTATACATTAAACCATCACCAAGCAAGACCGTGACATCCCTGTTTCACGGTCTTTGCTTTTTCCTGCATGGATTTATTGACTGAGACCGTAAATTACCGACAAATTTTTTCACAAAAACGGTAATTAAACCAGCCTGCATTCCGTTATAATGATAAACGACAGAAACATCTCAATGACTCCAAAGGAATTTGACCACATATACCGCAAGAATTTCCCGGGGCTGTTCAGGCTTGCTTTCACAATGCTGCACAATGAGGAAGACAGTCGCGATCTCGTCAATGACGTGTTCGCCAATCTTCTTGACAATCCGCCAGCCGGAGCCATTGCCAACATTGACGGCTACCTGTATCGCACAGTCAGGAACAGGGCGCTTGACATTATCGACCATCACAAGGTCATAGACCGTTTCCGGCATCTCTACCCGATAGAGATGAAAATGAACGAGGGATATGACTACGAACATGACCGGTTACTGCGTAGAGTACTCGATTTTCTCGACTCGGCATTAACCCCGTCGGCTCGCGAAGCGATGAGACTAATTTTTGAGCAAGGGAAGTCCTACAAGGAGACGGCATCACAGCTCGGGGTTAGTACGGCAATGATCAACAAGCACGTCGTAAAATCCTTACGGCTACTACGCGAAAAATTCACAAAAAAAGAATCCGAGATATGAATACCACAATTTCCGATAATATACGCGACAACCTGATCGCCCGCATGATAGATACTCCCGATAGTCTGACACATGAAGATATTGAGACAATACTGTCCGATGCAGAATTGAGGGAAATATATGATGCCGCAGTTTTATGCAAGGAGGCAAGTGCCATGAACTCGGCAGTTGTTCCCGATGCCGATGCCGAATTGGAACACTTCAAGGCCTCACGCAAGCACCATGACAGCCGCATACTGCATTATCGTCCATTGCTACGCATTGCGGCAATATTTGCAGGAGTGCTTGTTGCTACACTTGCAATCACGGCAGCACTCAACCCTGACATACTGCACATATTCAGTCCCGAAGCCGACGAAACGCGTCAGGATAACACTGCGACTGTAGACACGATGACGTTACCGTCCGACGGGATTTCGCCCGAAGGGAACTACAGGATAACCAACAAAACGGAATTGCTTTACGACAACATCACGCTCGACAGTATATCTGCCGAACTCTCACGCATCTACCGCATAAATACAATATTCGACAACGATTCAGCCAAATCCATAAGGCTTTACCTGCGCATCGGGCAAGGCAATGCCATAGAGGATGTCGCGGGGATGCTCAACTCATTTGACTACTTCAAGGCATCTGTCGAGAATAATACCCTGATTATCCGCTAACGATTCAGCCACATGCCGAGACCCCTCATTATCATACTGTCCGCGTTGTTGTCTGCAACGATCACCCTGAATGCGGGAAACATCACAAGAACCTATCATGACATGCCTATGCCCGATGTGCTTAGGGACATCGACAACACCTACACTGAAGGAAACATCAACTTCATATTCAACGAACTTGAAGACTATACCGTCACTACAGCAATAATCGACAAGCCTGTATTGGATGCACTGTATGAAGTGATAGGATTCTATCCTATAAGAGTGAACAAAGACGGCAACGACCTTTACATAGAATGTTTCCGCAAAGAGCGCAACAAGGTCAAAGGGCGATTGATCGACGAACATTTCAACCCTGTGGAATATGCCAACGTCATCCTGTTTGACCCGTCCGATTCATCTTTTATCACAAGTGGAGTATCCAATTCCAACGGAGACTTTGTAATTCCGGTCGCTCACCGCCATATCCTGCTAAAGACACGTTGCATAGGTTACATGCCGTTCTCCGGACAATATGGCACAGGCAACATCGGCACAATACGCCTGCACACCGATGCCAAAATCCTCAAAGAGGTACGGGTCGAACGAAAAACAATAGCCTACGACGGAGACAAGATAACAGCCTGGCCCACAACCATCCAGGTCAACCACTCACAGGATCTCTTCTCGCTTCTGGCTCAGCAACCGTTCCCGGGACTGTTCGTAAATGAACAATTCAGGGATATAAAAGTTTATAACAGGACCCCGGTAATACTCATCGACGGCATACGACGCTCGGTACAGGATCTTATTGCAATCGACCCGAAGAACATCCTGCGTTTCGAATACAGCACTACAGTTCCGGTAAAATATCTTGACGGGAATTCCGACACGGGAATCCTGTACATATACCTGAGACAGCCAAAGGAAGGAGGCACTTTTTATGCCGATTATAGCGGAGCATTCACTACAGGATTCATAAATGCCGATGCAGGAGTATCATATAATCAGGGAAAATCGGAGTTCACGCTGGATTACTACACTTCCTGGCGCGATTACGAAGAACGGAAATATGACAATATCCAAAGTTATATCGGCTACGATTTCAGGACCGATCTTGTTGAATCCGGGATAAATGCCCCGTTGGACTATAACGACCACCAGATCAACTTCGGGTACAATTATCGCCACGACCGGACACTCTTTTTTTCAGCCAAATTATACAATAGCCTGTCATTAAGGCATTCATCCTCCAACGGAAGTATCCACGACACCTATATAGGCAATTACTGTCAAAGATCTGCGACACGCGACCATCTTTACACCCCGTCGGTAGACATGTACCTGAAAAAAGAATGGGACGGAGGAAACACCATCGAGGTCCAGGTTACCGGGACCCTTTCCCAAAACGACTACCGGCGAGAAATTTACTATCAGTTCAGCAACGGGGACACAGCATCATATCCGTCCCAGATCGACAACAGGTTCCGCTCATTGATTTCAGAAATTTCCTATGAGAAAATCTTCTCGGAAAAGACATCCTTACACATCGGCTATCAGAACCATTTTTCCCACTCCGAGAACGACTACTACACCTACAAGTACACGTCAGTCCTTGACCAGAGCAACAACTACCTGTATTTCTCCCTGTCCCAACGTATAGGCAAAGCTTCCCTGACACTCGGCTCCGGGATAAAGTTCCTTTCAATGAAAAGCGAGACCAACAGACGTGACTTCACAAGAAATCTGTCATCAGTCAACATAGGCATACCGTTAGGAAAGAAATTCAGCATGGGAATCACCGGGAAATACACCCCTGTTATCCCATCATTATTCCAACTCACTGACCTTAACCAATCAAGCAGCAATTATCTTATGACAACCGGAAATCCGGAGCTGAAAACGGAACACAAACTTCAAGGGACTATAAGAGGATATTATTTTTACAACAACGTCAACCTCGGGCTTTCAACCGAATACTGCCACCTGATCAACCCAATGAGCCGGAACGTCACCTACCTCGGAGACGGGAAATTCATCAGTCGCACAGAAAACTACAACCGTTACGACCGTTTTGAACTCGGAGGGCACATTGCATTGACTGAACTCTTCGACAAGCATCTTTCCGTACAATTGAACGGCGGATACAAATACATATCTACCCGAAGCCTGATGCAGGACATCTACCTGAATACATTCTATGCACAACTCCGTCTTACGGCATATTTAGGCAAATGGACCATATCTTCATTCTACTATCTGCCCAACAAATACATCGACGGCAACTATATTCACAAAAACGAGAACTGGTCGACACTGACAGTGGGATTCAAGCCCGACAGGCACTGGTACATTTCGCTGTCGGGATGCCTGCTGTTCCACCCCGAAGGCACGGAATATCCACGATGGAACGTCAGCAGTACCAATCCCGGATACTATTATGTATCGATACCCGAAAACGGTAACATGATTATGTTTACCGCTCGCTACAACATCTCATTCGGACGTATATTCGGCAAGACCAAACGCTCGCTTAACAACTCCGACATAAACAACACCGCCATCAAACCCGAATAATCCTCGAACTATATGCCGAACAGGAGTGAGGCATTGGAGGTTGTCACTACCGATACCTCCTCAACCGACAGCGAAAGGCAACCGGCAATATAAGCGGCAGTATGCACTATATAGGCACTTTCATTGCGTTTCCCCCGATGCGGGACAGGGGCAAGATAAGGTGAATCAGTCTCAAGCATGATACGGTCAATACCTATTGCCGGCAACACATCCCGCAACCTCGAATTTTTAAAAGTCACTATACCGTTGATACCGAAATAGAAATCTCCTCTCTGACGTATGCGTTCCACATCCTCCACCGTACCGCCGAAACTGTGGAATACGCCCTGAGGAATACATCCCTGATGGCCATCCATAACCTCCAATATCTCATCAAGACCGTCACGGCTATGGATAATGACCGGAAGACCACTGTCATACGCCCATGCCAATTGGCGGGAAAACACCTCCATCTGCTCGGTCTTGAACGTCTTGTCCCAATACATATCAATTCCTATCTCCCCAACTGCGACGTATTCGGAGGCATTTTCATCCAATTCCCGCTTTACCGCAGCTAGATCTTCCTGCCAGGATTCCCTCACCTCTGTCGGATGCAGACCTATTGCCATGAATGTGTTTTCCGGGAACTGACAATGCAGACGCCTCATCGGCTCGATAGTCGTCAAGTCGACATTGGGAAATATCATACGGTCGACACCGGCATCAATGGCACGTTTCACCGCATCGCCGGGAAACGGTAGAAACTCATCGAGATACAAATGGGTATGTGTATCTGTAATCATTACTATAATTTAACGTGTGCGGCAGCGTGACTCGTTCACTATATTGACAAAGAAAGCCAAAGCGTCTTCATCCAGCCCTATCTTTTTGACTGTATCTATTGCCTCTTCGGCATACCGGTCAATAATGTCATGACAACGTTGACCGAGATTCAACTCGTTATAGATGCCGGTTACACCTGCAATCTTATCTTCAGGAGCAATATTTGACCCTACCAGATCCAGCAGCCGCCCACTATCGTCCTCGGCAAGAGCCGAAATAAGCAGCCATGTTTTCTTGTCATTCAGAATATCGCCCCCTATCCTCTTTCCAAACACGGCAGGGTCTCCGTATGTATCGAGATAATCATCCTGTAACTGAAAGGCAAGACCCATTTTGAGTCCGAACTCATAAAACAGCGAGCGTTCGCATCCATCACCTCCGGCCATTATCGCACCCATTTCACAGGCACATCCGAGCAGCACCGAAGTTTTAAGCCTTATCATCTCGATGTATTCATTGACACTGACATCCGGACGCTTTTCAAAATCCATGTCATACTGCTGCCCCTCGTACACCTCCATGGCCGTGCGGTTGAACAGCATCATGACCTCACCCATCTTTGCCACATCACACCTGCCCACAAGTTGCGATGCCATCGTCAACATCGCATCCCCCGACAGGATTGCCGTTGACTCATTCCAACGGCGATGTACGGTAGGCTTTCCCCGACGCATATCGGCCTTGTCCATCACATCATCATGCAATAACGTGAAATTATGGAACATCTCTATTCCCAACGCCTGATTTTTTGCCACATCGATATCCCCGCCGAGAGCGACACATGCCGCCAGCGTCAACACCGGACGGATACGTTTTCCTCCACCGTCAAGCGTATAACGTATAGGCTCGTACAGTCCATCCGGTTCATCGGGATAGCGGATCTCCCTCACCGCCTTATTTACATAACCGATAAGATATTCGCTCGTGTACATATCCAATACTGATTTGTTTCTATAATTACAACCGGCAAAGATAACAAAATTTCGTATCTTTGCTGCCTCATTTTTAGCGATACGACCCCATGGAACAACTTCCGGCTGACATAATGATGCTTTTCAGCTATATAAATACCAAGCTCCGCGATAATTACCCGTCACTCGACTCTCTTTGCGATGATCTTGGCATCGACCGCGACTGGCTCGTAAGCCAATTGGCTCAAGGCGGATTCGAATATAACACAGAACTTAACAAATTCTGGTAACATTATCCCTCACAAAAATCATCACCGTTTTCTTGCTTTAGCACGGCAAAGGAATTAACTTTGCCTGAAGAATGGAAGAATACATCAAGCAACTCAACAAGCAACAGCAGGAGGCAGTACTCTACACCGACGGGCCATCGCTTGTAATTGCAGGAGCAGGCTCAGGAAAGACCCGCGTACTGACCTACAAGATAGTACATCTGTTGTGCCACGGTTACGAACCATGGCGTATTCTTGCACTGACATTCACCAACAAGGCCGCCAGGGAGATGCGTGAGCGCATCGAGACACTCGTTGGCACGTCTACGGCATCGAAACTGTGGATGGGTACATTCCACTCCATTTTTTTACGTATTCTGCGCACCAATGCCGAACGCATAGGATTCAAGAGCAATTTCACGATTTACGATACCGCCGACTCCAAATCGCTCGTCAAATCCATCTTAAAAGAGATGGATCTTGATGACAAGATCTACAAGCCATCGACAGTACAGGCTGCAATATCCACAGCCAAGAACGCACTCATATCTCCGGAAAAATATGCGTTATCGGCAGAAATAATGGAAGCCGACAAGCGCGCTCACCGCCCACGGATTCACGAAATATACCGCACCTACCGCCACCGTTGCCACATTGCAGGAGCCATGGACTTCGACGACATCCTGTACTACACCAACGTGCTGTTGCGTGACAACCCCGACATTCTTCACCATTATCAGGAATACTTCCGCTACATTCTTGTCGACGAGTATCAGGACACCAATTTTGCCCAACACCTCATCGTCTCACAACTATGCAACGGCAACAAGAATCTGTGTGTAGTGGGAGACGATGCACAAAGCATCTATTCCTTCCGCGGGGCAAACATCCGCAACATCCTCAATCTGAAAAATGCCTACCCCGACTTGCGCATCTTCAAACTGGAACAGAACTACCGGTCGACACAGAACATTATAAATGCCGCCAATTCGCTCATAGACAAGAACACCGAACAGATACGCAAACAGGTATTCTCACGCAACGATGTAGGCTCACTCATCGAAGTAGTCCAATCATACAGTGACTATGAGGAAAGTTTCCTTGTCGCCAACCGCATCTCTCAACTGAAAATGCAACGCCATGACAGTTATGAGGAATACGCAATACTATACCGCACCAACGCCCAATCACGCATCCTTGAGGAATCATTGCGCAAGCGTAATATCCCCTACCGCATCTACGGAGGGCTGTCATTCTACCAGCGTAAGGAGGTAAAAGATGCGATCGCCTATTTCCGTCTATCGATCAATCCCAATGACGACGAAGCCCTGAAACGCATAATAAATTATCCGGCAAGGGGTATTGGAGAAACGACTGTCAACAAATTAGTACGCTGCGCTATCGACAACCGCGTGAGCCTTTGGCACGTAATCGACAGTCTCGACAAGTATAATCCGGGGATAAACTCCGGCACAGCCAAGAAACTCGCTTCATTCCACGACATGATTGTGTCATTCATCGAAATGAACGACCGGGGACTCGATGCCGAAGCTGTCGCCACACGCATCATCAGCGACACACACCTGTTAAGCATTCTTCTGAGCGACCGCACTCCGGAGAGTATTTCCAAGCAGGAAAACCTGTCCGAGCTTATAAACGGTGTAAAGGAATTCGTCTCATCCAAGCAAGAGGAAGGACAGGAAGGGATTACTCTTAATGACTTTCTCGCCGAAGTTTCCCTCGCCACCGATCAGGATATTCAGGACGCGTCGGAAGAACGCATAACCCTGATGACCGTCCATGCAGCCAAAGGCCTCGAATTCAGCAATGTATTTATCGTAGGTGTCGAGGAAGATTTGTTCCCGTCGGCAATGAGCAGTACATCACTTAGCGAAATCGAGGAAGAACGCCGCCTGCTTTACGTGGCCATCACCCGTGCCAAGAATTTCTGTATGCTCTCCTACGCCTCATCAAGATTCCGCAACGGACAGACAAAAACCTGCTCGCCTTCCCGTTTCATTCGTGACATAGACCCGCAATACCTTTCGCTTTGCTCCGGCAGCAGGCTGTCAGGGCGTCAGGAACGGTCATTCAACCCCGTAGAGAACTACCGGACATCGTTCCACTCCTCCATGTCTCAACCACGTCTCAAGACTCCCGCATTCACGACTCAGGCTCTCCGATCCAATCCGTCATCGCCACGCATTGCAGGAAACAATAACAACGGTTACGGACTGCATCAGGTTTCAGAGCTACACAAAGGGATGAACATAGAACATGCACGCTTCGGCAGCGGCATCATTACGGATATAGACACAGCGTCAGCCGACCCTCGTATTGTCGTAGAGTTCGGAAACATCGGCAGCAAGACTCTCCTACTTAAATTCGCACGATTCAACATTCTCGAATAATGAAAATAAACGATATACCCACACCGTTCTACATCGTCTACGAAACCCGTTTGCGCAACAATCTCACTCTCATCGACCGTGTGAAGCGGGAGGCTGGAGTAAACATCATCATGGCGTTCAAGGCCAATGCCCTGTGGCGCACATTTTCCATCATCAGGGAATATTGTCATGCATCCACAGCCAGTTCACTCAATGAAATGAAACTTGCCCTTGAGGAACTCGGCAACGAGGTACATTCCTACTGTCCTGCCTACACCCCCGACACAATAGAGCAATACCTTGCCGGCAGCACACACATCACATTCAACTCGGTGAATCAATGGGAACGGTTTCGCGACAACGTCAACAGACATAATTCCTACAGTAGCAACCGGCATGTTTCACCGGGGCTGCGTGTCAACCCGCTCTGCTCGGTAATAGAAACCGACATTTACAACCCCGCTCTGCCAGGCTCCCGTTTTGGCGTTACGTCCGACATTCTCGGCGACAGGTTTCCCGACGGACTGGAAGGTATGCACTTCCACGCATTGTGCGAATCCTCATCATACGACCTTGCCCGTGTTCTTGATGCATTCGAACAACAGTTCGGCAAATACCTTACACAAGTAAAATGGGTAAATATGGGAGGCGGACATCTCTTGACACGTGAAGGTTACGATGTCGGACATCTCATTTCTCTGCTTAAAAGTTTCAAATCACGCTATCCCTGGCTTGATGTCATACTTGAACCCGGCAGTGCATTCACATGGCGCACAGGCGACCTCATCACAACGGTTGTCGACATCGTGGAAAATCAAGGGATAAAGACCGCGATTATCGATGCGTCATTTGCCTGCCACATGCCCGATTGCCTTGAGATGCCCTATAAGCCGGCTATTACCGAGAGCTGTGGCGTCGACCTTTCCCTGCCCACCTACCGGCTTGGAGGGAATTCTTGTCTTAGCGGTGATTTCGTTGGCGACTGGAGCTTCCACACCCCTTTACAGATAGGAGACCGGCTCACTCTTGAAGACATGAACCATTACACCACAGTAAAGACCAACATGTTCAACGGCATCCAACATCCGGCTATCGTACTGTGTCACGACGACGGGGAGTGCGAATATCTTCGCCGTTTTACCTTTGATGACTATAAATCACGCATGAGTTAAATTCCTCCTTACTATGCCCAAATATTCTGTAATAGTTCCGGTATATAACCGCATCGACGAAGTGAACGACCTGCTTGAAAGCCTGTCCCGACAGTCTTCCTCCGATTTTGAAGTCATAATCGTTGAGGACGGGTCGACTGCGCCGTGTGATGGCGTTGTAAAGAAATATGCCGATAAAATCGATGTAAAATATTTCTACAAGGAGAATGAAGGACGTTCAATCGCGCGCAATTACGGTCTCGAACGTGCGACCGGCGACTACTTCATCTTCTTCGACTCCGATTGCGTTATTCCATCCGGTTACTTCAAGGTTCTGAGTACAGCCCTTGATTCCTGCCACTACGATTGTTTCGGAGGTCCTGATGCCGCTCATGCGTCATTCAGCACCACACAGAAAGCGATCAACTACTCGATGACATCATTCCTTACCACCGGAGGAATACGCGGAGGGAAAGTGCAACTGGAAAAATTCGTGCCGCGCACATTCAATATGGGATTCTCACGCAAAGTTTACGGACGTGTAGGCGGATTCCGTGAAATGTTCTCCGAAGACATTGACATGAGCACACGCATCCGTCAGGCAGGATTTTCCATCGGTCTCATACGCGAAGCCTTCGTGTATCACAAACGCCGTGTCAACATGCGGTTATTCGCGCGTCAGGTTTATGTATTCGGGATGTCCCGTATAACCCTCCGTTTGCTTTACCCCGATTCACTGAAAATTGTCCATCTGCTTCCTGCCGCATTTGTAATTGGGACAATATCTCTCATTGTGCTTGCCTTTACTCTGTCAGGCTGGTTTGCTGCCCCGCTTGCGGTTTACCTGTTGGCGATATTCGTCTCGGCATTGGTTTCCACAGGCTCGATTGTCATTGCGGCCAAAGCCATCCCCGCAAGCATCCTGCAACTCGGAGGCTACGGATGCGGATTCATCAAGGCATTCACGACAAAGATACTGTTACGGAGAGGACGCGACATTGACGAAGAAATCATGATACGCAAAGGCAAATAATGCACCATGGCATCTACTCTTAAAGAACCGGAAAATCGTTTCAGCCGCATTTCCGACCTCGACGACAACGACAAGCCCCGTGAGAAAGCCCTGTCGCAGGGTATCCGCTCATTGAGCAATGCCGAACTGCTTGCCATCGTTTTCGGCAGCGGTCTCCCCGGTAAATCGGTAATACGTCTCAGTCAGGAAATTCTTGCAAGTTGTGACAACCGTTTGTCTCGCCTATCCCGCATGTCTATACACGAAGTGGTACGGAACTACAACGGGATAGGGCCGGCTAAGGCAATATCCCTTGCCGCAGCGTTCGAGCTCGGATGCCGATGCCGCGACGAACAAGCCGCTGAAGATCCGCTGGTACGTGACAGCCAGAGCGTTTACAATATCATGCGCGGACGCCTCGAGCGGCTCAACCATGAGGAGTTCTGGGTATTGATGCTTTCCCGGAGCAACCGGGTAATGTATGAATACCGTGCAAGCCAGGGAGGCACAGCAAGTACTGTCGTAGACATCAAGCTACTTATGAAAAAAGCCATTGACCTGCTTGCCTCTGCCATTGTCCTTGTGCACAACCATCCGTCGGGCAACAACAGGCCGAGCCCTGAAGATGACAGGCTGACATCCCGCATAAAAGACGCCGCACGGCTACTCGAGATTAACGTTATCGATCACGTAATCATTACCCCTACCAGTTTCTTTTCCTATAACGACGACGGACGCCTGTAGCATTAAGCCGCCACCATTGCCATTTGATCAATAGTCATACTCCAGACTCAGATCATCGACATACAGCACACTGCCATCGCCTCCGGTGAAATAGTCACCATACTTGCTTGCCGAAGCGACAATAACGATGTACCGTGGCACCCGCTGCGTTGTACGGTAATCAAGTTCAATTTCAAACGGGATATATTCCGGGACATCCTCTCCATACTGCACTTTCCCATAAGCAATCACTTGCGGGTCATTCTCATCGAACAACTGCCGGTCGGATGGTTTGGTACGAATCTCGAACGGGGTATTCCAGTCGGCAAGTGCAGCCCATACGATACATGTGTCCGGCTGTCCTTTTAGTCGGGTGAAACTCTCTGTCGCGTGACTTATCGTTGCCGACTTATACTTGAGGTAACCTTTTATTTTTGTCGGACGTCCGGAGAACTCACGCCCGAAACTCAACACTCCGTTCGTCCCGTCAGTTCTCACATATTTTCCTGTAAACAGGTTTCCGGCAGCCAGTTTTCCCACCGATGCGATACCCACAAACTTAGTCTGCAACATTGCAGCTTTTCCTGTACCGGTAGACGTGTCATCCGTGGGTACACTGTTACTGTCTCCAAGTGTAGTCGCCCCCTTGTTCCCGGTATCCCAATATTGATTCCCGCCCTCAAGCCACGGATTCCATATCTTGCCGCTGAGCCACCACTCGTCAAGTGAAGCATTGGGAATGGTTGCACCACCCGTTGTGACAAACTCGATCTCGTTTCCGGTTTCGTCATCAGAGCAGGCACGTGCCACGTATGCCGTTTCGGGTGACAAGTGTATCAGCCGTCCGGTAAAACTGCCGCCATTATGGGTTACCCATTCTGCCGGGACCTTACTCCACTCCGTATCATCGGCTCTGCGGTATTCAAATCCGTTTTCCTTTCCCACCTGAGCCACACCATAAAGCCATGCCACACATGTCCATGCATCGACACGTTCGGTTGTCACATTACTTTCTGTTTGCTCGACGTATATAGTCCAATTCTCACTTCTGCCAAATTCCGTGACCTCCACGGTTACAGGCTGGGAGAAATCAACCGTCTGTCCGGTAAGATCCGGTGTCATTACCGATGTCGATCCGCCGAGCCTGATTGTCTGGACCTTGACCTGCTTCAAGTCAACACTCATCGGGACGTATGCAATCACCCTGTGGGCACCGGCATCCACAGCCGAAGTACCTATCTGCGATGCTATTGTAAAATAACGTTCAATATTCTGAACTGCCGTGATTGTCCATACATAATCCTGATACAACCGTAACGTCACACTCACCGGTGAGGTAAGATCCATTCCTCCTGCCAATGCGTCACCCACAACCGATGCACCGTCAGTTATCGAGTATGACATGACATTGACATTCTGTATATCAGCCACATCATTGAGATACACCGTCATCTTGCGCGACAACGTGTCAATTGATGTCGCACGATAACTGTTCTCGACCTCAAATGACAGGAAATTGGGTTGTATGCGCGGATACGGGACATTGTTGTCGATACATCCGCTAACTGCAGCACCGATTGCTGCTATCAGACATATAACGCCGTTACGCACACGCGCCTTTCTTGATATATTTTTTTTAAATGTGTACACCTATTCCAAAATTTATGTTGAAAATATTGAACTTGAAATTAGCTCCGCTCGTAAAACGCGAACCTTCCTCCACATCATTGGTCTTCTGCTCTTCATTACGGAAATGGACACCGAATACTCCGAAGGAGATATTGAAACTCACATAATCCATAATAAATACACACAAGCCGGGACTGAAATTCAGGCTCGCCTCGGTAACTGTAGTGCGCGTATCACGCAATTCATTATTATAATACCGCTTGAACCGGGAACTTCCGCTACCGAATGACAAGTCCACATCATTGAACACGGCAAAGCGTTTCATATTACTTAGCCCTATATAATTGCGGTAGAAAATCGATGCCGTGTAACTCTGGGTATAGTAGCTCACATCCTTTAAGGAAAAGTTCAGGTCATCCTCAAAGTCAACTGTCATCCCCGAGAGATCGGCAGTCCCGCGCGTATAACTGAATTTAAGCCCTATAGACTGGTTATTCCTTATAAAATACGATATTGACGGCTTTATTGAATATATCTTACCTTTGAAATCAAAGTCTTTCAGCACCGACAGCAACTGCACATCGTCAGCGTCAAACTCTCCGTATGATGCCGTAAGTCCGAATGCCCACTGCCCTTTCGGGATATACAGATAATTGAACAATCCGCGGTCATATCGTCCGTAGTTCTTTTCCGGAAGGATAACACTGACCGTATCCCCGCCTACTATCACTTTCTCGTCAAGCATCCACTGCGGGATGGTATCGGGAGCTATGGATATTTTTTCCTTTGCCGAAAGACCCGGCACTATGGCTGTTGCCAAAACAAGGGCAAACATATATCTCTTGAAACAATTCTTCATAACTATAGATAAAACGCTACCCCGAATGAGATAGAAAACAGGTTGATTTTAAAATTTGCCGACTTGCTGTCACGGTTTGAGACATATACTTGATCGGTCGTTGACTTCGTATGGTTATAGCTGAAACCGAGAACTCCGACATTAACCTCTATCGCCGAGTAATTGCTCAGAAACATTATCATTCCGGGAGCAAGCCCCACATCTATACTGTAATTGCGTTCATACGTACCGGTAAGATCATCTCCGCTGCCGCTGCATATTTTGGATTCTCCGCAACCCAATTGCAATTGGACCTCATTGAAAAAACCGAATCGCATACTGCGTCCGAGACTTATATAGTTGCGGAATGCAGCCGTTGTATAAAAATTATGGCTTATCGAATACAGATTATCTATATCATAATTGGTTTCGGAATCTATAACCACATTACCCGACTCAAGTTTAGTCCTGGCTCGTGAATATCCCAAGCGTCCGCCTACGGCAAGATTGTCCTTGAAACTGTACATCAGCATCGGGCTTACCTTGAACGAATACGTGTCACCGGAAATATTCTCTACAATCAGGAACTGGTAATTATCCTGATCTGACTGCGAATAATTGACACTGACTCCGGTTATCCACTGTCCTTTTGGCACGAACCGCACATGCTCGAGACCGCGTTTGAACGGTTCCTGCCCATAAATGACCCCGGCAAGAGTGATCATAGCCGATAATATCGTATATCTTAATTTGCTCATATTCCGAAAATCTATTGTCCCTCAACTAAAAATGTCAATGTTGCTGTCACAGCCTGTCCCTCGGCATCGGTAACAGTCAGTTTGAACTGATGCTGCCCTTCAAAGGCTACCAGCAGCTCCATGAACATGGTTATATCAAATGGAAGATATGTCTTTCCTATTACATCATCCCCCGTAGGGAAACCGAGTTCCGTCAGCACCTCTTCCAAGTCTCCGGGATGGGCAAGATCAAATTCCGCTGCCAGACCCACACTCTCCAGCACCTCGGCATTCAGTGTCTCGGATATTATTTCAACGAAAAACGTCTCGACTCCGTTCGGCACATTGATGTCCACCTTGGCGACAAGATCCGGAGTTACAATATTTGTCCCGGCAAGGTCAAGCGTTTCACTGACAATAGTGGGAGCATTGGAACTGCCCTGTTCTACCGACAGGCTGAGAACCCCTCTTCCTGTCATCCCGTTAACATCCGTTGCCGTAATATCTATTGAATATTCTCCCGCCGGTAACGAATTGACAAATACACTGCTGAAATTTATCACACTGTTATATTCGCCCTTGCTTTCATCGCATTGGTATATCTGCTTAATCCCTTTTTTCAGCAAGTTGTCTCTATCGGCATCCGTGATTGTAATAAAATCTATCGGATTGGGCATCAGTCCCATCGTTTCTAATTCTTCGCTATGTACCACGAGAGACTGCAACCAGCTCGCTGCCGAGACATACACCATTTTGGAATTCATTTCACCGGATACTCCTTGCTGGGTATCCTCAAGATTAAAATCAACACCGCTCACAACGGGTGCCGCCGTAATAACGAACTCGTCATTTACCATAATCTCAGTTTCATCGACAATTACATTAATCGATACGCCACCGACATCAGGCAGATTGCCCGTATATTTCACATTCACCCTATACTCGGTGGCCCGTTTCACATTCGCGATAATTCCCTGCTTGGTAAATGTCTTCCCGTCTATTGTCCGGCCGGTCAACGTCCAGTTAAGATCCGTTACTCCGTCAGGCATCATGAAATACCCTTTACGGGTCTCATTTCCTGCAAATTCGAGCGAACCCCTTGCATGACCTATTCTTATCGAATAGTCCGAAAGCGCATCGGCTACCTCTGTATCATACTTGACCGAAGCGACAACATTGGCTATACCGCATGTCAGTGTTACCGTGGTGTTCTCACCCTTTTTTATTGTAAACGGCTGGTATCCCTTATAGAATTTTGCGTCAAACGATGCAGATACACTGTCTCCTGTCCATGCCTCGGCGACATACTCCCCCGTCTTGAGCCATAACTCCCCTGGAACCTCATCAAGCCCCTCATATTTCCTTATCAATCCTTTTCCCGATGATATGAAGACTACGCACTTCTCTGCAAGGACTTCCGTATCCGTCTCATACACATCCTGTGTAGAACCGTCTGTAATGACCGTTGTCATTGTCAGCTTACCCTCACCGGAAACATCGGGAATTTCATCCTTGTCACTGCATGATACCGCTGCCATACCGATCATCATTGACACAACGGCTGTTCCTAATACTCTTTTCATTTTACTCGACCAGGAATGTTAGGGTTTTGGTTACTGTCTGACCGGAAGCATCTGTCACCGTAAGTTTGAACTGATGCTGTCCGGGAAAAGCGGCAAGAAGTTCCATGAACATTGTTATGTCGAACTGCAGATATGTTTTCCCGATAACTTCGTCTCCCGTAGGGAAACCGAGTTCTTTAAGTACCTCATCCAAGTCACCGGGATGGGCAAGGTCAAACACCGATGCCAGTCCAACACTTTCCAGCACCTCGGCATTAAGCGTCTCCGATATTATCTCCACAAAGAAAGTCCCGACACCTTTCGGCGCATTTATGTCGACTTTTGCGATAAGATCCGCAGTAACAATATTTGGACCGTCAAGGTCAAGGGTCTCACTTTCTATCGTGGGTTCTGTTCCATCTTCGGGACGGTCTCCGGAAATCACATCATCATCTCCCGGTACATCCACGTTGACATCCTCGTCTGTAATCTCGGCATCTACGATAATTCCCGGATTCACATTTCCTGTTGAAAGCGAGAACGTGACAATACGGTGCTGTCCGGCTTCCACATCGGTAAATGTCTTGCGTAACGATACCGGCGACCCGTTAACCGACCCGTTAAATGTCGCGACAAGGGTTGAACTTGTCGACGGCAGGGCAAAATAACCTGCTCGCTGTTCGCCCTTGACGTAATCCAATGAAGCTGAACCTATCGAAATATTCACTGTCACATCATCTCCAAGTGCGGCCTCAAGAGCTTCACTGTACTTCACCGAAACCTTAACGTTGGAAAGTTTGCATATAATATCATCCGGTTCGGTTACGCTTGATTTCTCAATCGTAAAAGTACCGAAGCCATAATAATACGGTTTTTCCCATTCGGCATCCTGTAATTCATGAGACTTCACTTCTATCGTATAATCACCGACGACAAGCGACACAATTTCTGGCATATCGGCATATTGCCATTGCTCCACAAGCCGGTTATCATTATCGTATATACTAACTGTATATCCGGAAATATCTATACCCGAATGTGGCACAACCACATCTTCGGTATCAACGTCAACACCTAACGATGACAGCGACAACTCGCCCCTGACATCGACAAGGCTTTCCGGCTCCCACGATTCATCGTTGCACGATACACCCATGACGGCGATCAGTGCTGCAACAGCACATTTGAATATTTTTTTCATGTCGGTTAAATTTTCTGAGATTATCCAAGATTAATACGAAAATGACAGGTTATCTATCCACAACACGCTCCCGGTAGATGACGCGGACGCACAATCGGGAGAGGTTTTGACTTTCGATGTCTCATACGGAATACTTCCTGTCGTCTTCGATGAGGATGCCATTACCTGAATGCGGACAGCCTTCACCCCAAACATACCATATTTTATCGGTAACGAGAATGCCGTATAGTCAGTTGCCGCCGACAATTCCATCTTTGCGTCAGCAATAACCACCTCTTTTCCATCAGCATTTCCTATTACCTTTACGGCAACGAGTCCCTTGTCACTATAGTCAGCTGCACTCGGAGCATATTTGAAATACCCGTTCAATGCCGACGGACGGGAGCCGAATCCTATACCTTCGTTATAGACCTCACTCATTGTCGCTGCATCAAACCGGTATTCCCCAAGAAATAATTTGCCGGTAGCACGATATGATATGTTCGGCACATTCCTGTTGTATCTGACATACGGGGTTCCCTCCTGTACATAATCGGAAATCGCCTCTCCGTTAACATCCCACGCCACACTCTTTACCATCATCGCCTTTGTACCGCTCTGTTTGTCGGCGACAATCATGGCTGACGGTTGCATGTACCAGGTGTTCCTGTTATTGGCCGTTTCGCAAAAAGTCTTGGCATTCACCGAAGCCCAGTCCTTCGGAAAATCGACATCCACGGTTATACGGTTCTGCTGGTTTATTATTGCAACCGTACTCGATGAATATCTGCCGCCACTGAAAAGCCCCTCATAATCGATAAGATCATCAATCTCCTCAAAATCTCCGTTAGGAATCCCCTGTACTGCCTCGGTATATATACCCACCGCATCACAGTACACAGGATTGGAATTGCCCTCCATTACCGTGGCCTTAATGCTGTAATTGGTCGACGGATTTAATCCTGTAACAGTGATTTCCCCGGCTTCCTCATCTCTTGAAATTACATTTTTCTTCACTCCGTCAGCCATCACCGTTGCATGACGGGTAAGGAATGCCAACTGGGTGCGCTGCAACGGCAATATCTTGACTACCGCCCTGTTTGCATACGCATCGACCTCGATATTGAACTTGGGGGCCGTCCGCATAATTACGGTTTCGGCCTTGACCGCACCGCAATATTTCAGTCTGACAGGAACATCAGCGACACCATCCGGAACGGTGAATGCCATTCGGTATTTCCCCGAGCCGGTTGCCTCCTCTACTACTGACGCGATTACGACATCTTCCCACATGCCGTTTTCTCCACATGCCTCTAACGATAGGCGTTCCACGACTGCCTGGCTGGAACATGACACGACAATATCCGTCATGTTGTCACCTATCGTAGCCGTTCCTTTACTCTCTATGGTAACATTCACCGGCAATACCTCAGCTACAAGGGAAACCGGTTCACTCACTTTCGTCAACTTGTCTTTTACAACAACAGTAAATGTTGATAACGGTTTAGACTCATCATATCTCAAATTCCCGAGTAATCCGGTAAAATCGAGTAAAGCCATCTTATCGGGATTATGCCACAGTCCTTCAACCCTGAGACCCATTCGGGCAATCATCGACTGTTCCTGTTCTGTTGCCGCCATCAGATCCATCTCTGCCGGCCAACCGTCTGCTATCAGCGACGATGACGATGTTGTGAGCATCACCGATTTGATACCGGCCCGCGCACTCACAACCATCCTTGCCTGCGTTTCTGGGATTTGCCCCTCCGTGACCTGTACAGCCCCCTCTGAAACAAATCCCTCGGTAGTAATCTCCGGCGCGGGAGAACTCATCAGTTCGTCACTCAGGTCGATTGTGAAATCCTCGGTTGCCAAAGCGTCATCAAATGCGATTACAAGCTGTGCCGGTCCCATATTACCGCCGTTGACATCCATCGTCACATGATAATGGTGACGGGCTAGCGCATTTTCCATCACTGCCGGTTGGAATGTCGTGGACACACCGCTCGGCAACGTAAGCGACACTGTCATCGAAATATTTCCGGGACGGAGGTATACAGGACGCGTCTCATCCTTGTCATACACTATATATGCACCGCCATCTGAATGCAATTCGGTACTGTAATCGACAAAATACCCTTTGAACGCATCGGTATAGTCGATCGACACCATCGCATTGGCAAGCGAGCATGTAACACTGACATCAGTCGCACTTGCTTCCGAAATTACAAAATCTTCCTGTCCGTAATAATACGGCATCCCAAAACCCTCATTTTCAAGACTGCCGTAATATGCTTCCATACGATAGCGTCCTATCTTAAACTGTTCGTCAGTCGGGAATTCAGAAATGGAACCCCATGTGTGGCTGTAGCTGCCGTCCTCACTGCTCATCCTTATCTTGAAGTCATCGGCAACCGGGACAGACTCATCGACGGAACGCTCCTCAACGGCATCAGTAGATTCAATAACATCTGAATCTACATTTAATCTGAAGTTTACCGAGCCGCTTCCTGTATTTGACGGATTATCCTCCGACCCGCATGAAACAAGCAACATCAATGCAACAGAAACGACTCCTAAACATTTTCCTCTCATATAATCCATTATTTTTAAGTAATTATGCACGGACACACACAGCTTCATCGCATCCGGACTACAATTAGCCAAAATATTTGTAAAGTTACACCATTTTACACGATACAGAAATAGCACTATCGTTAAAATACATTAACACATGCCATACATCAATTTCACAGCTGTTTAATTCGGGTTCATTTTACGACGGTTTTGGAGCACTGGAACCGGCTTACTTGCGGGACCATAAATTCATTTCAACAAAATTTAAACAGCCTCTTATTTTGAGGCTACAAAAATAACGCCTAAATTTGTACAATGATATGCGATGTTGTCACACCATGCAACAAAAACACATGAGAACAAAAATCCTGACACAGTTATCACACTCTCCTTTAGTCAAAATACTACAGTCAGCACCGGTTCCCCGCTGGATGGTATTGGTTGCCGACATGATGATAGTTGTATTATGTGCCTTTCTTACATTTTTTTTCAACGGATGTACACAAGGTGAAGGCTTCATGTTCGCCATTCCGGTCAAGGCATCCATTATAGCCTCAGTCTATCTGGCTATGGATCTGTGGCTTAAAAGTTACCAATACATCATCCGACTGTCAATCATTGAAGACGTTTATCGGCTTACCCTGCTCGTTCTCGCATCATCCGTTTTTTCAGTTACATCAACAATCGTACTTGAATCTGTAACAGGAATACGCTATTTCAGTATCTGGAACATATTTATCATAGGCATGTTCTCATTCTCGATTATGATGTGCATGAGGTTGCTGATAAAATATATATACACGCTGATTACCGATGTCGGTAATACCCGCAAACCGGTAATAGTTCTCGGCTCAGCGATAAACTCATTTGTGCTTGCCAACGCCCTGAAGAATGAAGTTGAAGGGAGATTTGATCCTGTTGCCTTGTTAAGTCTGTCCGATAAAAATGCCGGCACTACAATCAACGGTATTCCCATCATCCTCTACTCTCAAGACAGCATCAAGGAAATATTTGATAAATTCCATTGTGATACACTTCTGTTTCTCTCCACCCAGATTGACCTGATGAGAGGTGAATTTGCCGATGTCTTTTTCAACAATCACATCAAACTGTTGATGCTGAATCAGGTAGAGGAATTTGACGCAAACGACAACTCCATGCCCAACCTTTCTACCCATGTACGCAACATCCGCATCGAGGATCTGCTCGGACGCGACCCCATCCTCAATGACAACCCGCACATCAACAGGCTGATACGCAATCAGGTCGTCATGATTACCGGTGCCGCAGGCTCGATAGGAAGCGAGATTGTGAGACAAGTGGCACAATTCGGGGCAAAAGAGATTGTTCTTGTCGACCAGGCCGAGACTCCGATGCATTATATGCAGCTTGAAATGGAAGAACGCTTCCCCGACACCGCAATACACCTGTTCATCGGGAATATCACCAACAGACAACGCATGGATGAAGCATTCTCTCTATATCACCCGAAATACGTGTTCCATGCCGCGGCCTATAAGCACGTGCCGATGATGGAGCACAACCCGTCAGAAGCAATTTTCACAAATGTTTTCGGGACAAAGAATCTCGCCGACCTGTCTGTTGCCCACGGAGTGGAGAAATTTGTAATGATTTCAACCGACAAGGCTGTAAACCCGACCAACATAATGGGGGCATCAAAGCGTATCGCCGAAATATATGTCCAATCACTCTTCTTCCATTTACAGAAGAATAACAAGGTCGCAACACGCTTCATAACCACACGCTTTGGCAATGTTCTTGGTTCTAATGGATCAGTGATTCCGCGTTTCAGCAAGCAGATTGAAGAAGGCGGGCCGGTCACTGTAACCCACCGTGACATAATACGCTATTTCATGACAATTCCCGAAGCCTGTTCTCTCGTCCTCGAAGCGGGATGCATGGGAGACGGAGGAGAAATATACATCTTTGACATGGGCAAACCCATCAGGATTTACGATCTCGCCTGCCGCATGATTTCGTTAGCAGGATTACGTGTAGGAGAAGACATCAGGATAATAGAGACCGGACTGCGTCCCGGAGAAAAACTATACGAGGAATTGCTCAATGACAAGGAAACGACAATGGCGACTCTCCACAAGAAAATCATGATTGCAAAGGTACGCACCTACAGCTATTCCGATGTAATCTCCCACCTTGACACTCTTTTCCATTCACTTAACACCGGAAATATACATAACCTTGTTTCCGAAATGAAACTTATCGTTCCTGAGTTCAAGTCTCAAAATTCCGAATGGGAAAGCATCGACAAGGAACTCAAGAAAGAAAAAGCAGAACAATTATGGTACTGATTTAATCCACTTATAATTATACTCAAGATGAAAAAATTCTTTTCAATTTCAATCCTGTTGGCAGCTATTTTTATTGCACCTGAAGTTTACGCATTTGACATTAAAGACCTGTTGAAAAATGCAGCTTCGGGTAGTTCTTCCTCCGACAGCAACAATAGCACGGCTTCAGGCATCGGCAATCTGTTAGGAAATCTGCTGTCATCAGGAGATGTCGACATCAACGAGATGACAGGCACATGGAACTACACAGCTCCGGCTGTATCATTCCAGAGTGAGAACCTGTTGGAGAAGGCCGGAGGGGCAGCAGCGGCAACCACTATAGAGGAAAAGCTCGCCCCATACTACAAAATTGCCGGCATCAACAGCATGAAACTAACCATTGAAGCCGACAGCACTTTCACAATGGCACTGAAACGGGGGACTTTCACCGGCAATATCACCAAGGATGAGGAAGGGAATTTCGTATTCAACTTTAAGGTTGTCAAAAAAATCGACATCGGTAAGATGAAGACCTACATCACCAAGTCAGGCAACAATCTCAGCATAATGTTTGATGTCTCCAAACTCACTACCCTTGTCAACAAAGCAGGTTCAATCACAGGCAACAGTACCGTTCAGGGAGTATCAACCCTTCTCAACAGCTACGACGGTATATGTGCCGGCTTCAAAGTGGCAAAGGAATAGGGAAAACTCTTTATTGGTCTATTTTTCGTATCACCCGGCACGGATTGCCTACAGCGACAACTCCTGCCGGGATACTTTTTGTAACGACACTTCCCGCACCTATCACCGTATTATCCCCTATCGAAACTCCCGGCAAGACAACAGTCTGTGCTCCTATCCACACATTATTCCCTATCGTTATCGGACGAGCATATTCAAGACCCTTGTTCCGGCTTTCGGCATCAAGCGGATGACCGGCAGTATAGAATCCGCACCCAGGAGCGACAAATACATTATCCCCGAAAGTCACTTTAGCTCCATCAAGAATAACACACCCCACATTGGCATAAAAATTATCCCCTATTTCAATATTGTAACCATAATCACAATAGAACGGGGATTCGATGACAAAATGCATGCCCGTTCTACCGAATAGACGCTTCAACAAGTCCCGTCTATAGGCATGTTGTCCGGGACGCGACATATTATATTCATAGCATAATTCCTTGCAGCGTTCGCGTTCGGCAAGTAATTGTACGTCATAGTTGGCGTCATACAGCATTCCCGCATGAGCCTTTTCTTTCTCAGTCAAGACCATATTAAATCAGAATGTATAATCTACACATGCCCGGGCTTCCTTGTGACCTGCAAGAAGTCCGGCAGCTGCCACGTGTGCAGGATGCTTGGCATACGTCTCGACATCGGCAAGCGTGTCCACTACCGCCGTTAACACTACATCCCACTGTTCCGCCGGATTCTCATTTATTCCCACCTCCATTGAGCGAAGGACATCGATCTGCTCAGGCAAGGCAAGCAGTGCGGACTTGAATCTTTCGGCAACCTCACGACGTTCGGCATCGGTACCGGTCAGTTTAAAAGCGACAATATGTTTTACCATTTCATTATAGATTTACTGTCAGGATTTATAATTGTACAATCTCTCCTTTGCGGCAAGCACACGTTCATCTGTAATATAATCATCGTAATCCATCATTTTGTCGATGATACCGTTAGGTGTCAGCTCAATAATACGGTTGCACACCGTCTGTATAAATTCATGGTCATGCGATGACAACAGGATATTTCCCTTGAATCCCTGAAGTGTGTTATTGAATGCCTGAATCGACTCAAGGTCAAGATGATTAGTGGGCGAGTCGAGTACAAGAGTGTTGGCATCAGTCATCATCATACGCGCTATCATACAGCGCATCTTCTCTCCTCCCGACAATACCGAAGCCTTTTTAAGAACCTCCTCGCCCGAAAACAGCATCTTTCCAAGGAAGCCTTTCAGATATATTTCACTCGAATCGTTACTGTATTGGCACAGCCAGTCCACGAGATTCAGGTCGGTATTGAAAAATGCCGAATTATCAAGAGGGAGATAAGCCGACGTGATTGTCTGCCCCCAGTCATAGCTGCCCTCATCCGGCTTTCGGTTACCGGTTATTATCTCAAACAGAGTCGTCATCGCGCGCGGGTCTCGGCTGAGGAATGCCACCTTGTCATCCTTCTCTATCTGGAAATTGACATCCTTGAACAGCAGCGTTCCTTCAACACTGGCCGACAATCCTTTCACCTCAAGTATCTTGTTCCCCGGCTCTCGCGACGGTGTGAAAATTATACCAGGATAGCGGCGGGATGATGGCTGTATCTCCTCGATATTCAGCTTTTCAAGCATCTTCTTGCGGCTTGTAGTCTGTTTTGACTTGGCGACATTTGCACTGAATCGTTGAATAAACTCAAGCAATTCCTTACGTTTCTCCTCTGCTTTCTTGTTCTGCTGCTGTTGCTGGCGCAATGCAAGCTGCGATGATTCGTACCAGAAACTGTAGTTTCCGGCAAACAACTGCACCTTATTATAGTCTATGTCAAGAGTGTGGGTACACACCGAGTCAAGGAAGTGACGGTCATGAGACACCACAAGCACCGTGTTTTCAAACTTTGACAGATAATCCTCAAGCCATGCCACAGTATCAAGGTCAAGGTCATTGGTCGGCTCGTCAAGCAGCAGGTTGTCAGGATTTCCGAACAACGCTTTGGCAAGCAGGACGCGCACCTTCTCGTTTGCACTCACATCCTTCATAAGCATGTAATGCTTCTCCTCCTTGATCCCGAGACCGCTGAGCAGTGCGGCAGCATCACTCTCGGCATTCCAGCCTTCAAGTTCGGCAAACTTTTCTTCAAGCTCCGATGCCCGGATTCCGTCGGCATCACTGAAATCAGCCTTGGCATAAAGGGCATCCTTCTCCTGCATGATGTCCCACAGGACCGTATGACC
Organism: Muribaculaceae bacterium; assembly: GCA_017462345.1. Taxonomy (GTDB): domain Bacteria; phylum Bacteroidota; class Bacteroidia; order Bacteroidales; family Muribaculaceae; genus RGIG4079. Next base: position 114,471 of record JAFTRI010000018.1, read on the forward strand.
GCGTAACACGGTTTCCATAACCGTACATTCGTCAAACTCAAAGTGATCCTGACTCAAAACGCTCATACGCTCACCCGGTCCCTGCACCACATTCCCATGAGTCGGAGACAACTGTCCGCTAAGGATACGCATTAATGTAGATTTTCCGGCACCGTTTGCTCCGATAATACCGTAACAGTTTCCCGGAGTGAATTTCAGGTTTACCTCCTGAAAAAGGACTCTTTTGCCGAATTGGATACCTAAATTGTTTACCGCTATCATTACTTGTCTTTATCTGTTTCTGTTTTTCAGGCTGCAAAGTTACCACTTTTTCCCGACTATACCAACCCCCGTATTCTACCACTACGGCAAGAAAACGCTCATGCTATCCCAACTTTCAACCATCACCCGACGTTATAATGAAAACACTTTAAATTTTCACCGCAATGATTACCATCGTATCAGCCCATCCGTGGCGCGGGAGTTTCAACCACGCCATTCTCAATGCCATAACCCGTAAACTTGACGATGAAGAACTTGATTATAACGTTATCGACCTCCCGTCCGACGGATTCAATCCGGTAATGACAGCCGAAGACCTCAGCCTGTACAGTCGTGGTGAATCCGATGACCGTCTGGTTAAGAAATACCGGCATCAGCTCATGCACACCGACGAAATCGTATTTCTTTTTCCGATATGGTGGGGTATGATTCCGGCGATACTCAAAGGCTTCTTCGACAAAGTCCTGCTAAAAGGCAGTGCATTCTCCTATTCGTCATCGGGGGAGATGATTCCCGGATTCCGCATCACCCGTACTCTCCTCATCTCTACATCACAGGGGGAATCGGAGATATACCGGCCATACATCGAAGGCTACCTCATCCCTTACCTGCTCAACTCCGTAGGTATGACCGGGGCAGAATGGTACAACTGCGAGAGGACAGCTCACGGACCGGCAGAGAATAGGGAGAATTTTCTCCGTCAGGTCACATCTCTTATCTAATATATATTGCTATATCTAATATATATTGCTATCTTTGTCGGAGGATTCTCACGACAAAGATGAAACGTACGCTGGTATCGGTATTTCTGGCATTTGCTGCATTATCGGGGTTATCCCAGGGCAGCGACAGCCGGAGTGTGACACCGCTTGCCTCCCCTCTTGAGATTCCCAAGCTTGAAATAGCCAAAGGACTGAAGCACTACAATTTCAACATTCCGAGACCCGATTTCGGCTATTTTCCCGATGCCATGACCCGTGACATGGCACAAAAACACACATACGACCTCGACCTTTCAAGTCAAGCGGCAATATCTTCATGGGACAACGGATCGGTTACCGGTTCCGCTTCTCGGCTATCCTTACCCGGACTGATGGGAATAGAACGTGGGAAGTTCTCAGTAAGCCAACGGTTTGGGAAACTCACATTGTCAGGCAGCATATCTGCCGAAAAATACGGTTCATTCCGTCGGCTTGACACCACATTCGGCATTCATGGCTCGCTGACCTACCACATAAATGACAACATCTCATTGACAGCATTCGGATCACGATATTCCGCCTCTGTTTTCCACTCTCCTGCTGCCATGCCCTATATCAACCAATCAGCATTCGGCGGTTATACAAGCATCATGTTCAATGACATCATAGGTATAGACCTTGGAGTGCAACGCACCGTCAATCCATGGACAGGACAATATGAGAACGTACCCATTGCACGCCTCAACATCATGGGTATAGGTATCGATGCCGGCTACCTGCTGAAAGAACTGGTTTTTGACAAGATTTTTGATAACACACCTCACAGTCCGTCCATAGGTCCTCCCCGCCATCACACCCCCATCGCACCCCGGCGGTAAACCTTACTGCATTGACAACAGAAACACAGTGTACATGCTCCAAGATTAGACACTGTGCCATAATCCATACCTGTCGAAAAAGTTATTTGCCTGTTTCACATTTTACCGCTGACATTCCCGAGGTATTCTGTTTTATATTACCTGACGCATAACAATTGATACTTGAACAACCCGAGGCATCGGCGACAGCATCTTCAGCAATCATCTTGGAGGCGTGAATGCCCGATGCCCCAGAGGCATCATAATCGGCTTTGCCGCATTTGCCTTGAAGTTTGGCATCGGATGCACCGGAGACATCGACATCCAATTTTCCACACACTACATCATTCGCTTCAAATGCCGATGCTCCTGAACAGTCCACGTCCAACTTGCCGACACTGATTTTTCCGCTTATTCCGAATCGGGACGCCCCCGACAGGTCGATATCCAGTTCATCAGATAGTATATCCCCTTTATAACTGAATTGGCTCGCCCCGGTTGCATCAATATCCGTGAGATTTTCGTTACCGTAAACTACAAATTTCAGAACACATTTGCTTCTGTCACAACCCTCGTCAAGACCAAGCTCAAGGGAACCGTTCTTGACCGATACTTTCACATAGTCGGCTATATGTTCGCATGCCGACCACACAACCCTGTTTTCCTTTGACGGAATATATTGGATCTCGGTAGCCGATACCTTAATCTTAGAGAACGTATTTACCGCAACAGAATCTGTCACAACCCCTGTATTACATGAACCTATCCCTAATACGCGGGTACACGAGCCGAACAGCACAAGCGACAAAACCGATAAAGCATTTATAATTTTCATTGCACAATTTTTTGAGTTATATCTATTAGACGGCAAAAGTGCCGGAATGGTTACACCTTACAGATATTTTTTTTTAAAATTCCTATCAATTATATTTTTATAATGATACCGCCGAAAAAAGGCCTGCCGGAAATTCCCGACAGACCGTACATTACTCTCAACTATATCGTTCAGTCTTATCTTTAGAAAGTATATCCGACTGAAACACTATAACTATATGATTTGATATTTTTTGCCAATCTCGTAATATCACTGGAATAAGTCAATCCCAAACTATAATTTTTGTAATTAACATTTAGTCCACAGTTCCATCCGAATTGGAAATGTCTTGCACTTACACCTGCGTCTTCCTCATCATCAATGGAATTAAATAAATCCACATGATATTTATCACCACCTATCTCCGCGTCATACTCGGCAAGAATATTTCCCTTTATGGTGATACCAGCAAATGGAGTTAACGAAAAATCTCCATTATCGGAAAATTGGTATGCAAGATTGACGAGAACAACAGCCGCAAATGTTTGAATTTGCTCTTCTCCCACTTTTTTTTCATCATCCTTTAAATCATTTTCACCATACGCATAACTCAATCTAAACCCTGTTTCAAAAAACAATGGTGAAGATTCAAATAATCTGAACCCATGAATATATCCACCAGAAAACCCATTCATCTTATCATAGGCATCCATAATATTCATTAATGATAAATCGTCATCAATTCTGATATGGTTATACGATACTTCGAAACGATTATATCTTTCAACATCGGACTGTGCAAAAACTGCAGTTGATACCGCCATCATTCCTATTGCAAAAATTAATCTTAGATTTTTCATTTTAATTACGTTTTAATTGATTTGTGATTATTATATACCTAATGATTTGCTCATCAGAGCAATAAAGTCCCCACTCGTTCTAATAATCATCAATTAGAATGACAACGCCGCACCACAGCACTATCGATGCCGTGAATGTGCGGATTCTTTTCCTCTGTTTCATAATTGTTTACGGCGTTTGGCGATCCCCAAGTCAAACTATTCTATTTGTTACAACCAAAGCAAAGCGCAGAGATCAACTTGTCCACCTTATTCGAGGCATCGCCAAACGCCCACAGCCAAATGAACAAGATCCCCACGCCAACAGCATATAGCATCCCGGCTCCCGTCGGGGTGTATATACGTGACATAGGCGTCTTTCACGTTCATCCTTGGCTATTCTCATTTTGGCGATTTTCGAATAAAGGATGAAGCAAATTACGCTTCACATCAAAAATATTTCCTGCGACTGCTCAACGCTTTGAGCCAATCACGGAAACAAAAGTAATCTTTTCGGGACAAATCCACAAACGAAAGTTATATTTTTCAAAAAATCCCTCTATATCGCTCCATCTGAATACTATTCCAAATATTGCGTTCCCTGTCATTTTGCAACCATAACAAAAAGGGCTGCATCAGATTTTTGAACTGATACAGCCCTTTTCTATATCTGTCAACGCTATTTTTAGCGGATAAACAGCAACTCGCGGTACTTTGGCAGGGGCCACATTTCGTTATCTACCATCAGTTCCAGATCATCAATATGATCACGGATGACGTCCATACAAGGAAGCACCGTATCATGATAGGCAACAGCCTTCTCTCGCTCACATTCAATGCGGTTGGCTTTCTTGCGTGCAGCGATCATGCGTGTAACTTCTTCCTTTATTGCCGCCATGTGCTCCGATATCCGTTCAACGGTAGCGATATCACACGCAGCAAATTCTTCCCCTTTTATTCCGGGGAACACACTCTTGATTTTAATGATATTGTCAACAAGAAGCGACTGATAGCGAGTTGCCACCGGTACAACATGGTTTATGGCAAGGTCACCCAATACCCGTGCCTCAATCTGTACTTTCTTGGTGTACATTTCCCATTTCACCTCATTGCGGGCTGCCAACTCAACTTCCGAGAATACACCTGTGGTTTTGAACATATTTACTGACGACTCCTTGAGATAGGAATCAAAAATTTTGGGGACATTGGTCTCACAGTCAAGCCCGCGGCGTTCAGCCTCCCGTTTCCATTCCTCACTGTAACCGTTTCCGTCAAAATGTATGGCTTTTGACTGTATGATCAATGCGCGTATCTCATCAAGCAACGCATGCTGCAACGTTTCACCCTGGGATATCCGGGCATCAACCTTTGTCTTAAAATCGATTAGCTGTTCAGCAACAGCAGCATTAAGCGCAATCATCGCTGACGCACAATTGGCCGATGAGCCTACCGCACGGAACTCAAAACGGTTACCGGTAAAAGCGAATGGGGATGTACGGTTACGGTCGGTATTATCCATAAGTATTTCCGGGATCTGCGACACCCCAAGTTTCAAGCCTTCCTTTCCCGATGACATATTCACCAGTTCATCCTGCGTACTCTTTTCGATCTTGTCAAGAATTTCGCTGAGATGAGTTCCGGCAAAGATGGATATGATTGCTGGTGGCGCTTCATTCGCACCAAGACGATGGGCATTGGTTGCCGACATTATCGACGCTTTCAACAACCCATTATGTTTATGTACTGCCGCCATCACGTTCACCACAAATGTGATAAACTGCATGTTTTCAACAGGAGTCTTTCCAGGAGCAAACAGCAGAACTCCTTTATCCGTTCCAAGACTCCAATTATTGTGTTTTCCCGACCCGTTAATTCCCGCAAACGGCTTTTCATGCAGCAACACACGGAAGTTGTGACGGCGGGCCACTTCCGCCATCAGCGACATCAACAATAGGTTATGGTCATTGGCAAGATTGGTCTCTTCAAAAATCGGAGCAAGTTCAAACTGATTGGGAGCAGCTTCGTTATGTCGTGTCTTAGCAGGAATACCGAGCTTGTGGCACTCTATTTCAAGATCGAGCATGAAAGCCTCGACACGCGACGGGATCGCCCCGAAATAATGGTCTTCAAGCTGCTGGTTCTTAGCGCTCTCATGCCCCATCAGCGTGCGTCCGGTCATCACCAAGTCAGGGCGTGCCGAGTACAATGCCTCGTCAACAAGAAAATACTCCTGTTCCCAGCCCAAATAGGATATCACACGTTTCACATCCTTGTCAAAATACCGTGCCACTGCCGTAGCCGCCTTATCCACGCTGTTCAATGCCCGGAGCAACGGCGTCTTATAGTCAAGTGACTCACCTGTATAGGATATGAAAATAGTAGGGATACACAATGTCTTATCAAGTATAAATGCCGGAGAGGATATATCCCAGGCCGAATATCCCCGCGCCTCAAACGTATTGCGCACACCTCCATTCGGGAAACTTGAGGCATCGGCTTCTTGCTGCACAAGCAACTTGCCGGCAAACTCTTCAACTATCCCACCTTTGCCGTCAAGCTCTATAAAGGCATCATGCTTCTCAGCCGTTCCGTCGGTCAATGGATGAAACCAGTGGGTATAGTGACGTGCTCCGTTATCTATCGCCCAGCGTTTCATCCCGTCAGCAACACTATCTGCCACCTCTCGCGACAGAGATTCCTTATTGTCAATTGCGTAGACGAGAGCATTATACACCTCACCCGGCAGATATTCCGACATTTTCTTCCGGTTGAACACATATTTTCCGTAATACTCCTCCGGACGTTCGGCAGGCACATCCACGGAAACAGCCTTACGGTCAAATGCCTCCTCTACCACCCTAAATCTCAACTTCGACATAATCGTTATACTAAAACTTCTGCAAAGTTACGTTTTCACACGTTTTTATACAATTATAGCAGACATTTATTCTGTCTAAAACCTTATCTGCAGTCAAAAAAACTCTATATCCAAATGCTACGATTATTTATTTTTGTAACTTTACGGTCGCGTAAAATTTTTAATTAATCATATTGTTATCCATGAAGTACATTTTATTTCCGGCAGCAACCCTGATTGCCGCCATTGCCTTGTCGACAGGATGTACAGGCTCTAAGAGCCTATCCGATGCCGACGCGATTCCCACCAACGACAATGTAATACTGCACGCATGGTCATGGTCGTTCAACACCATTGCCGACAACATGAAAGACATTTCCGATGCCGGCTACACTTTCGTGCAGACATCCCCTGCTAACACTTGTTTTATTGGAGAAAACGGCGGAATGGCATTATTCAGCCAGCCGGGAGATTCCGTTAGCGGAAAATGGTACTATTATTACCAGCCCATCGACTGGAAAATAGGAAACCATCTGCTCGGGACACGCGACGAATTCATCGCAATGTGCGACAGCGCAAAAAAATATGGCGTGAAAATCATAGTCGATGTCCTACCCAATCACACGGCAATTGACCACACTGCTGTCACAGCTGCTCTCGACAGTGCCGTGGGAGGTCATGAGAACCTGTTCCACGCCAACGGATTTAACGACATTATAGACTACAACGACCGCTACCAGTGTACAACAGGAAAAATGGGCGGACTTCCCGACGTGAACACTGAGAATCCCGATTTTCAATACTACTACATGCAATATGTCAACGACCTGATCAGTTGTGGTGCACGCGGATTCCGCTACGACACAGCCAAACACATCGGACTGCCATCCGACTCACTCGATGCCAAATCTTCCAAGAACAACTTTTGGGATATTGCGACAGGCCGGGAGGCGGTCAACGGAATATCACTGCTGATGCCCGACAGCCTTTTCATTTACGGAGAAGTCCTCCAAGACAAGAACGTAAAGGAAGAAGAATATGCCGAATACATCGACCAGACAGCAAGCAGCTACGGGCATGTACTGCGCAATGCGCTTAACGCCCAGAACTATTATGCCGACTCACTTGCCGACTGGCACCATAAAGTCAGCCCCGACAGGCTCGTCACATGGGTAGAATCCCATGACACCTATTGCAATGCCCACGAATCGGCTGGCATGAGTGATGAACAGATACGTATGGGATGGGTATTCCTCACCGCCCGCCAACATGGGACACCATTATTTTTCAGCCGTCCCGATGGCAGCACAAGGGAAAACTATTGGGGGAATAACCGTATCGGAGCACGAGGGAATGATGAATTCAAGCATCCCGAAGTTGCAGCCGTAAACAAGTTCCGCCGGGCTATGCATGGACAACCTGAACAAGTTATAGTCTCTGATAACGGTGCTGTAATTGAAGTCGCCAGAGGGAACAAAGGCATTGCCCTTATAAACTTTACTGACCACGCCCAACCGGTTTCCCTTCCTACCACCCTTCCAAACGGCAAATATCATGACAAAGTATATGACAAAGAATTCACCGTAACTGACGGGCATATAACAGGAAACATTGCTCCGCTATCATCATGCGTGATATTCTGACATGCTATCATTTTTCAACGAAAAGCCGTGGTTTAATGACATCCACGGCTTTTCTTTTTGCGATTAATAGTATATTATTCATCACTTAATAAACTTTAATATTAACAAAAGTCATATATTTCACTCCTCAGTAGCATCATATCAAAGCCATAACCTGCATTATAATACCAATTTACAACCAAAAGATTTTAATTTAATAAATATTTACATTTTATCCCCTATTATATATACATAGCGAATATTTTGTTTTTAAATATTTATTATTTAATTTTGTTATATAGATTTATCGCATAAATAGTAAAACACAGATGCATTTTTCATACAACTTTTATTAGGCTCAAATTCTAATATTAATTATTAATTTACTACTATGCACAGCAAGAGGACGCCGTTGATGGCGCTCTCTTGTTTTTTAATCATCACAAGCAAAAACAATGGGCTGTACCATCAGTGATGTGGCACAGCCCATTGTTTAATTCAGCGAATCGGCTATTCAGAAAGCAGTTCGAGCATCTTTATCGCCGAAACAGGAATACGGGTTCCGGGACCGAATATTGCGGCTACACCGGCCTTGTACAGGAAGTCATAGTCCTGTGCCGGGATTACCCCACCGGCAACAACCATAATATCATCACGTCCCAGTTTCTTGAGTTCATCGATCACCTGAGGCACAAGAGTCTTGTGACCGGCTGCAAGCGATGAAACACCGAGGATATGAACGTCATTTTCGACAGCCTGACGGGCAGCCTCGGCTGGTGTCTGGAACAATGGCCCCATATCCACATCAAAACCGCAGTCGGCATAACCTGTCGCCACAACTTTAGCTCCACGGTCGTGACCGTCCTGTCCCATCTTGGCAATCATGATACGGGGTTGACGACCCTCTTTCTTAGCAAACTCCTCACACAATTGCTGTGCCTTAACGAAGTCGGGGTCTTGCTTTGTTTCACTTGAATACACGCCTGAAATAGTTCTGATTACTGCTTTATAACGACCTACGACAGCTTCGCAGGCATCGGAAATTTCACCAAGGGTAGCACGCAATCCGGCTGCCTTTACAGCGAGATCAAGAAGATTACCTTCCTTTGTGCGCACACATTCGGTAATTGCTTCAAGGGCTTTCTTGACTGCAGCCTCATCACGGCCTTCCTTAACGACATTGAGACGTGCGATCTGGTCTTTGCGCACCTCGGTATTGTCGATTTCAAGAATATCGATGGGGGCTTCATGATCAAGACGGTACTTGTTGATACCCACAATAGTCTGACGACCTGAATCGATACGGGCTTGAGTACGGGCTGAAGCCTCCTCGATGCGGAGCTTTGGAAGACCGCTTTCGATAGCCTTGGCCATACCGCCGAGTTTCTCTATTTCCTGAATATGCTCCCATGCACGGTGAGCGATTTCATTGGTGAGCGATTCAACATAGTACGAACCTGCCCACGGATCGATCTCCTTGGTGATATAGGTTTCTTCCTGAATGTAAATCTGGGTATTACGAGCGATACGGGCAGAGAAGTCGGTAGGAAGTGCAATAGCCTCGTCAAGCGCGTTGGTGTGGAGTGACTGAGTGTGACCAAGAGCGGCACCCATCGCCTCGATACAGGTTCGGCCGACGTTATTGAACGGGTCTTGCTCGGTAAGTGACCAGCCTGAAGTCTGCGAGTGGGTACGCAATGCAAGCGATTTCGGGTTCTTAGGATTGAACTGCTTGACAATCTTGGCCCATAGCATACGAGCAGCACGCATTTTGGCAATTTCCATAAAGAAGTTCATACCTATAGCCCAGAAGAATGACAGACGCGGGGCAAACGCATCTATATCCATTCCGGCATTCACACCTGCACGAAGATATTCAAGGCCATCGGCAAGAGTATAAGCCAACTCGATGTCACATGTTGCACCGGCCTCCTGCATGTGATATCCGGAGATTGAGATCGAGTTGAACTTGGGCATATTCTGAGATGTATATTCGAATATGTCAGCAATAATACGCATTGAGAATTCCGGAGGATAGATGTAGGTGTTGCGCACCATGAATTCCTTGAGGATGTCATTCTGGATAGTACCGGCCATCTCTTCGAGCTTGGCACCCTGTTCAAGTCCTGCATTGATGTAGAATGCAAGTACGGGAAGCACTGCTCCGTTCATTGTCATGGATACTGACATCTTATTCAAAGGAATACCGTCAAACAGCACCTTCATGTCATCAAGTGAACAGATCGACACACCGGCCTTGCCCACATCTCCCACTACACGTTCATGATCGGCATCATATCCGCGGTGAGTGGCGAGGTCAAATGCCACAGACAGGCCCTTCTGCCCTGATGCAAGGTTACGGCGATAAAATGCGTTGGACTCGGCAGCAGTCGAGAATCCGGCATACTGACGGATTGTCCACGGACGCATGGCATACATGCCGCTGTACGGTCCACGAAGGAACGGAGGGATACCGGCAACATAGTTGAGGTGTTCAAGCCCTTCGAGGTCATCTTTCGTATAAATAGGCTTTACGGGGATAAGCTCGGGGGTGAGCCAATCTTCACCCTGTGCAATGGGGGAATGCTGTCCGCCAAATGCATCGGCTGTAATATCTATTGTTTTAAAATCTGGTCTCATTGTCGTGATTATTTAAGAAGTTTGGCATTGAATGCCTGAAGAGTTTCAAGCACGTTGCTACGCACATGTATAAAGTTAGTGATACCACAAGCCTGCAACTCCTCTGTGCATGCGGGAGCTCCGGCAACCACAAATTCAGCACGTCCGGCAAGAGCCTTGAATGCTTCAGGGGCAAGTGTGGCATATTCATCATCACTTGAACAGAGCACCACAATATCGGCATTCTGAGCCACAGCCGCATCGATACCTTCCTGAACGGTATTGAAGCCGAGGTTATCCACAATCTCATATCCGGCACACCCGAAGAAATTGGCCGAGAACTGCGAACGGGCAAGACGCATCGCAAGGTTTCCAATTGTCAACATGAACACCTTTGGGCGATTGGATGCACGCTCTGTTGCAAGACGCAGATCCTCGAAATCGCTTGCCTGACGTTTGGGAGATAATCCCTTACCGGTATTCTCTTCCTTATCGGCACAACAACATGCACAACCGGTGCTGACAATCTTGTCGGCAGCCATTTCACCGAAATTAGGGTACTGGTTAGTACCGAGAAGTATTTCCTTGCGGCGAGCCATGTCGACATGACGCTTTTCAGACGAAGCATTGACTGCATCCTGAATAGCATGGTTATTCACGTTCATGAGGAAACCGCCCTTTTCCTCAACATCGAGGAACAGTTTCCATGCTTCCTGAGCGATTGACACCGTAAGTGTTTCAACGTAGTAAGAACCTCCGGCAGGATCGACAATCTTGTCGAGATGGCTTTCTTCCTTGAGGAGGAATTGCTGGTTACGGGCAATACGTTCCGAGAAATCATCCGGTGTCTTATAGGTCTTGTCAAACGGAGTCACAGTGATTGAATCGACCCCGGCAAGAGCAGCCGACATCGCCTCAGTCTGGCTACGGAGCAGATTCACATGTGCATCAAATATAGTCATGTTGAACTCGGATGTTGCAGCATGCACCATCATCTTGCCTGAGCACTTGCACTCCGGCTTATACTGCTCCACAATCTGAGCCCACAACATGCGCGCGGCACGGAATTTGGCAAGCTCCATGAAATAGTTGGACGATATGCCCATGTTGAACTTGATGCGCTTGGCAATTTCATCAACAGGCACTCCGGCCTCAGTGAGAAGCGAGAGCCATTCAGCTCCCCATGCAAGGGCATAACCGAGTTCCTGGAAGATATAGGCGCCTGCGTTGTTAAGCATTACAGAATCAACAGCAAGGACACGCAATCCCGGAACATCTTTCACTACATTCAACAATTCTACCGAAACAGATGCAATGTCACCAGGGAATTCAACCCCATGTTTAAGAGCCTTGCGGAACGGATTGAAATCGATAGATCCACGGAATGATTCCTCAGCACCCGCAGCCTTGACTACAGCAACAAGTTCAGCAGCAACGGCAACAGCTTTCTTCAGGCAACAGCCGAGATTGACTTCAACCTTTGCAAGGTCAATGCCCTTGAGCAATACGGCAACATCTCCTGCTTCTTTTACTTTGAACCCGAGAGAAGTCACGCCCTTACCGAGCACTTCAACAGCCTTGGCATTTGCTTCAGCCGGAGTATCGGCAATGATTTCCTGACGGGTGAGCCAGTCATTGTCTGTACGTGTACCACGGATGTAGGGATACTCTCCGGGAAGGGAATCGGTAGTTTTGAGATTCTCAATGTCCTCAGCACGATACATAGGCTGGACATTGAAACCTTCATTTGTTCTCCATACCAATTTCTTTTCAAATGGTACGCCTTTCAGGTCGGCATCCACTTTGGCTTTCCACTCTTCAGTGGAAACAGCAGGAAATTGTTCGAACAATTTTTCTTTCTTTTCTGCCATGATAAGGTATTAATAATTATAGTTTTAGAAATGTTTCTAACTTTCAGAGTCTGACGATTGGTTGCATTCCGGTATTAGGGAAGGCTATTACAAGGCAAAATTACGAAACTTTGTACATTTCCCAATAAAAAACTGCATAATTTCCGGGAACTTTTGCTTCATAGTCACAAAAACGAGGCATCTCTCTACAGCACGTATGTCACCATGAGCCTGGCCGATGTCGATTTGCTGCTGATATCCTTGAAATACCTATAGTTAGTATCACGCCGGAAATGCTGGAACGAACCGGACAGGAACCACTTCCTTGCCAAGCGGTAGTCAAGGCGCAACTCACTGATATGCATCGATGCCTGAGATTCGTCGCCCTGCGAGTCAAGAGTCTTTATCTTTTCCTCAGTAAACGTTGTCAAGTCGGTTCCCTCTCCGTAACCTTTCCACGTAAACATGCGATAGAACTCATGGGACAACGATACCGAGAATTTATTATGTCTGAACAATGCGTTAAGTCTCGTTTTTGTACCGAAGCCACTTGCTACATTATAGTTCCGGTCATTAAGTCGATAGTGGTCACTCAACACTCCTCCCATAAGAATCCCATTGGCATGGGCTTCCGCCGACAAGTCCCAATCCCCGACATTCAGCTGCTGGAACTGCATTCCGCAACCCAGCGATGCCGGAGTGGCAAATTTATATGGCACACGCTCAGTCTCTTCCGAAATCGTGTCGGAATCGTAAAAGTCATAATGCTGATACATTCCTATATTGAGTGTCGTATTTTTCTTCTCAACCAATACGCCATTAAGCAGACGCCCCTTGATATTGAGCTGATTCAGTAGAGGCTGTCCTTCCATCAGTCCGATACTTCCCCGCAATGTAAAGAAATCGTATGGGCTACCGTTATCAGTGCTGAAACGGTCACCATATTCCACATCAAGCTGAGAAGTGAAGCCTACTCCTTTATCAAAAACATCTCCCTTATATTTAATATTACGGATACCGACCGATACGGCCATCTTCATATTGGGGATTCCAAACCGACGGCCGCTTGTAGACCGCCTACGCCACGCATCGCCGTTTATCACACGCGTGAGCCCACGCATTGGCGACACTACAAACGCACCTATCTCACGCCACACCCGCTCTCCGCCCGATGTCCGGTCATCAAGGATCAAGTCACTTGCACGATAAAACACTTCACCGATTGCCATACCTCCGACAGGTGTGGCTATAATATCGTTAGTCGACGGATATTCACATTCCATAAACAACTCCCACATGGCACTGCCTCCAAAAGCGAACAATCCCGACTGCCAATAATTGTATCCATTTGAGCGGCCGGCATTGAAATATAAATTACCATGATAAGGATGAAGGAACATGTTTGTTCCAAGATAATCATTATCCCATATAAATCCATGTTTGAAATTTTCTTCAACCGATTTCATGCTGATATAAGCGAAATCGCCTTTAAGGGCATAGCGGTCAAATGCCCATACTCCAAGATTAAGACCGACTACAGTCGCCGAAGCTTGCCAGAACCTTTTCTTCCCATAATATTCCAAGTCAACGCTATCGGGAGCAACAGCCGGAACAACACTATGTCTATATCCTAATTGCGACCACATTGTCACACATGACAACATTATGCACCCGAACAACGATAATAGTTTTTTATGTCTCATTGCGATTTCATGTTTTCTTTTCTCAAAGAAAAGCACATTTTCTCTTTTATCAAAACATATTTTCAAAAACTTGTGCCTCAAAACACTACTATATCTCATATCAAGCACCGTCCCGGATCAGGCTACCGTGTAGCCGACCGGATGGAAAGCGCATTATCGACAGTCAACTGTTCCCGCGTCAGGAACTGGGTGGCCTGTAACATCGAGAAGCAGTATTCCTCCATGGCACAGAACGCTGAATCACGTTCCGTTGCTGCCAGCGTGCCGTCTTCTTCCACCCGATAATAATATTTTATTGATTCCGATGGATCGTATATGAACAACCGGGAAGAATTACGGGCGGCGACATGCTTATCATTGGTATATACGGCACATGGTCTCTGCTCCCTATTAAGGTTCACTCCGAAATTGTTCTGCACATATCCGATTCCCAGCATATCGAGCAACGTCGGGGCAACGTCTGCCTGGCAGCAATAGTCATCGACTGCCGATGGCTCTATCCCGTTGCCATGTATTATCAGCGGGATGTGATTGTGGCACTGTGGCATCTCGCACTCGGGATTACCCACTAACTTACCATGATCGCCAAGCAGGACGAACAGCGTGTTGTCATACCATGGCTGTTGCCGTGCCGACTCCATGAACTGTTTTATTGAATGATCGGCATACTCGACAATCTGCTCACTGATTTCATCGGTTTTCGGCGAGAAATATGACGGGATAATATAAGGGGGATGGTTGCTTATCGTAAGCAATACCGACAAGAAAGGCTGACCCGATCGGGCATAACCGTTTATCTTCTCCATCGCGTATGAAAAGAGATAGTCATCGGGAACGCCGAAACTGTTCACAACCTTATCGGCCGGGTAATTCTCTTGCGCATATATTTCATGGAAACCGTTGGTACGCAGGAATGCATTCATGTTGTCATACTGCGACTCATGGGTCATGAAGAACATATTATGGTAGCCATTGTCGGCAAGGACAGTGGGCAGACCCGAATAAACCGGAATACGCGTACCTTTCATTGCATTGCGTTTCAATATCGTCGGAAACGAATACAGTGTGGAATATATCCCGTGATTGGTATGCAGTCCCGACGAATAGAAGTTACGATAACTGCGTGACACGGTAATCAGGCTGTCAAGATACGGTGTAAGGCATTTTTCCTGTCCGAAAGACTGCATCAAGCTGGCCGACATCGACTCCATTAGTATTATCACCACATTCTTGCGGTCAGCACTGTCGTTTGGCTCAACAGTCCTTGCTATGGGAGAAACTCCATCTACTCCCTGCCGTCCAAGAAATCGCCTGACATTATCGACGGCGGTATCCTCATCCACCAGTTCTATGGGACGGTTCTCCTTACGCATATCGTCAAGTGCGCTCGTCAGCAGATTGAACACCGGATTTACCCCAAGTTGGTTAAGAAACGGATCCTGACAATAATAGGCCTGGCTTACCTTTATAGGGTTATAACCTACCCTACCTCGTATTCCAAACAGGCACAAACCTATACACCCAACACCTAACAGAGGTATAACACTATAATTCAGTACATTACAATGCGGGGGGGTAAAAGCGGCAATCATGCGATGGAAACGGACAGACAACCGCAATGCCATAATCCAATAGACTACGGTCAGCACCAATGTCAACGCAAGAGGAAGCCAATAGGACGATTCCTGGAATATCATTCCGCCCGTTGTCGTCCCATAACCGAACCAATTGAATATCGAAGAATTGATATTGGTAAAAAAGTAGCAGAAATAAGGGATATTTGCTCCGGCTACAATAAAGCACACGGAAAACATGATACAAATAAAGACTGCACACACATTGAACACCCATCGTCCCACATTCCTGAACATACTGGCAATTACAATTACCGTCAACGGCAATATGCTCACATAACATGCTATCACATTGTCAAACCACAGCCCTTTCAAGAATGCAACCGACTTGACTGAAAATCCGACATCCTCAGTGAAATCATACGCCGTGACGGCATACAGGGTCAGGCGGAATATGAAAAAAATCGCTAAAGCCATGATATGCAGGATAGCGATAAATGACAATGACAGTCCGAAACGTTTCATCATGCTGCGAAAAAAATATATGATTTACTGATAATGTTATTTTCGTGGAGCGACAATCCGCTCCCCAAGATATTTGGCAAACTCGCTTTTGAGCCGCATCAGTTCGATGTTCTGTATCATCAGTTCCCGCAGCTGTGTGCCGTCGGCATCGGGTTGCGACGACACCTCCTTAATTCGACGATGCAACTCCCGTATGCGGCAATCGAGTATAGCATCTTTCCATTCATATAGGGCACGGGGTACAAGATCGGCAAGACGATCCTGCTCTGTCTCTACCTTGGTATATTTGGTATGGACCTTACTCAACACATATTTTTCGCTAACCAGATCAGTGGTTATCTGACGCACAGTATCATCAGGACTCGAGCCGAGTATACGTTCGATATACATAGCCGAGAAAGATGCGACACTTTCAAGGTATTCATTGTCGGCTTTGGTCTCAAGTGCCTTTTCCCGTGCGGCAATGCTCCCGAGATCACTGACTGTAAGACGTATCTCCTCCTCACCCTTGGCTATAGTCTCCAAGCGGCGGGCAGTCAATACTTCTGCCTGACGGTCATAATCCTGCTGCCAGGTCGCACGGCTCACGTTCAATGCTTCACCGTATGTCCTGGCAAATCCGCTATTGGTAAACACGATTTCGTCACTGCGCAACTCATCATCGATATACTCGATAACTTTTATAGGAAACGTATTGCCGTTTTCGTCGCAAGCCTCGCACAAATCGAGCATACCATACTTCAAGACATATCTCAATACCTCTTTTTCATAGGGATACAGGAAACGTGACACGTCACCGGCGCTGTCCTCCGCCGTTTTCCTGTCAGGGAGCCTGCCGGCGACATCCGCAATAACGGCATTCCCGGCAACGGCAACATCCTCATTGTCTCGGGATTGATATTGCGTTTTACCTGCCTCCTTGACAGCCCGTTCATTAATGATCTTGGCTATCTGGAGAGTCAGCACCTTCTCCTCTATATCGAGCATACGGCTGCACTCCTTTACATAGACCGAGCGGGTAATATCATCAGGTATCACAGAAATTGAACGGACAATATCACCTATAACCTTTGCACGTTTTATAGGATCATTCTCTACCCCTTGAAGCAGTATCGCAGTCTTAAAGCGGATAAAATCAGTCTCATTCCGTTCGAGATACTCTTCCAGTTCCGACGCGCTGTGACTCTGGGCAAACGAGTCCGGATCATCCCCGGCGGGCAACGACAACACCTTTACGTTAAGTCCCTCGGCAAGAAGCATATCTATACCACGCAGTGAGGCCTTGATACCGGCAGCATCACTGTCATAGATTACGGTAACATTCTCCGTGAACCTGTGAATAAGGCGTATCTGCCCCTCGGTCAATGATGTTCCCGACGATGCCACCACATTCTCCACTCCCGACTGGTGCATGGATATTACATCCATATAACCCTCGACAAGAATACATTTATCCCGCTGCACAATGGACTTCTTTGCCTGATATAGCCCATAGAGTTCATAGCTCTTGCGATATACCGTTGACTCAGGCGAGTTGACATATTTGGCAACATCCTTGTCCTTGCGCAACGTACGGCCGCCGAATGCGACCACCTTACCCGACACACTGAAAACCGGATACATCACCCTGCCCTTGAAGCGGTCATACACACGTCCGTTATCGGCCTTGTAGCACAGGCCCGTGTCTATGAGGTACTTTTCATTATATCCCTTGTTCTTAGCAGCAGTCAACAGATCGTCCCGCTTATCCAACGAATATCCGAGACGGAATTTTTTTACCGAAGCATCATTTATGCCGCGTTCCCGAAAATAAGCGAGACCTATATCCCGTCCGTCATCCGTTTCCGAAAGATTCTGTTCAAAGTGATTTAAAGCAAATTCGTTGACCGCCAACATACTTTCCCGTTCGGATGCCTCCTCACGCTCCTTGTCGGTCATCTCATGCTCCTTTATCTCGATATTGTATTTCTTGGCAAGATAGCGCAATGCCTCATTGTAGGAAAGCTGTTCATGCTCCATAATGAACCCCACGGGACTTCCCCCTTTACCGCAACTGAAACATTTACAGATACCCTTTGCCTTTGATACGGAAAATGACGGTGTACGTTCATTGTGAAACGGGCACAGCCCTATATAATTTGCGCCTCTGCGTTTAAGGTGCACAAAGTCGCTCACCACCTCTACAATATCGGCGGTGTCCAGGATTCGCTGTACGGTTTCTCTGTCAATCTTCTTCATCACGGCAAACACTTCTGCAAAAATAACAAATTCTCTCCTTATTCCCCCTCCCTGACCGCAATTTATAAAAACCTATATGATTGATTTCCCACACAAGGCGGAATTTATCTTGCGCAAATTGGATCACTCGGAAAAAATCCTTAATTTTGTTAATTACACATAAACAGACTATTCTTCCCAGAATATGACAACACTAAGCGAAGCCGCATTAGAAACCGGTCTGATAAAGGCCTTGCAAAATATGAGTTATGAGGTCGTTGAGATTCGTGAAGAAAGCAATATGCTTGCTAACTTCAAGTCTCAACTTGAAAAGCATAACCAAAAGGAACTTGCTAAATATGGTCGCACACAGTTTACTGATAAGGAATTTGAAAAAATCCTTATTCATTTAGAGGGTGGAACTCGTTTTGATAAAGCGAAGAAACTTCGTGACCTTTATCCGCTCGAAACAGAGGACGGAGAACGCATTTGGGTTGAATTTCTAAATCGTAACCAATGGTGTAAAAATGAATTTCAAGTTACCAATCAAATAACAGTTGAAGGTCGCAAGAAATGTCGTTACGATGTAACCTTGCTTATCAATGGTTTGCCTCTTGTGCAAATCGAATTAAAGAAACGAGGTATTGAGTTGAAGCAAGCATACCAACAAATACAGCGTTATCACAAAACTTCTTACCACGGATTATTTGACTACATTCAAATCTTTGTGGTATCGAATGGTGTGAATACTCGCTATTTTGCCAACAACCCCAATCAAGGTTACAAATTTACTTTCAATTGGACTGACGCTGCAAATACTCCGTTCAACGACTTAAATTTATTCGCCAATGAGTTCTTCGACAAATGTACTCTTGGCAAATTGATTAGCAAATATATCGTAATGCACGAGGGCGATAAATGCTTAATGGTGTTACGACCTTATCAATTCTATGCCGTTGAAAAGATTCTTGACCGTGTGCAAAATTCTAATAAAGACGGATATATTTGGCACACAACAGGAGCAGGTAAAACTCTCACATCGTTTAAGGCGGCTCAATTAGTGTCTGAAATTGACGGAATAGATAAAATGATGTTTGTCGTTGACCGTCATGACCTCGATACGCAAACACAATCGGAATACGAAGCATTTGAACCGGGTGCTGTTGATAATACCGACAATACTTCGGAACTTATCAAACGCTTGAATGGTAATAGTAAAATCATTATTACGACCATTCAAAAACTTAATACTGCCGTATCAAAAGATTACTATTGCAATAAATTGCTTCCGGTCAAAGACAAACGCATTGTTATGATTTTTGACGAGTGCCACCGTAGCCATTTCGGGGATAGCCATAAGAATATTATGAAGTTCTTTACCAACACTCAAATATTCGGTTTTACAGGCACTCCGATTTTTGCTGAAAATTCTATTGACGGACATACAACCAAAGAAATCTTTGGCGACTGCTTGCATAAGTATCTTATCAAAGACGCA
>JAFTRI010000019.1 GCA_017462345.1 Muribaculaceae bacterium
AGTGCAATGGAGGCAACCTCCTTTACAGCGACCACAAGCGCGGGATATAGCACAGCCAATGCCGGAGTGCACGGCTTTGACTGGTTCACCCTCTATGACAAGGCATATTACATCATGCCGTTGACTACTGATGGAACAACTACTACCCGCGGTTCAGTATTCGGAGTCTTCGACGAGGACGGTAACTGTGTGGCAGAATGGAGCGAAGGCGAGAAGACCGGTCTCGGGGCTGCTATGGGTAGCTTCATCGCAGTGCCGAACAATGCCTACTCGGTATACATCTACCACTTTGTTCCGGGAACGGTTGCCGAGAAGTTCACTTTCGCGGTTGAAATACCTACCGGTGTAGAGAATATCGAAAGCTCTGTGGCTGAAAAGGCTATCGATGCTCCGGTAGAATACTATAATCTCCAGGGTGTCAAGGTGAAGAATCCGTCGAACGGTATCTACATCAAGGTTCAGGGTAACAAGGTTTCTAAGGTGTTTATCCGCCAGTAATTCCTTAACCGGATAATTTTTTAAAGGTTCCCATGCCCGCAAGGGTATGGGAACCTTTTTTTTGTCGAGTTTTCACGGAGACCCCCTCAGTCGCTGGGCGACAGCTCCCCCTTGTAGGGGGAGCACTTGCCGGGGGACACTTGCTGTGACATTCAGCCTACAGTAGCAGTGGGAAGTCCTCTCCCTACGAGGGAGAGGTGGCACGAAGTGCCGGAGAGGGTCATGTCGGGAGGGGCGAACGCATTTAACCATGTGTATTTTCGGAGAGACCCCCTCAGTCGCGGGGGGACATGGGATTCCTTGTGTGTTTTTTGAGACCCCCTCAGTCGCCAGGGCGACAGCTCCCCCTTGTAGGGGGAGCAATTGGAGAGGAAAAAGGGGAAAGAGGGCGGTAACTCTGTTTTTTTTCGTAACTTTGCAGGTTGAAAATTCTATATTTGGAAAATTATGCAGAAAAATCTTGTCATCGTGGAGTCTCCTGCAAAGGCGAAGACAATCGAGAAATTTCTTGGTAAGGACTATAAGGTCATGTCGAGTTACGGTCATATCCGTGACTTGCGTAAGAAGAATTTCAGTGTTGATGTCGAACATGACTTTGCACCGATATATGAGATACCTGACGACAAGAAGGAGCTTGTGCGCAATCTTAAAAAAGCATCGAAGGAGGCCGAGACGGTGTGGCTCGCATCGGATGAGGACCGTGAGGGGGAGGCTATCGCGTGGCACTTGTATGAGGTGCTCGGACTGACGCCTGAAAAGACGCGCCGTATCGTGTTCCACGAAATCACCAAGAGTGCGATACTGCATGCCATAGAGACCCCGCGGACGATAGACCTGAACCGTGTGGATGCTCAGCAGGCACGCCGTGTGCTCGACCGTATAGTGGGCTTTGAACTGTCGCCGGTGCTATGGAAGAAGATAAAGCCGGCATTGTCGGCCGGGAGGGTGCAGTCGGTGGCTGTGCGTCTGATAGTGGAGCGTGAGAATGAGATAAAGTCGTTCAAGAGTGAGGCGTATTTCCGTGTAACCGGAGCATTTGCGACTGCCGACGGCCATGAACTCAAGGCGGAACTTTCCAAGCGTCTTGCCGACCGGGAAACCGCCGAGCGTTTCCTTGCCGACTGTAACGGCGCGACGTACACGGTGAACGATATAACCGTGAAGCCGCTGAGAAAGTCGCCGGCACCCCCGTTCACTACATCGACGCTGCAACAGGAGGCGGCACGAAAATTAGGGTTTACCGTGTCGCAGACGATGATGGTCGCCCAGCGGCTGTATGAGGCGGGGCATATCACATATATGCGTACCGACTCGGTTAATCTGTCGTCACTCGCCATCTCGATGATATCGAAGGAGATTACCGGGAATATCGGAGAGGAGTATCTGCGTGTGCGCCATTACCACACGAGTTCCAAGGGGGCGCAGGAGGCTCATGAGGCAATACGCCCGACTTATATGGACAAGCACACCGTTGAGGGTACAGCGCAGGAGAAGAAGCTGTATGCGCTGATATGGAAGCGCACCATAGCGTCACAGATGAGTGATGCGGAGATAGAGAAGACCACTGTGGAGATCGAGCCGTCGACACGTCCCGAGCATTTTGTGGCAACGGGTGAGGTGATAAAGTTTGACGGTTTCCTGAAAGTGTACATCGAGGGTCATGATGATGATAATGCCGATGATGGCGGAGACCTGATGCTGCCCCGGATGAACAGGGGTGACATCGTTACGGCCGGTGACATCGTGGCCACACAGCGGTTCACGCAGCAGCCTCCGCGCTATACCGAGGCATCGCTGGTCAAGAAGATGGAGGAACTGGGGATAGGACGTCCGTCGACCTATGCCCCGACAATCTCAACCATCCAGCAGAGGGAATATGTGGAGAAAGGTGCTAAAGAGGGCGAGAAGCGTGAATATGTCATGCTGACGCTGCGTAACGGCAAGGTGTCGGCGCGCACCAGGAGTGAGAATTCCGGAGCGGAGAAGGGAAAACTTATCCCGACCGATATAGGCGTGGTGGTCAATGAGTTCCTGACACAGTATTTCCCGAATATACTCGATTATAACTTTACCGCCCGTGTGGAGGAGAAATTTGACGAAATAGCCGAGGGCAATACCGGATGGATTGAGGAGATACGCTCGTTCTACGTGATGTTCCATCCCGATGTGGACAAGGCAATGAACATGCGTCTTGAACATAAGGTGGGTGAACGCGTGCTCGGCACTGACCCTGCGACCGGCAAGCCGGTGTCGGTGAAGATAGGGCGATTCGGCCCGTTGGTGCAGATGGGCGGCGGTGACGGGGACGAGAAACCCCAGTTTGCGTCGCTTCTGAAGGGACAGTCGATAGAGGACATCACGCTTGAAGAGGCATTGAAACTGTTTGAGTTCCCGCGTCTGATAGGCGAATTCGAGGGCAAGGAGGTGACGGTTGCGATAGGGCGTTTCGGTCCCTATGTCAAGCATGACGGCAAGTTCGTGTCGATTCCCAAGGATATCGCTCCTGCGTCCATAAGCCTTGAAGACGCGGAGGAACTTATCGTTGCCAAGCGAGAGGCTGAGAGCAACAAGACGGTAAAGACGTTTGACGAAGAGCCTGAACTCGCGATACTCAACGGACGGTACGGAGTGTATATCTCCTACAAGAAGAGCAACTACAAGATTCCCCGTACGGTACAGGATGCGTCGGCACTCACGCTCGACGAGTGCATGGAGATCATAAACGGTCAGGAGAGCAAGACCAAGAAAACGACACGCCGCACAGCGACGGCACGAAAAAAATAATGCCAATGCAGAAAAGAAACCAGCGTAAGCCGGGAGCCGGTGACCGGAGTTTCCGCCCCGATGTGGTAGAGACGTATTTCCCGCAGGAGAATACCGCACTGCTTCCTTTCCTTATAGCGTCGATGCCTGAGAGGAAGCGTACAACGATAAAGGAGCTGCTGAAACATAACCAGGTGGCGGTGAATGACCGCCCGGTAACACAGTTTGACACGGAACTCGGCAAGGGCGACACGGTGAAAGTGAATCTCACGCGTGAGTTCAGGGTGTTCTATCACCGCAGGATGCAGCTCGTCTATGAGGATGACGACATCATTGTCGTGAACAAGGGGTACGGGCTGCTGTCGATGGGTACCGACCGAGTGAAGGAGGGTACAGCCTATTCGATCCTGCGCGAATATGTGAAATGGCATAATCCCCGAACCAAGCTGTTTATCGTTCACCGTCTCGACCGTGACACGTCGGGGCTGATGATGTTTGCCAAAAACGAGGAGGCGAAGGTTGTCATGCAGCATAACTGGAACAATATGGTGCTTAACCGCAAGTATCTTGCGGTGGTCGAGGGTAAGGTCGACGAGCCGGAAGGTGTGGTGCGGAGTTATCTTGCCGAGACATCGCAGTATGAGGTGTATTCGACCGACGATCCCGATAAAGGCCAGCTCGCCGTCACGCGTTACAGGACGCTGAAATGCAAGAACGGCTATACGCTGCTTGAGGTGGAGCTGGATACCGGCCGCAAGAACCAGATACGTGTACACATGAAAGACATCAAGCATCCGATAGCTGGAGACCGCAAATACGGTGCAAAATCGAGTCCGATACATCGTCTTGCGTTGCACGCGCAGACGCTCAGGTTTATCCATCCCGTTACGCGTAAGGAGATGAACTTTTCGACTCCGGTGCCTGCATCGTTTGCCAAGATGGTGAAATAGAATAATGCCGGAGATGAAACGTGTTTTTGCCATAGTATGTGCCGTTGTGGTGTGTATAGTCGCGGCAGCCCGTCCTTTAGCGGTGGGGCACAGAGGGAGTGTGTGGGGTGTGGAGAACACCCGGGAGGCATTTGTCAACGGGGCGAAGAAAGGGTATGACTATCTTGAATGTGACGTGAGGGTTGCCGGTGACGGTACTTATGTGCTCAGTCATGACGAGACGACCGGGAGGCTCGGCGGCTCGCTGACGGTGGCTTCGTCGACCATAGGGCAGCTCAAAGGCGAGACCTACACCCAGACCCGTCAGGGTGTCACCTATACCGGGACAATGTGTACTGTCGCCGAGTATCTCGACATCTGCAAGGAATGTGGCGTGCAGCCGGTGATTGAACTGAAATGGTCAACCGGGATAAACAGCAATGACTGCTCGAATCTGCCGGGGCTCATGTCGCTGATAGAGGATAAGGGATTCCGCAGCACGTGTGTGATACTGACGTCGATGAGACCGTGTCTGGAATATATACGCTCCCGTTATCCTGATGTCAGGTTGCAGTTTCTTGCCCGCAAGAATTGGGCGGAGCATTTTGACTGGTGTGTCAAGAACGGGATAGATGCCGATATTCAGGCGGGGTGTCTTGATGAGGAAACTGTGGCACGGTTTCATGGTGCGGGGCTGAAGGTGAACGTGTGGACGGTGAATGACGAGGAGTCCTGCCGTGAGTATGCGGGGTATGGATGTGATTTCATTACGACCGACTATGCCGAAGTGCCTTGTTTATCTCACAAATAACGCGTATCTTTGCCGTGTAAATGCATGCTCCGGTAGTTCAACGGATAGAATAGAGGTTTCCTAAACCTTTGATAGCAGTTCGATTCTGCTCCGGAGTACCAGAAAGGAATGAAAAAGCCCCGATGATTGCGGGGCTTTTCTGTGCGGTTTCCGGATTGTTCCCGGGTGGTTCAGGATGAGGCGGTTACCATAATGGGATTTTGCCGATGCCGGACAATTCCAGTGATGCATTAATTCCCATGGCCTTAAAGACGCGTGAGACGGTGGCAAATGTCAGATTGTTACAGAACCGCAACCGACTTGCGGATGTTGTCCAGAATGGCGGACAGCTTTCCATCATTCCGAGCGGTCTGCATGTTGTATTCTGCTTGCATGTTTACCCAAATATAGGCAGGAATGCCCGTAGCTGCCTCAATTTTTAGTGCGTACTCAGTCGTGACAGGGCGTTTACCGTTTATTACCTCATTCAGCACAGAGTAAGAAACCCCGATAATTCCGGCAAACTTCCTCTGTGAAATTCCGCGGGCTTCTAACTCGTCTTTCAGGATTTCGCCCGGATGTATGGGAGAGGATGGCTGAAGCTTGTGTGGCGCGTAAATTTTCCTTGTTTCCATATCCACGATTATTTATAATGGTTACTGATGTCAAGCAAACGGCAGAATGTTATCACCTGTTCGTTTTGAAGTTCGCTTATCGTAAATTCGAGCCGGTAACGGCGGTTTATCCTTACTGATGAAACTCCTTTCTTATCACCTTGGAGAGCTTCGTAATTAAGTGAGTTGTTCCGGAATAAGTCTTCAATACGGTTTGCTGAAGATAACATAAAAACCGCTTTCTGATAGCCCTTGATTACTTCCGGCTGGTATCGGTGCTTTTTATCGTTTGTCTTCCCGTTGACGTAAAGTTCCAGTAAATACTCTTTGTCGAATTCGATATACATTGCTTTCCGTTTCAGAATGCAAAGCTACTTTTTTCTGTCTATATTCGCAAATTGTCGAACATTTTTTTTGAATTTAGTTACTTTTGGTTGCCAGAGGAATTGTTACACGTGTCTTCTGCGCCTCTGTGTATTTCTCATCTAATGGCGGGAAGACTGTGTGATAAATCTCCTGAAGCAGGCTGCCGATTACTAACGGGTTTGTGACTGATTCCTTAAGAACCAACTGGGCATGTATTACATTCCCGTATTTCCCGACTATTATTTCAACATGACCGAAATATTTTGCTTTGAAATTGTGAAGGCGTTTGATGTCCAGTGCGTCAGCGGCTTTTTTGCTAATGCTTTTTTGGAATTCATTATTCGTTCTCAACGAATAGTCAGCGTCAGTTGTCGAGTCGGAGAGGTATTTTTCCTGATCGTCAAACTCGTATGCAATATAGCCATTTTTTACGTATGCAATCTTTGTTTCCGGAACTTGGTTGTTTTTTACTAATCCGTCAAAAGGAATATAGAATTTTGTCTCGGTTGGAGTGTATATACCAAAAGTGAGGCAGCCGATGAGTTGGTGCACGAAAGGATGGCTGGTCTTCATGACATAATTCTGTTTGTATCCGCCAATATAATCCTTAGTATTTAAATTGGCGCTATTACCGGGGACGAGTCCGAAGACAAAGTGGTTGTTCCATTTAGTGGCGACTTCCTGCAGTGGAGTTCCGGGAGGGATTTCTCCCACTGTGATTTTTGTGTTGTAGCATGATGTGAGCAGCAATGATGAAATTGTGCATGCGAAATAAAGTTTTTTCATTGTAAAGGGATGTTTAATTGGTTTCTGTTAGTCACAAAGATAGTGACAAAAGGCAATATTTTACCCCCCCAATGTTAAAAATGCAAAACAGGAACATAAGAAAGACGCTGGCCGGATGAAGGGTCAGCGTCGGTGAAGTTGTCTTACCTGGATTCGAACCAAGACAGGCAGAACCAAAAACTGCAGTGCTACCATTACACCATAAGACAATCCTTATTGCCCAAGCTCATGCGAGCCTAAAGCGATGCAAAGGTACGCAGATTATTCCTAATGTGCAAGTTTTGCAATTCCTTTTTTTACTTTGCAATGAGCAGGAAGTAGTTCTTTTTCCCTTTCTGGACGAGCAGGTATTTGCCGTTCAGGAGCATGTCGGCTGAAGCCGTGGCGTAGACGTCGGCTACTTTCTCCTTGTTGATGGAGAGGCCTCCCTGCTGTGCGAGCTTGCGGAGCTCTCCCTTTGACGGGAATACGGCTGCCTTGTCGGTGAGGAGGTCGGCCAGCTTGATTCCGGATTCGATGTCGGCTTTCATGACCTCAAATTGCGGAACGCCTTCAAAGACGGCAAGCAGGGTGTCTTCGTCGATCTTGCGCAGGGTCTCGGAAGCCTTGTTGCTGAACAGTATCTGTGATGCTTCCACGGCTGCCTCGTAGTCTTCCACGGAGTGTACCATTACGGTTATTTCCTTGGCGAGCCGTTTCTGTAGCGGACGCAATCCGGGGTCGTTGGCCTGTTCGGCAACGAGTCCCTCGATCTCTTCGCGTGACAGCTCGGTGAATATCTTGATGTATTTCTCGGCGTCGGCATCAGAGACGTTGAGCCAGAACTGGTAGAACTTGTAGGGCGATGTGTAGCGAGGGTCAAGCCATACGTTTCCGCTCTCGGTTTTCCCGAATTTGCCACCGTCGGCCTTTGTGATCAGCGGGCATGTGAGGGCGTATGCCTCACCTCCTACCGTGCGGCGTATGAGCTCGGTGCCGGTGGTGATGTTTCCCCACTGGTCGGAGCCGCCGAGCTGCAACCGGCAGTTCTTTTCCTTGAAAAGGGTCAGGAAGTCGTATCCCTGAACGAGCTGGTAGGAGAATTCGGTGAACGACATGCCTTGCTGGGACTCGCCCGAGAGGCGTTTCTTGACAGAGTCCTTTGCCATCATGTAGTTGACGGTGATGTGTTTTCCCACATCGCGGATGAAGTCAAGGAACGAGAAGTTTTTCATCCAGTCGTAGTTGTTGACGAGTTCGGCGTGGTTGGGCGCGTCGCTGTCAAAGTCGAGGAATTTGGCAAGCTGTTTTTTGATCGCTTCCTGATTGTGGCGGAGGGTCTGCTCGTCGAGCAGCTTGCGTTCCTGGCTTTTCATCGAGGGGTCGCCGATCATTCCGGTCGCTCCGCCTACAAGGGCTATTGGCTTGTGTCCTGCCCGCTGGAAGTGCTTGAGCATCATGACACCCACCAGGTGGCCTATGTGAAGTGAGTCGGCTGTGGGGTCGATTCCCAGGTAGGCCGTGGTCATCTCTTTTTTCAGTTGTTCGTCGGTGCCCGGCATCATGGTGTGGATCATGCCTCGCCAGGTCAGTTCTTGTATAAAATCCATTGTGGATGGTGTGAAAAAATTATGTTTTGAATCAGTGAATGTCTCAGGAGAGCCGGGCGAGCGCGTCGGCAATGCGGCGCATTGCCTCGCGGATATTGTCGTCGCTTGTAGCGTAGGAGAGGCGTATGTATCCAGGCAGGCAGAATGCTTCGCCGTCGACTGTGGCCACGTGCCCTTCTTCAAGGAGGTACATCGCCAGATCGCCCGAGGAGTTGATTACGCGGTCACCGTAGCGTTTGCCGATGTAGCTTGACACTTCGGGGAAGAGGTAGAATGCACCTTGGGGTTCGTTGACTTTGATTCCCGGGATTTCGCGGGCGAGCGATACCACGAGGTCACGTCGGCGCTGGAATGCCTGCCGCATTGTCTCGACACATTCCTGTGGCCCTGTATAGGCGGCCTCGGCCGCTTTCTGTGCAACGGACGATGCGCCTGAGGTGTACTGGCTCTGGAGCTTGCTTGTGGCTTTTGCCACCCAAAGCGGTGCGGCAATGAAGCCGATGCGCCATCCGGTCATCGCATAGGCCTTGGAAACGCCGTTTACGATTATTGTGCGACTGGCAATTTCGGGGAATGAGGCGAGTGATGTGAAGCTGCCGGTGAAGTTGATGTGCTCGTATATCTCGTCGGCGAGTACCAGTATGTCGGGGTACTTTGCGAGAACGTCGACAAGGGCTTTCAGCTCGTCGCGTGTGTATACGCTACCGGTGGGGTTGGACGGGGAGCATATCAGCACCATGCGGGTCTTAGGGGTGATTGCTGCTTCCAGCTGCTCCGGTGTAATCTTGAAGTCCTGCTCGATTGTCGCGGGCAGGAGGATGTTGGTGCCTTCGGCGAGTTTCACCATTTCAACGTAGCTCACCCATGCCGGGGTGGGTATAATCACTTCATCACCCGGGTTGACTACGCTCAGGATGACGTTGCACAGCGATTGTTTTGCTCCGCCGGAGACGACAATCTGTTCAGGGGTGTAGTCGAGTCCGTTCTCGCTCTTGAGCTTTCCGGCGATTGCCTTGCGCAGAGAGAGGTATCCCGGTACAGCGGTGTAGAATGTGAAGTTGTCGTCGATGGCTTTTTTTGCCGCTTCCTTGATGTGGCCGGGGGTGTTGAAGTCGGGTTCACCCACCGACAGGTTTATTACGTCGACGCCTTGGGCTTTCAGCTCATTGCTCTTCTGGGACATGGCGAGAGTCTGTGAAGGCGACAGTGATTGCACGCGATTGGAGATGTGAGTAGTCATATTCGTATGTGTAATTATCGATTTGTCAAAGACCTGGAATGGTGATAATTCTTGGCGCAAAGATAGTCTAAAAGGGTGAAATATGAAAAAAAGAGGGGATTAATTGCAGTGCCGCCGCCGGGGGATGTCATGGGTGCGGGTGTGATGTTAATGGCTGGTGTGAAAATTAACAGTCGGATGTTAAAGTTGGCCGTTTACTTGTAAATAGGTGGCAAAAAATCAATAAAATCAAAAATAATCGCTTATTTTGCGGTTGAATAATACGCTTATTGACGTTCACTTCGAGTAACCAAAAGCATGATTTATAAGGATAGGTCATACATTTTTAGAGACACCATGAATAGACGCTGCCGATAAGGATATTCCATAAGGGGATGTTCCCTTTTGTCGGATAGTCTTGCGGATAATTGTCTGATACCATATTCCTTTATTCCACATGCTCTTCTTGACCTCGCTGACCGGTTGCGGAACGTAAGGCTGCCCCCGCAACAATACATGAAACCACGCTCGATTGTGATTCGGGATTATAATAAGAAAATTCAGAGACAAAATAATTTTAATGTAAAACTTAATGTAAAACTAAACAATTCTTGCATGAAGAACATTTGTTTTCAAATGAGCCGGAAAGCATGGCTCGCCATTGTCATGGCGCTATGCCTTTCTTTCCCTGCTTTAGCGCAGAAGATTACAGTCACAGGTACTGTAACTGATCCTGCCGGGGAGCCTTTGATCGGTGCCAGTGTGCTTGCACAGGGCACGAGTACAGGAACGGCAACCGATGTTGACGGCAATTACCGTATCGATGTCGATTCAAACGGTGTCCTCACAGTGTCATACGTGGGCTACGACACCAAGACCATCAAGGTGGAAGGCCGTACAGTGATTAACGTTACCCTCTCGGAGAACAGCGTGGTGCTTAATGAGGTCGTGGCCATCGGTTACGGTACAGTCAAGAAATCGGATGCAACCGGAGCGGTGGCAACGGTGAAGCCGAGTGAGGTGCAGGCCGGGCTTGCCACTTCGGCACAGGATCTCCTTGTCGGCAGAAGCCCCGGTGTCACTGTGACCACGACGGGTTCTCCCTCAGGCGGAGCTGACATTATCATCCGCGGTGGTGCGTCGCTTTCAGCATCGAACGCCCCGTTGATCGTTATCGACGGAGTCCCCATGGACACAAAGGGGCTGACCGGTTCGGCCAACCCGCTTGCTCTTGTATCGCCCGAGAACGTGGAGTCAATGACTATCCTCAAGGATGCCTCGGCGACAGCCATCTACGGTAGCCGTGCATCAAACGGTGTGATCATCATCACGACCAAGAAAGGCCAGGCAGGCAAGCCGCAGGTGAATTTCACCGCCAACCTTTATGTGACCACTCCCCGCAAGTATGTCGACATGATGGGAGCTGATGAATACCGCAACTTCATTACCTCCGAATACGGTGAGGGCTCAGCGCAGCATGCCGCACTCGGTACAGCCAATACCGACTGGCAGAAGGAGATACTCCGCACAAGTGTCTCTCATGACTATAGCCTGAGCGTGGGCGGTACTGCCGGAATACTTCCCTATCGTGTGTCAGTGGCATATACCGGAAACAACGGTATTGTCGAGACAACCAAGATGGACCGTATAACCGGTAGCATCAACCTGTCACCTAAGTTCTTCAACAACCTGTTGAGCGTTAATGCCAATGTGAAGGGAGCGTATGTGAATAACCGTTTCTATGATGACAATCCTCTCGGGACAGCCATAGGATTCAATCCCACTCTTCCGGTCTATGCGCCTGACGGCAACGTGTTCAACAACTATACGACATACGTGGGCTCCAATCCTGCAATCCCCTCTGATCCGGGTTCAGGAATCAACGCACTTGCTTCGCTGAACCCTGTGTCGCTGATCAATGAAAACAATCACACGTCCGACGTTTACCAGAGTATCGGTAACATCCAGTTTGACCTTGTGATGCCGTTCCTAAAGGATCTGCGCGCCAACCTTAACCTCGGTTATGACGTCAGCGAGGGTACGGAAAAGATTGTGACTGCCGCCAATTCGCCCAAGGCGTGGAAACAGGGTAACAGTATCCTCAATGCCGCCGGCGATGTTGAAACGCTTAAAGACGGTGCTGAAACTACTGAAAAGAAGCACCAGTACAAGTATAACCTGCTTCTTGACTTCTATATGAACTACAAGAAAAACTTTGATGTAATCAAGTCAGGCATTGATGTCACAGGCGGTTATTCATGGCAGAAGTTCCACAGCGACGGTTATAATTTCACGATGACCACATCGGGACCCAATGCCGGTACCCAGGCTATCGAGACCAAATATTACAGCAATCCCTATCAGCTCGTATCATTCTTCGGCCGCTTGAACTATACGTTCATGGAGCGTTATCTGGTGACAGCCACCGTGCGTCATGACGGAACAAGCCGATTCTCGAAGGATCACCGTTGGGGTACATTCCCGTCAGTGGCCCTTGCATGGAAACTTCATGAGGAAGCGTTCATGGAGGGTACTCGCGGATTCCTCAGCGATCTTAAAATACGTGGAGGCTGGGGTGTCACCGGACAGCAGGATATAGGTGATGACCTGTTCCCCTATCTGCCTATCTATTCAGTGGGCACTAACCCGCAGTACACTTACCCGTCGGTAATAGGCGGCAACGGGACGACCGTACCCGTGCTTCCCAACAAGTACAACTCTGAAATCAAGTGGGAAGAAACCACGACATGGAATGCCGGTATCGACTTCGGTTTCCTCAATAACCGCATCACCGGTAGTGTCGACTTCTACAAGCGCGAGACCAAGGACCTGTTGACATGGGCTACCTACGCCGCAGGCTCAAACCTCTCGAATGCCGGTAACATGAATATCGGTGACCTTGAGAACACCGGTATAGAGTTCACCCTTTCAACCCGTCCCATCGTCACCAAGGATCTGACCTGGACATCCGATTTCAACGTGGCATGGAACAAGAACAAGATTACACGTCTTGCCGAAGGCGGAGACTTTGAGACCGGCGGTATCTCGTTCGGTACAGGTAACACGATACAGAAACATGAAGTGGGACACCCGGCCTACAGTTTCTATGTGTTCCAGCAGGTGTATGATGCCGAGGGCAACCCCATCGAGGGCGAGTTTGTGGACCGCAACGGTGACGGACAGATCACCAAGGATGACAAATACCTGTGCCACAGTAAAGATCCTAAGGTAACCATGACATGGAGCAATACCGTAAACTGGAAAAACTGGGATTTCGGTATCGTGCTACGCGCCAATCTCGGTAACTATGTGTACAATGACGTCCAGGCTTCCAACTGCTCCAAGAGTGCCAACTCATCGACTCCGTTGAGCAACCTCATGAGCGGCACGTTCCTGTTTGAGGATCTCGGAGACCAGGGCGCCCACAGTGACTACTTCGTGCAGAATGCAAGTTTCCTCCGCTGTGACAACATTACACTCGGTTACACATGGAGCAATCTCCTGAACGACAATCTCCGTCTCCGCCTTTACGGTGCAGTACAGAACCCGTTCGTGATCACTAACTACAAGGGTCTTGACCCCGAGGTGTTCAGTGGTATAGACAGGGATGTCTATCCCAAGCCCATCACGTTCTCGCTGGGTGTAGTCGCTCAATTCTAATCACTTAATTTAAAACTGAAACAGTTATGAAAATATTCAAATATATGGCTATCGGGTGCGTGGCTCTGAGCATGGGCATGGCATCATGTACCGACGATCTTAATGTCGAGCCCGATGACCCCAACAAGAAAACCTCGCTGAATGACGGTTCCGAGTACTATGGCTTCCTTGCCCAGGTATATGGCGGACTTGTGTTGTCAGGAATCGATGGAGGTTCAGATATTACGGTTGATGACGGTGGAGCCGGTGTGTACACCCGCCAGTTGTGGAATCTTCAGGAGCTCTGTTCCGATGAAGCGTTTATCGGAAAGAACTGGGCCGACCCCGGTATCGACGAGCTCGACTATTCGACATGGTCAAGTGATAACCACTGGCTGTATGAGGCATTCTCCCGCTTCACATTCCAGATTGCATTGTGTAACGAGTTCCTGCGTTCCATCGACGGTGCCGCATCGGTAGCCAACCCGATTCCGGCCGATGAGATCCAGCTGATGAAGTGTGAGGTGCGTACTCTCCGTGCATTGTCCTATTACCACATGATTGACCTGTTCGGCAAAGGTCCTTGGGTGACTGAGGCCGATGCAGTGGGTTCAATCCCTCCGACCAAGGAACGTGCGGAATTGTATTCGCTTGTGGTTGCCGATCTGAAGGATGCAATCAACGGGCTGAAACCTGCCGCTTCTCACATCTACGGACGTGTGTCACGTGAGGCCGGCTATATGCTTCTTGCTAAATTGTATCTGAACGCAGGTGTATATACCGGAACTCCCGCGTGGGCTGAATGTGCCGCCGCATGTCAGGAAATCCTCAAGACGATAAATGAGCTTGCACCGACCTACAAGTACCTGTTCTGTGCAACCAATGACAAGTATGCCCGTGGAGGCGAAATCCTTTGGACTATACCTCAGGATGCATCGACCACAATCACTTATGGTGGCACAACCTATCTTTCTGCCGGAGCATATAACTCAAATCTGCCGGTGTTCAACCCCGACAAGCGTACCGACTTTGATGAAGTGCTTCTCAAGCTCGGTCTCGGCGTGACAGGATGGGGCGGTCCGCGTATGCGTCCCGAACTTGTAAAGGCATTCAACGAGAGCGACGAGCGCCGTCTGATATTTGAGGGCAACATGACCAACGACCTCGAGGCAATCGGTGACTGGGGTCTTGACGGCAGCGGTTACATGTGCGTCAAGTATGTGTACACTCCCGAAGAAGACTACGAGAACGCTACCGGTGAACACACCAATTCCACTGTGTTCAATAGTACCGATTTCCCGTTGTTCCGCCTTGCCGATACCTATCTGATGCTTGCCGAATGCCAGCTCAACGGTGTAGAGTGCAACGGACAGTATTACATGGATAAGGTGCGTGAACGTGCTGATCAGAACCCTATTGAACTGACTGCCGAGAACCTTCTCGCCGAGCGTCTGCGTGAACTTTATTGGGAAGGACACCGCCGCAGTGACCTGGTGCGCTTCGGAGTGTTTACCGGAGGAAGCTATGTGTGGTCATGGAAGGGTGGCGCTCTTGCCGGAACTTCCACTCCGTCCTACCGTAACCTGTATGCAATTCCTACCAAGAACATTGCGACAGTAGGCCAGAACCCCGGTTATTAATCGTGTCATCAATTAATACAATTTTACAACAATGAAAAAGTTTAAATATATATTTCTTGGTCTGATAGGGTTGGCTCTCGGGGTAACATCATGTGAGGAAACAGAGGATGAAAATCCCGTATACCAGAACCCTACATCATTCACATTGAATGACTCGCCTTATAGAAACGCTCTTGTCGAGCTTGCCAATACCGAAACAATTGAAATCACCTGCTCGCAACCTGACTACGGTTATACTGCCGCAGCCGAGTATGCCGTCCAGGTGTCGCTCGATAACAACTGGGATGCTGCCAACGGTTTCGATGAAGCAGCACAGACGCTTGGAACAAAAAGCGGCTCATGCAAGATAGCCATCGACGCCAACGAGCTTGCCGTAGCTATTTGCTCGCTTATGGGCGTAGTTGACGAGACTGCGACATTTGAGCCGATTCCTGTATACCTGCGTGTGAAATGTTCGTTACCCACGGTTGAAGGCAGTGACATTGTCTCCAATTCAATCGTCCTGAACAAGGTGCTTCCTTATTTCGCATTGCCGAGTGTGGAACTTCCCACAGCAATGTACATGATAGGTAATTTCTGTAACTGGGATTGGAACGATGCAGCCAAGATGATTGCCGTCAACGGCAACCCCGACCTTTTCTGGGTAATCCGCTATGTAAAGGCTGGAGAAGGCTTCAAGTTCAATTCCGCCAAGTCATGGAACGGTAGTGAAGTGGGATATGACCAGGTTGCCAGTTGGGTGGCGAATGCCGCAAATGTGTCAAGCGACGGTGGAAACATCGTGGTAGACAAGAGCGGATGGTACATCTTCGCAATCAAGACTGCAATCGAAGGCCGCGACTATGTATATGAGGTACAGATATTGGAACCGAACGTATATGTGTACGGTGCTGCCAACGGTGGTACTTGGGGTAATGACGACAACTGGAAGTTTGACGTGGTTGATGATCCTGATGCCGAATGGCCGTTCGTATCCCCGACAGTGCTGCCAACAGCCGGAACAGATGAAAGCAACCTGCGTCTCTGTATCCATCCTGACGAATGGTCAAGCATCGACTGGTGGAAGTCAGAGTTCATCTTCTACAACGGAGAGATCTCTTACCGTGCCGATGGCGGAGACCAGGAACGTGTGTCCAATGCTGCCGGAAAGGTTTATCTGAACTTCGTGACCGGAAAAGCAAAAGTCGAATAAATAACGGATGACAACGGGGTTGTTCCTCGAAGGCGTCAGCCCCGTGTCTTCTTATAGCTGTATTAACAATAACAAAAATCAGAATTATGTTTAAGAAACTGAATCTTATATTGATGTCGGCATTGGTTTTCGGTTTTGCGGCTTGTGACGACATTGACGATGCTGTTGCTCCCCAGTCCTACGCTCCGGAGGCACTCATGAGTCTTGACGGACTTACTGTGGAGAAAGGCGCGGCTCTTTCAGGTGAAACAATCGATCTTAATGAAGTTTCAACCCTGGAAGTGATAAAAACGGTGGCAACACCCGAGCTGAGAGCCGGGCAGAGTGTGGAATATGTCATGCAGGTTTCCGGGACAGCCGATTTTGCTAATGCAAAGTCGCTTGAAGTTGACGGGAACAGCGTGTATGCGTCGGACTTGAATACCGTGTTCCGCGAATTGCTCGGCAAGACCGATAAGGCACGTGAGCTTCATGTGCGTTTTGCCGCTTATCTTGCATACGGTGACGGTGCGAGAGTGCGTTTCGGCGAACAGGATACATACTTCGCAGCATCTGCCATGAATGTGATACCGTTCACACCGGAACTGTTTATCGATGAGACTTACCATCTCCTGATCAATGGCGAGGTACGTGCCACATTGGCAAATACCGGAGGTGACGTGTATGACAATCCTGTGTTCAAGGTAACGGCTGAGATTACCGACGAGGACTTCGACATGGAGACATTCATGATTTCGTGGCAGATTATTGCCGATACCTACAAGGAAACCGGTGATGCGTCGGCTGCCCGTATGGTATTTGCTCCGTCACCCGATGCCCCTGAGGCATTGGCCGGTTCATTGGTGACAAACAGTGGCGCAGAGGACATCCCTGCTGCCGGTGCACTTGTCCAGTCAGGCTCATTGGTGTTCACGATCGATGTAGAGAATATGACCTACTCGGTGGCAGAGGCTCCGGCTTATCTGTGGACTCCCGGTGACGCCAATGGTTGGGATCACGCAAAGTCTCAGGTGCTGACATCGGCCGATAAGGTCAACTATCAGGGAATGGCTCACCTGAATGGCGGGTTCAAGTTCTCCAATGTCGCCGGCTGGGATGGCACCAACTATGGCGACAGCGGAACACCCGGGTTGTTATCGACTGACGGTGGCGCCGGAAACCTGAGCGTTGAAAGTGACGGGCTTTATTGGTGTAATGTCAATGTGCTCGATCTTACTTACAGCCTTACTCCGATCAATACCGTAGGCGTGATAGGCTCATTCAGCGCAAGCGGATGGGGAACTGATGTGGTGATGACCCCGAGTCCCGACTTCCTTGTGTACACTGCCGAGGTGACATTTGCCGACGGTGATATGTGGAAAATACGAACCAATGGAACTTGGGACATCAATTTCGGTGGTTCAGCCGATGGACTTGTGTTCAATGCCGGTGATATTGCGGCACCCGGAGCAGGCACATACGAAATTGTCGTGGATTTCAGCAAGATTCCTTACACTGCGACACTCACCAAGAAGTGATGCATTCAATTCTTGTCTGTAGATAAAGCAAGCGCGGTTCCTGACACGGAATCGCGCTTTTTCATTATCTTTGCTCCGTAATGCAAAGGACGTTGTATGTAACGGATATGGACGGGACGCTGCTCGGTGGTGACAGTAGGGTGAGCAGCAGGTCGGCGCGGATAATCTCGGAATTGTCTCACGACGGTGTGCTGATAACTGTTGCGACGGCACGCACTCCGGCTACCGTAGAACCCCTGTTGTCGGATACCTATACATCATTGCCGGCAATTGTGATGACCGGGGCTGCGTTATGGGACAGGAGGCTGCGGCGGTATGACCGGGCATGTTATATAAATGACAAGACGTCACGGGATATTGGGATGATGTGCTGCCGGTATGGGGTAAATCCGTTTGTCTACACTTTTGGTGCCGACGGAATCCTTGATGTGTATTACTGCGGGGAGATGAGCGGTAAGGAACGGGCTTTTGTCGAGGAGCGGGTTAATCTGCCGTTGAAGCGGTTTCATGTCAACGAGCCAGCTTGTAATCAGCACCCCGATGGTAAAGTGGCGCTGTATTTTGCAATGGGTGAACGTGAGCGGATATTCGCGCTTGCCGGGGAATTGCGTGAACGTGTCGATTGTTCGGTGTCGTGTTATGTGGATATTTTCGGAAAGGACACCGGTATACTTGAACTGTTTACCCCACAGGTGTCGAAAGCGGAGGCGGTAAGGCGTCTGTCCGGGTCGGTGTGTGCGGGGAAGGTAGTCGTTTTCGGTGATAATCTGAATGATATTCCTATGATGCAGGCAGCCGATGTTGCCGTTGCCGTTGACAATGCCCTGCCCGAAGTCAAGGCAATCGCCGATGTGGTCATCGGAAGAAATACCGATGATGCAGTGGCGGAGTTTATCCGCCGGGAGGCGGAATAAAATAATGAGGCCGGGTGTTACGTTAGAATAATGATGGCAAATATTTATGACATACGCCGATATGGGACAGCCGTTTTCCTTGTGATCTCGGTTGCTGTGGTTGCCGTGTTCGTCTATTTCTCAAATTCGCTTATTAAGGATCTGTCGGCGCAGGAGCGTGACAGGATGCAGATATGGGCCGATGCGACCAAGGAGATAGTCAATATAGGCAATGCCGCGATGGAGGACACTACCGGGATGATGTCGGTGGGGGTTGACATGGATTTCCTCTTGAGCATAATAGAACGGAACCGCACAATCCCTGTGCTGCTCACCGATGATGAGGGAAACATATTGCTGCACAGGAATTTTGACCTTCCGGAGGCTATCGACAGCATGATGCCTTATTATATATCGGACGTCAATGCCGTCTTCCTTGCGGAAAAGCTGGCTGACCTGCGTAATACCTCCAATGTGATTCCGATAGATATTTCGGATGGTAACCGCCAGTATCTTTACTATGAGGATTCAAAACTGTTGCGGAGCATGAGCTATTACCCTTATATACAACTGCTGGTGATGCTTGCGTTTATAGCTGTCGTCTATTTCGCGGTGCTGTCGACCAAGAAAGCCGAGCAGAACAAGGTGTGGGTGGGGTTGTCAAAGGAGACCGCGCATCAACTCGGAACTCCTATCTCGTCACTGATGGCATGGATGGAATTGCTTGATTCGCTTGGGGTGGATGCCGAGACGGTGAGTGAGATGAACAAGGATGTGCAGCGGTTGAGTACGATTGCATCAAGATTTTCCAAGATAGGTTCCAAGCCGCAGATGGCATTGTCGGATGTCAACGGGGTGGTGTCGCGTTCCACATCCTATATGGCGACACGCATATCGTCCCGTATCGACCTGTCGGTGTCGTTATATGAGAAGAAATTGCCGGTGGAGCTGTCCGATCCTCTCTTTGAATGGGTGATGGAGAACCTGATAAAGAATGCTGTCGACGCTATGGAGGGTCACGGGTCGATAACAGTGACTACGGGACGTGAACGTGATGTGGCTTATATAGATGTTGAAGATACCGGTAAAGGCATGTCCCGAAAACGGTTCAAGACAATATTCAATCCCGGCTATACCACGAAGAAACGCGGATGGGGTCTCGGTCTCACTCTTGCCAAGCGTATCATAGAACAGTATCATTCGGGAAAAATCTATGTACGTGCGTCAGAACCCGGTGTAGGGACAACATTCCGTATCGAACTGCCTTGTCGGGTGCAGTAATGCGTGACTTGACCGGAATAATTGGAAAAAGCGACAGGATGACATGTGAAGTTTTGTCGTGGAGTTGTATCTTTGCATTTTAATCGGATAATCAGAATTTATGAAGACATTTGAAGAATTGGGCGTGAGAGATGACCTGCTCATGGCTATTATGGAGTTGGGTTTTGAAAATCCCATGCCGGTACAGGAGAAAGTCATACCGCACCTGCTGCATGAGGACGGGGATGTTATTGCCCTTGCACAGACCGGTACGGGAAAGACTGCCGCATTCGGCTTGCCGGTACTGCAACGTATCGATACCTCCGTTAACCGCCCTCAGGCCCTGATTCTGTCACCGACACGCGAGTTGTGCCTGCAGATAGGCAGCGACCTTGCCGATTTCTCCAAGTATATCCCGGGACTCAGTGTGCTTCCCGTTTATGGCGGGTCGAGCATTGAAAGCCAGATACGCAGCCTGCGCAAGGGTGTCCAGGTGGTAGTGGCTACTCCAGGCCGGTTAATCGACCTGATAAACCGTCGAGTGGTGAGTCTTGATGAAGTACATACTGTGATTCTTGACGAGGCCGACGAGATGCTGAACATGGGATTCCTTGACTCTATCGATGATATACTGTCGCATGTGCCGGAACAACGCAAGATGCTGATGTTCTCGGCGACAATGCCACAGGGAATATCCGGGATCGCGAAAAAGTACATGCGTAATCCCGAGGAATTCGTTATCGGTACACGCAATGAGGGTGCGGCCAATGTCAAGCATGTCTATTATATGGTCAATGCCAAGGATAAGTATCTTGCCCTGAAGCGTGTCGCCGACGATAACCCCAATATATACGGAATCGTGTTCTGCCGTACCCGCCGCGACACGCAGGAGATCGCCGACAATCTTATTCAGGACGGATATAATGCCGATTCCCTGCATGGTGACTTGTCACAACAGCAGCGTGACATTGTGATGAAGAAATTCCGTGACGGGGTGCTGTCGATACTTGTGGCTACCGATGTGGCTGCTCGCGGACTTGACGTGGATAATCTCACGCATGTGATCAATTACGGCCTGCCTGATGACACTGCGGTCTATACCCATCGCTCGGGACGCACCGGACGTGCCGGGAAGACCGGGGTGTCGGTGTCGATAATACATTCCCGCGAACGGCGCAAGGTGCGTGAGATTGAGAAAATAATAGGGAAAACGTTTGAGCGCAAGGAGGTGCCGTCGCCCAAACATATTATAGAGAAACAATTGTACAATCTTGCCGATCGCCTTGAACGTGTCGAGGTCGACGAGGAAGAGATTGCAAAGTACTTTGCGGGGGTGAGCAAGAAGCTCGGATGGCTTTCGGAAGAGGACCTGCTCAAACGGGTGCTGTCACTTGAGTTCAACCGGCTGCTCGAATACTATAAGGATGCCCCCGAGATTGACTATGTGGAGGAGCGTCCGAAAAAGGGAAAGAAAGAAAGGATAGAGAGCAAGCCGCGTAACGACAAGGAGAAGGACCGGCGTACCGCAGAGAGAGGTATGGCGCGTATCTATATCAATGTGGGTAAAGCCGACGGATTCTTTGCCGCCAATCTCATAGATGCGATAAACAAGAATGTGAGCGGTGCACGTGTGGATGTGGGCCGTATCGACCTGCTGCCTAACTATTCGCTCTTTGATGTGAAGAAAAGTGACGCGTCTCGGGTGGTAGGAGGTCTTAAAGGCTCGGATTTCGTGGGTAAACGGCTATATGCCGAGGTCGCCGATACCGAAAAGGATTATGCCAGGGCATCGGCACGCCGTAACCGTGAGGCGGTGAGTGCGGAGGAAGAAGTGCCGTTCGAGCGTTTCAGGAAAAAAGGTAAGGGCGGAAAAAGCGGGGCATCGCGCCGTAGAGGTAAAAACAAATAGTCAATATGCTATGATAAGACGGATATATTCGATAATAGCGGTAATTGTGCTGCTGGTCGTGATGCAGCCGGAAATCCCGGCACAGATTACAGCCGCAGACGTTTTTGTCAATGCCCCGGCGGGAGTATTCCCGTTGGTTGACCGGAACAAGCGTCTTGACATGATAGATTATTACCGTAGCGGCTCGTCAACACCTACGACAAATGATCTGACAGGGCAGTCGCGCGTGACCGCCCTTGCCAATGATGACATCAAGGTGATTATGACTGCTGCGTCACGCTATCAGATTTCGTTGCTCCCGATGGGCGGTGACACGATTGTCGCATTGATAAAGACCGTGAATACTCCCGCTCCCGACAGCTATGTGGAGTTCTATACGATTGACTGGAAAAAAATAGACAAGAGGCTGTTTGATGCTCCCGGAACAGGAGACTGGTTGAGCGAAACCGGAAAAAAGAACCGGAAAGATGCCGAGGATTCGGTACCCTTTGTCCTTGCCGGATATGAGTATGACCGGGAAACCGGTGAGCTGGTATTGACAAATACGATGGCAGAGTACTATGCCGCCGACGAATATGAACGGGTGAAATCTTGGCTCAAGCCTGTGCTTTCTTACCGGTGGACCGGCAAGAAAATGAAACTTGTGAAATAATATGTGCCGATAGTAAACATGGAATCCATAACATTACTGCAGCTTAACAAGCGCCTTGCATCTCTCATTACCGTGCCGTCCACTCAGGATGTGTGGGTCACTGCCGAATTGAGTGATGTCGCTGTCAGGGGAGGGCATTGTTATATGGAACTGTTGCAGAAAGATCCGGAACGCGGCACGA
Organism: Muribaculaceae bacterium; assembly: GCA_017462345.1. Lineage (GTDB taxonomy): Bacteria > Bacteroidota > Bacteroidia > Bacteroidales > Muribaculaceae > RGIG4079. Next base: position 22,438 of record JAFTRI010000019.1, read on the forward strand.
CGTTGGCTCGTGCCCGTGGAATAATCTGGGCAAGCATCTATCCGCGGATAGATGCAGAGTTCCACGCCGCTACCGGACAGCGGTTTGCCACCGGAATAAAGGTTATGGTCAGGGTGTCGGCTACAATGCATCCGGTGTACGGTATTTCGCTTGTGATAAATGCTGTGAATCCCGAATATACGATGGGGGATCTGCTGCGCCGCCGTCAGGAGATGCTTACGCGATTGCAGGCGGAGGGCATATTGGAGATGAACCGTTCGCTGGAGTGGACTGATGTCCCGCTGCGTGTTGCCGTGATATCGGCTCCAGGAGCCGCCGGCTATGGCGATTTCATCAACCAACTGTACAATAACGTGCAGCGGTTGCGGTTCAAAACCCGTCTGTTCCCTGCCGTGATGCAGGGAGAACGTGCACCGGAAACGGTTATAGCCGCGCTGGACTGCATCGCCGGCGAGTGTGATGACTGGGACTGTGTGGTGCTGATAAGGGGAGGCGGTGCAACAAGTGATCTTGTGGCGTTTGAGGATTACAGCCTTGCCGCGAATATAGCCCAGTTCCCGTTGCCTGTGGTGATAGGTATCGGGCATGAACGTGATGTGACGATTCTCGATTACGTGGCCAATATGCGGGTGAAGACACCCACGGCTGCTGCCGAGTGGCTCATCTCTCGAGGGACTGCGGCACTTGACAGGCTGCGCCGTATAGGTGCCGATATGCTTCAGGCCGCGAGCGACAAGCTGTCGGGATGCCAGTCGCAATTGGCCTACTATGAGGGGTTGCTGCCGGTCGCACCGGTTTCGGTGTGTGAACGTGCATCGGCGTTGCTTCACACTCATCTTGTCACTCTTGCTTCGACCGGGCCGCGAAGGATTACTCCGGAGATTGCAAGGCTCACGCACCGGGGTGAGACATTGGGACAATCAGTACGTAACCGCCTGGAACGGCAATCGTCGCGTCTTGACTCTCTGTCGGCATTACTCGATGCGCTTTCGCCGCAATCCACATTGCGTCGGGGATATTCCATAACAAGGGCAGGAGGAAAAGCCGTGACCTCGGTTTCGCAATTGAGTCCCGGTACTGCGATAGAGACAACCTTGTCGGACGGGACAATCATTTCAGTAACAAAATAAAACACAAGATATGACAGAACAACCTGTTTTTACTCCGGTATCGGAGTTGACCTACTCCAAGGCGGTGGCCGAACTTGAATCGATACTGCGCATGATGCAGGGCGATGAATGTGATATAGACCGTCTTGCCGCCTATACCCGCCGTGCCACTGAACTGTTGCGCGAATGCCGCACCCGTCTTACTGCTACCGATGAGGAGTTGCGGGCGATTCTTTCCGACCTCGAAAAGTGATTCCAATGACGCGACGTGTATGGTTGTTGGCGGTGGCATCGCTCGTAATGCCGGCTGTCATGCTTGCCGCCGGTTTTGCCGGTTATTGGAAAGGTGAGGTAGCGTCGTTGTCTGTCGTTTTCCATATAATGGAGGGCGATGGAGAATATTCGGCGACGCTCGACTCCCCGATGCAGGGAGCCAAGGATATCCCATGCGGGAAAACCACCGTGACCGGAGACAGCATATCGGTAGATATGCCGGCACTCTCGGCACGCTATGCCGGACGCATGCAGGCGGGTGGCGGGATGATTGCCGGCACGTTTACCCAGCATGGACGCTCGCTGCCATTGTCGCTTTCCCGTACTACGCAGGAGGCAGCAGCCCTCTATCGTCCGCAAGAGCCCAAGCCGCCATTTGTCTATAACAGTGAGGAGGTGGTATTCTCCCATGACAGTATTACGCTTGCAGGAACGCTTACTGTCCCTATGTGGGGCGGTCGGCATCCGGCAGTGGTGCTTGTCTCCGGCAGTGGTATCCAGAACCGTGACGAGGAGATAATGGGGCATCGGCCGTTTGCGGTTATTGCCGACTGGCTGTCACGTTCGGGAATTGCGGTGTTGCGGTATGACGACCGTGGAGCAGGCGGATCGTCACCGTTGTCAGATGGCGTGACGACACTTGATTTTGCCGAGGATGCGCTTGCCGCTGTGGATTACCTGAAAACACGTAGGGATATAGATGCCACGAAAATAGGGATATTGGGACATAGCGAAGGAGGAACGGTCGCATTTATGTGTGCCTCGAAACGGTCTGATGATGTGGCTTTTGTCGTCTCTCTTGCCGGTATGGCAGTGAAGGGACGGGATCTGATGTCAAAACAGAACCGTATGGTTGCCGCTGCCGTGGGGAAACCGCTGACTACGGAGCAGGAAACTCTTGTCGATGCGATTTTTGCGGCGATAGATACGATTGCGGACAGGAATGGACTTGAGACCGTGTTACGGGAAATGATGGCCCGGTTGGTGGACACCGACGAAAAAGTTTCCCAAAATGTGAAAATGATGACATCACCGTGGTACACGGCTTTCGTGCGTCTTGACCCTACTGCTTTTATTGAGGGGACGAAGTGTCCGGTGCTTGCCATTAACGGCGACTGGGACATTCAGGTGGATGCCGCGCAGAATCTTGAGGCAGTCAGGAGGTCATTGCCGAATGCGGCTGTAAAATGCTATCCTGGGTTGAACCATCTGTTTCAGGAGGCGTCATCCAAAGCCCAGAGTATCAATTATGGGGCGATAACCCAGACGATTTCGCCGGCAGTTCTCGAAGATATTGCACGCTGGATAGTCTCAGTAATATCAGGGAAACACTTAGAGTCCTTATAATGAGGGGGAAAGCGAAATAATTCCCGCAAAAGTTGGGAATATTGAAGATATTAACTAACTTTGCGGAGTTTTTCAACCGACTTAACCGTGGGAAAGTTTTCAGAATTTAAGCTGCCGTTGAAAGGTATGCCCGTTGGGATTCAAGACTTTGAATATCATTTGGGCAAGCAATTCTTTGTGGATATGGAAAGTGCAGATATCCGCGGTGCTGACCTCAACGTCAGGCTGACGGTGAACCACAGGAACGATTGTTACGATCTGGCATTCGCCATTGATGGGGAAATCGTGCTGATGTGTGACCGCTGTCTTGATGACATGCAATTCCCTGTAAATGCCGCTTACCACATTGTGGTGAAGTATGGTGAGGATTATTGCGACGATTCTGATGACCTCCTGGTTATTCCGGAAAGCGATAATTATCTTAATGTCGCATACATGGTGTATGACACGGTCTCGTTGGCAATACCCATCAAGCATGTGCACCCGCAGGGACAATGTAACCGTGCGATGAGTGCAATGCTGAAGAAACATCGTGCGCGCAACGTGGATGATGAGGATGCCGGACTCGAGGACGGATTTGCCGATGAGATGGATTCGGCGGATGACTCGGGCAGCGCTGCGGCTACCGATCCCCGTTGGGACGAGTTAAGGAAATTGAGTGACAATAACTAAAAATAAAATAAAAAACAATGGCACATCCTAAACGTAAACAATCAAAGACCAGAACCGCTAAGCGTAGAACTCACGATAAGGCTGTAACCCCTACATTGGCTATCTGCCCCAACTGTGGCGCATGGCACGTATATCACACAGTATGTGGCGAATGCGGTTACTATCGCGGTAAAATCGCTATCGAAAAGAGTGCAGCAGTCTAATTACAGACACATCGCTTGGATAAAATAATAATCTCCTGAATATGTTTTAGGGGATGTTTTTCGTTGCAATAAAGAACCTTATAATATGTTTAATGCGAGAATTGCCGGCATTGCCTCTTATGCGCCCGATGATATCCTTGACAACGAAATGCTGTCAAAGATGGTCGATACCAACGACGAGTGGATAATGACGCGTGTCGGAATAAAAGAGCGTCGCATCCTGAAAAAAGAGGAGACCGGTTCTTCTTATCTTGGTATTCAGGCGGTAAACAAGCTGCTTGAATCAACAGGTACCAAGCCCGAAGAGGTTGACTTGCTCATCTGTGCAACGTCCAATCCCGACTACCGTTTCCCGTCGACCGGTTCGATAATCGCTCACAATTGCGGGCTTAAATCGGCGTATGCATACGATATTCAGGCTGCTTGTGCGGGATTCCTTGTGGCATTGCAGGATGCTGCCGGATACGTCCGTTCGGGAATGCGCAAAAAAGTCGTTGTCGTGGCAGCTGAAAAAATGTCGTCGATGGTTGACTATACCGACCGCAAGACCTGTCCGTTGTTCGGGGACGCCTCCGGTGCAATGCTTATCGAGCCTACAACCGAGAATGTGGGTATAATCGATGGAGTGTTCCACATCGACGGAGAGGGACTTGAACATCTGCTGATGAAAGGCGGGGGCTCAGTACATCCGGCTACACATGCCACTGTCGACGCTAACGAACATTACATTTTCCAGGACGGGCGCAGTGTCTACAAGCACGCCGTAACCAACATGCTTGAGTCGTCGCTCGACGTGGCTCGCCGCAATAACCTGACAATGGAAACCGTTGACTGGTTCATCCCTCATCAGGCCAATATGCGAATAATCGAGGCTGTTGCCGACCGTGCCGGAATCGCACAGGAAAAAGTGCTTGTAAACATAGAGCATTACGGGAACACGAGCGCAGCGTCAATTCCTTTGTGTATTGACGAGTACAAGGCGCAGATAAAGAAAGGTGACCGCATGATTCTCACGGCATTCGGAGCAGGATTCACATGGGGTGCCATGTATGTGATCTGGGACTTGTAATAAAGCGGTATCCAGTGCAGAAAATAATGACAGATTAGCAGGAATAGCATCTCTATGCAGGTGCTATTCTTGTTTTATCCTGACAACCGATAAAAATTGTGTACAGTTATGACTGAAGGTAATCATAAAGCGGGGTTTGTCAATATAGTGGGAAACCCCAATGTGGGCAAATCCACGCTGATGAATGATCTTGTGGGAGAGCGTGTAAGCATCATCACATCCAAGGCTCAGACCACGCGTCACCGTATCATGGGTATTGTCAATGCTCCGGAGTACCAGATCGTGTTTTCCGACACTCCCGGTGTGCTTGCTCCCAAGTATAAGCTGCAGGAAAAAATGCTGGGATTCTCGGAAGGTGCGCTTACCGATGCCGATATTCTTCTCTATGTTACCGATGTCGTCGAAGATCCGACCAAGAATGCCGGCTTCCTTGCCAAGGTGGCAAAAGAGAAAGTCCCTGTTATTCTTGTGATTAACAAAATAGATCTGCTGAAAGGGCAGGCTGAGCTTGAAAACATCGTGACGCGGTGGAAAGGAATATTGCCCAATGCCGAGGTGTTCCCGACATCGGCCAAGGAACATTTCAATGTGGGAAACCTGATGTCACGTATCGTGTCATTACTCCCTGATTGCCCTCCTTATTTCGGTAAGGATGCACTTACCGACAAGCCTGCGCGATTCTTTGTGACTGAAATCATACGCGAGAAGATTCTGCTCAACTATGACAAGGAGGTGCCTTATTCGACCGAGGTCATTGTCGAGAAATTTGACGAGAAAGAAGATTCTATACACATCATGGCAGTGATATACGTGGAGCGTGATAGCCAGAAAGGCATAATCATAGGCAAAGGCGGTTCAAAGCTGAAACGGGTGGGAGTCGAGGCCCGCAAGGATATAGAGACATTCTTCGGCAAGCGCGTCTATCTGGAGATGTTTGTCAAGGTTGAAGCCGATTGGCGCAACCGTGACAACAAGTTGCGGTCATTCGGCTATATTACCGATTAAGGTTGCATTTGACGGATACACGGAATTTTGCTAATTTTGAAAATAAAACTTGATAGATAATTATGGGACAGCTCGTAGCGATAGTGGGACGCCCCAATGTGGGAAAATCCACGCTTTTTAACCGTCTTACGCAGTCTCGTACGGCGATAGTTGACGAAACGGCCGGAACGACGCGTGACCGCCAGTATGGTAAGGTTGACTGGAGCGGTAAGGAATTTTCGATTGTCGATACTGGTGGATGGGTAGTTAACTCCGAGGATATATTTGAGGGTGAAATTAACAAGCAGGTGGCTCTCGCCATTGAACAGGCCGATGAAATACTCTTTGTCGTTGATGCGATGAACGGTGTCACCGATCTTGACGATCATGTGGCGGAGATACTGCGTAAGTCCAAGAAACCGGTACTGCTTGTAGCCAACAAGGTCGATTCCAATGACTGGCTCTACAATGTTCCGGAATTCTATAGTCTTGGACTGGGTGATCCCTATCCGGTTTCAGCTGTGAGCGGTTTCGGGACAGGAGACCTTCTTGACGAGGTGGTGAAGAATTTGCCCGAAAAGGATGAGGACGAGGCTGCGGCACTCGAAAACATTCCCAAATTTGCGATAGTGGGACGTCCTAATGCCGGTAAATCGTCGCTGGTAAACGCTTTTATCGGAGAGGAACGCCACATAGTGACCGATATTGCAGGAACAACACGTGACAGCATATACACGCGTTATAACAAGTATGGATTTGATTTCTATCTGGTCGACACGGCTGGAATACGCAAGAAAACGAAAGTCAACGAGGATATCGAGTACTACTCCGTGATACGCAGTATCCGGGCAATCGAGGCAGCCGATGTGTGTATCCTGATGATTGACGGTACACGCGGTATTGAAGGGCAGGATTCCAACATCTTCTCGCTTGTACAGAAGAACAAGAAAGGGCTTGTCGTGTGTGTCAACAAGTGGGATCTTGTCGAGGACAAGTCCCAGGATGCAATACGGTGCTACGAAGAGGCGATACGCGAGCGTTTTGCCCCCTTTACCGATTTTCCTGTGATATTCACATCGGCGTTGACCAAACAGCGTATTTTTAAGGTGCTTGAAACTGCAGTCGAGGTTTACAAGAGCCGTCAGCGCATCGTGCCGACATCCCAGCTCAATAACGTGATGCTTGAAGCGATTGCCGCCTATCCTCCTCCTGCCAACAAAGGAAAATACGTGAAGATCAAATATGTGACAATGCTGAAGGGTTCATATATCCCCACTTTTATTTTCTTCTGTAATCTTCCCCAATGGGTGAAAGAGCCGTATAGACGTTATCTTGAAAACAAGATACGTGAGAATTGGGATTTCCACGGTACCCCGATCAACATCTACATGCGCGAGAAATAAATAGCATAGTATCACAGAGGCATCCCGAATGAAGGATGCCTCTGTTGTTCCTGTCTTGTGAAATGCCATTTTGCCCCTAATTTGAGACAAAAATTGCATGTTTTTGCCCCTAATTTGAGACAAAAATTGCATGTTTTTGCCCCTAATTTGAGACAAAGTGTTATATTTGTGACTGAAAATCAATATGATGGTTATATGTTTAGACGAGATGTGCAAGATGATTTGGAAAAATGGTTGCAAAAGCCGGGGCGTAAACCTCTTATCCTTCGGGGAGCGAGACAAGTGGGAAAGACAACTGCAGTAAACCAATTTGCCAAAAATTTCGAAAACTATCTGTATATAAATCTGGAAGATGATTTGGTTGCCGGTTTTTTTGACCACTTCCGTCCTGTCGATGAGTTATTGGTTAATCTGTTTGCATATTGCAATGTGAGACGTAAGGAAGGAAAGACGCTGCTTTTTATTGATGAAATACAGAATTCAAAAAAAGCAGTGGCGAGTTTGCGTTATTTCTATGAGGAGATGCCTGACTTGTATGTTATTGCTGCCGGGTCGTTATTGGAAAGTCTGATAGATGTGCATGTCTCATTTCCTGTGGGGAGGGTGGAGTATATGGCGGTACACCCGTGTTCTTTCAGGGAATATATGGTAGCAGAGGGGGAGTCTTTGTTAAGGGAACGGATTTCGTCCGATGTCGAAGCCTCGGTTGTGTTTCATGAAAAACTGATGAACATGTTTAACCGGTATACGTTGTTGGGTGGTATGCCGGAAGTTATAAAAACTTATACTGAAACGAAGGATATTGCCTCATTGGATTCCATATATGATGCATTATTGCAGGGTTATCGTGATGACGTGGAAAAGTATGCCAGAAATACAACACAGCGTGAGGTTATCCGGTATATACTTAATGCCGGGTGGGCGGAGACGGCGAAGTGTGTCACTCTTGGAGGATTTGCCGGTTCAAGTTACAAGTCCCGGGAAATGGGAGAAGCATTCCGTACATTGGAAAAAGCCCTGTTACTTGAACTTGTCTATCCTACAACTAATACAAGCATTCCTATTCAATCCGATATGCGGCGTGCACCCAAGCTGATATGGCTGGATACAGGATTGGTGAACTATGCTTCAGGAATACAGAAAGAGGTATTCATGGCAAAGGATATTCAGGATTCATGGCGTGGTATGGTTGCCGAGCAGATTGTTGCTCAGGAATTACTTGCATTGTCCAACAAAGTCAGTACCCGACGCAATTTCTGGGTTAGGGCTAAAGCTGGGGCGTCGGCAGAGGTGGATTTTGTGATAAGCAGAAATTCCGGAATTATCCCGATAGAGGTAAAGTCCGGACACAATGCTCATCTTCGGTCGCTACATTCATTCGTAAATAATAGTGCTGAATATGTCACCGCTGTAAGGGTATGGTCCCAACCGTTTTCGATAGATAAGCCCGTAACCAATTATGGGAAGAGGTTTACTCTGATTAATGTGCCGTTTTATATGGTGGGGTGGTTGCCACAGATTATTGACAGATATAATGAGCCGAGTATTCAATAAATTGGATTAAATTCCTTATCTTTGAACAAAGAAACTTAATAGGGAACTGCTTATGTAGCATAGATGAATAAAGACATATAGATAAAAAGCGTTAGCTTATATTTCGGTTATCCAAAATCGCCAATTTTGAAAGTGCAACCTGAAGTAAAAGTTGATGCTCACGGTTTGTCCGTGGGCTTTTACTTGTTTGGTTGCAGCGTGTTTGGCGATACGTGGATAACAAATAAAGTTGGAGTCCACGTTTTTTATTGTCGTGAAGATTTTCTGATGGTCTGCTGTAGAAACTTTGTTTAACCAATATTTATTACAATGAAAAAATTGATTTTGTTATTGCTTGTCCTTGTTGGAGGATATAGTGTGAGTGTTGCCGATGAATTACAGGAAGTCGTGTATCTGAAAAACGGAAGTATAGTGCGCGGTGTTATTATAGAGCAGATTCCCGGTGAATCGTTGAAAATACAGACAGCCGACGGGAGTATCTTTGCCTATAGGATATCAGAGGTAGAGAAGATGACAAAAGAGCCGGCTATCCGATCGTCAAAACAGGAAATCAACAAACTTTCGGCAGGCTATAAAGGCTTTGTTGACTTTGGTTATATATTTGATTTGAGCGATTATGATGCCGGAAAGATTGAGTTTATGACTTCTCACGGTTACCAGTTCAATCCTTATTTTTATCTCGGGGCAGGTGTGGGCTTGCATTATTATACAAGTGTCAAGGAACTGTGTGTCCCGTTGTTTGCAAACGTAAGAGCTAATCTGATGAAGGGAATGGTCTCGCCGTTTATCGATGGAAAAGTAGGTTATAGTCTGGGCGAGATTGACGGTTTTTATTTCAGCCCGAGTATCGGATGCCGCATTGCTGTCGCTGAACGTATAGGTATAAATCTGAGTTTGGGATATGTGATGCAGTGCGCTGATATATTTTATTATAATCTTTATTTTGGGACTTATGGGATCAAGACAGAAGTTGTTAGTGGTCTCAGCTTGAAAATCGGTGTTGATTTCTAAAAAAAACGGGATATATGGAATAAGCAGGTGATTCAGCTGTGAATCACCTGCTTATTTTTTTAGCCATGATTGGGATGTTATTTGGCGATAGCGGGTTGGATAACGCGCAGGCGGTCTCCGGTTTCTTTTACTATCGTGCGGTAGTAATCCTCGTTATAGCCGGGGAATGAGGGATAGGCGGGAACGCCCTCGGGCGTGTATTCAAACTTACCGTCTTTCTCGCGTTTAACATTTCCGTCAAGATATTTTACCAGCAGATAGTCTCCAAGTTCCTTAAAACGTTTGGTTGACTTTTCAGCCCATGAATTTGTCAAGGCGGTGAGACGCTTACGCTGTTCGTCGGTTTTCATCTTGACAACCGTTTTTTCGGTCTCTTCAACATCGGCCGCTATTGCATCTTCAAGCCCGTTTTGCACTTTGCGTATATCGGGAATCATTTGGGAATATCGGTGATAGGACTGGTTTGCCACATAGTTATGTACCCAGAACGCGGCATCCCATGAGATGTGGTACATGTCTCCGTTACCGTGGGCATAGCAGTGGGGTGGTTCGCTCACACAGCAGTAGACAGGGACATACACGCATGTGTTGGCATCATCGACTCCAAACCACAATACACCTTTCATTGCTGCGGGAACATTGTCTCGTAATTGCGCCACAAATGAGAATCCTGTCTGCTGGGTGGCTATTGCCCGTTCGTGGGAATATTCTACGCCATCCACATTGTAGGTGAGAGGGCGCCATCGGTAAGGCGAAGTGTAGGCGCCGGCACCTATATCCTTGGTCATGTCCATCGGAGTGCCTTCAAAGTGGTCACGCATCATCCATTGCATTTCGCGCACCGAGATTTTCCTGTCGGGTTTCACCCACAACGGCATCGGTTCTCCTTCACCTTTCAATATCCAAGGCAGGGATGTCTCCATCGCGTTGTTGAAACGGTTGAAATAAGCCCATACGCGTCCGTCGCAACCGCGCAGTGCACTGAAATCGGTTATGGCGTATGCCAGTGAGAAACTGAAATCTTCGTCTTTGCCGGAAAAATAGCCTTGACTCCTTGCAAAGTCGATAACGTCAGGGGAATAAAGGCAGTTCTCTTTGTCGTCCAAAGGGAATTGGTGAATGCGGGAATGGTTGGCATGTCCTGAAATGCAGTCATCAGGTACACGGCGGGCAACCCACACTGCTCCACGGCTTTTCCCTCCTTTGCCTATCAGCTCCATGAGCCATGCCTCTTTTCCGTCGGCGATGGAGAATGACTCGCCCGAGCTGGCATATCCGTAATCCTCTACAAGTCCTGTCATTACCTGTATTGCCTCGCGTGCGGTTTTGGCACGTTGCAGGGTAATGTATATCAGAGAACCGTAATCGATAATGCCGGTAGTATCGACGAGTTCCTCACGTCCGCCCCAGGTGCTTTCCGATATGGCGAGCCCGTGTTCGTTCATGTTGCCGATGGTTGCGTAAGTATGGGACACCTCAGGTATCTCGCCAAGGTATTTTCCTGTATCCCACTCCACGACTTTACGCATTGTCCCCTTGGCATGGTCGGCGGCAGGCTGGTTGTACAGTTCGCCGTACAGGTTGTGGCTGTCGGCGGCGTAGGTTATCATTACACTGCCGTCGGCAGTTGCATCGCGTCCTGCTATAAGGCTTGTGCAGGCATCAGCGGCCATATATCCAGTCAGGAACATGGCGGTGGCTATTGAAAATCTTTTCAGCATAGTCTGTTCGTTTTTATATCTTGACGTATTTATTGTTGTATGCAAAAGAATATTGTATCGGTTGTCATAGGCTCATTTACGGGTAAGACGGGCGAGATAGTCGTAGTGGATGCCTTGTGACAGGCGTTCGGCATGAAATCCGTTCTCTTCGGCATGGAACGACAGGCTGTCGAAGTCGATGTACAGCCAGTCAAACGTGTCACCGGTGATATTTTTGTATTGCATTGTGAAATCGACTTCACCGTAGTAGTCGCCTGCAATGTCTATGTCGGCAACTCCATTCTCGTCCTCATAGAGATAGATCAGGTCGCTTGAGTCCATAAGTAACTGTCCCTCGGGAGCGAGTAACTCGTCTACTCGTCTGAAAAATTCCGGAAAACGTTCGGTTCTGCCCACTATTCCTGAACCGTTCATCAGCATCAGGATGGTATCGAAATTCCCGTTTAATGCCGGGTCAAAGAAGTTTATCAGTCTCACATCCTTTACGCCCCGGCATTCCATAGCCTTGACCGATAAGGGTGAAATGTCTATAGCACACACCTCTTTGCCTGCTTCCTGCAATGCAAGGGTGTGGCATCCGCTTCCGGCTCCCACGTCAAGAATGTGCCCGCATGCTGTATCGAGCGCGAGACGTTCAATCTCAGGCATCTCGTCCTTGTCACGAAACAGCTCGGCTACCGGTATCTCATCCTCGTCAAACATTGATGAGAACACCCGCAGCCGTCCGGCAACACCGTTTTTGGTATAATCGGCAATTGCTTTGCCCATCGGGTCTTTGCGGGGGTCGAGGACACTTGTCGTCATTCTTATGGTCTATAAGTCAAACGGTTCGATCTCGTCGAGTGACAGTCCGCGCCCGTCTTTCTCTGATAGGAGCAGATCTCCGGCCGGCAACTTCCAGTCTATTCCGAGTGCCGGGTCGTCGTAGCGCAGTGTCGCTTCGGCCTGGGGGGCATATACGTTGTCGACCTTATATTGGAACTGTGCTGTTTCACTCAATACGACAAAGCCGTGAGCCATCCCGCGGGGGATGAATAGTTGGCGGCCGTTCTCCTGGCTCAGTTCAACGGCGATGTGCTTGCCGTAGGTCGGTGAACCTTTCCGCAGGTCGACTGCGACATCGATTACCCTTCCACTGGATACGCGTACGAGCTTGGCCTGGGACCATTCCCCTTTCTGGAAATGTAGTCCGCGAAGTACCCCGTAACTTGACATCGATTCGTTGTCCTGAACAAATTCCACTTGACCCACGTGAGCCTGGAACTCCGCTTTCTTGAAGCTCTCCATGAAGTACCCGCGTGCGTCGCCGAAACGCCGTGGTTCGATAATCCACACTCCTTTTATCTCTTGTTCGGTAAATTCCATTGTAAATGACTTAAAAGACTGTTGTTATCGCAAATTTAGTAATTTTGCATCACAAAATCTTGATAAAACAGCTTGCGACATGAAAAATATAATTCTTTTTGACGATAGTATAGTGAGAGAGAACCTGTTGCCGCTCTCGTTCACGCGTCCTGTTGCGGATTTCCGCATCGGGATAACCACTATACGTGAGAAATGGCAACGTCATATACCGGGACGGTATTCCTATATGACCGTGGATTATCTTTCAGGCAAGTATCCGCTGATAACTGACGAAGACGGGGATAACATCTTTATTGCAGGAAATGTCTGCCCGTCACCGTTGCTTGTTGAGGCAGTGCTGGCAATGCCGTTGAGCGGTGCTGTCCTCGGCGATAAGGGATTGTTGGCTTTCCGTGGAACGGTCGAGGATTTTAATGCACGGATGTGGAATGAGGAGATCAGGATTTCATCCTCTCCGGTGTCAGTCAATATGTTGTATGACCTGTTTGTCAATAACGGGCAGGTACTTGTCGACGACTATCGTGGTATTGTTGCCGGCCGCAAGAGTCTCACGTTGAGCCCTACCAATACTGTTGTCGGGGAGATGTTTTATCCCGACGGTACACCTAAGATATTTATTGAGGAGGGTGCTACGGTGGAGGCGGCTGTGCTGAATGTCAAGAACGGGCCTATATATATAGGGCGGAATGCCGAGATTATGGAGGGCAGTTGTGTCCGCGGACCTTTTGCCTTGTGTGAGCATGGTGTGGTAAACATGGGGACACGCATATACGGGGCAACAACTCTCGGACCCTGTTGTAAAGTGGGTGGGGAGTTGAATAATGTCGTTATGATGGGATATTCCAATAAGGCTCATGACGGTTTTCTCGGGAATGCGGTAATCGGGGAATGGTGTAACCTTGGAGGGGGCACGGTCGCGTCCAATCTGAAAAATGATTATACCGAGATAAAACTGTGGAACTACCGCGCTCACCGTTTCCTCCGTACCGGATTGCAGTTCTGCGGACTCATTATGGGTGACCATTCCAAGTCGGGAATAAACTGTATGTTCAATACTGCGACGGTTCTCGGTGTAGGGGTCAATATACATGGTGCGGGTTTCCCCCGGAACTTCGTGGCATCGTTCAGTGAAGGCAGTTCTGCCGGATTCTCGGATGTGCCATTGGCCAAGTTCTTTGATATTGCCCGGCGGGTGATGGCACGGCGTAATGTCTCTCTCACTGATGAGGACATCCGTATTTTCGAGTCTGTCTACGCCATAGCCGACAACTATAAGTAGGGGGAATCGTTACAGGTCTATTTTGTTGATGCGTTTCTTCCGGTGAGCCAGACGGCGTTTAAGTTGTGAGGCCTTTCGGTACCAGTCGAGCGCGCGCATCCATAGTTCTGACGGGGCTACGTTCATGTCTGATGCCAGCGGGTCGACGAATGTTGTCAATGCCACTTCCTCGCCGAATTGTTCGGGATAGAGTACTATCAGGTTGTTGCGGGAGAAGTATTTTTGCAGGAATCCGGGCATGGAGTCCATGTCAGGACTGAAGGATACCGATGTACGGCGGGCACTTACAACGATGAACAGGTCATCATCCTGGATTCTGTTGGCAAGCAGTACAAAGTCATCCCATTCCTCCACGTCGCGGTATTCGTCCCTGATGGTGTATTTCTCTTTGTGCAGCACTCCACGTATCAGCGGTTTTACTTCGGGATGACAGCAGAATATTACTTTGCAGCCTATCTGTCGTGCAAGATTCCCTATGCACATGACCCATCGGCGAAAACCGGTTTCATATTGGGCTTTTGGCGGGATCGATACAACGATACGCATCACCGTGTTAAGTGGGATGAAACAGCGGGATATAATCATCATGCGGTTGCTCGATTTAAGCAGCTGGTCGATCTTTGACCCGAAGAAGCTGTCTATGACAGTGGCCTTGCGGTGCATACCCAGAATCACTTCGGTAATGTCGCGTTCCTCTATTGTGTTGAGCACGCCTGCAACTGTGTTCATGTCGTAACGCTCGATTGACGTGAGGCGTGCATCCACGCTTGCTGCAGCCTGTTCGGCAAGATCAAGCGAGTTACGTCCTACGGCACGCGAGCCTGCCGAGTTGTCGTTGCGCACATGCAGTGCATAGAGGTTGTTGCGGCCGGTCTGGTTGCGGATTAGTAATGCGAGATCCACAAGCGACTGGGCTGTTATGGGGTTTGCGACAGGAATCAGCGTATTGGTGATTTTCTGCTTTCGTGGAGTCTTGTCTTCGGCGGTCTCCTCAAGCATCCTGATTTTTATCTTGGCTGCTGCTGAGGATGTCACTATTGGAGCCAGCGCGCATGTTACGAGAATCATCAGCACGGTGCCGTTAAGGATTGTCTCATCCATCATTCGGTGTCCGTCGGGCATCACCATGTTATAGCCTATTGTCACGACAGCAAGTGCGACGGCAGTGTGTGCGGTGGTCAGACCGAACATGATTTTACGTTCAACTCCTTCCATACGGTATAATTTCTGTGCTATCCATGCCGCGAGCCATTTGCTTGCGATGGCGACGGCAATCATGTTGACGGCTACTAATATTGTATCGGGATTGGCGATGACTCGGACATTTATCATCATACCTACCCCTATAAGGAAATAGGGGATGAATATGGCATTACCTACAAATTCCGTACGGCTCATCAGCGGGGAGGCGTTGGGGATATAACGGTTAAGTACAAGACCGGCGAAGAAAGCTCCCAATACCGCTTCAAGACCTATTATTTGGGCAAACCATGAGGCAAGGAACACCATTGCCATCACGTACACATATTGGGTCACTTTGTCGCTGAAATTCTTGAAAAACCAACGTGTCGCACGTGGGTAGATGTACATTATCACGATACAGTATATCGACAGTTCACCGAGCAGGCGCAACAGGTCTGAAATGCTGAACTCTCCGGTATTGTGTATGTTGACGGCTGCGGCAAGAACGAGAAGTGAGCCGATTACTGCGATGATTGTGCCTACGATGGCTATCAGGACGGCGGGGTTCTTCGTGATTCCGAAACGGGCGACAACAGGGTAGGCAATGA
This sequence comes from Muribaculaceae bacterium, assembly GCA_017462345.1. Classification (GTDB taxonomy): domain Bacteria; phylum Bacteroidota; class Bacteroidia; order Bacteroidales; family Muribaculaceae; genus RGIG4079. The sequence continues at coordinate 38,218 of JAFTRI010000019.1, forward strand.
GGGTATGGGAAGCATACATCGATGCGAGCAGTACCGAGGTTACCCAGTCCATCTGTAGAAGCCAGACACTTGCTATTGTCCCGAGAAACATCGGGATTAGGAATGTGAGCAGCCCGAAGAGCATACCGCGTTTGAGGTTGAGCTTCAGGTGGTACATGTCGATCTCTATGCCGGCAAGGAACATGAGGTACAGCAGACCCACCTGACCGAAAATTTCAAAACTCGTGTCGCGGGCAAGTACATTGAAGCCGTAAGGCCCTACAACGATACCGGCGACAATCATCCCTATAATGTGGGGAATCTTGAAACGGTTTAGGAGCAATGGCGCAAACAAGATGATAACCAGTACGATAAAGAATATCAGTACCGGATTGTTAACGAGCGGTGTTGCTGCCAGTGTAATCATCTTTGTGCTGTGGATCGGTTCTTTACTGCAAAGTTACTAATTCCTTTCCAATAAATATATGCGATCCTGTCGCTATATGGATTCCCTTAAATCGATTCCTTCAAGTATCTTGATGTAGGTGTTTATCGCCTCTCGTATTTCACTGAGATATATGAATTCATCGGCAGTGTGTGAGCGTGATGACTGTCCCGGCCCGAGTTTTACCGACTGCCACGGCATCAGTGCCTGGTCACTCAGGGTGGGTGAGCCGAATGCTTGCGCCCCGAGCATTTCAAGACGTTTCACGATCGGGTGCTGTGGGCTTATGCCTGATGGGTTAAGGCGTGTTGACCGGGGATTGAAACTGCATTCCGGGACAGCCTTACGTATCAGTTCGAGTGTCTCGGTGTTGGTGTAGGCATCGGTGGTGCGCACGTCCACTACAATTTTACAGCAGTCGGGCACGACGTTGTGCTGTGTCCCGGACTCGATCTGTGTAACTGAGATTTTCACCGCGCCCAGTGTCGGTGATTCTTTTGGCAGGCGTAAAGTACGGAGACGGTCTATCACATCGATAGCCTTGTATATGGCATTGACTCCCTCGTTGCGTGCGGCATGGCCCGACACCCCGGTTATGGTCCCGTCAAGGACCATCAGCCCTTTTTCGGCAATGGCCGGCTGCATTCCTGTCGGTTCGCCCACTATTGCCACATCCACGTGAGGAAGCATCGGTATTACCGCCTCTATCCCGTTTTTGCCGCTCACCTCCTCTTCACAGGATGCAAGCATGATGATGTTGTAACTGCGTGATTCGCAGTTACTGAGATAAAGATATGCGGTAATGAGTGACACTAAAGCCCCTCCGGCGTCATTGCTGCCGAGCCCGAAGAGGCGGCTTTCGTCGTCTGTTTCGGGAGTAAACGGGTCATGCACCCATCCGGCAACCGGTTTTACTGTGTCGATGTGCGAATTGAGCAGTAGTGTGGGACGTGACGGGTCGTAGTCGTGGGAGATACTCCACACGTTGTTGCCGTGACGTTTGGTGTCGGCTCCGTTTGAGCGGAGGAATTCCTCGACGCAATCGGCTGCCCCGGATTCATTGCGGCTTGTCGATGGCGTGGCTATCAGTTGCTTGAGCAGATCGACGGCATTGTAGAATAGTTCGTCCATTGTCGGTATTGTTCTCTATTGCAAAAGTACGTATTTATTTGTTAGGTTCACTCTCGACATGTACTATCTTGCCTGAGTCCACATACCAGATGAACCCTCTCGCCGGTGAATATCCGGCCTCCTCTATCAGTCTCATGTAGCGGCGCACTTGGCAGGCATATTTTTCCGGATGTTCCTCACCGAATTTGTAGTCTATGACATCGACTGTGCCGGCAGATGTCCATACCACCCGGTCAGGACGGTATATCTCGCCTGTGGGTAGCACTATCGGCTGTTCACGGATTATCCGGCGGTAACCTTCAAACCATTGTGCTGCATCCTCCTTTGCTGTGGCGTCTTGCAACTGTCTGGTTATGGCATCGGCTTCGGCGTCCGTGATGTTCAGCCGGTAGGCATGCCGGCGTACTGCTGCGGGAATGTCATTACGGTGTCTTACCTGTCCGAGGATGTCGTGCAGTATTATCCCGCGGTCGCGGGGGCGGTCAAGATCTTTTACCTCCTCGATGTGGCTCATGTTCCACATGTCATCACGGTCGGCAGTGTAATAAGGGATGATTTCGCGGGAAATGATACCGTTTTTCTCCTCTCTGTTGCCTGTCCTCACCGGTGTTGTGGGACGTCCTATCTCGGTAACCCCGCCCGTTGAACACTCTTTTAGCGGAACGAGAATATCCCAGTTCTCTTGTGTTAACGAATCTCCTAATCCGGCGATTTTTGCGTTACAATAGTCACCGGTTACAGTCTCCGTGGCATGCTTTATGTAGTATCCGATAGGGGTTTTGGATGTCTCGTTTGTTTTTTCGGTGCATTGGTAATTTACAATCAGTTCGTCGATGGCTCGGGTGAATGCAACGTATGTGAGGTTAAGTGTATCGCTTATCTCCTCATTGTGGTTGGCGATGTATTCCTGTTCCAATGGCGTACCTATCAGGGACATGGAACTCTGCATCGGTATTACAGGTGGAACGATTCCATCCGGGAATGTTTCGAAACCTGTTGGCGTGAACCAGTGGATGTCCTTGTCTTTTGCCATCGTCCAGGTGGCATACGGAATGTGTACGCACTTGAACTCAAGGCCTTTTGATTTGTGTATGGTCATGACTTTTATTGCCTCCATGTCGGGAGGGGACGACAGGCAGGTCTTGTAGCCTGATGTGTCCCACCATTTCAGGAACGAGTGCAGGTCGCTCATGCCTCGGGAGCAAAAGTCTATGACTGTGTCCTGAAAAGCCGATATGAATGCGTTTTCTCTTTTCAGTGACGTATTCGGGATATATCTTGTGATGATGCGTTCCACAATGGATGGCAGGCTGACACATTCCATTCTGGCTGCTTCATCGGCAAGTCCGTCTGTTACAGCTCCTGGTTTCAAGGCTTTGTCGAGAGCTTCTGTCGGGGTACAGTCACGGCTCATGAAGTATTCGTAGCGGTTGAGCAGACGCGTAATCTCGCGTTGTGTCATGTGCCGGCTTGATGGACGGTTGTCGTCATCGGGAGTGTCGATGAAACGCATTACACTGATTATGAGCTTTACTGCCGGAGAATTGGCTATGCCCAATGCATCGTCTGAAATTATGTTCAGGTGAGGGAAATCAGGGTCTGATTCCGGATAGTTGAGCAGGAAATCGATGACCTTTTCTCCCTCATTGCGCTGTCTGACGAGGATTGCAATTTCCGATGCTTTGTATCCTGCATCGAGTTGGCGGTGTATTTCCGCTGCCATTAAAGGAAGTGTCATGGTGTCATATTCCTCGACTGTCGGCGCGTCTAAGCATGTTGCCTTGACATATCCGCGATGATCCTTATGGGTTGGGGATATCTGTTGCACCACATTGCCGTAGATGCCGGTCAGGGAAAGTTTCTCGGCTATGGCTGTGAATATGGTGTTGTTGAAACGCACTACGTCTGACGAGCTTCGCCAGTTGGTATTGCCTGAAATGTCATTCCCCTGTTCCCGGATATTGTCGGGAAACTGACGTGACAGATGATTGTGCAGCAGTGAGGGATCGGAATTGCGGAAACGGTAGATGCATTGTTTCTCGTCTCCGATGATAAGGTTGTCATTGTCGGTCGACAGGCTTTCGGCAACTAATGGCCTCAGGTTTTCCCATTGGAGTTTTGACGTGTCCTGGAATTCGTCGATGAGGAAATGCCTCAGTCTCATCCCGATGCGTTCGTAAATGAACGGTGCGTCATCCTGACTGATTATTCTGCGCAGCAGGTCATTGGTGTCCGACAGGAGGATGAGGTTATTGTCGTTGCGGAACGCGGTTATGTAGCGGAATATGTCACCAAGCATCCCAAGCACATATAATTGCTTGCGGGTGAGGGCATAGAATGTTATTAGGGGATATGAAGTGTACACTGATGACAGTGCATCGGTTACGGCATTGTCAACCTCCGGGACTACCGTGTTTCTCTTTATGGCATCTTTATAGTATCGGTTGTCGATACAATCCATTGCCTTGACACACGTCGCGTTGAGTGGGAGTGGTTTGCCTTCCGCCCAGTTCCTTAACATCGACATTACATGCCGGTTGATGTATTTGTCTGTGGGAAGACCGTTGAGCGGCAATAGGTTGAGCGCGCGTAGAGCCTTTTCCTGACAGGTTGTGAGCATATTTTCCGAGCGCCGCCGGAGTTCGGCATCGAAGTCACTGATGCGTCTGTTGTCATCCAGATACTCAAGAAGGTCATCGGCGTGGAGCTTGAATTTCTCGTTGCTCAGGTTTCCGGCAAAGGTTACCAGGTCATCGTGAAATTGTGATGACCGGTTGAACATGTTGAAACTTTTACCCTCGTCGAGCCGGTTTATCATGAATTGCTTAAGCCATTCGCTAAGGTATTTTTCCCGGTTTCCCTCTGTGTTATGGTTTATTGAGGAGAGCATATCGTTGACTCCGACGCTTATGGCATATTTGTCATCGAGTTCCACCTCATAGTTTCCCGTCAGTTCGGCTTCGCGGGCAAATATTCTCAGGATGTTCTGGAAAAAGGCATCGATGGTGCTTATGTTGAAGAAACTGAAGTCAAACAGTAATTCGTGTAGCGCGTTGTGTGCACACTGTGCAAGTTCTTCGGTGCTGCATCCGAACAGCTCCGTCAGCCTGTCGGCGTATGGGCTTTTTGCTCCGTTGGCTGTCTCCATCCCGGCAAGTACGGCAAGCTCATGTATTATGCGTCGTTTCATCTCGTCGGTGGCCTTGTTGGTGAAGGTTATGGCGAGAATCGGACGGTGACGTTCGTGCCCGGTTTTGTTTAGGCTGTAACGTCCGGTGTCGGGGTCTTTTATCCCGAGAACCAGTTTGATGTATTCGTAGGCGAGAGTGAATGTCTTTCCCGAACCCGCCGATGCCTTGTAGACTGAAAGCATTGGCGTGCTTAGATTATGCGTGCTTTGTATCCTGCCGAGATGAGGAAGTCGAGGACATCCTTACGGCGGTCTCCTTGAATCAGTATCTCTCCGCCTCGTGCCGAACCGCCTGTGCCGAGCCGGCTTTTCATGAGACTTGACAATTTCGAGATTTCATCATCGGTAATCGTGAACCCCGAGATTATTGTTGCTGATTTCCCTGCTCGCCCCTTACGTTCAAGTATGATGTCGAGCCGGGAATCTTGTCCGGTCCCTTTGGCTTCCGGTGTCCCGGTGCCCTCCTCGCCTTGCGGAATGTCGGGGTTGGAGTCGAGAAATGCTTGCAGGCTTGACTGCCAGTCGTTATTTTTCATGGCAAGGTATTGAATCGGTAATAAGATGGATACTGTCGGACGGCTCTGCCTCGATCGTGTCTTGAGGGTTGTCGAGTGAGCGGGCAATAGATCTCAGTGTCGCCTCATATTGCGCCTCCTCGATTGGAACGGTTGAGAAGAAGGATGTTACAGTGTCGGGTTCGGTGGCATTGGCAATACGGTAGCATTGTGTGGCAACGGCAATGTTTTCGTCGGTGTTGATGCTTTCCGACAGTTTCATGTATATAATTGCCAGACGGCACAGTTCCCTTGCCGATAGGGTTTCTATGGATGTCACTTTCATCAGTCCGTCACATGTTTTCTGTGCCCCTGCCGTGTCGTTGTCGGTAATCAGTGTCTCGGCATATCCGATTGCTTCTCCGGGGTTATTGCCCGAGGAGCATCCTGCCGACATGATTATTGATACAATCAGTATTAGTATTGTTCTCATTGCTGGTCCTTTTGGATTATATGGTTTTGTTGAAAGTACGGACAGGTGCGTTCTGTCCCGTCTTTAGGTTTCTTACTTGATGCAAAGATAGCATTTTTAATGGTTATATTGTGAATAATGGCTTTGCTTGTGCTTAAAATAAGGGACAGGTATAAAATAATGGATGAATAAGCCGATATTTTGTGTATATATGTATGAACGGGGTATAAATGTGCTGTATATACGACTAAAATGTATAACTTTGCAAATGTTATTTAAATAAAATTAGTATGAGAAAAAACATTACTTCGTTAATCGTGCTGTTATTGGCATTTGTGTCATCGGCGAATGCTCAGACAACGATCTATGCTTACCGTTGCTGGCAGCAAGTTTCGGGAGCTGCCGTGACAGGCCCTATTAGTTTCCCAAGTGATAATCCTCGTGACGTGACCCTTATTGCTGACCAGAGCAAACTCGGTCACATATATGCCGGTGCCTATTACAATTACAAATGGTACGGTCAGGTGACCAAGACCGGTACCCAGTCGACACTTGAAGGGCTGTACACTATAGACTACACCACCGGTGAGCGTACATTGGTCTCAAAAAACGGTTCACAATTGGGTGATATGACCTACGACTATGAAACCGGCACTATGTTTGGTATCAAGTACGGTGCTCACACGTTGGTGACAATTGACCTTGTCTCCGGAACGGTAACCACGGTGGCTAATTTTGCCGATACATCCGGCAACGCTCTCGATATGTTGGCAATAGCCTGTGATGTGAATAACCAGATGTATGGTGTGTGTCCCGACGGTATTTTCTATAAGATTGACAAGGCTACGGCTGTATGTACGGCTGTAGGGGTGCTTGGCGTTGAGCCTTCGTTTACCCAGAGTATGGAGTTTGACCGTTATACCAACAGGCTGTATTGGGCAAACAACGGCGACTATATACTTTATGAAATCGACATCAAGTCAGGTGCGGCAACTCCGATTAATTATATCGGTGTGGATGGTGTGGACAGCACCAACAGCCTGTTTATCCCTTGGATCAATGCACCTGTCGGTAGTCCTGACCGTGTTACCGGACGCAAAGCGGTGGCCACAGGTAATGATATGATGCTTTCATGGGTAAATCCGGCTGTCGATATTCAGGGTAATGCGATGGATGATTTCCTGGGTGTTAAAATCTATCGCGACGAGACGCTGCTGGCTACAGTCGAATTTACTATTGCCGATGCTGGAAAAGCGGCAAGCTATGAAGATAAAGGAGTAGAGTCAGGAAGCCACAGTTACAGGATTGTACCTTTCAACAGCAAGGGTGAAGGTGGAGTTGATACCGACCCCGTGGGAGCTTATGTCGGCAAGAACGCACCCGGTGCTGTTGTCGACTTCAAGGTTGCGCAGGGTGACGGTCAGGCTCTCCTTTCCTGGGGAGTTCCTGCCGAGGGCATGTATGGTGGCGAGTTTGACCCTGCAGGTATAACCAAGTATGTAGTTACCCGTAACGCAGGGAAAACAAGCACTACATTTGAGACTGCTGAGACATCTTATGCCGATTCTCCTTCATTCGGTACTTACACCTATTCGGTTTATGCCGTAAATGAAGTGGGAAATGGAGTGGAAACGACATCTGCCCCCATCATGGTTAAGCCGGCTGACTGGATTGTAATGATGACCGGTGAAGCTGTTGTTGAAACCGGCAAGGCCTATAAATTCTACGATGCCGGTGGCCCTGACGCCAATTATCCCAATTCCGAGATCGATACATTGGTGATCCGTCCGGCAAGTGCCAACGGTGCCGTTAAGGTTGAATTTGAAACATTTGACATTGAGCCTTACGATAATTTCGTCGTTTATAACGGTAGCAGTACGAAATCTCCTAAAATCGGGGAGTATTCGGCAACTGTAGTTCCATCCGATTTGGTTTCATTGGAATCCACAAGCAGTGATGGTGCGCTGACTTTTGTGTTTGAGTCCGATATCATGGATCGTTACACCGGGTGGGTCGCAAATGTTACTGCGTCTGAAAAACTGGAATATGACTTGGTGCTGTCGGCATTTAGCGGTGATTTGTATATTGAGAAAGGCAAGGCGGCCAAATACGTTGCCAAAGTTCAGAACAAGGGAGTGTCGGCTGTTGCCGCAAGCGATTACAGTATTACGGTAAAAGATGCCGGAGGTAAGGTTGTTGCCGAGGTTCAGGGAGTGGATGTCGAAAGCATGGCGACTGCCGATGTTGAAGCGGAAATAACTCTTGACGCAGAAGGTGAAATGGCACTTACCGCGGTCATTGATTTTGCAAAGGACGCTGACACAGCCAATAATTCAGCTCTTTTCACTGTCAATGTAATCTCTGAAGGCAGCAGGTTTGTCCAGGTCGGCAACGGTACAGAGGAGTTCCTTGTGTGTCCGGCATCATTCATGTCACATCAGTCGGTATCACAGACTTTCTACTATTCTGATGAAATAGGTGTTACTTCGGGGCTTCTCAAGATGATTTCATTCCCGTATTACAAGGTGACGAGCAATTATCCTGATGTTCCGGTTAAGGTATGGGTAGCTGAAACCGACAGGGCTGACATCAAGGCGTCTAACTTGAAGTCTGAGGAAATGACATTGGTATTTGACGGTAATGCGCCTGTCAGCACTGCCGACAAGGAATGGGTGTTCCAGCTCCCTGAAGGCTATGAGTATAATGGTGGTACTCTCGTTATAATGGTGTTTAAGGATGCTCCCGGGACTCAGTTTGAAGGTGTTTCATTCATGGGCGATTACGGGTATGATAATCCTGATGCTCCTTTGCGCACCCGTTTCGAATCGGCTTGGGACGAGACTGAGACGGTTAACCATAATGCACTTTTCGGTTGGGATTCCGAAAAACATCTTCCTACTACCAGGATGCTCTTCCTCCCGGGTTCCGGAGTAGAACCGTCGAATATTGCTGACGCTCGGGTGAAAGTATATCCCAATCCTGTGACTTCTACGCTTTATGTCAGTGGAAATATCGCGACTGCAAGCGTGACATCATTGTCAGGACAGGAAGTATATTCTGTTGCCGGTTCAAGTACGTTGGAGATCGGTCATCTGCCTGCCGGGGTCTATATCCTGAATGCGGTTACTGATGACGGGGAAATTGTAACGGAAAAGATCGTGAAACGGTAAGTATATGCCGTCAGAATTTCACGGAGACAGCTGCACCAAGTGGCTGTCTCCTGTTTTTTAGTGCTTTATGTTTATGGTTCTTGCCGTCCGGGAAATCCAGTGGATGAGCTGATGCGGATACCGGTCGATATTGCATTTTGCAAACAGTAATGCCCGGCTGCGTTCAATAAGGATACACACAGTAAAAACGATGACGGAAATTGCAAGTAGCATCGGGATGAAATAGAACCTGTCAAAATGATCGTTCAGGGATAACAGGTCATGTCAGATGTAATTCCGTACATGTATGTTGTCATGGAGAAGGTACACGCCGAGCGCGTATGGCGAGAAGCGGGAAACGGTATTCATCAAGCGGTTGTCCGGCAATTTGACCGTTGTGACCCAAAGGAACAGGAATACTGAAGAAAAATATGTGAATCCGTTATACAGTGGGATATACGTGGCTGTTTCGTGACCGTGTTTTAGCGCTTTTGACATGAAAATTATACATACGGCTGCACATATCGCAAGATATATCTTGCCGAAATGTTGCCTGAGCCTTGAAAATGGAGTATAGAGTCTGATGTAATTGCCCGTAAAAAATAAGGTTATGAACCATAAGATGTCGTTTTGTCCGCTGAACAGATTGCCGTATGGTATTAGATTGACGAAAAGCAGGATTGTCAGGAATATCCTGAATTGCTGCCTCGAAATGTTCTGGGGTATTTTTGCCAGGAATGGGGCAAAAGCCGCCAATACCAGATATTTGGACATGAACCAGTATTGATCGTAGAACACCGGTAACAGTGCGTGACGCAATTCCCTGAAACTTATTCGCGATGTAAGGTAAAAGAGAATGGCAATCATGCTTGAATAGAAAAATACCTGTATCCACAACATGATGATCTTTTCCCATTTTATTGCTTGTGCTTTAATCATGAAAATAGCCCGTCATTATCACATAGCAGTTTACAGCCACGGCGGTTATTGATGTTAATGCCGAGGTTGAGACAAAGTTCAGTGCGTTTGCCGGGTCGCTACTGTCAAACAGGGGAAAACGGTTACAGCTCATGTCCATGCCGTGGACAATCGAATGCCATACGACAATAAAAAACATGAGTAAAAGCCGGAATATCTCGAATTGTGTTAGTCTTGCTGTCGTGTTCATGAACTGATTCCTGATTTAGAGCAGCAAAAGTAACGATTAATCCGGTCTTGTCAAAATCGGGTATAATGGGTCGGAATGCAAAGCGGGCAGGAACTGTGGATAATGTTCCTGCCCGCTTGGTATCGGAATTGTGTGTGTCGTTATTCTTTGATTTTTGCCTTGAGGAACTCGCGGTTGAGACGGGCGATGTTGCTCAGCGAGATGTTCTTGGGGCATTCTGAGGCGCAAGCGCCGGTATTGGTACAGTTACCGAAACCGAGTTCGTCCATCTTCTTTACCATTGCTCGCGCACGGCGTGCACGTTCAACCTGACCTTGGGGGAGCAGCGCGAACTGGCTGACCTTGGCCGATACGAAAAGCATTGCCGAGCCGTTCTTACATGCTGCAACACATGCACCGCAACCGATACAGGTTGCTGCATCCATTGCAAGGTCTGCAGACTCTTTGGAGATCGGGAGCGCATTGGCATCCTGTGCACCACCGCAGTTGAATGATACATATCCGCCTGCCTGCTGGATCTTGTCAAATGCGTTGCGGTCGACCATCAAGTCCTTGATTACAGGGAATGCTGCCGAACGCCATGGCTCAACGGTAATTGTCTCTCCGTCTTTGAAACGGCGCATGTAGAGCTGGCATGTGGTTGCTCCCGTCGCCGGTCCATGGGGATGTCCGTTGATGTAGAGCGAACACATACCGCAGATGCCTTCGCGGCAATCGTGATCGAATACAATAGGCTCCTCTCCTTGTTCAACAAGCTGTTCGTTGAGGATGTCGAGGGTTTCAAGGAAAGAGGTGTCGGTGTCAGTTGCCACCGTATAAGTCTTGAACTGACCCGGCTCTTTCGGTCCGGCTTGACGCCATACCTTTAAATTGACTGTTATATTTGCCATTGGTTTTTCTTTCTGATTTGTTATGACTTATAGTTACGTGTTTGAACCTTGATAGCTTCGTATTCGAGTGGTTCTTTGATGAGTGTAGGCTCTTTTTCGTCGCTTCCTTCGTAGTTCCAGCATGAAACATAGAAGTAATTGGCGTCGTCACGTTTTGCTTCGCCCTCTTCGGTCTGGTATTCTTCACGGAAGTGTCCTCCACAGCTCTCGTTACGGTTGAGTGCATCGTAAGCTATAAGCTCACCCATTGTGATGAAGTCTTTCAGACGGAAAGCTTTGTCAAGCTCGACATTCATGCCGTCCCCGGCTACGCCCGGGACAAACAGGTTTGTCTCGAATTCCTTGCGTAGATCCTTGAGGCTCTTTAGCGCCGATTCGAGGCTTTCCTTTGAGCGTGCCATTCCCACGAAATCCCACAGGATATGACCGAGTTCTTTGTGGATTGAGTCAACTGAACGCTTTCCCTTGATGTCGAGAAGAGCCTGTTCGGCAGCAATACACTGCTTTTCGGCTTCGTCAAATTCAGGAGTGTCGGTCTGGAAGTGGGGTACGGTAATCTGGTCAGAAAGATAGTTCTGGATTGTGTAAGGCAGAACGAAATATCCGTCGGCAAGGCCTTGCATGAGTGCCGATGCACCGAGACGGTTGGCACCATGATCCGAGAAATTACATTCTCCGATGGCAAACAAGCCCTTGATCGATGTCTGGAGTTCGTAGTCAACCCATATACCACCCATTGTGTAGTGGATAGCGGGGAATATCATCATCGGTTCTTCGTAGGGGGAAACGTCAGTGATTTCCTCGTACATGTCAAAGAGGTTACCGTAACGTTGGGCAACGGCATCTTTGCCGAGGCGGTTGATTGCTTCGCTGAAGTCAAGGAATACGGCGAGTCCGGTGTTGTTTACACCGAAGCCTTTGTCGCAGCGTTCTTTGGCTGCACGTGAAGCGACGTCACGGGGAACGAGGTTACCGAATGCGGGATAACGGCGTTCCAGATAGTAGTCTCGATCCTCCTCGGGAATCTGTGAGCCTTTGAGTGTGCCTTCCTGGAGTCTCTTTGCGTCTTCAAGTTTTTTTGGAACCCATATACGCCCGTCATTGCGGAGTGACTCGGACATGAGTGTCAGTTTTGATTGCTTGTCACCGTGAACGGGGATACAGGTGGGGTGAATCTGCACGTAAGCAGGGTTGGCAAACCATGCTCCCTTGCGGTAGCATGCCATTGCTGCACTACAGTTACATCCCATAGCGTTGGTCGACAGGAAGTATGCGTTTCCGTAACCGCCGGTGGCGATAACCACGGCATGGGCTGCGAAACGTTCAAACTTGCCGGTTACAAGGTTCTTTGCGATGATACCGCGTGCGCGACCGTCTATCATTACCACGTCGTGCATTTCGTAACGGTTGTAGCTCTTTACCTTGCCGAGTTCTATCTGGCGGTTAAGAGAAGAATATGCACCGAGAAGAAGCTGCTGTCCGGTCTGTCCCTTGGCGTAGAATGTACGGGAAACCTGTGCGCCTCCGAATGAACGGTTGGCAAGGAGACCGCCGTATTCACGTGCGAAAGGTACTCCTTGGGCTACGCACTGGTCGATGATGTTGTTGGAGACTTCGGCCAGGCGGTACACATTGGCTTCACGTGCGCGGTAGTCTCCTCCTTTTACTGTATCGTAGAACAGGCGGTACACTGAGTCACCGTCATTCTGGTAGTTCTTTGCTGCGTTTATACCTCCCTGTGCTGCAATTGAGTGGGCTCGACGGGGAGAGTCCTGAATACAGAAGTTAAGGACATTGAATCCCATTTCAGCAAGTGTTGATGCTGCTGATGCTCCTGCGAGACCGGTTCCCACCACAATGATGTCAAGGCGGCGTTTGTTGGCCGGGTTGACAAGTTTCTGATGAGCTTTATAGTTGGTCCATTTTTCAGCAACGGGACCTTCCGGTATCTTTGAATCGACTGTGATATTTTTGATTTCTGCCATATCGATTAATTATTAGCTGGTTCTTCTTGGTTTACTTCAATAGCTACAGAGTCAGACTCGTCGGAAACTTCCGGTTCTACAGCTGTTTCTTCTGCGGCGGTATTGTCCTTTTCCGCTTCTTCAAGGTATTCGGCGGGGATACCGAGCTTCAGGAATGCCTTGGGGGCGAAAGCCTTGATTGAACGGAGGGTCTTGAGCTGGGCTGCCTCAATCTCGGCCTGTGCTTTAGGGTCGAACTGGTTGGGGGCATTCTGCTGGATTTCCATTGCTTCTTTCTGGAATTCCTTGTTGTACATTTCAAGGTACTGGTCATTGAGCTTGATGTCGTTCAGGTATGTTCCGCTCTTGGCTTCGTAAGTGAACCATAACGCCTGAACGGTAAACAATCCGATTACGATTGTAGTCCATGCCGATGCGATCTTTTTAAGGCGGGGAAGCCAGCAGGTGTTGTTCCATCCTGTCGACTGGAACATTGACCAGAATCCGTGGTTCATGTGGAACCATAAGGCGATGAAACCGATGATGTACACAACCGGAGTCCACCAGCTCTGGAATGCGAGGTGGATGAACAGTGTCCCTGCTGCTGCCGGGACTGTCACTCCGTCAATGCTGTACCAGTGTCCCCATATTTCCTGCCATTGCATCTTGTACCAGAACTGGATCATGTGTACGGCAAGGAATGCAAGTACGACAATGCCGAGTACAAGCATGTTCTTGGAGGACCATTCTACGCTTTTAGGTGTAGATGTTACGGCATAGCGGTTGTTGCCGCGAGCCTTACGGTTTTGAAGTGTGAGCCACAATGCGTAGATGATGTGTAGCACGAATAGCGCGCCAAGACCTGCCGAAGCAATCAAGGCGTACCAGTTAGCACCAAGGAATGCACATATTTGGTTATATGCACCCGGCCAAAGAATAGCCACAGCGTTCATCAGCACGTGAAACGTAACGAATAGGACAAGGCATGCTCCGGTCACGGCCATGATGAGCTTCCTTCCTATAGATGAGCTTGTTAACCACATAGTAGTTTGGAAATTAGAGATTATTAAATGAATTTATAAAGATTACTGTTTTGATTCCTTACGGCACAATCAGCGCAAGTAAATACATTGCAAAATTAGTGTAAATAAAGATTGCTGACAACAATTAAGGAAAAAATTCTATAAAGTTTGGTGACTTTTTTGTAATATTGCATCCGGTTTTAATTTGCCTAACTGTTGTGTTTCATGAACGCATCATCTGATGCCGGTATTGAGATTGTGAACATATGAATGAAAAATGACAATATGAGAAAGTTTATTACAGCTATTGCGTTATGCATGGTCGGGCTTATCGGGGCATCGGCCGCGACTCCGATTCGGGGTACTATTGTTGCGTCGGTCGACCGTATGTATGAGTTTGTAAAAGCGACAAACAGTTCTTTTGACCGTGAGATAGCGGAACAGTTTCATGAGGTGTCACAAGTCTACGGGATACGTGGTGACATTGCATTGTGCCAGTCTATAATAGAGACAGGATGGTTCAAGTATACAGGCGGGACAGCCGTTACCCCTGAAGACCATAACTATTGCGGCCTTGGAGTGACGACGTTGGGTCAGAAAGGATGCCAGTTCGAGACGGTGAAAGAGGGTGTCACGGCTCAGATGCAGCACTTGTATGCCTATGCCTGCAAGCTTGCCTTGCCGTCGGGAGAGACGCTCATTGACCCGCGGTTCAGTTACGTGACCCGTGGCTCTGCCCCCAATTGGGAGGATCTAAGCGGCGTATGGTCCACTGCAAGTAATTATGGCAGCCAGATAATAGCCATGTATGAGGATATGATGGCATTCGAAATGCCTGAGAAATCATTGACAGCAAGTTCGTTGAGCGTCAATCTGTCCGGTGTGTGCGGTGGTACGGCCCCGTCCCAGTCGATAGTCGTTACCGGAACTAATCTGACGAGTGCGATTGTTTACAACAGCGCATCGTCGGCATTCAAGGTATCAGTATCGGACTGGAATGAATACACCGGCGGTACAATGACGATTACTCTTGACACGACCAAGGATGCCGGGACATATAACAGTTATATCGCCGTTCAGAGCGGTTCGGGCGATGATATTAAGCGTATTGAGATAACATGTACCGGAACAATTCGGGAGACCGGAGCTGAAGTGCCGGAATTGTCTTTTGTCGAAGGATGGAATTTTGGGGAAATTGCCGGTACAGTAGCATCTGACTGGGATGCTAAGACCGTACGCAACTTTGATTATGCCGACGGAAAGTTATACTGCGTGTGTAACAACAATTCGATTAAGGTGATTGATGCCCGGACCGGAGAATATATCAAGGATCTTAGTGTGCCCTCTTCTGTTGTGACCGGCGGGACTTATATCCTGTGTGACGTGAAGTGTCTCGACGGCTATATAATGGCATGTAATCTTGTCGTTTCAAGCGGGGAGTTGAGGGTCTATCAATGGGCGGGTGACGATGCGACACCCGCATTGTTGCATAGTGCCAGTGTATCGGCGCGTACAGGGGATTGTTTCGGTGTAGCCGGGTCGGCAGCCGGGGATGTCCGTCTTGCATTCGGCAGCACTACCGGAGTAATCACCGAATATTCACGCACGGGCGGCACATGGTCGACAAAGACAATAAATACCGGATTGTCATCGGGAACGGCAACACGCGTAATTCCCGTGTCAGGGGGATATTGGGTTGACGGCCGAGGTATATTGCCGACAATGGTGACTGAGTCAGGGACGACACAATACTCTCTTGCCAATGAAAGTGTAGTTGACGGAAACGCTTTTGACACGTTCGTTTATGACGACAAGACTTATATGATGGCATCTACCTACCTGAATAAGACAGGAACGCTTACCGAAGGGGCTATGCGTCTGTATGATGTTACTTCAGGATGGGCAAATTCCACAGCAATGGCTTATTATCCGTCGGCAGGTCTTGGAACCGTGAAAAACAGTAATATCGCCACGAGTGTCGCAACCAACGCCGGTGATGACTATGCCGAGGCTTGGGTGTCGGTGTTGGGTCAGGGACTGGCTTACTATAAGTCGGGGAACGTACCTTCGGGCAGTGATACTCCTGTTGTGGAAACACCTGTATTGGATGTTTCGGTATCGGCATTGGAATTTGCAGCGGCTGTCGGCTCAACCGATTCAAAGACTATTGATGTCAGCGGTTCTTCATTGGCAGGTGATATATCATTGGCACTGTCGGGAACTGATGCCGGATATTTTACCTTGTCGACTGCCTCGATTTCCAAGTCGGCGGCATCGTCGGTTGTGACTGTTGCGTATTCTCCTGTTGCAGCCGGTAGCCATAGTGCAATGTTGACAATCTCGTCATCGGGTGCTGAGCCGATTTCAGTGGCACTTACCGGAACTGCCACGGCAGATGATAGCGGAAACGATGTGACCGGAGTTATATTTACTCAGGATTGGGAAATAACAAGCGGGCTGCCGACTGAAGGCGATGCACGTTGGGCTGCCGGTTATCAGGGCAAACTGTATACACAGGACAGGACGAACAAGAAACTTATTTGCTGGGACGGGACCGGTACAACTGAGATTGCAACCGGCACTTCGGGATGGTGCCTGACGGTTGACGAAGCCGGTAATCTCATAATTCAGAATGCCCTGTGGGGTACAAGCTCGACGGTGTTCTCGATTCTTCCTGCCGGTAAGACTTCGGCTTCCGATCTTGTAAGTCTGACTGTAACTCCTCCTTCCGGCTGTGCCGCAGCCACTATGCATACAATCGGACGTGCAATCGGTGACGTGATGAGCGCATCCGGTGGGGTATTCTATACATTGGGTCAGAACCAGACGCAGATATCCAGAATATTTGTTGCCAATGGGGCACAGGTATCGGACAAATGTTCCGCTGTCGCTCTTGGCGTGACCGGAAAGACCCCCGGAACACAAAGTATTGTGCAGCCGGTCAATAATGATATTAATGCAACAGACAATGTCGTATGGTCGTCACGCTCGGTTGTCAATCAGTTGATGAAACTTGATGGGGTTGCTTACACCGAGTATGCTTTCAACTCCGACGGGGAGACCGCAAACACTACCGCCGGAGGTGATATTGTCACTATGAGCGGTATAACCTATACGATTGAACCGAGCGGTGATAATTATTCCGACGGTTTTATTGTTGTCGACCGTACCAATGACAAGGTTATTTATACCCGTAAAAGTACGGGTGTGTCAACAATTTCCCAGTCATATGTCGCATTCGAGAAGTTGAGCGAGACTGTTGCCAACGTCTACCATTATACTCCGGGTATAGTGGCTGCAAAATATACATTCACTCTTGATAAAAGTACCGGTGTGGAGGCAGTAAGGGATGATAGCGGTCATGCTGTCAGGGTTGTCGGGAATACACTGTCGGTTTCCGGTATTGACGCATCGGTTATAGAGGTGTATTCGGTTGACGGCTCGTTGGAATGCATGGCAAGGGGGAGCAATGAACTGGATGTGGCATCGCTTTCTGGCTTTTATATTGTAGCTGTTCAGGGCAATGACGGGGCTGCTTTTACCCGTAAGGTTATAATCAGATAACCTGTCGTCGGGCTCGGATAATATTGGAACAGGCTGCCGGAACTCCTTTATCCGGCAGCCTGTTTTATGTACGACAATACCATGTCCGGGTGTCGTGATGGTATGTCTGGCTCAGATGTGCATCAGGTCACGGTATATGTCGAGGGCGTTCTTTATCTCATCCTCGTTGCAGGTGCAGTCGATCTTGATCTGTCCAACGTCTTCAAGCAGAGTGAAATTGATGTCTCCGGCATTTTCGTTCTTCTTGTCGTGATGCATAAGCCCGAGTAATTCGGGATAGTCGTCGCATGTTATGCGCAGCACTCCGTATCTGTCGTGGATATATGAAGCCAACCGGTGCAGTTCATTGGACGGAAATCCGTGTTTCAGATGTGACAGAATAAGTTCCACAATAAGTCCCCATGCAACTGCATATCCGTGAGGAATGGGGGATTGGCGGTTGAGGGACATGGACTCGAACGCGTGTCCGGCAGTATGCCCGAGATTGAGTGCCCGGCGTATCCCCTTTTCGGTAGGGTCCTCTTCTACTATGCGTTTTTTTACCATAACCGATTCTTCAAGCAGTTCCAGTAGCAGTGCCGGGTCGGATACCGTTATGTCAAACTCCAACAGTCGGCTGTAGATCTCTTTACCGGCAATTAGTCCGTGCTTGAGCATTTCGGCATATCCCGATAGTAGTTCTTCAGATGGTAGCGTGTCGAAGAATGCGGTGGATATTATTACTGCCGTGGCCTCCTTGAATGCGCCTATTTCGTTTTTCAGCCCATTGAAGTTTATTCCGGTCTTGCCTCCGACAGCCGCATCTACTGCGCTTAGCAGTGTGGTGGGTAGGTTAAGGAATCCGATACCGCGTTTGAATGACGCTCCGGCAAATCCTCCGATATCGGTTACGACACCTCCTCCGAGATTTATGAGCAGGGACTTGCGTGTCGCTCCATTGTCACACAATTGTTCCCAAATGTATGACAGCGATTCGAGGTTCTTGTTCATGTCTCCGGCTTTGATGGTTATGGCTGTCGCTTCAGCAATTGTCCTTGATACCTGTCGTAGCCGTGGAAGAACCAGGCATGAAGTATTGGTATCCGTAAGCACGAACACTTTAGGTGGATTGATTTTTTCGGCAAGTGTGTCGATTGCCTGTGCTACTTCGTTGGTGAATATTAATTCCTGATGTTCCATTGGCTTATATGTCTTTAGGATTGTGAAGTTGTAAGCAGTTGGTATAGCAGAATGTGCAGCTGCGAGGCGCACTCTTCCATGGATGGGAATATTACGGCAGCTCCGGTATTTTCCATCTCTTTGCGTGGAATGGGGCCGGTTGTGACGGCAATGGTGAAGACTCCGGCGTCTGATGCCGATTTTACTCCTAACGGAGCGTTCTCTATTGCGATGCATTGGGAAGGCTTTGCTCCGGCAAGTTGCATTGCACGTATGAATGGCTCGGGGTGGGGCTTGCCGTGGGTAACGCTACGTGATGTTACTCTCAGCACGCTGGAAAATGCCCCGGGAAAATCGGTGTCAAGACGGTTTATGAGAGAACTCTGTCCCGAACCGGTGACGAGAACGCGTTTTATCCCGGTCCGGATAAGTGTATCGAGCATTTCTTTCGCTCCCGGCATTGGCTTGACGGGGGGCATTTCTGCAAAATAGACTGTTTTACGGTGGTATAGTTCCTCTATCTCTTCGGGAGTCGCATCGCGTCCGTATGCACGACGGAAAATGATATTGATTGTCGAGGCTCCGGTTCGGCCTTCGTACATGAAAAATTCGTCGCGAGTGGCTTCAATCCCTAATTCGGTAACCATACGTAACCATGCGTCGGCATGGTTGCCCATCGAGTCATACAGGGTCCCGTCCATGTCGATAAGTGCGGCCAGTGGACTCACTGACTTGAAGTGCCGTGCCTTAAGGAAACGTTCTATTTCTGGAATGAAGTTCATCGGTCTCTACGTTTCTTTCGTGATGCCTTGTCATTAGTTGATGTGCCTGTTGAATCTGCCGGCTCGGGAGGTGGCGGAAGTATGCCTTCCTTGATGAGCAGCAGGGAGTCGGCATGGGAAATGGTGTCGGAAGCGATGTCACCGCTTGTCCCGGTATTGGAGATGCTGTTGCGCTTGACGTTAAGTTTTCCGAGACGGGCAACATTGACACCACGACGGAACACATTTTCAATCTGGTTCATGAGGTTGATGCGTGTAGTGTCGACGATGGCGATTTTCTGTCCTGACGCTTTTTCGTTGTATTTGGCTTTCCCTACCCTGATTTTCATATCGTCGGCGTTTCCGGTGATGTTTATGCCGAATTTGAACGGTAGCGGGGATTTCAGGACTGAAATGTGGTAATTGAGATTCAGTGCAAGATCGTTATGCCCCATTATACCAAGTCGATACCGGTCGATGTCAAACATGAACGGGAACAGTTCGAGGGTAGAATTTTCTACCAGCATTTCGACTGTCATCTGGTCAATCATGTTACGTTTCTTATTCTTGAACATCAGCCACTTGGATAATGTCTTGAAAGTCTCGGCATCAAGCAGCACGAGACTGTCGCCGTGAATCTTGATAGCTGCGTTGAGTGATGGTATGACAAGGTTCATTGCCGTGTCGACATCGGTAGTGGCTGCGATGTCAGCGTCGATGACACCCTCGATGTCCTTCAGTAGAGGCATGAGTGAATCCACTGCCGGAATCATATTGAGTACCTTGTTGACCTGGAGGTCTTTTATCTGTAGCCCGAAACCGAATTTAAGGTCTTTCTTGGTCGGAGCTGTGTAGAGTGCCGACATGCGTATGTCGCCCATGTCGGTTTTTGCCGACAGGTTGTGCAGATTCAATGCTCCGTTCAAGATGTAAAGATTGCCTCTGAACCGGTGCATCAGCAAGTCGGCATAGTAGACATTCCTGGCCTGCAGACTGACTGTCGCGTCGATGTTCATTGGAATGAGCAGCGCTGCACTCTTGCTTGTGTCGGTCTGCTGCTCTATTGCCATCTGGATGCTGTCTTCATCTTCGATGTGGCTTATCGAGACAGATGAGGCGGATTTCTCCGAGAATGCCGCTCCCGAGAATGCCGTCTGGGCGATCTCATTGATGTTTATCGTGTCACTGCTGATCCTGAAATCTATATCCAGCGGAGTGCCGCGTCGGGATGTCAAGGCCCGGCGTATGTTCCTGATCGAGCCGTTTATGAGGAAATCGCTTTGCCCTACGGTGTATTTTATGTCGTGAAGCAATACGCTGTCGGTTGTAAAATCAAAATTTATGTTTGTCAATGTGTTGCGTAAAGGGAAATAGGGCGTGAACAGCCTTCCGCGTTTGGCGGTTATTGTTCCGTGAATGTTCCATCGGCGCAGTAATTGCTTCATTGAATTGTCGAGGTCAAAGTCCAGCATCTCGCTTTCGGTATTGACCGATGAGCGGTTATTGTTGCTGCGTTTTCTTGCTACAAGTGCAAGCCGGTAGATAGAGTCGGGAGCAAGTCCGGGGTACAGTCGGGATATCGAGTCGTATCGGGCCTGCATTTTTTTGCCCATTTTCTGGCGTTCTTTAAGGTGGGCTGTGATGTTCAGGTTCCCTTCTCTCAAAGACAACCGGTTGAGTTTGTCGCCGTAACTTATGCGACGTGCATCGATGAGCAGGTTAAGTTCCGGGACTTTGGCTTTCTGGTTGAACCGTTTTAAAGATGCTTTGCACAGGATATTCCTTAGCCTTATCCTTGATGAATCGGTCGAGCGGAAGTTGACGCGTTCGGCACTTATGGTTGCCCCTATGGGGTTGATTTGGGTCGAGTCGGTGCTTGATGCTATATTCTTGCATCCTACCCCGGCTTTGGCGTTCTTTATCATAAGCCGCATGCCGTCATACAGTACCAGTGCCGTATCGATTCTGACCGATGCTGTCAGTAACGAGTCCACCCGGCTACTGTCGGTTACAAAGCTGCTGTTTGTGCCGAACCGCAGGGTTGTTTCCCGAGTGTAGAATGAGGTTGCCGAGTCGGGAATGTCAAGCCGGAAATCGTTGAGGGTTGCAGAACCCGACAGGCGTGCATGGTGGAAATTCTTGCTTGACAGATGGCTTTTTCTCAGTTTTACTTCAGTGTCGGCAGTCAGCTTCCCTGAAATGATAGCCGGTAGGGAGTCTTTTATGAACGGAGGGAGACGGTCGAAGTTGATACTGCCGGTGAATTTGCCGCTCATCAGCGGGTCGGTGAACGGATTCTTGAGTGAACCGTTGAGACTGGCCGATATTCCCATGCCGTCGATTGCAAAGGACTTGATTGTTGCCGATGACAGATTGGGCTTTTTGCCGTCAACATGAAGCATGAGTGCCGCGGCAAATGCCTTCAGCCGGTAGCGTTCCTTGTAGGCAAGTTTTCCTTTGGGAATGTCGACAGTTATATCAAGTGACGGTATTGCAGTGGTGTCGTTGAGATTGTAGGGGGACAGGAGCTCTATTCCTGCTCCAATTGTCAGGTCGGTTTTTATGTCGGCCAGTTCTGTGCGGTATTGTTCAGGAACGTGGGATATAAGTGCGTTTATCGGAGTCTGTGCTATGGTGAGGCTCAGGCTGTTGACCGTTATGGAATCATTGCAGTCAATGGAGGTGTCGATTGTCCCGTGAATTTCGTCAATGTCTACATTGAAATTCTCTAACGTGATGCGATATGGATTCCCGGGACTCCATTCGATTTTTCCGTTTAACCCTATAGGAAGACAGTTTTCCCTGACGAGAGGTGGCAACAGTGCTTTTACGTCACCGTTGACTGCTATGTCGTAGCGAGGGGCGCCGTTCCCGTCGATGTAGGTCTTGCCGAGTGTTATCCCTGCATCGATGCTGTCGCTAAGGGAAAAGTAGTTTATGGGAAGGGCATCGGTGATTGTGAACCGGTCGATGGCTATGTCGGGCAGTGACACTGATGAGGTGTCGTTATCTTCGGTCTCCGGTGATGGTGGTATGATGTTGTAGTTTGCCATGGAATCGTTGACAGCTACAAGGTTGACCATCGGTTGTTGCAGTTCGATGTCGTACAGTCCTATTTTGCCTGCTAAAAGGGATGAAATGTTTAATCCGCCATGAAAGTGTTTCAGTGTCAGCAGGGTGTCGGCATTTGCCGGAAGCCGTTTCCGTGTAATGCTGTCTACGCTTTCCAGGCTGTTGCTTACAATGGTGAGCGAATCGACATCGATTCTCATACGCGGGAATGTTTTCCACACGGTCAGCTCGACGTTACTGATTTTCGCTTGACCGTCAATGTATGCGTTGGCGTATTTCTCGACAATAGAAGTGAGCCTTTCGGGGGTAAGGAACAGTCCAATACCTCCGAGGAGAAGAACTGTCAGGGTAATTATTGTAGCCAGAATCCACAATAGGGCTTTTACCGTTTTTGACCATATCCCGTGCTTGTGTTTTGTTTTCGGCTTCTTTTGTGGCTTATTGTTTATGTTTTCCTCCATAGTCTGGTGTTGCGTGGGTTTAATGTACTGTAATGTGGAAACAGCCTTGTTTCCGTTCGTATTTGACGTGGCATCTGTTGTCGTTACGCAGGTCGAAGAGGACTTCAGCGAGAAGATTTTTCAGATCGGCCTGTGTGCGTGGGATTGTAACCGAGTCGCAGATGAATTTTATGTAACTGATGTCGAATGTCGTTCCGAACTGATGGGCTGAAGTGTCTACTGCGTTTACATTTCTACGCCGTAACCTGGCTATCGAGGCCGGCGTGCGCAGGATGCTTGTCACTTTGATGCGGTAGCTCCCTCCTCCGCGTGATGCAAGAGAATCATTGAACCGTTGTCCTATTTCCCGAAGCAGTAATTCTGCTTTGGGGACGAGAAACGGTAACGAATGGGTCAGGGAGTCGACAAAGTATTCCCTGCATGTCACGACCTTGACTACGGGCTGTCTCAGGTTCCATGCCGAACGGGCATCAGTGACCGGGGAGATGCCTGAATGTATTGCCGAGGCGAGGTGCGTGTGGTTGCTGTCGTTGAATGTCCTTGCAAGTGAACGTATGGCTCTTGTCCGAAGCCTTATCCCTCCAGGTGGCATTGAATCGAAGTGAATCGTGTAGGGATTGAATGCTGAAGTGTCTTCCCCCAGAATGAGTGTCTCATCTGTTTCCTCGGGCAGTACCTTGTCTTCTCCGCAGGCAACTACGAGGGACAATGAGAGTATCCATATAATGAGCGGAAGCCGTGTCATCGCTGTAATCAGTATCCTACTGTCTGGACAAGCAGTATGCGTTTGTCGGCATCCAGTTCCAGTGCTTTGGCAAGAGCCTCTCCGTCAAAGCTGCCGCGGGCAACTGTCCCTATACCGTTGGATGCGCACCACAGGTAGATGTTCTGCATCACAGCTCCGGCTGCAACTCCGGCAAAGATATCATGTGCCATTTTGGCCTTGTCGCTTACGATTGCAATGTTGAGTGTCGCCTTTTGGGCGAATTCCTGTTGTCCTGAAAGGGAACGTATGTCGGAACTGTTGACCTCGCGCAACACGTTTGCTTTGGCGTCGTAACGGTATGCTCCATCGGGTGTGATGGCATAGATGCTTATTTCCTGACGGTTGAGGGCGGTGGGGATTGTGAGCTTGTCCTCACGGTTATACCCGCAAGCAGCCCAAAGCAGGTCGGCAAGCTGTTGGTGTGACAGCTGCCTTTCTGTATCGAATACGCGAGCCGATTTACGCTCGGAAAGTGTTTCCATCAGGGGTTTCCCTCCTGATTTCTGTGGTTGTGGCAGGGTTATGTCGGCAGCATTCATTGATATTGTTGCCATCAATATTAAGGACACAAGAGAATACCGTTTCATAGGGAATGATGTTTATTGCTGTAAAGATACCTTTTTCTCTGATATTTAGCAAATGCAACCGTCCTTATTGGAGGTAAAGGATTGTGGTTACGCTTTCTTTACCCAGGTAGTATAGTCGTGCACGTATTTCCTTGGATAATGTGCTGAACGGGGCTGAGTAGACTGCGGATGCCGCTGATGGTTCGCTTCCGTCGGTTGTGTAGCGTATCACAGCGTTTTCATAGGGCGAATTCATCATGATTGTCCCGTTTTCTTCCATTATGCCCGGCTGGCGCAGGCGGAAATTCATGCCGCGTACTGTGAGCCGTGGCAATTCCTTCTCTCCGATGATGCGGTTGAATTGTGCCGGGGAGTAAGTCTCACGGTTGTTCCATGCCCGTTCGGCAAGTCCGAGCATCTTTGGGAACAGGTAGTATTGCAGTTGCGGGAACGAGCGCATTGTCTCGGCAAAAATATGACCTGAGATACCGATTACCTTGCCTTTGGTTGTAGAATCGGTGGGACACAATGTCTCGGGATAGCCCGAAAGGGTAGCAAATTCGTCGACAGTACCGCCCCAGGTTAGTCCTGGTTCATAAGGATGGTAGTTGTATGACTGGTCAAGGTAAAAATGGTTGACGTTGCTTAATATCACGGGATAGCCGGCATTGACAGCCTGTTGTGTCACCCCTCCGTTCCCTTGCGATGCCAGTGTGCTCCAGCAGTTCACACCTCCTACGAGCGGAACTGTTGCGGCGTTGTATCCGTCGGTGTGCCCGATGGCTATTTCCTGCCATCCGTTCATGGGTATATTGCGTTCTGACAGTATTTTTGCTATCTGTCTGATGAACTTTGCATGCAATCCTTTTTCACCGTTGAGATTTTCGGATGAAATCATTTCAAGGGCTGCTCCCGAACCGTTCCATGCGCCTCTCGGCACTTCGTCTCCTCCGATGTGTATCGCAGTCAACGGTACTTCAGCTTCACGGTACATCGAGTCTATTTCGGCGATGACCTTTTCCATGAACCGGTATGGCCCGGGAAGAGCCGGATTCATCACGTTGTCATGGAACGCCTGGGCTGAGGTGTATCGTGATGTGTCGCCGTCTTCTATGAGCCTGTAGCTTGCATCACCGGTATTGCGGAAGCGGGCTTCCATCGCCTTGATGGCAGCGCGAGCGTGTCCAGGTGATTCTATTTCCGGAATAACGTCGATTCCTAATGAATAACAATATTTCAGGAAGTCGATAAATTCACTGCGGGTAATGTATCCATTGGCAGTTCCCTCGGTTGTGTTCGGGTCTCCGTTGCCGGTAAATATCTGTACGAGGTGCTTGCTTTCATCAAGGGTGTATCCGCGACGGGAGCCGAGATCGGTGAGTTCTGGTAATCCCGGTATTTCAAGACGCCAGGCCTCATCGTCGCTGAAGTGGAAATGCAGCTTGTTCATGCGGTAGCGTGCGAGAATCTGCGCTACGACCTGGAGATCAGCTGCTCTCTGGAAATTCCTTGCGATGTCAATCATCACGCCACGATAGGGGAGGTCGGGATAGTCCTCGATGATTACGTTGGGCAGAAAACCGTTATCGGGAATATAGTTGTTGGTTGTCAAGACCCGTTCGGCGATTTTCCGTGCCCGTTCAGATGCGTATTCGACCAGAATAGAGTCATCCTTGATGGTTATGCGGTAAAATTCAGGATTGCTGTGGCTTATCTTGTTACGGGTTATGTCGGAATTTCCCGTATAGTTCCCTCCGAGCAGCCTTACACTTTTGAATGATGGTATTACGTCATATACCCCTATGGTGTCATCGCTTTTAAGAGACTCGTTGAATCGATAAATGTCATCACCGTAGGGCATCCGGTCCCTATCGGGCAATCCCCATTGGCGAGGGTGGCTTATTATGGATTTGCGTATGAACTTTACGCTTGCCGTGTGCCCGTCGGTAGTGACGGAATGTACACCGTCGGGAGCGTAGCAGCGGTTGGCAAGAGTGCCGCGGGTGTGTATGTCGATGACTACGCTGTCGGCAAATGTCCCGAATTCAGGACTTTTAAGATAGTAGTACCCCGGAATTATCTCAACAATCGAGTCCTTTGGTGACAATGTGTGCATCTTGCGCGCAAACTGGTTGAAACACAGGCGCTCAATATTCTTGACATCATGTATTGTGAAACGCTGTATGTAATAATTCCCGGAATCGTCTTTGCTGTTGCCGAGGTTTTCCCATGTCACGGTTGTCATTGAGTGGGAAATGGCAAAAGAGAGTATCAGAAGTGCCGATAGTAATGTTCTGCGCATGGTGGTTTATTGTGAAATTATGGATTTTACGGCGTGATATAGGTTGGCACATCCGTTTTCGAGCAGGTCGAGGACGAGTTCAAATCCTTCTGCACCTTCATAGTACGGGTCAGGGATGTAGTCATAACGTAGAGCCATGTCGACAAACCGTGCCATCGGGATTATTTTCGCGTCGGTCTCTGTTGTGGGTGACAGGCGACGGAGATTGGATTCGTTGGATGCATCCATCGGAATTATGAGGTCGAAACGGTAAAAGTCTTCAGGGTTGACCTGGCGGCATCGGTGAGTGAGTTCCAGTCCCCGCCGGCGAGCATGTATCCTCATGCGGTTGTCGGGCAGTTGCCCGATGTGGTAGCCGCCGGTTCCGGCTGAGTCTATTACCCAGTCGCGACTGTCACCGTTCTCCTCGACAATGTGTCGCATGATGCCCTCGGCTGCCGGTGAACGGCATATATTGCCGAGGCATACGAAGAGTACTTTTACCGGACGGTTTTCTAATGTGGGGAAATCTATATGGGTCATTGTGCTATCGTTGTAATCGGTTATTCAAGTCTTTTATTATGCCTTGCGCTGTTGATGATGCGGCATTGCTGTCGCCAAGTGCTTTCCGCATGAGACTGTAGCCGTTGAGCATGTCGCTGCGCCCTTGTGTCCCCGGAAGGATGTCGCTTACTTTTCGGGATACTTCATCGGCGTTGCAGTGGTGCAGCAGCATCTCCGGTACGATTGGGCTGTCGGCAATGAGGTTTGGCAGGGAGACATACTTTACTTTGAGTATGTGTTTGAACAGATTGTAGGAAAAACGGGAACCGTTTGCTCTGTAGCAGACGACTTGTGGTGTGCGCAATAACGCTGCTTCAAGTGTGGCGGTCCCTGATGTGACAAGGGCAATGTCGGCGTGTTTTATCAACTCGAATGTCACACCGGTGACAACCGGCATGTTGCCGTACCGGTCATAAATGCTACGTTCTATTCCCGGTGCTCCGGCTATCACGGGGTTGTACATGGGGAAGCGTTTTGCCACATCGAGCATTACCGGCAGATTATTACGTATCTCTCCGCGACGGCTGCCCGGCACAAGTGCAAGGATAGGGCGGTCGGGCAAGTTGTGGGAGTCGAGGAATGATGACCGTTCGGGGATGGATTTGGCACGGTTCTCAATCTCTTCGACCGATGGATTTCCTACATAGGTTATTTCATAATTGTGCCTGAGATAGAAGTCCTTTTCGAAAGGCAGTATCGAGAACAGGCGTGTCACGTATTTACGGATGTCTTTGACCCGGTATTCTTTCCATGCCCATACTTTAGGGGAAATGTAGTAGTAGACGGGGATGGAATGTTGCCAGGCGTGTCGTGCGATCTTGAGGTTGAAGCTCGGGTAGTCGATGAGTATTACCGCATCGGGGCACTCAGAGGTAATTGTCTGCTTTGCACGTTTGAGGTTGCCGAGGACTTTTGACAGATTCCGCAATACTTCGCTGAATCCCATGTATGCCATGTCACGGTAATGGATGAGCGGAGTGTTTCCTGCCGCCTGGGACATGAGATCTCCTCCGAGAAATGTGAACCGGGCCTGCGGGTCGTACTGTCGCAGGGCTTTTATCAGCCCGGCGGCATGTATATCACCTGATGCTTCTCCTGCTGAAATAAAGTATCTCATGATAGTCTGATGTTGTCTGTAATCACTTTTGCAAAGGTAATAAAAATAAGTAAAGAGGATTGGGCATATCGGCACATCCGCACCGGTAAATTTCCAGAATGTCAATGAACTCTTTTTGTTCCGTTTGGCAAAGTTAATGCAGTCTGCTGCCCCAAAACATGCGATTACGGCACTCGACCAATTCCTCTCCTAATGTAGGAGAGGTGGTGCGAAGCACCGGAGAGGTATGCTCGCACTATCAGGGAAAACGCGCATTAAATTCTTGTGTTAACAAAATTTAATGCGGGGGGGTAGGGGTATGCCCTTTTTGCATACCTTTGCACCGGGAAATCACAGGAGTGCAGTCAGGAGACAGCTTTGCTCCGGGGATGCATACCCCTCAGTCACTTCGTGACAGCTCCCCTAACCTAAGGGAGCACTTATCTGTCGCAGACTATTAGTGCGCCGCGACTCGCGGCAGTCCTCTCCTACCTTAGGAGAGGTGTCCGTAGGACGGAGGGGTACGACCACAGCAAAATAATTGGGTGTCGAGCCACTCGACAGTCCTCCCCTGAGGCAGGGCAGAGGGCTATGGGACAGCATTAAAAAAGAAAAAGAATTGACAAATATTATATAACACTAAAAACATTGAGAGAATGAAGAAGATGAGACTTTTGAGCCTTGCAGTCGCAGCGGTGCTGTGCTCAGGCTTCGTGTCATGCAGTGATGACGACGATGAACCGCAGAAGTCTGCAGACAATGCTGCTAATCCTGAGACTGACGAGTACGGCATTGCCGTCTCACAGGAGGTCGACCTCGGACTGTCGGTCAACTGGGCAAGTTGGAATGTCGGAGCAAGCAGCCCCGAGGAATACGGCGGTTACTACGCATGGGGCGAGACCGATGAGAAATACGATTATGATGAGTCAACATATAAGTGGTGCAACGGCAGAGATGATACACTGACCAAATACTGTACCGACAGCGATGACGGTACAGTCGACAACAGGACCGTGCTTGAACCGCAAGATGACGTGGCTCATGTGAAATGGGGCGACGGATGGCGCATGCCTACCGAGGATGAGCTTTTAGAACTGGAAAATAACTGCACATGGACATGGATAACCTATAATGGAGTTAACGGTTATAAGGTCACAGGCAGGAAGCTTTCCAAAGGCAACCGTAACAGCATCTTCCTGCCTGCCGCTGGTTACCACTTCTGCACTTCTCTCTCTTTCGCAGGCGATGACGGTCTCTACTGGAGCAGTACACTCAACAGCAACAGTTCGTTAATTATTGACAACGATTACGCGTATGCTTTGTCTTTTCACAGTAACTATTCCAACATCGGCTGCGACAGCCGTCGCTACGGGAGGAGTGTGCGTCCCGTCAAAGAAAAATAAGCGAGTGCGTAGCATTAACGGGAAATGAGTAGGGCAGTGTAAAATTTGATTTTTACACTGCCCCTCTCGTTTAATCTGTCCGGATTTTAAGGTGCGCTTCCACACCCTCTTAATCCCTATGCTGGATAATGTTGATTATTCCTCTTCGTGTTCACGACGGCTGTTCCGGTCGTTATTCCGGCGGTTGTCGTGACGCGGACCTCTCTGATTGTCACGGCGTGGGCCGCGGTCGTTGTTGCGGCGTTCAGGGCGTGGTGCACGTTCACGTTCAACATATCCTTCAGGCTTGGGTTGCAGTGCGCGCATTGACAGACGGAATTTTCCGGTTTTCTTGTCAATCTCGATGAGTTTGACTTCAACTGTGTCACCTTCGTGGAGGCCTGACGCTTCCATGTTTTCGAGTCGTTCCCAGCTTATTTCCGAAATGTGGAGAAGCCCGTCGCGGTTGGGCATGAACTCAACAAAGGCTCCGAAGTCAAGGATTGAACGTACGGTTCCTGTGTAGACTTCTCCTTCTTCGGGCAGGGCAACAATGGCGTTGATCATTGCCAATGCCTTGTCGATGGAGTCTTTGTTGGCGGCAGCCACTTCGATATAGCCTGTGTTGTCTATTTCGTCGATAGAGACTGTTGCACCGCTCTCTTCCTGGATTCCCTGTATGATCTTCCCGCCCGGGCCTATGACAGCACCGATGAGATCTTTGGGTATTGTCATCGTTACGATGCGCGGTACGTGAGGCTTGTAGTCTTCACGCGGAGCGGGGATTGTCTCGTTGATGATATTGAGGATGTGAAGGCGACCGTCGCGAGCCTGAAGAAGTGCTTTCTCCAATATCTCGTAAGAGAGGCCGTCACATTTGATGTCCATCTGGGTTGCGGTGATACCGTCCTTTGTCCCTGTTACCTTGAAGTCCATGTCTCCGAGATGGTCTTCATCTCCGAGGATGTCGGACAATACGGCATATTTGCTGCTTGCGGTGTCGGTGATGAGACCCATTGCGATACCGCTCACTGGTTTCTTCATCTTAACGCCGGCATCAAGCAGTGCGAGTGTTCCGGCACATACGGTGGCCATTGATGAAGAACCGTTTGATTCAAGGATGTCGGAAACGATGCGGCAGCAGTAGGGGAAATCTTCGGGGAACATGCGCTTGAGTGCGCGGTGAGCGAGATTGCCGTGTCCTATTTCGCGGCGGCCTACTCCACGTACCGGTTTTGCCTCGCCGGTAGAGAAGGGGGGGAAGTTATAGTGGAGCAGGAAGCGTTCGCG
The DNA here is from genome assembly GCA_017462345.1 of Muribaculaceae bacterium. GTDB lineage: Bacteria > Bacteroidota > Bacteroidia > Bacteroidales > Muribaculaceae > RGIG4079. The sequence continues at coordinate 69,083 of JAFTRI010000019.1, forward strand.
TCCCTGATTAAGTACATCGTCAAGGATCTTCTCGTCGAGCTTGGTGCCAAGTGTTACGGTTGAGAGGGACTGGGTCTCTCCACGGGTGAACACTGCCGAGCCGTGAGGCCCCGGGAGGTAGTTTACCTCACACCAGATGGGACGTATCTCGGTTGTCTTGCGTCCGTCAAGGCGTATGCCTTCGTCAAGGATGCAACGGCGCACTGCTTCTTTCTCTACATCGTGATAATAACGCTTGACAAGCGGTGTCTTTTCGTCTTTTTCTTCTTCGGGAAGAGAGTCGATGTATTCCTGACACACGGCATCAAAACTGTTCTGGCGCCAATGCTTGTCGGCACAGCCGGCCTTGGCGATTGCATAGGCTTTGTCGTAGCACTTGTCGTGAACGTCCTTGCGGAGTTCCTCGTCATTTACCTCATGGCAATATTCACGCTTTACGGTTGCACCTGCCGCTTCGGCAAGTTCCATCTGAACCTTACACTGAGCCTTGATCGCCTCGTGTGCAGCCTTGAGGGCGGCAAGAAGGTCGGCTTCGGACACTTCGTCCATTTCGCCTTCCACCATCATGATATTATCGTAGGTTGCGCCTACCATGAGTTCCATGTCGGCGTTGTCGAGCTGCTCGAAGGTGGGGTTGATGACAAATTCACCGTCAACACGTGCGACACGGACTTCGGAGATGGGGCCGTTGAACGGTATGTCGGAAACGGCGATAGCTGCTGATGCTGCCAATCCGGCAAGGGCATCGGGCATATCAACACCGTCGGATGAATACATGGTGATGTTGACAAAGGTGTCGGCATGGTAGTTGTCGGGGAAAAGCGGACGGAGTACACGGTCAACAAGGCGTGCCGTCAGGATTTCATAGTCGGAAGCGCGTCCTTCGCGTTTCAGGAAGCCACCGGGAAAACGACCAAAAGAGGAGAATTTTTCCTTATACTCTACTTGCAGGGGCATGAAGTCAACCCCTTCACCGGCCTCTTTGGCCGAAACTACTGTCGCAAGAAGCATAGTGTTGCCCATGCGCAGTTCTACCGCTCCATCGGCTTGCTTGGCAAGTTTGCCTGTCTCAAGAGTGATGACACGGCCGTCACTCAGCTCGATGGTTTTCTTGATTGGATTTACCATAAAATTTATATAATCTATTTTCGTCTAATAAAAATCACGCAAAGGTAGTGAATATAGTTGAATTATTCGCTATCAATATCTTATAAAATTATAAAATGGCAAACGGTCTATTTTGTCCGGTCTTGTTTTTGGTTGGAAAATGAAATAAATGGGATAAAATGTGCGGTGAATTTTGTCCGATGAAAAAAAAATGCTACTTTTGTCCCCGCAAAACTGCTCGGGGTGTAGCACAGTTGGCAGCGCGCCACGTTCGGGACGTGGAGGTCGGAAGTTCGAGTCTTCTCACCCCGACAATTAAGACAAGCGGTTGAGTTCATCGGGACTCAACCGCTTGTCTTCTAAAGGGAAATGTTGCACGTGGCATCACTGAGCCATCTATTCTTCTGAGGCTGTTCCGTCTTCTATGTATTTTATCGTTCCGTTAATTACGAATTCATCATCATCTCTAATGAATGTGTAGTTATCAAATGATAATGTGATATTGTTCCCGGAAATATTTTCTACGATAACCTTACCGCTAAGTTCTTCATAACTTGAAAAATAGATACTGGTCCAGGGATGATACCTTATTAAGGATACGGACAATTCATCTCCTTCCTTGAAACCGGAATTGCATTTGAAATCGAAATAGATAAACCCGTCCTTGTCACTTTGCAATGTCGCGCTAAAATAAGTCATGGCATAACCATAGTAATCGTAGGTATGAGAATAAACGCAATTAGGTGTCGGTTTCAGTGTCTCTCCGTTTGCAATAACGCATTGTGCTGAAGTGCTCTCCTCATCGGGCTCATCGTTGTCACTGTCACATGATGAAAGTGAAAATGAGGTGGCAATAAATGCCACCATCATTATTGAATAAAGGGCTTTGAACATTGTCGTCTAGAATTTGTATGCAGCTCCTATCATAATTGAAACGCCATTGCAATCGCCGTCTAATCCACCACCTGCAACCTCTGAAATTTCGGCATTCAATATCCACCTTTCTTTATAGTCATATTCAATACCTGCTCCAAAATTAGTAAAGAATTCTCCACCACCTTCAACGAGTTTCTGAACTTTATATTCTTCTTTTGGCTCAATTTGTCCAAGCCCAACACCTATAACCGGATATACTCTGAAACCCTTTATTGGGAACATATACTTGAAGTTTAGTGCACCATTATATGCCGTAAGGTCTTTACCAAAAATGCAGTTAACTGTTGGTTCAATACGGAATTTCTTTTTCAGATTCCAAACGAATTTGGCACTAAGCATTGGCCCATTTACACTTGTTACATATCCTGCGGATATTCCAATTGCACGTTTGTACTCTTTGTTTTCTTGTGCCGACACTGAGCAAACTCCAAGCAATGCCATGCACGCAATCAATAAAAACTTCTTCATGATTATAAAAGTTTTAGTGCATCGTAAGGCTCTCCCAATGCGGGTTAATAAATTTAGTGTTATTAAACAAGAAAGTGTGAGCCTATCAGTTCTAATCCTAATGGTAGGCCTTCGACTGCCTTGCGTATGGATATAGAAAAAGCTCACACCTTTGGTCTATATATGGTAAAACATATATTTGTGCCAAAGGAGAACGATTTTCATTATTCCAATACGCTTGTGAGTTGTCGAAGTTCACCATTATGGAATAAAGCTAAACGCTTCCTTAACAATATGTCTGTCGCCGAAGCGACGCCACAAAGTTAAAGATTATTTAGCAGAAAGCGTTCATTGTGAGCTTTAAATTTTAATTATGTTGTACAGTTCCTGCCGGCTGTTGAACTGAAATATTTTGCCATTTATCTTGATATATCCTTCGACAGATTCTTCTCCGACCGGTTCAAACAGGCTCTTGAGGCTGACGTCAAGAGCAGCAGCCATCTTTTCAATAGTGCCCAGCCGGGCATTGCCATACATTGCCCTGTTCAGACTGCTTGCGTCGATTCCCATTGCAAATGCAAGGTCTTTAAGCTGCATCTTGCGTTCCTTGCAGATACGTTTTATATTTTCGGCCAATATCTTTTCCATGTTCAGCAAAACTTTCGGCAAAGATAGTATGTAGTTGTCGGATGTTCCAAATAAAATGAATAAAAATTGAGTATAAAACAATTTTTATTCTGATTCCAGTTAACGTATATGTGCTGTAGTATAAAGGTGATTGTATTATATGGAAATTAGACGGATGGTAATTGGGGCTGCTAACCGGAATCGGGTTAGCGGTTCAGTTGCCTTACGGGGAATGTGAAGTAGGTGTCGGGAAATGGTTCGTCGCGAAGTGTGAAGTGCCACCACTCGGAGTCGATGGGGTTGAAACCGTGACGGAGCATTGCCGAGCGGAGTATTAACCGGTTTCTGAACTGTTCGGCAGTGATTATGCGGTTTTTAGGGCTCTTCCTGTTGTCGGCAGTGTATTCTCCTGTGTCGGGGTTGCCGCAGAAGTCGGGGCTGCTTTCCGCGCCAAACCAATCGAATGTCCCTCCCATGTCCAGCTCTTTTCCGGTCGCCATGTCAAAAAGTGTCAGGTCGACGGTAGAACCGCGTGTGTGCCCGCTTTTCCCGGCTATGTATTCCTGCTCAAAAAGGATGCTCTTGTCGATATCGGGGTAAAAGTAGGATTTTGTAAGGGTGTCGGTGATGCCGGTTGCCCAGCGAACAAAATGGTCCACGCTGCATTGCGGACGGTAGGCGTCGAAGATTTTAAGGCGGTATCCTTGTTTCATGACTTCATCGCTGACGGCTTTTAATGCTTCGGCGGCTTCTCTTGTCAGCAGTGCTGTCGGTTCTTCGTATCCGTCGATTCGGGTGCCGATGAAGTTGTATGTCCCGTAATAGCGGATGTCCAGGATGGCATCGGGGACAATGTCGGTCAATGTTACGAATCGGCTTGTGTCTTCGGTGGGGGCGACTGCCGGATTGTTGCCGGTGGAGCAGCCGGCTGTCATGCCGAAACAGCAGATGTGGATGAATGGATGTAATAACTGTCGTGTAACGTATCGGATCATTGGCGCTTGAATGATAAGTCAGAGTCGTAAAGAAAAACGGAGAAAACTTTTTCAGCTTTCTCCGCTTAGGTGCCCAGAACAGGACTCGAACCTGCACGCCTCGCAGCACTCGCACCTGAAACGAGCGCGTCTACCATTCCGCCACCTGGGCCTTTCGGTAGTGCAAAGGTAATGCTTTTATTCGATATGGGAATAAAAAATGAGTATTTTTTAGCGGAAAGAGGAAAAATAATCAAAAATAGGGGTATGTGACATCCCATAGGTATAGTGCGTGGGCCGGCATCGATGAACCGGCAGCGCAGCGGTCTTTGGCTGATATTACTGCAGCAAAATCGTCAAGGGTCATTTTGCCACGTCCCACTTCAACGAGGGTGCCGACAACGGCTCTTACCATGTTGCGCAGAAAGCGGTCGGCAGTGATGACGAATACCATGCGGTTGTCTCCGCACGGTTGCCATGATGCATGGGTGACGTGGCAGATATTGGTCTTTACGTCGGTATGCAGCTTGGCAAATGAGGTGAAGTCTTCGACCGACAGTAGCTGGTCGGCCGCCCGGTTCATGATTTCATAGTCGAGCGTTGCCGGTGCCTGCCAGCTGAGATGGTGCAGGAACGGAGACTTGCCTGAATGGGCGTAATAGTGGTAGGTGCGGGATGTGGCGTCAAATCGGGCGTGGGCATCGGGGTGAACCGGGGTGAGCGACTCGATTGCGATGTCGTGACCGACGAGGGAGTTGATGGCTCTTACGAGAGAGTCGGGGTGGGGGTGCGGTTCGACCAGGTCGAAGTGGGCAATCATCTTGCGTGCGTTGACACCGGTGTCGGTGCGTCCGGCACCGGTAATCCTGACCGGGTAGCGCATGACAGTGAAGATGGCTTTCTCGATAGTCGACTGTACGCTGACGGCGTTGGGCTGCGACTGCCAACCGTGAAACGGTGCTCCACGGTAGGACAGCTGCATGAAATAACGTTGTTGCGCCACGACGGTGTCAGTTTTTTTCAAGGTAGGTGTAGCCATAAAGTCCGGAGCGGTAGTTGCTCAGGAACTCGCGTCCTTCCTCGGGTGATATGCGTCCTGCTTTCATGGAAGCGGTAACCCATGTCTCGACGTTGCGCACAAGTTTCTTGGGATTGAACTGTACATAGTCAAGGACTTCGGCGACGGTTTCCCCGTCAATTATCTGGTCGATTTCGTAATGGTCCTTATATACGCTGATGTGTACGGCGTTGGTGTCACCGAAAAGGTTGTGCATGTCTCCGAGTATCTCCTGGTAGGCACCGACGAGGAAAACTCCGAGGTAGTAGGGCTCGCCCGGTTTCAGGGAATGAACGGGCAGGGATGATGATGTGCCGTGGTTGGAGATGAAGTTGGCAATCTTTCCGTCAGAGTCACAGGTGATGTCCTGTATGGTTGCCGTGCGGCTTGGCTTCTCGTCAAGCCGGGATATGGGCATTATCGGGAATACCTGGTCTATCGCCCAAGAGTCGGGAAGGGACTGGAACAGGGAGAAGTTGCAGAAGTATTTGTCGGGAATCATCTTGGCAATCTTGCGCAATTCCTCGGGGGCGTGTTTCATGGAAGCGGCAATTTCTCCAACTTCGCGGGCTATCGACCAGAACAGTTTCTCAATCTGGGCGCGAGTGCGCAGATCAAGCAGCCCGAGGCTGAACAGGTCAAGGGCTTCCTCGCGTATCTGCAATGCGTCGTGCCAGCTCTCGAATAGGCGGGGCTGATTAAGTTTGTCCCAAATGTCGTACAGCTCTCGTGCAAGTTCATGGTCGTCGGAACTTACTTCCTGGGATTCTTTCCAGATGGGTAGGGTGGTAGTCTCAAGGACTTCGAATATCAGTACCGAGTGGTGGGCCGTAAGAGAGCGTCCGCTTTCGGTGATGATGTTGGGCTGTTTCAGCCCGTTTTTCACGCATGCGTCAACAAGAGCCGATACCGAGTCGTTGGCATATTCCTGTATTGAATAGTTCATGCTGCTCTCGCTTGCCGAGTTGCGGGTCCCGTCGTAGTCTACTCCAAGACCTCCGCCTATGTCGATGAAGTCAATGTCAAAACCCATCTTTGACAGTTGCACATAGAACTGTGTAGCTTCACGCAAGGCGTTCTTTATGCGCCGTATCTTCGTTATCTGGCTGCCGATGTGGAAATGTATAAGTCTCAGACATTCCATCATCTTGTTTTTCTCCATGAAATCGATGGCCTCAAGCAGTTCGCTTGAATTCAGCCCGAATTTGGACTGGTCGCCGCCTGACTCCTCCCATTTGCCTGACCCTGAACTTGACAGCTTGATGCGTATTCCGATGTTAGGGGCGATTTTCAGGCGCTTTGCTGTTTCGGTAATCAGTTTCAGCTCATTGAGTTTTTCGACCACAAGATAGATGCGCCGTCCCATTTTCTGTGCAAGCAGAGCCAGCTCTACATAGTTCTCATCCTTGTACCCGTTGCATATTATGAGTGCGTTCTCGGCAATATTGGTAGCGAGGACGGCGTGAAGTTCAGGTTTGGATCCTGCTTCAAGGCCGATGTTGAATTTCTTGCCGTGGGAGACTATCTCCTCGACGACCTGGCGTATCTGGTTGACCTTGATAGGGTAGATGATGAAATTCTTTGCGCGGTAGTCGTACTCATCGGCCGCTTGCTTGAAACACCGTGAAATTTTTTCAACACGGTTGTCAAGAATGTCGGGGAAGCGCAGGAGTACGGGAGATGTGATGTCGCGAACCTGCAACTCATCCATTATTTCCTTGAGGTCGACTGCCGCATATCCTTCGCGCGGAGTAACCGCAACATGCCCCTTGTCGTTGATGGAGAAGTATTTCAGCCCCCATCCGTTAATGTTGTACAGCTCAGAACTGTCGTCAATACGCCATTTTCTCATCGGCTCTATATCAGAATGAATGGTTAGTGAATCAAACAAAATGAGAGGCAAAAATAGTTATAATTATCCGTATAAAAGTCAACTAAGTTTAAATTTGTTCAATATTATTCAGCAAACGCGCTGTTTTCGCGCTTTGTCGCGGGAATTTACTATATTTGTGCCAATATTATACAGCAAAAATAAATTACATAAATAATTAACAAATTTCTTGAATCATGAACAAAAAATTATGTTACTCGCTCATTCTGGGCAGTGCAGTTATGTTGACGGGCTGCGGGAAGAAACTCAACCAGTTCTCGGCTGATTATTTCTCGGTGAACCCGTCTCCGCTTGAAGTCGTTGGCGATAAAGTGCCAGCAACCGTGACAGGTAAAATTCCCGGTAACTTCTTCTTGAAAAATGCAGAGGTAACCGTAACTCCTTATCTTGAATATAATGGCACAGAGGTCGCTTCGCAACCGTATACGTTCCAGGGAGAAAAGGTGCGTGGAAACAATCCGGTGGTAAACTATGAATACGGCGGAACTGTGACTATTCCGGTGATGTACACGTATGTTCCAGAGATGGCCAAGAGCAACCTTTCATTGGCATTTGAGGTGAAACAGGGCAGCAAGCAGTATGTGCTACCCAGGGTTAAGGTTGCTGAAGGTGTTGTCGCAACATCGACACTTGCCGATGCTGCCACTGTAACTCCGGCACTTGCCGCTGACAAATTCCAGCGTATTATTAATGAAAAGTATGCCGCCGACATCAAGTTCCTCATCAATCAGGCCAACATCCGTGACGGAGAGTTGCGCTCGGCTGCGATGAAGGATCTGAATGCCGAAATCGTGAATGCAAGCCGCGACTCGTCACGCCAGATCGAGGAGATCAACATTTCTTCATACGCATCGCCGGAAGGTGGCGTGGATCTCAATACCCGTCTTGCCGAAAATCGTGAAAAGAATACTTCAAAATATCTTCAGTCTCAGTTGAAAAAGGACGATGTTACCAATTTCGGGGAGTTGACCGCACAGTTCACCGCTGAGGACTGGGACGGTTTCCAGAAACTTGTGTCAGAAAGCAATATTCAGGACAAGGAGTTGATACTCAGTGTTCTTTCCATGTATAAAGATCCTGAAGAACGTGAGCGTGAAATACGTAACCTTTCATCGGTGTTTGAACAGCTTGCAGATGAAATCCTGCCTCAGTTGCGTTATTCCCGTATTACGGCATCTATCAATGTGATAGGCAAGAGCGACGAGGAAATCCAAAGCCTTTTCGAGTCTAATCCCAAGGCTCTCTCGGTGGATGAACTGCTATATTGTGCAACCCTGACCGATGATAACAGCAAGAAACTTGCTGTCTATGCCAAGGCTGCCGAGCTTTATCCCAATGATTACCGTACATTCAACAATCTTGGTAACTGCCAGTATGTTGCCGGAGACTATGATGCCGCGAAAGCAAGTTTTGCCAAGGCTGCACGTCTTGAACCGTCAAGTTCGGAATCCCAGATGAATCTCGGTCTTATCTCGTTGATGAATAATGATTACAGTGACGCTAACCAGAAGTTTGGCAGTGCAGCAGGAGCTGAAGGTCTTGGCGACGCATTGGGCGTGTTCTACCTCAAGCAGGGAGACTATGCCAATGCGGTAAAGGCTTTCGGTGACAGCAAGAACAATAATGCCGCACTTGCACAAATCCTTACCAAGGATTACAGCAAGGCCAAAACGACTCTTTCGTCAATCAACAATCCGGATGCAACGACTTATTACCTGATGGCTGTTCTGGGTGCACGCACCAATAACGAACAGATGGTGGCAAGTAATCTCCGACAGGCTGTAAAACTTGATAGTTCGCTTGCTGCCAAGGCTGCCAATGACCTCGAATTCAGTAACTTCAATTTGTCGGGTGTAATCTGATCGGACGATTATGAAGAAACTAATGATTGTCGCAGCTGTAGCACTGACAGTGACAGCGTGCGGAAACAAGGCAGATAAGTCAGGAGAGCAGCACGTCGAGGAGGCAGTAGCTGAATGCGGTCATGAACATGCTCATCATGGTCATGAAATGGCTATCGCGGGTATTGCCCAGGGGACAGATACGGTTGCCGGTCAAATCACGATAGTCAAATTGAGCGATGGTGAAACGCAGACGTTTGACTACGCTTCTTCGAATCCTGACAAGATTGCTGCATGGCAAGCCGGAGATACGGTTACAGTGTTTGTGCATCACCATCATCATGGTGATGTGGCTCATGACTCGATTGCGGCTGTAAAAATCGGTAACTATGAGTGTCGCCACGAACACGGAACGTGTGACGGACATGACCATGGACATCATGACCATGATCATGCTCACTGAAAATAAAGTGTAAAAAACATTGTGAAAAATAGGTGTTGTAAAGAAAATTTACGTTACCTTTGCAACACCGAAATGCGGTAATAGCTCAGTTGGTAGAGCATCAGCTTCCCAAGCTGAGGGTCGCGGGTTCGAATCCCGTTTACCGCTCGCGATAAGAAGGGCGGTGTGTCATAGAAATTGGCACACCGCCCTTGTCATGTGTGTATCCGGATGTCGAGCCAAAGACGATGCAAACCAGTGAGTTAGGGGCGATTGCAGGAGTGTGAGCGAAAATGGTCATGGGTAAATTAGGATTTATTAAGATAAGTGATGTCGTGATATTGCCCGGGTGGCGTGGTAAATTTGCAATGAAGAATAGTAAAATAACCACAAAGAAATCGAGAATGTTTGAGGCAATGAAGACACGCGACAGGGACTTCTTGAAAGTGTGCCGTCGTATCAGGGAAAATCAGGGAGGAGCCAGGCTTACAATGCGTCAGGTTGCAGGGAAGGCGGTAAAGACGGAAGCCCCCGGATATTATGTGACGTTTGATTATGCTTATAGGATGTTGCGGTTACTGCGTAACGGGCGCATCTCACCGGATTATAACCGAATCAAGATCCAGCAATGGGAGGAACTCAGGGTTAAGGTCGACAAGGTGCGGAAGAGTTACGGTATCAGGGATGATGCAACGGCTCTCGGGCTTGTGCTTGCCGGAGGCAGGGCTTCTCGATTCTTTATCTCACAGGCGTATGGGTTACGCCTGCTCAAGAACCTTAATTCAAAATGATGTCCAAACCAATAAAAACAGGAAAAAATATTATGACAACAGTTCTATCATTAAACCTTTCATCAAATGCCATAATGCAGGAAATCTATGCGGTGTCGGCTTTGCGATGTGTTCTCAACGGTGTTGGCAATCACCGCAGCCCGTTGCTTACCCGAGACCGTAGTGCCGCATTGAGGATAGTCGTAAAAGATGCTTTTGCCCATGTGATAATGAAAATGATGCCATACGTGGAGGCGAGTAACCTTAATGGAGAGACGTCCAAGTATGCCGATGTCGATCCGGCGGATAGCGGTGAGGAGATGTTGCTGCAAGCGGATGTGAGGCTTTGCGGCAGTTTCCCGGATGAGTTGTCAGGGACATTGCGCCACTATGTGGAACATGCGGTGGCGATGTATGCGTTGCATTTGTGCTATATGGGTCATGATGCAGGGTTGAGCGTGCATCATGAACGGCTTGCCGAAAAGGCAATTGCCTCAATCGCAGAGATGGCAAGAGCCGGAAAACGACCGGATAAGGGTGTCGTGCCTCACTGGTTGTAGCGGATGGCTGAAATGTCGGTTCCTGCCGGCGTCTGGAATACTTTCAGCCCGAAACGTGGCAGAACCGCCAGGATGTATTCAAAGACTTCGGCCTGTAGCTTTTCATAAGCGACCCAATTCTTATCGGCTGAGAAAAAATACAATTCGAGAGGAAGTCCTTCGGACGTGGGTTGCAATTGCCGAACCATGAAAAGCATGCTGGTGTTAACTTTGGGATGAGACGCGAGGTATTTTTCGACGAAAGACCGGAATAGATGCAGGTTGACGACTTCCGAACCGGTGACATCTCCGTCGAACAGTCCCGACTCTTTGTAGCCGGAGAGTTGTGCGGGGGTGCAGAATGCGATGGTGTTCATGTCGATGTTTATCGAACGCATAATGCGCCGTCCGCCACTTTCCTGCATCCCCCGCCAGTTCTGGAAAGAATCGCTGATGAGGGAGTATGGCGGTATTGTGATTATGGTCATGTCCCAGTTCTGTACCTTAACGGTTGTCAGGGTCACGTCGGTTACCGTGCCGTTCGCGCCAAACTTCGGGGCGACAATCCAGTCGCCCGGTTTCAGCATGTCATTGGCCGAAAGCTGTATGCCTGCCACGAGACCGAGAATGGTGTCCTTGAATACCAGCATCAGTATTGCTGCCGATGCACCGAGCCCCGAGAGTATAAATAACGGATTCTTGTCAAGCAGTATGCTTATCCCGATGATAACCCCAACGATGATTGCAAGCAGCTTGAGCATCTGATACAGTCCTTTCAGCGGGTGATTCTGCAGGGTCTCGTTCTGCATCGAGAGGGCGTACAATGCGCTGATAAACGTACATACCAGCCGAACAGCAGAGACGATGATGTAGATGTAGCATGCTTTGATGATGTAGGAGAGCAGGACCGGCATCCCTGTGAACGCGAGTGGAAGCAGAAGCACAAGTATTACCGGAGGAACAATCTGGCATGCAGCGGAAAGGACATTGTCGTTTAGAAGTATGTCGTCCCATGTAGCCTTGGTGGAGTAAGTCACTTTCTTTACAATGAGAGCAAGTACCCTGTGGCAGAAGTGATAACCAATTATCGCGACAAGGATGATACAAACGACAACCGCTATCTGATTCAAGAGCGGAGAGTGTTCAGTAATGGTAATCATGGACGGAAACATTATTATGAGACACAAAAGTAGTGATAATCAGGTGAGGGACAAAAAAATGCCGGGATTATCTCACGACAATCCCGGCATGCACCTTAAAAAATCTAATCCTATGAAAAAACTAATTCACAAAAGTTTGACTAAAGTCGCGATTGTACTTTAATCGCTTTTGGTCTTTCTGCTGTTGTGTATTTCTAATACGAAGAAAATGAGAAAATGTTATATCGGGCGGGAGATAATTATGCAGTTTTAACATTTGTACCGCCGCCGTTTAGCTATCTTTGCAAATCCAATAGTCAAAAAGTACATCGGAAGTCATGGCGCGGTTTCAGGTAAATATACTCGGTTGCGGTTCGGCAACCCCCTCGATGAGGCATCTCCCGTCGTGTCAGGTAATAGATTTTCGCGATAACCTGTTCATGGTCGATTGTGGTGAGGGGGCGCAGTTGTCCATGCGCCGGATGAAATTGAAATTTTCGCGCCTGAACCATATTTTTATCAGCCATCTTCACGGAGACCATTGTTTCGGGCTGCCCGGACTGCTGTCGACACTTGCCCTTCATGACAAGAGCGGTACGGTAACGGTGCATGTATTCAAGGAGGGGGCGGAGGTGTTCGGCCGGATGTTGGAATATTTCTGCCGGGATATGCCGTTTGAGATATGTTTCAATATCATCGAGCCGGGAGTGGCGACGATTTATGAGGATGATGCCATCACGGTGTCGACATTCCCGCTCTATCACCGTATTCCGTGTGTAGGGTTTGTTTTCAGGGAAAAACCAAAGTTGAGGCATCTGCGCGGTGACATGGTGAAGTTCTTTAATGTCCCGGTGCGGGAACTGCACGGGATAAAGCGGGGTGCTGATTTTGTCGCTCCCGATGGGACAGTGATAGCCAATGACCGTCTTACGACACCGGCTGACCGGTCGATAAGCTATGCCTATTGCTCCGATACGATGTATGACCGGCGTGTCGCCGAATGGGTGAATGGAGTAGATGTGATATATCATGAGGCGACGTATGATGACGAGTATGCCGCCAAGGCGCGCGAACGAGGACATTCCACAGCGCGCGAAGCCGGAAAAACTGCCGCTGCCGCGGGAGCTTCACGACTTATAATAGGGCATTTTTCCAAGCGGTATGTGTCGGAGGATGCGCATCTTGCCCAGGCTCGGGAGGAATTTCCCGAAGTGATTGCAGCAAATGAAGGAATGAAAATAGACTTGTTATGATAGACTTGACAGCTAAGGAGGATGACCGGTTCATGCGTGCGGCCCTTGATGAGGCCCGGCAGGCATTTGATGCCGATGAAGTTCCTATCGGGGCGGTAGTTGTGTGTGGCGGACGCATAGTGGGACGCGGGCACAATATGACCGAGACATTCAATGATGTTACGGCACATGCCGAGATGCAGGCCATTACAGCAGCTGTAAATGCTCTCGGCGGAAAATATCTTCCGGAGTGTACATTGTATGTTACGGTGGAGCCTTGTGTGATGTGCGCCGGAGCGATAGGGTGGAGCCAGATACGACGGGTAGTATATGGAGCCGGTGACGAAAAACGTGGTTATCTGACGTTTACGCGAAAGCCCCCGTTTCATCCTAAAGCCGTTGTCGTGTCGGGGATTCTTGCCGGTGAATCGGCGGAACTGATGCGGAGTTTCTTTGCCCGTAAACGATAATTGTACATTTGAAAAATCTGCAAACTATAAATGTGTAATAAGGGAAATTTGAGATACAGTGACAGTTCGATTGCCTTGATGGATGCGATCGGCAGCGGTAGGATGCTGGTGCTTGACGGGGCGATGGGTACGATGATTCAGCAGTGCGGGCTGACCGAGGCTGATTTCAGGGGAGAACGGTTTGCCGACAGCAGGTGCCAGTTGAAAGGCTGCAATGACCTGCTGGTACTGACGGCTCCGGAGACAGTGTCGAGGATACACGAGGAATATCTGCGTGCCGGGGCTTCAATAATAGAGACAAACACGTTCAATGCCAGTGCCGTATCACTTTCGGATTACGGTCTTGCCGACTATGTGGAGGAGATAAACTTTACCGCGGCGCAGTTGGCGCGGCGAGTTGCCGACAAATATTGTACCGAACACCCCGGTGCGGAGTGCTGGGTTGCCGGCAGTGTGGGGCCGACAAGTAAGTCGCTATCGATGTCGTCGGGTATAGATGCTCCCGGTGGCGGAATGACTTGGGATGAGCTGGTGGATACATATACCGTGCAGATGTCGGCTCTTATTTCCGGAGGAGTGGATGTGCTGCTGATAGAAACCGTGTTTGACGGACTGAATGCCAAGGCGGCATTATATGCCGCCCAACGGGCGATGGAGAAATCGTCCCGCAAAGTGCCTGTGATGATGTCCGTCACCCTTACCGAATCGGGGCGGACGCTCTCGGGGCAAACGCTTGAAGCATTTGTCGCAACGGTAGCTCATGGCGAACTGCTGTCGATGGGCCTGAACTGCGGTTTTGGTGCAGACGGAATGGTGAAACATATAGATGCGTTGCAAAATATTCCGATGGCTGTCAGTGTGTATCCCAATGCCGGACTGCCGAATGAAATGGGAGAGTATGATGAAACTCCGGAGATGATGGCTGCCAAGCTGCGCCATCTGATGGAGAGCGGGCGGGTTAATATTGTGGGAGGATGTTGCGGAACGACTCCCGACCATATCCGAGCCATTGCCTCGATTGCCCGGATGAGCAAAGGCCGCCGGATTCCCGCCGGGGACGGTTGCCTCGTCCTTGCCGGATTAGAGCCCCTTGAGGTGTCGTCGCGATGTAATTTCATGAATGTGGGAGAGCGGTGTAATGTGGCCGGCAGCAGAAAATTCCTTCGTCTGATAAAGGAGAAGAAGATCGATGAGGCTATAGATGTTGCCCGTTCCCAAGTCGAGTCCGGGGCTCAGGTCATCGATATAAATATGGATGATGCCATGCTTGACGCTTCAGAAGAGATGTCGGCATTCATTGACCGTATAGGGGTTGAGCCTGATGTGGCGCGAGTGCCGGTAATGATCGATTCGTCATCGTGGGAAGCTGTCGTGTCGGGATTGAAGCATGTGCAGGGACGCCCGATTGTGAATTCCATAAGCCTAAAGGAGGGTGAGTCCCGGTTTGTCGAGAAGGCCGTGTTTATCCGGGAAATGGGAGCTGCCGTGGTTGTAATGGCGTTTGACGAGCATGGGCAGGCTGATACATACGAACGGAAAATCGAAGTGTGCGGACGAGCTTACAGGATATTGACCGAAACGGTGGGTTTCAGGGGGCATGAGATAATATTTGACCCTAACGTGCTTGCCGTTGCCACCGGAATAGAGGCACATAATAATTACGCGCTTGATTTTATCAGGGCAGTAGGGTGGATAAAATCGAATCTCCCCGGAGCAAAAGTGAGTGGCGGCATAAGTAACTTGTCGTTCTCGTTCCGTGGAAACAATTATGTGAGGGAGGCTATGCATGCCGTATTCCTTTACCACGCCATTTCCAAAGGTCTTGACATGGCAATCGTTAATGCTGCCTCCATGATGCCGTTTGACGATGTCCCAGTGGAATTGCGTGGCGCTCTTGAGGATGTCATTTTCAATCGCAGTGCGGATGCGACCGAACGACTTGTCGCTATTGCCGAATGCTCCAAGGGGGAACGGCCGCCAGGGATTGCGGATGGCAAAGAGAGTGAGGCCGTCAGTATGACGGCATCGGAAAAAATCGAGCAGATGCTTGTAAAAGGGGTGGCAGACGGTATGGAGCAATATCTGTCAGAGGCAATGGCTGAAACCGGCAGTGCGATGGCTGTCATAGACGGGGCGTTGATGAAAGGGATGAACCGTGTCGGCGAGTTGTTCGGCGCCGGTAAAATGTTTCTCCCTCAAGTGGTGAAGAGTGCACGGACAATGAAACAAGCCGTTGTACGGCTCACTCCGTATATAGAAAATGAGAAACGGATCAAGGGGAATAAGGTTTCAGGCAGAATGGTTATTGCCACGGTCAAAGGCGATGTGCATGATATAGGAAAAAACATCGTCAATGTGATCATGGGCTGTAACGGCTTTGAAATGGTGGATATGGGTGTAATGGTTCCCGGTGAGGATATTGTGGATAAAGCCAGGTCGGAACAAGCCGACTTTGTCGCTCTCAGCGGATTGATAACCCCTTCGCTTGAGGAGATGTGTAATGTGGCCCGGCTTATGGAAACCAATGGAATGGATATTCCGCTGATGATAGGCGGAGCAACGACTTCGGCACTTCATACGGCTGTAAAGATTGCCCCATGTTATAGCGGTCCGGTGGTGTACACGCGTGATGCAGCCATGCTGCCTGCTGTGGCACAGAGCTTTATGAATCAGGAAACACGAGCGGCGGCGATAGAGGAAAATAAAAAAAATCAGGAGCGGTTGCGTAGCGAGTATTACCGGACGACAGGTGGACGGCTTTCGATCGAAGACGCGCGAGCACGACGTTTTGAATATGGAGAGGATACAGTGATTCCCGCGCCACGTCACCCGGGTATACATAACCTGACGGTTACTGTGGAAGAGGCGCGCAGGCTTATTAACTGGCGGGCGTTCTTTGCCGTGTGGAGGTTAGATGCGTCGTTTGCATCGGTTGCACAGATTCAGGGGTGTGATCATTGCCGTGCGCAGTGGCTTGCTTCTGTACCCGAGGACCACAGGGCGAAAGCGGCAGAAGCCATGCAGCTATGGAAAGAAGCTGAAAGGGTGCTGGACCGGTTGGAATCAGTGCTATCAGGCGACGGGCTGCATGTCAGGGTTGCATTGTTGCCCGCCGGAGGCCGGGATGAGGAGATTGAGTACCGAAACGGAGACGGCATATATGTCCTGCCGACTCCACGGCAGCAGAACGGTGTTGCTGACGTGTGCCTCGCCCTTTCCGATTATGTCAAACCGATTGGAGAAGGAGGTGTGCCGGAGGACTGGATGGGATTGTTTGCCGTAACTTCGGGAAAAAGGATAAACGATGTTATTGAAGAATATAAGCAGGACGGGGATGACTATAATGCGATTCTGTACCAGAGCATAGCCGACCGTCTTGCAGAGGCGGCCACTGAAATCATGCACAGAAAGGTGTGCCGCGAGTTGTGGGGCTACGAAGGCAAGGGAATCCGTCCGGCGATAGGTTATCCGTCGCTTCCAGATCAGCGGCTGGTGTTCCTTGCCGATAAGGTACTGGATTATAAATCGCTTGGAATTACCCTTACCGATAACGGTGCGATGTATCCTCCTGCATCCACTACCGGCTATATATTCGCTCATCCTCGGGCGAGGTATTTTTCGGTATAGTGGATTGTGAGTGTCAACCCGGTTATTTTTTGCTGAAATAGAGTCAAATTTTATCAAAATTGCGAGCAGGATTGCCGCTAATTGAAAAAAAAGTGCGATATTTGCAGTTGCAAAAAATCAAGCGGCATACTGGTGCTGCCTAAGATATTGCAAATCAACGAAATTACTAATTTAATAGAAATAAAGAAAATGACTAAAGCCGACATTGTAAACGAAATTTCAAAGACTACCGGCATTGAAAAAGCCAATGTACTCGAAACAATCGAGAAGTTCATGGAAATCGTAAAGGATTCACTTGCGCATGGCGAAAATGTGTACCTGAGAGGTTTCGGTAGCTTTATCGTAAAGGTTCGTTCAGAAAAGACTGCACGTAACATCTCAAAGAATACCACAATCATTATCCCCGAGCACAAGATCCCCGCATTCAAGCCGGCCAAGGTGTTCATGGAAGAGGTGAAGTAAGATAACAAACACAATAATTATTAACCTGTAAATTAAGCGTAACAATGCCAAGCGGAAAGAAAAGAAAAGGCCACAAGATGGCAACTCACAAGCGCAAAAAACGTCTGAGAAAGAACCGTCATAAGAAGAAATAAACTGTGACGTCTTTCTGAAAAAGAAACGCTATACGGAGAACAAACTTGGTGCGGCACTCGATTTTCCTCATTAAAGTTTGTTCTTTGTGTATCAAATGAGATTCAAATAAGATGACAAGTGAACTGATTGTTGATGTACAGCCCACCGAGGTCTCTATAGCCTTGCTGGAAGATTCCCGGCTCGTCTCGTTGCAGAAGGAGTCGCGGAATATCGCGTATGCCGTGGGGGACATTTACCTTGCAAAAGTCAAGAAGCTGATGCCGGGACTGAATGCCGCCTTTGTCAACGTGGGCTACGAGAAGGACGCTTTTCTTCATTATCTGGATCTTGGCTCCCAATATTCATCATACGCTTCATTCCTGAAGCAGGCTT
This sequence comes from Muribaculaceae bacterium, assembly GCA_017462345.1. GTDB lineage: Bacteria > Bacteroidota > Bacteroidia > Bacteroidales > Muribaculaceae > RGIG4079. The sequence continues at coordinate 87,151 of JAFTRI010000019.1, forward strand.
TAGAGGATCGCAAGCGTATCCCTTCGGTGTCGAAAATGAAACTGTTGCCCGATATCGATAAGCACGGAGTCATTTCCGATGCACTCACTCCCGGGCAGGAACTTATGGTGCAGATTGTCAAGGAGCCCATATCATCCAAGGGCCCGCGTCTGACAACCGAGATAACTTTTACCGGAAGGTATCTTGTGCTGATTCCTTTCAGTGACAAGATTTCCATCTCCCAAAAAATCAAGACTACCGAGGAGAAACTGCGTCTGCGTCAGCTCATAGAGAGTATCAAGCCGAAAAATTTCGGTGTTATTGTGCGTACATCGGCCGAGGGAAAGCGTGTGGCTGAACTCAATCACGAGCTTAAGACGCTGCTGCGATGCTGGGAAGATGCTGTAATAAAGGCTCAGCGGTCAACTGCTCCGTCGTTGATATTCGAGGAGGAGAGCCGCATAGTGGGTGTGCTCCGGGATATTTTTACCCCCTCGTTTGAATGTATCTATGTTAATGATGCCGAGATTCACAGCCAAATCTTGAAGTATGTCACACTAATCGCTCCCGAATGCCGGGAGAATGTGCGGCTTTATGACAAGGATGAACCTATCTTTGACCATTTCAATATCACAAAGCAGATCAAGTCGTCATTTGGCAAAACGGTCTCGTTCAAGTCGGGTGCGTATATAATTATCGAGCATACCGAGGCGTTGCATGTAATAGATGTCAATTCGGGCAATCGCTCAAAAGCGTCCAATGACCAGGAAAGTAATGCATTGGAGGTGAACCTGCGTGCTGCCGATGAAATTGCCCGCCAGCTGCGGCTGCGTGATATGGGCGGAATTATCGTTATCGACTTTATCGATATGAACAAGGCAGAGCACCGTCAGGCACTCTATGACCACATGCGAGAGATTATGGCCAATGACCGGGCCCGGCACAATATATTGCCGTTGAGTAAGTTCGGGCTGATGCAGATAACCCGTCAACGTGTGCGTCCTGCACTCGATATAGTGGTGACAGAGGCTTGTCCGTCATGTTACGGAAAGGGCGAGGTCCAGCCGTCATTGTTGTTTACCGATACGCTAAAGGAGAAAATTGAGTATCTTGTAAATTCCCTCAAGATAAAGGGTTTTGTGATATATGTACACCCGTTTGTGGATGCGTATCTGAAAAAGGGCATATTGTCAACCTACCGTCGCTGGCGGATGGAGTATGGACGCAAGTTCCGTATTCTGCCAGACCAGTCTCTTGCCTACTTGCAATACAGGGTAGTTGACGGAGACCGTAATGAAATAGACTTACAGGAGGAGAAGGATATGGATTCCTCCTCGTCAAAGACCAAATCCAAGGCCAAGAACAGAAATAATGAGGAACAGGCCGTTTAGCAGCCTGCAATTTCCAAATGTATTCGGAGAGGTGTGTCAAACGGAAGACTGACACATCTCTTTCCTTTTATATGCCCCCTGAGAAGAAGTCGGTAAAAGCCGTTGCCCTCCTTTCCGGACTCTTTCCGATGATGGTCGGGAAATTTTAGTGACGGATCGGCTTGTGGTTTAGAAAATTATGCGTAACTTTGCCCGCTGATGTCGGGGCGGAGATCCCCGGCTTATTAATTAACCTATTTATTAACCTATTTAAATGACTGAATTAAAAAATTCACCCGTCGAAGATTTCGATTGGGAAGCCTACGAAAAAGGCGAATCACATGGAGAGAAAACCCGTGAAGAGTTAACCAAGACTTATGACGAATCTCTCAACACCGTTAAGGACAAAGAAGTAATCGAAGGTACTATCATCGCGCTTAACAAGCGTGAGGCTGTAGTTAACATCGGCTACAAGAGCGACGGTATTATTCCTATGAGCGAATTCCGCTATAACCCCGAAATCAAGATCGGTGATGTTGTAGAGGTTTTCATCGAAAATCAGGAGGACCGTAAAGGTCAGCTTATCCTCTCTCACAAGAAAGCTCGTGCAACCCGTTCATGGGATCGCGTAAACGAAGCGCTTGAAAATGATGAAATCATCAAGGGTTACATCAAGTGCCGCACTAAGGGTGGTATGATTGTGGATGTGTTCGGAATCGAAGCGTTCCTTCCCGGTTCACAGATCGATGTCAAGCCCATCCGTGACTACGATATTTTCGTGGGCAAGACCATGGAATTCAAGGTTGTTAAGATCAATCAGGAGTTCAAGAATGTCGTTGTTTCCCATAAGGCACTTATTGAAGCCGAACTTGAACAGCAGAAGCGTGATATCATCGCTAAGCTCGAAAAGGGTCAGGTACTTGAGGGAACAGTCAAGAATATTACCAGCTACGGTGTGTTTATCGACCTTGGCGGTGTAGATGGTCTTATCCACATCACAGACCTTTCATGGGGTCGTGTCAATCATCCGGAAGAGGTTGTCAGCCTTGACCAGAAGCTCAATGTGGTTATCCTCGACTTCGATGATGAGAAAAAACGTATCGCCCTCGGTCTCAAGCAGCTTCAGCCCCATCCCTGGGATGCTCTCGATGCAGACCTTAAAGTCGGAGACAAGGTTAAGGGTAAGGTTGTCGTTATGGCCGATTACGGTGCATTCATTGAAATCGCTCCGGGCGTAGAAGGACTTATCCACGTATCGGAAATGTCTTGGTCACAGCATCTGCGTTCAGCTCAGGACTTCATGAAAGTAGGCGATGAAATCGAGGCTGTAATTCTTACCCTCGACCGCGATGAACGCAAGATGTCTCTCGGAATCAAACAGTTGAAAGATGATCCTTGGGAAAATATCGAGACCAAGTATCCTATCGGCAGCCAGCACACCGCAAAAGTGCGTAACTTTACTAACTTTGGTGTATTTGTTGAAATCGAAGAAGGTGTTGACGGTCTCATCCACATTTCAGATCTTTCTTGGACAAAGAAAATCAAGCATCCGTCGGAATTCACTCAGATCGGAGCGGACATCGAGGTGCAGGTTCTTGAAATCGACAAGGACAACCGTCGCTTGAGCCTCGGTCACAAGCAGCTTGAAGAAAACCCGTGGGATGTATTTGAAACAGTGTTCACTCTTGGCAGCATCCATGAGGGCACTATCATCGAAATGCTCGATAAGGGAGCTGTAATCGCTCTTCCCTACGGTGTCGAAGGTTTTGCAACACCTAAGCATCTTGTAAAGGAAGACGGTTCACAGGCTCAGGTGGATGAAAAACTTAACTTCAAGGTAATCGAGTTCAACAAGGATTCAAAACGCATTATACTTTCTCACAGCCGTATTTTTGAAGATGAGGCTAAAGCTGAAAAGGCTGAAGTCAAGAAAGCAAAGCGTTCAACCAAGAAGGCAGAAGATGCTCCGGCAATGTCTACTCCTATCGAGAAGACTACACTCGGTGACCTTGAGGAGCTTGCTGCTCTCAAGGAGAAACTCTCAGGTAAATAATCATTTCTGGTTATACGATCTATCACTTCGGTGCTGTCCCGGACTGGGACGGCACCTGTTTTTTTGACGGGACGGATACCGGTGAAGAGATATGGGAAACATAGCTTCCGCTTATCAAAAGGCGTGTCAAAACAAAGGAATTGACAATGTTATGGAGTTACGGGACAGTTACTTGTCTTAGGGCAGTGCAGCGAAGTGAGGGGGTGGATAAACTGAATTTTACCAGATCCTTCCATTTAATTGGAAAGCGAATGCAATAAATCCGGGATTTTTCAGTTATTTATAGAGTAGCTATATTTTTGATACACCGATATATGAATAAATTACTGAAAACATTTACGATAGCAGTGGCATTGATTGTAGCAATGCCTACATTTGCCGAAGATACAGGTAAAAATGAATTTAACCCAGTCCAGACGGGTACTACCTCGCTAAGTATCGCGCCTGATGCACGCGGAGCAGCGATGGGCGATCTCGGTGTGGCTACAGAGGCCGATGCCAATTCCCAGTACTGGAATCCGTCAAAGTATGCTTTCGCTTATAGTAAAGCCGCTGTGGCACTGAGCTATACTCCATGGTTACGTAAACTTGTCAATGACATATTCCTTGCCAATGTGGCCGGATATTGGAAGATAGGCAGTGGGGACAATCAGGCGATAAGTGCGTCATTGCGCTACTTCTCGCTCGGAGAAGTGAACACTACAGACCAGTCGGGCGCAACATTGCAAAGCCTCAATCCATACGAAATGGCTGTGGATCTGGGGTATTCGCGAAAATTGTCGGAAAAATTCTCCATGGGGGTTGTGTTCCGGTACATATATTCCGATCTCGGATTCTCTGATTCATACGCCGGCGACCAGCAATCGGGAGCATCGGCATTCTCGGCCGATATATCGGGATACTATACCACCTATCCTGTAATCGGACGTAATGAATGCCAATGGTCATGGGGATGGAATATCTCGAATGTGGGTACAAAAATTTCGTACAATAATGGGGAAGATCCGGCATTTCTGCCGACCAACCTGCGTCTTGGGACATCATTCACATTTCCGCTCGCTGATTATCACAATCTTACCTTGTCGCTCGACTTGAACAAATTGCTTGTTCCTACGCGCCCCCGACAGATTGACTATGATGTTGACGGTGATAACGAATATTCGGGAGAGGAGCAGGAGGCCTATATCAATGCTGTTGAGGATTGGGAGAACATGTCATCGATATCAGGTATCTTCAAATCGTTCTCTGATGCTCCTGGCGGGTTCAAAGAGGAATTGCGTGAAATAACCTATTCATTCGGTGCGGAATATACTTATAACCAGCAGTTTTTCCTCCGTGCAGGATACTTCTATGAAAATGAGTTCAAGGGAAACCGCCAATATTTCGGTCTTGGAGCCGGTTTCTCTCTCAATGTGGTGCGGCTTGATGCTTCCTATATGCTTGCCACAGCACAAACTTCTCCACTCGACCAGACGTTACGCTTTACCTTGACGTTTGACATGGACGGGCTTAAAGAACTGTTCGGGAAACGCTAAATAAACGGTCTGTGGCGATGGCAAACGTACGCATAGGAATGGGGATGGATGTCCATCGGCTTGTCGAGGGGCGTGAGTTGTGGATATGTGGTGTGAAGATTCCTTACTGTCTGGGATTACTTGGGCACAGTGATGCGGATGTGGCTTTGCACGCGTTGTGTGATGCTCTGCTCGGAGCTGCGGCTCTGCGGGATATAGGTTACCATTTCCCTGATACTGATCCTGAATACAAGGGGGCAAATTCCCGCGTGCTATTGCGTCGGGTAAGAGAACTTATTGCAGAAAAGGGTTACTCTGTGGGTAATGTGGATGTGACGATTGCCGCCCAGGCACCTAAGTTGTTGCCTTATATTTCCTCAATGATTGATACGATTGCGACCGATCTGGAAATTGCGACCGATTGTGTGTCGGTAAAGGCCACTACTACTGAAAGGCTCGGGTTTACCGGACGAGGTGAGGGTATTGCCGCATACGCCACTGCCTTGATAGAAAGGAATTGAACCGGCTTTACTGTTTTAATCAAAAAACCGTCTGAACCCTTCACGCGGGTAGGCGGGGATGCTATCAGTCTTTTCGTTCTATGTCGCGGAGGTTTTCCATGCGCTTGTTTTCGAGGAACTCGTTGATTCCGCACAGGTGTTCCTTTACTCGCTTGTGACCGAATTCATATACTTTGGTGACGAGCCCGTCAAGGAAGTCGCGGTCATGGCTCACGAGTATCAGTGTGCCGTCATAGTCCTGTAGGGCCTGTTTAAGAATGTCCTTTGTCTTGAGATCGAGGTGATTGGTGGGTTCATCGAGAATCAGCAGATTGACCGGTTCAAGCAGCAGTTTTAGTATGGCAAGACGGGTGCGTTCGCCGCCGGAAAGGACTTTGACTTTCTTGGTGCTTTCCTCGCCTCCGAACATGAATGCTCCGAGCATGTCGCGAATTTTTAATCTTACGTCTCCCTTGGCTATGTCGTCGATGGTCTGGAACACGGTCAGATTCTCATCGAGCAGTGATGCCTGGTTCTGTGCGAAATAGGCTGTCTGTACGTTGTGCCCGAGTGTGAGCGTGCCTTCATGTTCGAGTTCTCCCATGATGCATTTGACCATTGTGGACTTGCCTTCCCCATTACGCCCGACAAAGGCAATCTTCTCGCCTCGTCCAATCATGAATGTGGCGTTGGAGAATACTTCGTGAGAACCGAAGCGTTTACCCACGCTATCGGCCTGCACCGGATAATTCCCGCTGCGGGGTGACGGTGGAAATTTCAGCCGCAGTGCCGAGGTGTCCTCGTCGTCGACTTCAATAATTTCCAGTTTTTCCAGCATTTTCACGCGGCTCTGTACTTGCAGGGTCTTGGAGTAGGTGCCTTTGAAGCGTTCAATGAAGTCTTTTGTCTCCTGTATCATTTTCTGTTGTTCCTCGAACTGCTTCATCTGTTGTTCCCGACGTTCTTTACGCAGCTCCAGATAATGGCTGTAGGAGGCTTTGTAATCGTATATGCGTCCCATCGTGACTTCGATGGTGCGTGTGGTTATGGCATCGACAAATCTCCTGTCGTGGCTTATCACGACGACTGCTTTGGATGAGGTGCGGATGAAGTCCTCAAGCCAGAGGATGCTTCCGATGTCGAGATGGTTGGTGGGCTCATCAAGCAGAAGTACATCGGGATCTTTCAGAAGCAGCTTGGCAAGTTCAATGCGCATGCGCCATCCTCCGCTGAACTCTGATGTGGGCCTGTCGAGCTGTTCACGCTCAAATCCCAATCCTGTCAGTGTCTTTTCCACATCTTCATCAAAGTGGGTCATGTCGATTGCGTAGAATTTTTCGCTGAGTTCGCTTACTTTTTCGATCAGAGACATGTATTCGTCACTTTCATAGTCGGTGCGTGTGGCAAGCTGGTCATTAAGTCTCCCAATCTCGTTCTCGGTTTCCATGAGATGGGCAAATGCCATTGATGCTTCTTCCCGCACGGTGCGTCCGTCTTCGGTCATGAGGTGCTGCGGAAGATAGGCGACGGTGCAATCTTTGGGTATGGAAACTGTACCGCGAGTGGCATTGCGTACGCCGGCAAGGATTTTCAGCAGAGTGCTTTTCCCTGCTCCATTCTTGCCCATTAATGCGATGCGGTCTTTTTCGTTTATCTGGAATGAGATGTCCTTAAATAGCGTTGTCCCGCCAAATTCTACAGTGAGTCCTTCTACAGTTATCATGAGTTGTGCTTTATCTTCTGCAAAATTAATGAAAAGAATCAGAAGAATCAGAAGAATCAGAAGAATCAGTAGGGGACGGTTATTTGCTGTGCAGGCGATAGGCGCGGGCAAGGCGGGTGTGATAGGCGCGGGCCGCGTATTTTGGCCCGTTATAACGGTAGGCGAATGCCCGCCAATCCTTGGTGCGGAGGTGCTTTACAAGACCGGTGTTGGTGATGAAACGGGCGAACAGTTCAAGTTGGGAGCGTTCGGAATCCTGCATTTTGCGAACAAAGTCGTTAAGGTCAGTCGCCCCGCACAGTTTCCAGTTGAATCCTCCTATCTGGAACATTCCCCAGAAAGTGCTTTCGATGGCGGTTGTGCTGTCAATCCGGCAAGCTGTGTCAAGCCGCAGATGCTCGGCATCCTGTCCGGTGCCCCGTCCGAATATGACAGAGCAGTGTTCCTTGTGTAGGTTGAGGTTAATCTTTTCCCGTGTACAGAAACGTCGGAAAACGTTGGTGTCGAAGTCGATTATGGGTCGGTGAGGTGCGCAAAATCCTTCATGGCAACGTCCTGTCTCGATGTCCACGACGGCTTTTATCGCTGCGACTTCCACGTCAAGTCCTGCTGCGACTTCGCGATAGTCGTTTTCGGTCAGTCTTGATATTGTGCCGTGGGCGGTATTGATGAATTGCCGCAGGATGGCGTAGTCAATGAATTGCCGGCTTTCGGGTATGGAGATGCTGTCTTCCTCGATAAAAGCAGATTCTTCCATCGCTGCAACGTTTAGGGGCAGCAACAGAAGAATCATGTTTATGAGAATCTGTTTCAATTAGGGGGAGCAGTGACTGCTTATTTTTTTAGTTCGGCGACTTTTTTCAGTGTGAGTGTGAGCTGCCCCCAGAAACGTTCTACTGCAGGGATGTGCATACGTTCAGTGGGTGAGTGTACGCCTTGAAGTGTCGGACCGAATGAAACCATATCGAGGTGCGGGTATTTTTCGAGGAATAGCCCGCATTCCAGACCTGCATGTATGGCCTTGATGGCAGGTGTGATGCCATAAAGTTCTTTGTAGGCGTCACGCGCGATTTCCATGATGGGCGATTTCATGTTGGGTGCCCATCCGGGATATCCGTCTCCGTGGGTAACGGTGGCTCCTGCAAGTTCGAATACGGCTTCAACCTGTCGGGCAATGTCCCACTTGCGGGAGTCAACCGAGCTGCGCTGGCTTGTGGTGACAAGGATGCGGTTTTCAGGGAGCATCTTTACGGCTGCAAGGTTGGTCGATGTCTCAACAAGCCCTTCGAGTTCACGGCTCATGGAAATGACACCGTGGGGTGCACAATACAGGGCACGGATGATGTTGAGGCTTGTGGCGGAGTCAATGCAGAATTCAGGAGTGGAAACGCTTTCAAGCCCGATTTTTAGCTCGGGTTCAATTCCGGCGTATTCGTTTTCTATATCGGCAATGAAGTGGTTCAGGGCAACGCGTACGTTTTCTTTTTCTGCCGACGGTACTCCAACAATGGCATGTGCAGCACGTGGTATGGCGTTGCGCAGGTTTCCTCCTTCGATTTCAGCCAATGCGATTTCGTGTTTCTTGGAGATGTTCCATAGGAAACGGGCAAGTAGCTTGTTGGCGTTGGCACGTCCGAGGTGAATGTCGCATCCGGAGTGTCCTCCGCATCCGTTGGCTATGGACACTCTGAAATAATGGTATCCGGCCGGGGTTGACGAGCGTTTGTAGTCAAATGTGCATGTGGTGTCTACTCCTCCTGCACAGCCTACGAATATCTCGGCATCATCCTCGGAATCGAGGTTCAACAGGATAGAGCCTGAGATCATCCCGTCGCCCAGGTTGTTGGCGCCAGTGAGTCCGGTCTCCTCATCTACGGTGAACAGGGCTTCGAGAGGTCCGTGTTCAAGGGAGTCGTCTACCAGGGCGGCCAAAGCTCCTGCCATTCCTATGCCGTTGTCGGCACCGAGTGTGGTTCCTGCCGCGTGTACCCATTCTCCGTCGATGATGGTAGTGATCGGTGAGTTTTCAAAGTCAAATGACTTGTCGTTGGATTCGCACACCATGTCCATGTGAGCCTGAAGGATAACTGTGGGCGCGTTCTCATGTCCGGCGGTAGCAGGCTTTTTCATGACGACGTTGCCGATGGCGTCTGTCTTGGCTTCAATGTTGTTGGCAGCAGCGAAGTCAAGCAGGAATTGGCGTATTTTAGCCTCTTTCTTCGATGGACGCGGGACTTTGGTAATCTCGTCGAATATGGACCAGATGAGGGAGGGTTTGAGATCTTTGATAGTCATAGTTGATATTGATTTATAGTATTATACGGTGTTGAAAATAGCCTTTCATTAGGAAAAATAATGTTAAATTTCCATTGATTGGCACACTAAGTTACAAAATAAAATTTATATATACTCCAAATTTTAGATACGTTTCATATATTTGCATTGCAAAAACGCTTCTATACAATGAAAATCGTAGTGCTTGCTGTTGCCCTGCTTGCTATTGCCGTGGTGCTGCTGGGGGTCAAGGTCTTGTTTGTCAAAGGAGGAAAATTCCCGTCCGGACATGTGCATGATATTCCTGCATTGCGAAACAAGAATGTGGGATGCGCTTTGCATGACAAGAGAAATTAATCGGAATTTACAATATCAAAACCAGTTACCAATAATGAGAAAAACAGCGATTGTCGCAAAGTCAATGATGCTTGCCGTTGCAGTGGCGTTTGCATCATGTTCAGGAAGCAATGATCAGGTTGCAAAACCGGAAAAACAGGCGAATGATGCCGTTGCGGTGCAGGGCGTACCGTCAAGCCTGAATATCAGATATATCGATGGCGATTCCATTGCCGCCCATTACAATCTTGCCAAGGATTTTAAAGAGATGTCAATACGTACCTATAGCAAGCTTGAAAATGCACAGCGCTCGCGTGCGGCTGAAATCCAGAAGTTCGGCTCGCAAATTGAGGAAAAAATGCGTTCGAACGGGTATCTGTCGGAAGCAAGCTATAATGCGGATGTTGAAAAACTAAACAAAATGCAGTCAGACGCACAGTCATACCTTGCGACTCTACAACGGAATGCCGAGCAGGAACTCATGCAGCAGCAGATTCAGTTGAATGACTCTATCGAGGCGTTCATAAAGGTATATAATGCCGAACACAAGTATGATGCCATTTTGCTGAAGAGTGCGGGACTCTATTTTAATCCTGCTCTCGATATTACTGCTGAGGTTATAGAGGGTCTGAATGCCCGTTATAACAAGGTCGAGGATTAGAAAACGGCTGTTAGATAAAACAGAGGCTGTGCCGGTAATCCGGTACGGTCTCTGTTGTCATATTATAGGATAGCAGTGTTTATGAATCGGTGCGGGTGAGCAGCCGCCTGGAAATGCCACGCAATAGTTTCCGGTCGTACAGGAATTCCTTGATGCGCTGGTCTGTGGTGATTATTTGCTGGAAACCGTAGTCCGATACATGGCGATGCCTGTTGTCTATGATACCGCATAGAAATGATGCCAGCCTCTCATCCCAATCGATGTCGGAGTATGATGTGAGTTTTGACGAATGCAGCATTTTCAGGTACGCGCTGTCGTTGTTGTCGATTGTACGGATAAAATCAATGGCACGGTCGATGGTCGAGAAGTCTGAGATATTGATGAATGCTTCCGGGTTGAATTCTTTACTGACCTTGCGGTTGCCCCAGTAAATAGGTACTGTGAGAGCCGCAAACGGCTCGACAATCTTTTCGGTGGTGTAGCCATCGACCATACTGTTCTCTATTGCAAGGTTGAACTTGTAGTTACAGATGAATTCCACTTTTTCGGGAACGGGTTTCCCGATGTTGTTGCGGTATCGGCCTCCGGAGGCTACCGGACGGTAACTGTTAATCTTGTTCCATATTGTTTCTCTAATCGGGTCGCTTGAATGGATGTTGCTTATCACGACGCTACAGAAATCCCGGTTGAGCAGTGCGTCATCGGACATGTCTATACAGGTGGCTCCGCTGTATATTGTCCGGAATTCGTCATAAACAACGTAGAGAGGGAATCGTAGATGGCGTCCTGCAAAGTCTATGTCGTGAAACGAGATGCCATAGTCGTACATGTTGAAATCAGGAACATCGTTCTCCCCTGTGAAGTAAATCCTGATACATCCGTGGTGGTCGAGATAACGATGTCCGAACGTTGAACAAAACAGGAATTCGGGTGTGTCATCGGAGTCGGAGTCCAAAACCGTAACATTGTATTTGCCTTGCAGAATCTGTAGCAGGAAGTTGTCGTGCTGGTCAAATCCTTTCCAAAAGTCGACGAATTTTACCGTTATATCATTCATACATGGAGTTCTTGCGTGGATTATTTCTGACCTGAAAGAAGACGGTTGTACTCATCCTCATCGTTGATGAGCCGTAGGGCCTCGTTATATACAGGATTGAGGGCATTGGCCACTCGGTAATAGCTTCCTGTCTCAAACAGGTCTCGTGCAATCACGGCCTTTATGATTGTGCGTATAGTGGACTCACTTGTCAGGAATTGTTCCTCGTTGTATGTAACCCCTTCTTTTGTGCCGAGGTTGATCATACCTTGCATCATCTCGGGTGTCACATCAAAAACGCGTATAAATGAATCCTCATTGCGGTATAGTTTATTGAGTTCTTTACGGTTGTTGTCGACGTAATCGATGCAGTACCGGTTAATCACGCCTTTAGCCACAAGATCGCGGTAATAGTTGCTGTATCCGGTGGTGTCGATGGGAACAAACAGGTCTGGCATGATTCCTCCACCTCCGTAAACGGTCCGCCCGTTGCGCAGGGTGGTGCATTTCAGAGAGTCGGCAAAGTGTACACTGTCGGCACTCATATATTCTCCGGCTTCATACCGTCGTTTGAGATCTTCACGGTAATCGCTCTCCTCGCCTTCTTCGTACGGTTTCTGGATACAGCGTCCCGATGGCGTATAGTATCGGGAGACAGTGAGCCTTATCATTGAACCGTCGGGAAATGGGAATGGCCGTTGTACAAGACCTTTGCCGAAAGTGCGGCGACCTACAATTAGTCCACGGTCGTTGTCCTGCAATGCCCCTGCAAGGATTTCACTTGCCGATGCTGAATATTGGTTTACCATGACGACTATACGTCCATCAAGAAAATGCCCGTCGTCCTGGGCTCTGAAGTAGTAGGGGTTGGAGCGAGGGCTGTCGGTATAGACAATCAGGTCCCCGTTGCGGAGAAACCCGTTGACGAGTTGGGTAGCTGCATTCAGATATCCTCCACCGTTGCTTTCGACATCGATGATCAGGTTTTTCATCCCTTTCTTCTTCAATCCGGCAAACGCTTTGATGAATTCCTCGGGTGTTTCAGTCGCAAATCTCGATATGCGGATATAGCCGGTAGTGGGGTCGGCCATATAGGATGCGTCGACGCTGTAGATGGGGATGTCGTCGCGTGTAATCCGGAATTCGATTGGCTCAGGTTCGCCCCGGCGCAGTACTTTGACGTCGACAGTCGAGCCTTTTGGTCCGCGTAGCCGTTTTATTACATCGGCATTTTTCATTTTTACGCCTGAAATCGTCGTGTCGTTGGCACTTATGATGCGGTCGCCGGCAAGTATGCCCACTCGCTCTGAAGGACCACCCGAGGTAGTCTGTATCACGTAAAGCGTGTCCTGAAGCATGTTGAACTGGATGCCGATTCCGCTGAAGTTCCCGTTAAGTGGTTCGGTAAGTTCCTTGGTTTCCTGAGGGGATGAATAAGAGGAATGGGGGTCAAGAGTCTTGAGCATTGCTATAATGGCTTCCTCGACAATCTTGTCGGTATTTACGGTATCGACATAGAAATTTTCAATAATGCCTTCAGCATAACGCAGTTTCTGGTCGGGTGTCAGCGATTGGGCGGCAATAGAAATGAAAGTTATTGCCAAAACGACCGGAGTGAGTAATCTTTTCATGACGGTTGATGGATGCGGTTTATTTTTCATCGGGAACGTAACGGCTTACATCGTATCCGTTGCGTTGCAGATCACGTACCATTGTCGAACTGATATATGACAGTTCCGGCAATGTGTATAATAAAACGGTTTCGATGCCTGAAATGTTGCGGTTGGCGTATGCAAGGTTGCGTTCGTACTCATAATCGGCAACGGTGCGTACCCCCCGCAGAATGAAATTGGCGCCTTCTTCTTGTGCTGCCTCGACGGTGAGTCCACTATAGCTTATTACCTTGACGCGCGGTTCATTTTTCATTACCCTCCTTATGTGCCCGACGCGTTCGTCGGTGGGGCGGTAACAGCGTTTTGAGTCGTTAATTCCTACGGCAATCACTATTTCATCGAAAAGCGTCAGCCCTCTTTCAACGATTGACAGATGTCCTGTCGTGAAAGGGTCAAACGTCCCGGGATACAGTGCGATACGTTTCCGATCAAGATATCTCTGAGTCATCTTCTACTACAAGGTTTTCAATGATAAAATTCTGCCGGTCGACGGTGTTCTTTCCCATGTAGAATTCCAGCAGTTCGGCAACGGTATCTTCCTTTCGCAGTGTTACGCGGTCGACTCTCATGTCTGGGCCGATAAAGTCGCGGAACTCTTCGGGAGAAATCTCACCAAGTCCTTTGAAACGTGTTATTTCGGCGTTGGCTCCCAGGCGTTCAATCGCGTTTATGCGTTCTTCGTCGGTGTAACAGTAGTATGTTTCATCAAGTCCTGAACCGTTCTTGTGTGCGTTGCCTATGCGTTTTGCCGTTTTCTTGTTACGTACACGGAATAACGGCGTCTGAAGTACGTACACATGCCCTTTCTTGATGAGGTCGGGGAAAAACTGGAGGAAGAATGTGAGCAGCAGCAGTCGGATGTGCATACCGTCGACATCGGCATCAGTCGCAATTATCACGTTGTTGTAGCGTAAACCGTCGATTCCTTCCTCGATGTTCAAGGCTGCTTGTAACAGGTTGAACTCTTCATTCTCGTAGACGACCTTTTGGGTCAGTCCGTAGGTGTTCAACGGTTTTCCGCGTAGAGAGAATACGGCTTGTGTTGCCACATTACGGATCTTTGTTATAGAACCGGCTGCCGAATCCCCCTCGGTGATGAATATGGATGATGCTTGTTTTAGTGTTTCGTCACCCTTGGGGTCATTCAGATGTATGCGGCAGTCAAGCAGCTTGCGGTTGTGCAGATTCACCTTCTTGGCTCGTTCCCGTGCAAGTTTAGTGACGCCGGCCATCGCTTTCCGTTCTTTTTCGCTTTCCTGCACTTTGCGCAAGATTATTTCGGCTGTGTCAAGTTCCTTATGGAGGTAGTTGTCGAGTTCTTTTTTGATGAAATCTCCGATGAATTTGGCAACCGTCGGACCGTCCGGACCCATGTCACGCGAGCCGAGCTTTGTTTTGGTCTGGGATTCGAATACAGGTTCTTCGACCTTGATGGATACCGATGCCACCATGCCGTTACGTATGTCGGAGTATTCGAAGTTCCTACCGAAATAATCCTTGAATGTACGTGATACAGCTTCTTTGAATGCTGTCAGATGCGTCCCTCCCTGCGTGGTGTGTTGCCCGTTGACAAATGAGTAGTATTCTTCCCCATATTGGTTGGTGTGGGTAACCACGACCTCAATATCATCGCCTTTAAGGTGGATAATAGGGTAAAGGGGTTCGTTGGTCATGTTCTCTTTCAGAAGATCTACCAGCCCGTTGCGGGAATAAAAACGTTTTCCGTTAAAAATTATGGCAAGTCCCGTGTTGAGGAACGTGTAGTTCTTGAGCAGCGGGACAATGAATTCCTCACGATAGCTGTAGTCGCGGAAGATGCTGTTGTCGGGAGTGAAGCGAACCAGTGTGCCGTTTGGCTCGTCACTTGGCATGATGTCGCTTTCGCTAACGATGTCACCGCAACGGTATGTCACCTGCTTGCATTGCCCGTCCCGGACGCTACGGATAAAAAATTCCGTTGATAATGCGTTTACCGCCTTTATGCCGACTCCGTTAAGCCCGACAGATTTCTTGAACGCTTTGGAATCGTACTTTGCTCCGGTGTTCATTTTTGAAGAGACATCGACAACCTTTTCCAAAGGAATGCCGCGTCCGTAGTCCCTGACGCTAACCACGCCCTCCTCCACATCGACCGTAACCTGCTTCCCGAACCCCATCATGTATTCGTCTATGGCATTGTCAAGCACTTCTTTCAGAAGAACATAGATGCCGTCATCGGAATTGGAGCCGTCTCCCAGTTTCCCGATGTACATTCCTGGGCGCCGGCGTATGTGCTCTTTCCAGTCAAGTGTCACAATGTCGTCACCGCTATAGTTGACGGTGGGTATGCTGTCGTCGATGGGTAATTGTTCTTCTGTAGCCATGATGCCTTTCTCGGGTTAATGCGCAGAGGATGTGTTTCTGCACAACAAATATAAGGAATTTCTGTCGCAAAGACAAAATAATATTCATGCAGCGGCGTTTAAATAGTATGACGCAGAACCCGCTGATAACAATTGTGATTCCGGTATTTAACCGTGAAAAGGTTGTCAGGCGCACACTCGACTCTGTTGCCGCCCAGACTTTTCGCCCGTTAAACGTCATTCTTGTGGATAACGGGTCGGTTGACGGTACGTTGCAGCTCCTTAATGAGTGGAAAGACAGTGTTGAGTGTGACGGTTTTAATGTAAAGGTATTGGAAGAGCCTTCAGCGGGGGCGTGTCTGGCCCGTAACAGGGGACTGCGTGAAGTCTCTACCCCTTATGTGATGTTTTTCGATTCCGATGACGTGATGTCTCCGGCTCATGTGGATAGGGCAGCCAGTGTTATCATGAAAAATCCCGATGCCGATGTTGTAGGGTGGGATGCCGATTGTGTGTCTTTGTCGGGAAAAAGACGGAAACTGATATTTGCTTCGGAAAATTTCCTGTTCAACCATATATTTCATGCAAGCCTGTCGACTCAGCGGTACATCTGTAGAACGGAATTTATCAGAAGTGCCGGTGGCTGGAATGAATCGGTATTCGGTTGGAATGATTATGAGCTGGGAATGCGGCTGTTGCTCCGTAATCCCAAGATTGTCTATGCGGGAAGAGAACGGACGGTCACGGTATATAGTCAGGAAGAGTCTATTACCGGTACGGGATTTTCCATGTCCCAGACCAAATGGGAGCATTCGCTTGATGTGTGCCAAATGCAGTTGGAGAACGCAGGTCTTGGTCGGGCGGTCAAATGGATTGAGACGAGGCGTGTTATCCTCGCCGGCCATTACCGCAAAGAAGGGGATGACGGCGCCGGAGAACGTCTTGTGAATGAGGTGCTGTCGCGGGCGGTAAGATTACGTGACAGGATGTTCTATAAAATGGTTTATATGTTTGTTGCCTGTGGCGGACGTGGAGTGGCAATCATGGCAAAACTAATGATATAAAGACATGAGAATATTGTTGATGGGAGATTACAGCAACTATCATCGCAGTCTGGCCGGAGCATTACGGGAGGCGGGTCATGATGTAACTGTGGCTTCGAACGGTTCGGGATGGATGGATACCGATCGTGATATAGATGTGTCCCGCCCGTATCCCGGTAAAGCGGGAGGTGCTCTGTTGTGGCTTAAATTGAACCGGATGGCGTCAAAGCTGTCGGGTTATGATGTAGTCCAAATAAACAATCCGATATTCCTGAATCTGAAACCGCACCGGGTGCGTGCCGTTTTTGACCGGCTGAAACGTAATAACCGGTCGGTTTTCCTGACGGCAATGGGTACAGATCCGTTTTATGTCAAGACATGTACTACGGTAGGAGGCCCGTTGCGTTACAACGAGTGGATGATAGACGGCAGTCCCGGCCCGTTGCAACTGGCACAGAAACAGGTTATGGATGAGTGGCTGTCACCGGAAATGATGTCTCATTGCCGGTATGTTTATGAGAATGTCGATGGCATAGTCACTGCCCTGTATGAGTATCATCAGTCATGCCTTACTGTTGTCGGCAAAGATAAGGTCGCGTATGGGGGAATACCTATCGATACACAGTCGCTTGTTCCGGTTAGGATGGATGGAGTCCCGACTTGTGTGAACCTCTTTCTCGGTATGCATCGTGACCGTAAAGTGGAAAAGGGGACAGACAGGATTCTTGTCGCGGCGCGGAGGGTAGCGGAAAAGTATCCTGAAAAATGCCGATTGACGATTGTGGAAAACCGTCCATATACGGAGTATATCGAACTGATGAGAAACGCCCATGTGGTACTTGACCAATTGTATTCCTATACCCCGGCGACAAATGCCCTGCTCGCTATGGCATACGGCATTACGGCGGTGAGCGGAGCGGAACCGGAGTTTTATGAATTTATCGGTGAAACAGACAATCGCCCGATAGTGAATGCAATTCCGGATGACAGGTTATTATACAAGTCGCTTGAGAATATTGTGCTACATCCGGAAATAATTGTCGATAACGCAGGGAAAAACAGAGAGTTTGTCGAAAAACATAATGATGCCAGAGTCGTTGCGGCACGGTTTGCCGACTTTTGGAATAAACGGATAGGCTTAAAATGATCAGGCTATGACACTTGACGTATTGATAAGCACGATGGGATATGACGGAATCAACCGTGTCGTTGAAATGCGGTTGCCGAAAGTCGAAAATGTGAGGTATATCGTTTCATGGCAATTGCCCGGTGACACCTATCCGGGGCAAGTCCCTGCGGAGCTTCAGGATAGGGATGATGTGAGCGTATATCAGTTGAATTCCCGGGGTATAAGTATCAACAGAAATAATGCCATGCTGATGTCGACTGCTGACATTTGCCTGACAGCGGATGACGATCTGCGTTATACCTCAGAGCAATTGTCGGCTGTTGTAGATGCGTTTGTGAGTAATCCGGATGTCGACATAGCCACATTCAGGTACGAAGGGGATGATAATAAATGGTATTCTTCACGTGAGTTTGATCTGTCAAAACCTGTGCGTGGCTTTTATGTGTCGGCAATCGAGATGGCATTCAGACGTGAAAAGGTCGTCGGCAGGGTTACGTTTAACGAACTATTTGGTCCTGGAGAGCACCTGTTGCAGGCAGGAGAAGAGAGTGTGTTCCTGCATCAGGCATTATGCCGAGGGCTTAAGGGCCGGTTCTTTCCAGTGACGATTACTCGCCACAGGGGACTCTCGACCGGATCACGCAAACTTGCTCCGGGAGTGCTGATGGCAAACGGGGCATATTTTGCTATTGTTTACCCGTTTTCCGGAATATTGCGTCTCCCGCTATTTGCATGGCGAAATTACAGGAAGGGATTGGTAAAACTGTTTCCCGCAATGCGCCATTTATTGAAAGGCTACATATACGGGAAACGGAATTTTAATCATGACGGGACTGTCAGGCACCGTCATTAAGTCATTTCATGTACTTGTCTAATGCGGAATCGAGTCCGGTGATGTCGTCTACACGGGCAACCACCTCCCCGTCGCAGATGATGAATGTCGCCGGCAATTGTGCTACATTGTAGTTAAGCAGATTTGTCGCTCCGTCAACTTTTGAGTTGTAGACGGTTATCCATGGAAGATTCTTTGCCGATTGTTTCCATTGAAATTCGTCATCGTCGACTGATACTTGGTAAATTTCAAGGCCGGACAGGTGGCGCTTCTCATAAATTCTGGCAAGCTCCATGTTGAAGGCCGGCGATGCGTCGACGTTATACATGGTGAAATTCAGGATTACGATCCTGTGCTTTGATGCCACCTGGGTCAAACTATGGGTGTGTCCGGTATTGTCGGATAGTTTTATGTCGAGCAGAGGAGTTTCGCTGACGTATATTGTGTCGGAAGCAAGTGATGTGCTCTGTGCACGGCGGTTGGCCAGAAACAATCGTTTCAGATAGCCTGTCCGCGGATCATTTGGCCGGTGGTTGTTGAATGCATTGGCAACAGCTCCTATTATTTTCAGGTCATTCTTGTCGGACGGGTCATACAGCTGTCTGTTGCCCACTTTCCGGTTGATGATGTAGTAGGCGACTATTCCCGCCGGATCTCCGAGAAGCATGCCGCCAAGTTCGCGTTTCAGGATGGAATCGCGGGTAGCGTCTTCTCCTTTGTGTGCCATTGTCTCACGGATACTGTTGTCGACATGCATAAGCATTTCGGCCTCGGTAGAACCCGATAGCGTGTAGTCGGAACTGAATGCTGCCACCGAACTGTTTACTGTGACGGTCTCTATGCTGTCGATGGGGAAATATATGGCCTGTCCGTCAAGATTGAGCCGGTATATGTCGGGGTATCCTACGTTTTTTTCACTCATGGAATATTTGCCGGATGAATCCAACGTTGTGGAATCAACCGGATACCATGTCCCGTTGTCGGCGGCTTCCAGGACAATAGTTTTGCCTGCGCCACCATCTATCGTGCCGTTGACTGTCCAACTATTGCTGTCACCACATCCCGTAATGCACAGTGCCGCAAGGGTAACGGAGAATAGTGTTTTTTTCATTGCGAACTGTCAGGTTAATATACTTCGGGATGTCCCGATTGTATTTCGTTGGCGATTACTCCTGCAATGCGGGTCATTTCTTCGGAAGATACAACGGCTTTTTCCTTAAAGAAATTCATGTCGGCCTCTGAGTTGATGGGAATAAGGTGTATGTGGGTATGTGGGACTTCAAGTCCCATGACTGCTACTCCTACACGTTGACATGGAATAGCGCGTTTTATTCCCTCGGCGACGCGTTTTGCAAACATTTGTAGCCCGGCATATTCTTTATCGTCCAGGTCAAAAATGTAATCATTTTCGCGCTTCGGGATTACGAGGGTGTGTCCCGGTGCGACTGGGTTAATGTCAAGGAATGCAAAGTAATTCTCATCCTCGGCAACTTTGTAGGAGGGGATCTCTCCTGCAACAATACGGCTAAAAACAGTTGGCATTGCGAATAATGGCTTTTATTTAAAATGAAATTCCTACAATCTCAAATTTCATAAGTCCCGACGGGACCTTGATTTCCACAATATCACCCAATCGGTGTCCGAGTAGCCCTTGTGCGATAGGGGTACTCGATGCAATCTTCTTTTCTTTAAGGTTAGCCTCGCTGTCAGCAACGATTGTGTATTCTACTGTCATGCCGTTCGCAAGGTTTTTGATGCTGACTTTATTCATGATCTGGACTTCATCGGTGTTGAGCTTGCTCTCATCGATTATGCGGGCATTTGCCACGAGGTCTTTCAGCTGGGAGATCTTCATTTCCAGCATTCCTTGTGCTTCCTTTGCGGCATCGTATTCTGCATTTTCCGACAAGTCCCCTTTGTCGCGTGCCTCGGCTATGGCACGTGATATTTCCGGTCGCTTAACTGTTTCAAGAT
Organism: Muribaculaceae bacterium; assembly: GCA_017462345.1. Classification (GTDB taxonomy): domain Bacteria; phylum Bacteroidota; class Bacteroidia; order Bacteroidales; family Muribaculaceae; genus RGIG4079. The sequence goes on from JAFTRI010000019.1 coordinate 107,590, forward strand.
AAGCGATTTCTTCCATTTTCTTCTTGTAACCTTCTTTGGTCATATAAGTGATTGCCATGGTGTAAAAATTTTTGTTGAACGTAAAAAAATAAAGAATCCCAACCCGTTTCCGGTGAGACCCCTTCAGGTAAAAATGTGATTTTATTGATGCAAAGATAGGGAATATAAGTCAATATACACAAAAGAGATAGGATTTTTTTGCAAATTCGGTTGGAATTTAGGGTTGTCTTGCCCATCGCAGTTAAAAAATGGTGAGGCGGAGAGAGTGCTTAGTTTGTATTTGCGGATATTGGTGAGTGAAGGGTTTTTACGCGGAAAAATTTGTGCAATTCACAGGGATGCGGTAATTTTGTGTTAATGAAAGATTTGATAATTAATAGGGAAACCACTGAGAGGGCTGTCCTTGTGGGATTGATTACTTCGGTGCAAGGGGAGTCCAAAGCAAATGAATATCTTGACGAACTTGCTTTCCTTGCCGATACGGCGGGGGCTGTTACCGTCAAGAAATTCCTGCAACGGCTTGATTATCCCAATCCGCGGACCTTCGTGGGGACAGGAAAACTCGCTGAGATAAAGCAGTATGTCCTCGAGAATGAGATAGGTATGGTAATCTTTGACGATGACCTTTCCACGAAGCAGGTTTCCAATATCGAGAAAGAACTTCAGGTTAAGATACTCGACCGGACGAGCCTGATACTTGACATATTTGCAAAACGTGCGCAGACAGCGAGTGCCAAGACACAGGTGGAACTGGCGCAATATCAATATCTGTTACCGAGATTGACCCGTATGTGGACTCATCTTGAACGCCAGCGGGGAGGTATCGGTATGCGCGGTCCCGGTGAAACACAGATCGAGACAGACCGGCGTATAATCCTTGACAAGATATCACGGTTGAAAGAGGAGCTGAAAAGTATCGACAAACAGAAATCCATACAGCGCAAGAATCGCGGGAAATTGACCCGTATTGCGCTTGTCGGATACACCAATGTGGGCAAATCCACGCTGATGAACCTGTTGAGCAAAAGCGAAGTGTTTGCAGAGAATAAATTGTTTGCCACGCTGGATACGACAGTGCGTAAGGTGATAATCGATAATCTTCCGTTTCTGTTGACCGATACTGTGGGGTTTATCCGTAAGCTTCCCACTCATCTCGTCGATTCATTCAAGTCGACTCTTGATGAGGTTCGTGACGCTGATGTACTGTTGCATGTGGTGGATATATCCCATCCGCAGTTTGAGGAACAGATTGAGGTCGTGAACAAGACGCTACAGGAGATATGTGACAGTACCGACAAGCCGATGATAATGGTGTTCAATAAGGTGGATGCGTTTACGTATGTCCCCAAGGATGCCGATGACCTGACTCCGCGGCGCCGCGAGAATATCCCGCTGGAGGAATTGAGGACGACCTGGATGGGCAGGATGCATGAGGATTGTGTGTTCATTTCGGCAAAAAATCAGGTCAATATAGAGGAATTGAAAGAAAAGATATATGCCAAGGCAAAGGAGATACACTTGTCACGTTTCCCGTACAATGATTTCCTTTTCCAAAAATATGACGAAGAAGCCTTTTAGGGCATTGTGAATGTTATGTGATTGAAAAATGTGCGTGAAGTTATGGAAAATGTAGAAGTTAAGATAATCAACCGTTCCCGGCATGAGCTTCCGGAGTATGCAACCCTGTTGTCGGCCGGAATGGATGTGCGTGCCAGCCTTGATGAGCCTATGGTGATTCAGCCTATGGAGCGGGTACTTGTGCCTACCGGACTGTATATACAGTTGCCTCAGGGCTATGAGTGCCAATTGCGACCGCGTAGCGGTCTTGCGTTGAAACATGGGATAACGCTTGTCAATACCCCCGGGACAATAGATGCCGACTATCGTGGAGAAATAAGGGTTATCCTTATCAACCTGTCAAAAGAGGCATTTGTCATAAATGACGGAGAACGGATATGCCAGATGGTGGTTGCCGGATATGCCGGTGTTTCATGGCTGCCTGTGGAAACCCTTGATGATACAGAACGCGGTGCCGGAGGATTCGGACATACTGGTGTCAATTAACAGAAAAATGGTAGTCGGGTGAAACGGGAATATGAAAAATGTCGGCTTGTCATCGTTATGATGTTGGTACTGTTGCCATTGGCGGTCCCGTCAGTGGCACGTGACGGGCGCAATGGTGATGACGACCGGCGAAAGGCCGATTATGTCTTTATGGAGGCATTGCGCCATAATGCGATAGAGCAGGAGGATGCCTACTATGAATTGCTTGATTATGCCTACCGGTTGGATAACAGTAATACCGATGTCGCCTCAACTTTGGGATATTACAAGATTGTGTTGTCGGACAATGATTCGGCAATGTTCAGTGAGGGATATAGGATGCTCGGAAGCCAGTTCCGTGCCAAGCCCGGTGATTTCTATGGCAGTTATCTTTATGGCAATGTGAATGACAAGTTGGGATTCCGAGAGGAAGCCTTGCATGTATGGGCGACACTCGATTCCATCTATCCCGACAAGGTTGAGATCGCATTCAAGTATGCCGAGGCATTGAGCGTGTCGCGTGATTCGGCAGATCGAGCCAAGGCATTGGATGTGTATTCCCGGATAGAACGTTCTGAGGGAAAGAATCTGCAAGTGTCGTCCCGAAAGATAAGGATGCATTTCGCTAATCGGGATACGGTGGCAGTCATAAGTGAGTTGCAGCAACTGTTGCAGTCATCACCTATGAGTGCGGAGTATAATGTGTTTGCCGGCGATGTCTACTCGGCTTTTGCCGAGAGTGACAGTGCGTTGCACTACTATTCCAGGGCTTGTGAAGTCGATTCGACCAGCGGACTTGCGTGCTACTCGATGGCCAACTATTACAAAAACATGGGTGACAGCATCGCATACGACCGGGAAGTATTCCGTGCCTTGAAGCAGGATAATCTTGACCTCGAGTCGAAGTTGAAGCTGTTGACAAGCTATATAAAGGAACTATATGAAGATCCTACACAGCAGTCACGTATCCAGGACTTGTTTGCCGTACTTATCGAGCAGCATCCTCATGAGGTGGATATTCATGACCTGTACTGTTCGTATCTTGTGGCTATAGCCGACTATGAGGGAGCCGCCGAGCAGCAAGGCTATGCGCTTGACATCGATCCGTCGAGAGAAGACCGGTGGCGGGCATTGGTCAGCCTGTATATGCAGTCCGGAAATTATTCCCGCTCGGTGGAAGAGGGTGAGAAAGCGTTGCATTACCATCCTGAGAGTCCGATGCTATATCTCGTTACAGCAACCGGATACAGCCAGATGAAACAGTTTGATGATGCCATATCCTACCTTAACCGGGCTCTTGAACTGACCGGTGCGTCCGATAACACTATGCGTTCCCAGATACTGTGTACTATCGGTGACGCTTATTATCTGAGCGAAGCAAAAGACAGTGCATTCGTCTACTATGACAAGGCTATCTCGGTTGATCCCGGAAATCTGCTTGCCTTGAATAATTGTGCCTATTATCTTGCGTGTGAAGGAAAAGATCTCGACAGGGCTGAACGGCTGAGCGCAGTGACAGTGAGAGAACAGCCGGAAAATTCCACTTCACTCGATACCTACGCTTGGGTATTCTTCAAGAAAGCCGATTATGTGCTTGCCAAGCAGTATATAGATGCCGCGCTTGCCCATAGTGAGTCACCATCGGCCGATATATATCATCATGCCGGTGATATTTACTTTATGTCGGGAAATCCTGAGCGTGCCATAGAATACTGGGAATTGGCATTCGATCTTGAACCGGATAATGAACTGTTACAACGCAAGGTTAAACATAAAACGTATTTCTATAAATGAAAAGCCGCTATTCGTGCCTGATTATCATGATAGTTGCAGTGGCAACGGTAATGTCATCATGCCGTTCGTCGAGGCAAAAGGGCGAATCACAACCGTCAATGCAGGGAATGACGTTGCAGGAGCGGTTTGATGCTTTGACATCGGACTATTCGGCATGGAAAGATGTCAGTCTCCCGGTGAAGGTGGAGATAACAGCCCCTAAACGATTCTCGATTTCTGGACGGGCAACGATGGTGAGAGGGGAAAGCATTCTCATATCTCTGCGCGTGTTCGGAATGGAGGTAGGAAACCTGTACGTGACTGAGGACTCGGTGTTTGCGACTGAAAAAATCCACAAGTATTATGTGGCGGAAAGTTTAGAACGTTTCCTTGGAGGTTTCCCTTTGACGATTAATGATATACAGGACTTGCTGCTCGGGCAGGCTTTTGTGTTGGGAAACGGCACAATGTCGCGTGAGGACTACAGGAAAACCGAGTTGGCAACCGGTTCCGGACTATGGACTATAACTCCTCAAAAAACATCCCATGGGATAGGGTACACATTCTGTGTGGATGATGGGAGCAACACGGTATCGTCGCTTATTGTGTCCAAGGACGGGAATGTCGTGCCGGTGAGTTGCCGGTACAGTTACCCTGTTGCTGATACCGGAGCAGGAACTGTTGCCGGAACAACTACCCTGGCAGGCGAAATCGGGAGTCATGGAATTAATGCATCGCTGAAATGGTCGATGCAGGATGCAAAATGGAATACCGGGGATACGCGCCGGTGGGATGCACCCGAAAATTATAAGCGGATACCGGTAGCAAGTCTGGTGAAAGTGATCGAGTCTATCTGAAATGAAAGAGGTGGTGAAACGTTGTCTGCGATTTATAATCATTGTTGTGATAGCTGCCGTGTCCATGCCGGCGGCAGGACAGCGTACAGCCAAAAATATCAAGAAGGAAAAACAGGAGACAACCCGCAAAATAAAGGAAACATCGCGTAAAATCGATGTTAACACCAAGGAGACATCGCGGCAGATGAACAAGCTCAACTCATTGAATGCCGATATACGGGAACAGGTGAGGTCAATCAGGAAGATGCAGCACTCGATCGATTCAGTTAACCGTTCGATAAGGAAATTGAACGACTCGGTGGCTGCATTTGACAGACACCTGTCATATCTTCGGAACAAATATGCCGAGGCTGTGCGTAAGATCGACTCCCATAAAGGCTCAATGGATAAGTTGTCGTTTATTTTCTCGTCAGAGTCTTTTTCGCAGGCTTATCGACGTATGAGGTATCTGGAACAGTTCTCACGGTGGAAATCCCGTAAGAGTGAAGAGATAAAGTCACTCAAAGAGGGTGTGGAACGACATCGTGAACGGCTTGCCGTAATGAAGGAATCAAGGCGGCGGTCGCTTGAGGAGATGAAGCTTGCCCGCCGTGAATTGCAGGAGGCAAGGGACACCACATCTGTCCTTGTCGCAGACTTGAAGAAGGAAGGCAAGTTGCTCAAGGCGTATCTGCGCAAGAAAGAGAAAGAGTCCCGGGCTCTCGACGATGAGCTGGAACGTATTATTGTTGAGGAACAGCGCCGAGCCGAAGAAGCCCGTAAAGCAGAGGAGAAACGGCAGGCGGAGGAGCGAAAGAGGCGGCAGGAAGAAGAGAAACGTCTCGCGAGAGAGGAGCGTGAACAGCAGGACGGTAAAAATGATGTAAAACCGGAACAGCCCAAGAAGGGGAAAACAGAGGCGAGACCGATAGAGGATCAGGCCGAAGCCAAGCCTGAAAAACAGGAAAATTCCCAGACATTCGATAATGTCGCTGATGCCGAACGGAAATTGACAGGCAGTTTTGAAGACAATAGGGGACGCCTGTTGTTCCCGGTAAGCGGAAAGTACAAGATAGTTAAGGCGTTCGGGCGTCAGCGTCACCCCGATTTGAGGTATGTGCAGACCGATAACAGCGGAATCGACATCGAGGTACCCGCCGGGAGTGAAGCGCGTGCGGTGTTTGCCGGTAAGGTATCGGAGATATTCCGCCTGCCTGGATTCAACAATATCGTAATGGTGAGACATGGCAGTTATCTGACGATATATGCCAATCTTGAAACCATTTCAGTAAAAAAAGGGGATACAGTGAACGCCAATCAGAAGATAGGGCGTATATACTCTGATCCCGATGACGGAAACCGGACGATTCTTCACTTTGAGGTCCGCAAGGAGAAGGTGAAACTGAATCCCGAACATTGGGTGAAATAATGCAGTGACTCCATGAAAGTACAGAACAGCCTATCGTCCGGAATATTGAAAGCAATGAGCCTTTTCGGAGGTGTGCAGGTGGTGTCGATACTGTGCTCCATTGTCCGGACCAAGTTGGTTGCCGTGTGGATAGGAGCGACCGGTGTGGGATTATTCGCATTGTATAACTCTACTGTCGATATGATAAGTGCGTTTACGCGCTTTGAACTACGTAGCAGTTCGATAAAGGACATATCGTCATCGGCAGGCACACGGCTGGCGATAGTGAATGTTGTCGTAAGACGGTGGTCATGGTTTCTCGGGATGCTCGGTGCGATGTTGACGATTGTCCTGTCGCCGTGGTTGAGCCAGTGGACTTTCGGTGATGACAGCCATACGATAGGGTTTATTGTCCTGTCGGTAGCGGTATTGCTGTTTTCCGTAACAGACGGAGAACTTGCAATTCTTCAAGGCACGTCGATGCTCGGCAGGCTTGCAAAAGCATCCATGTGGGGAGTTGTGTCGGGAGTAGCCATTACTGTGCCTATGTTCTATTTCTGGGGAGTCGACAGCATAGTCCCGGCGGTCCTGACCTATTTCGTCATGACGGCTGTGATGACTATGGTGTACAGGAGACGACCGGAGAGACCACGGCCTGAAGTCACGTTCAGGGAGACACTTACCGAAGGGCGCGGTCTTGTAACGTTAGGATTCTATATGATGCTGTCAACGTTTGTGTGCATGTTGGTGCATTATGTCTTTGTGGCATATCTGAATAATAATGCCGATACCGAGACTGTAGGCTATTATCAGGCAGGGTACACACTTGTTAACCGGTATGTGGGTCTTGTGTTCACGGCAATAGCCATGGAGTATTTCCCGCGCCTGTCACGGGTAAGTGGAAGCATGATCCGCACGAAAGTGTTTGTTTCCCACGAAATTTCTATCGCATTGTTGATATTGGTTCCGATTATTGCCATATTCATATCAGCCGAAGAGCTTATCGTAAGGATATTCTATGCCGATGAATTCCTTGTCATCACCCCCTTTATCAGATGGGCTATAGTGGGGACGGTGTTCAGGGCTGTGTCATGGAGTATGGCATTTGTGATACTTGCCCGTGGAGACGGTAAGGCTTTCCTGTTGACAGAAACCGCAAGCGCAGTGACAAGCCTTTCCCTTAATATTGTCGCATACGAGTTGTGGGGGTTAGACGGGTTGGGCTTTGCTTATATATGCTGGTATGTCGTGTATGCACTTGTCGTGTGGGCTGTCTATCGTGTCAGATACCGTTTGGGAATAGGCCGAGGTATCGTCGCCCTTATGTTTTCCGGATTCGGAATCGGAGTTCTGTGTGCTGCTGTCTCGTCATTATCGGGTTTGGTTATCCCTGTGATAATTGCTGTTGTGGTATCGGTGCTTTCGTTCTTGCGTCTGCGAACCATGATATTGAAACGATAGCGTTACCATCCTCCCGATGCTCCACCGCCACCGGTGAACCCACCGCCGAAACTTCCGCCGGAAAAGCCGCCCCCACCGCCGAAACCACGACCGCCTCCTACTATTACCACAGGAGCAGCAAGTTTGGGTAGCAGGTATGTTACATGGCTGATGTTATGGCAGTTGTTGCAAACAAATTCCTTGACACCTTGCCCTTCGCGCAGATGTGTGGCATTGCGGATTATACGGTCGCTTTTTAGAGAGCAAGCCCGTGCCCCGCATTGTGGACACACGGTATATCCGGATGTCTTGACTATGTAGGGGAGAATGTCGGTCTCTCCGCATTGCGGACATAGCCATACGTCGTAATCTATGGAATTTATCCGTTCTTCGGTATCTTGTGCCGGAGTCAGATATTCATTGTCGTGGGTCTCATCGAGTTTAGTCATCTTGTGGTTGCAATTGGGGCATTCTCTCGGCTTGTTGCGCAGACGTTTGAGAATATGCCTTTGCAACAGGTATAACAGGACGGGTATCCCTAATCCGAGAAATGAGGCGAGCAGAAACGTGGAACTGAGTTTGTCGAGTTCCCGATAACGGTCAAAACGGTCAAGATGTCGGGTGCGCCATAGGGTTGCGATGAAATATGCTGTCAGGCAAACGGTCATTACCGCGATGAATATAAGGAACATCGTAAAGGGATCGGCGTTGCTGCCTTTGCCGGCATTGGCATCGTTGCGGTATTTTGACATTAGCTCATCGGCCGCTCCGGGGGTGGTTATGATTTCCGACAATCGGGATAGTGCTTCCAATGTGCCGCTGTCATAATCCCCTTTCCTGAAGTGTGGAGCCATGTTGTCTCGGATGATGTGTCCGGCGATTATGTCAGGTATTATGCCTTCCATCCCGTATCCGGTGCGGATGGTTGCCCGTCGCATATCCTTTACAATCAGCACGAGCAGTCCGTTATTGTTGTCTTTCTTGCCTATTCCCCATGAAGTAAAAAGTTCGGTTGCAAACGCATCGATGTCGGCTGGTTCGATTTCGTTTACTACTACCGCGACAACTTCCGATGATGTTTTTGCCCAGATGCCGGACAGAATCGAGTCGGCCATCGACTGGGTTTCCGGAGACAGTATCCCATCGGGGTTTGAAACGTATCGTGACCGGTTTTCAAGGTGGACATTCGGAATCCGGTCAACGGTGTAGCCCCATGATGTGAGGTTGGTGAGTATAGCTATAAGCAGAAGTATTTTGCGCATGATAATCAGTATTGTTTGTGGGTTTATATGGTTATACTGCCGGCAGGCTCATCCCGTTAAGTTTCCGGTACAGGTCAAGGGCATATACATCGGTCATTCCGGAGATGTGATCTATAGCCGCCTGTATTTTCCCGAACAGGGTTGGAGATGAGGTGTCGTACTGTTGCGGCACTTTTGACAGAAGCAGCCGGGAGTAGTTCAACTGCGGGAAACGTACCGCGTGGATGAGTTTCTCCATCAGGAATGTGATGATGCGGTTACCTGCCAATTCAATGTCGACGACATCGCTTGCCTTGTAGATCTTATCCCATGAAAGTGCTGAGCATCGGTTGTATCCCTCACGTTCCAATGCCGGTATATTGTCAAGCAGTGTCCCGGAAAATTCTCCTCTCAGGATTTCATCCTCATGAGAAACAAATGTGTCGGCACATTTATTGACAAGAGTGCCGATGACACAGGAGCGCAGATAGGAGATCTTTTCGTTGGGATCATCGACGTGCTCCATGATGTGTAGCATACGGTCGCGACGGTTATCGTCAAAGAACCCAAGGAACAGGTCGATCACTTCATGGGTCATGAGTATCCTCAGCTTGTGTGCGTCCTCGATGTCCATCACTTCGTAGCAGATGTCGTCGGCGGCTTCCACGATGTAGACGAGTGGGTGTCGCGTGTATCTCACTTCCCCGTTCTCTCCGGGTCTTGCCAGCATGCCGAGTTCTTCGGCAACTTTGATGAAATCGTCTTTTTCGGATGTAAAGAAACCGAACTTATTGGCGTCGGCAGCCAATGATGACTCGTAGGGGTATTTCACGATTGAGGCGAGGGTGGAGTAGGTCATGGCGAAACCGCCCGGACGCCGTCCGTTGAACCTGTGGGTCAGTAACCGGAAAGCATTGGCATTACCCTCAAAATGTATCAGATCGTTCCATTGGCTTGCCGTGAGCTCTTTTTCAAGAATAGAGCCTGCACCTTCGGAGAAGAATGTCGATATGGCTTTTTCCCCGGAATGTCCGAATGGAGGGTTGCCGAGGTCGTGGGCAAGACATGCGGCAGCAACCACGTCGCCCATATCGTCGATTTTATTGCACCATGGTTCTCCTGAATACTTGTCGCGAAGCATTCCGCTGATCTCATTGGCGAGAGAACGTCCGACGCAGGATACTTCCATGCTATGCGTAAGGCGGTTATGCACGAATATGCTCCCGGGTAGAGGGAATACCTGAGTCTTGTTCTGCAATCGGCGGAACGGAGAGGAAAAAACCAGCCGGTCATAATCGCGTTGGAAGTCACTGCGTAAACCGCGCTTGGCGTCGTGGTAGTCTTCAAGACCGAACCGCTTGTCGCATATCAGTCTGTCCCAATGCATCATCTCTTTCATGTGAAGAATAAATTGTCCCCGAAATTAGTAATAAAAATCGGGATTATTGTCAGGATGTGACATAATCGCATGTGGCAATGGAATATTTTCACTATTTTTGCGACTGATGACAATATGACGCAAGGGTATGAATAATTTCGTTTTTTACGGTCCTACAAAATATGTTTTCGGAAAGGATAAGGAATCCATGACCGGAGAGTTGACCCGATGGATGGGGGCGACAAATGTGCTTCTCGTGTATGGAGGAGGTTCGGCTGTGCGCAGCGGACTGCTTGACAGGGTGAAAAAGTCGCTCGACGCAGCAGGCGTAGGTTATATGGAACATGGCGGAGTTCAGCCTAATCCAACTGACGACAAGGTTTATGAGGGGATAGCGATATGTCGGGACAACCGTCTTGACGGGCTTGTTGCCGTGGGCGGCGGGTCGGCGATAGACACGGCCAAAGCCATAGCTGCCGGTACTGTGTATGGCGGTGATTTCTGGGATTTCTATGCCGGCAGGTCGGTCGTGGAAGATGCGTTGCCTGTTGGTGTTGTGCTGACAATCCCTGCTGCCGGCAGTGAAGGTTCGGGTAATTCGGTTATTACACGTATTGACGGATTGCACAAAATAAGCCTGAGGACGGAGAGTGCGTTACGTCCGCGTTTTGCCGTTATGAACCCTGAACTGACATTTACACTGCCTCCGTTCCAGACAGCGTGTGGCATTGCCGATATGATGGCTCACATCATGGAACGTTATTTTACGAATACGCAGGAGGTTGAGATTACTGACCGGGTGTCGGAAGGCGTCCTGAAAGCAATAATAGCCGAAGCACCGGTTGTAATGTCCGAGCCCGACAACTATGATGCACGAGCCAATATCATGTGGAGCGGAACGCTTGCCCATAACGGGGTGTGCGGAACAGGCCGGCAGGAGGACTGGGTGTCACACTTTATGGAGCATGAGATAAGTGCGGTCTACAATGTGGCCCACGGTGCGGGTCTTGCTGTGGTATTCCCTGCATGGATGACTTTCATGTCTCAGCATCATCCGGAGAAAGTGGCACAATATGCCCGCCGTGTGTTTGATGTGGCGGAGGCTGATGATACCAAGGCCGCGGTGGAGGCTGTGAAGCGGTTGAAGGCATTCTTTGCCGGAATCGGTTTGCCTGTTACATTCGGGCAACTCGGAATAGCTAATCCGGATATACCCCTGTTGGTTAAGAAACTGCATGAGAACAAGGGGGATGTAATAGGGAGCTACTACCGGTTGACGGCTGCGGATACGGAGGAGATTTACCGGTTAGCGTTATAGGCCGTGAGAATAGAACTTTATACATCCGAGCGGAAAATGATGTGGGATTCATTTGTGGATGAATCCAAAAACGGTACATTCCTGCTGAAACGGGGTTATATGGATTATCATAGTGACCGTTTCGATGACTGTTCACTTATGGTATGGGATGGCAGTGGCCGGCTTGTGGCAGTTCTCCCGGCATGCAAGGATGGGGATACGGTATATTCCCATCGCGGACTGACATACGGCGGATGGGTAGTGCCATTGAAACATCTTGATGTAACGGTGATGCTTGATGTGTGGAACGCGATGACGGAGTGGCTTAAAGGCATCGGGGTGAGACATCTTGTTTATAAGGCTATTCCTCATATTTACCACAGTTATCCGTCGGAAGAGGATCAGTACGCACTGTTCCGTAACGGCGCACGTATTGTCTCGACATACGTTTCCTCGACAATTCCGCTTGAATCACCCATTATATTCAATGAAAATGCCCGGAGAGGGATGAAAAACGCCTTGAAGAACGGGGTGACGGTTGAGAAAACGGATGATTTTTCCGCATTCTGGCAGATTTTGTCGCAATTGTTGAAGGAAAAATACGGGACAACACCTGTGCACACACTTGATGAAATAAGACTGCTGAAGGGACGTTTCCCTGAAAATATAAAGTTATATGTTGCCAAGTGTGCCGGAGAGGTTGTTGCCGGGACAGTGATGTATTATACGGGCAGTGTTGCCCACGCCCAATATATAGCGGCCTCGGCAAAAGGTAAAGAGTTGAAGGCTCTGCCGATGCTGTTTGATTATATTATCAAGAACGAATGCGGCTGTTGCCGTTATTTTGACTTCGGCACATCGAATGAAGACGGCGGCCGATACTTGAATGAGGGGCTGGTGCGTCAGAAATGCGGAATGGGCGGACGCGCAATTGTCTACAATGTGTATCAGGTAGATTTTTGAGTGAACTTTGGTTACTCAGCTGCAAAGCAGTTAAAGTATTCCCTTAATTAACGGAGTTCCCCTTTGCCTTCGCGAACGATTTCAGGGTATGAGCTGTCAAGGCAGTTGATGACTGTGGATGGAGTGATGTCGCCTGTCCCTGCGTCGATGAGGATATCCACTGAATCCTCATATCTCATAGCTATCGATTGCGGTTCACGCCCGTCATCGGGCTCGTCTTCATCCCATTGTATGGAGGTGGTCAATATGGGATTCCCGAGCCGTGCTGCTATTTCACGGGCTATCTCGTTGTCGGGGATGCGTATGCCAACAGTCCTGCGTCCCTTGAATGCTTTTGGCAGAGTGCTGGATGCCGGCAGGATGAATGTGAATGCTCCCGGCAGGTTGTCCCTGAGTAACCGGAAAATATTGTTGTCGATACGTGCATAGTCGGCTGCCTGGGAAATGCCACTGCACGTGATTGAAAGGTCGGTGCGTCTTGAATCAATGCCTTTGAGACGGCATATACGTTCTATCGCCTGATTGTTAAGTGCATCACAGCCTATTGCGTAGAGGGTGTCGGTAGGATAGATGATTATTCCTCCATCACGCAATGAATTTATTATCTGCTCCATGTAGCGGTCATTGATGCTTGAAGCGTACATTTTCAGGATTCTCATGGTAGTATGTGTATTTAGTGGTAGGTGGTTACCGTTATGTTGCGGGCATTGCAGTATTTTTCCAATAGTGTGCGTGTGTAGGATATCGTTTCATCAGGAGAAAGTTCTTCACCGTATATATTGATGCATATCAGCAGATGCCGTGTGTCGCATGTGAGCTTGGTGCGTTCTTCATCGCTGGTGGGTGTTCCTATGCCTCCTGTGTCATCACGATATACCGGCAGGTTGTGGATGTTGAGTGCGCCTCTCCCTATGGCGTTGAAGTCTTCTCCTTCGTGCCCTACTCCAAGAACTAAAGAGTTTCCGGCTATCCTGTCGGAGTCGAAACCGCCGATCGAATAGCCCGAACGCAATGATATGAGGTTGATGATGTCGACAAGTGCATTTATACGGTATAATTCCATTCCCTTTACGGCTCGCCGGCACAGAGCCTCGGATGACGGGCGGTAGCGGTTGGGGTCTTGTCCGAGTGTCTTGTAGGCCATGCGAGTAGCGGCGATTCCGGGACGCTTGTTTATTTCGGGAAGAGTGTATGTATCCGCTATGCGACGTGTCTCCATGGATATTTCCTGCCATAGGGTATCGGGAGTGTGGGCGTTGGATACGTCAGCTTCGATTGCGATCACTTTCAGCCCTGAGGCTATTTTCTTGATTTCAGATCCGATAACAATGTCCATTGCAAAGAGGTTATAATGTACGCAAATATACAAAAAATAGGCGTCTCACGACGCCTACTTTCCTTTAAACCTTTATCTTAATCTAATACTATGAAAAACACACATGCAAATGTAGATATAATTATTGTTTCGATGCAAATAATATGTGATTCACCCCCCCATTTTTCGCATAATTTAACGATTGGGGCTTGTGTCGCGGGTTGGATACCGTGTCTATATATAAAATTGTTAACGGCTGTGCCCTGGTTGGATTCCGGGTAGCAACTCCGGACTTATTGCGCAACCTGTTAGGAATCAAATTCTGCCGTAAAATTCTGTAGGGTATAATTTTGGCAGTTGAGATATAAATTAGTAATTTTGCGGGTTGAAATACAATAGTGAAATTGTAGCCGGGCAGGTCCCGGGTAATGAGCTTGTGGAAAATGCATTTTTCACAAAAGAGGCTGAAACGTATAATTTATTTCTATAAAACAGATTACAAAATTATGAGTAAAGAAAAGAAATTCTTGACCTGTGATGGTAATCAGGCCGCTGCGCATATCTCGTATATGTTCTCGGAAGTGGCTGCGATTTATCCCATCACACCCTCGTCAACTATGGCAGAGTATGTCGACGAGTGGGCAGCAGCAGGACGTAAAAACATTTTTGGAGAAACTGTACTGGTTCAGGAGATGCAGTCGGAAGGCGGTGCTGCCGGTGCCGTTCACGGTTCTCTTCAGGCCGGGGCATTAACTACGACCTATACCGCATCACAAGGACTTCTCCTTATGATCCCAAATATGTACAAGATCGCAGGAGAATTGCTTCCCTGTGTATTCCATGTGTCGGCACGTACACTTGCTTCCCATGCGTTGAGTATTTTCGGTGACCATCAGGATGTAATGTCGGTGCGTCAGACCGGTTTTGCAATGCTTGCCGAGGGTTCGGTACAGGAAGTTATGGATCTTTCCGGAGTCGCTCACTTGTCGACAATCAAGTCGCGTGTCCCGTTCGTAAACTTCTTTGACGGTTTCCGTACTTCTCATGAGATCCAGAAAATAGAGATGCTTGAGAACGATGACCTCGCTCCGCTTGTAGACCACGATGCCCTGTCGGAGTTCCGCGCCCGTGCCCTTAATCCTGAGAAGCCTGTTGCCCGTGGAATGGCTGAAAACAGTGACGTGTTCTTCCAGCACCGTGAAGCATGCAATGAGTACTATAATGCAGTACCCGGAATCGTTGAGGAATACATGAACAGGATTTCGGAAATTACTGGACGCAAGTACGGCTTGTTCAACTATTACGGAGCTGAGGATGCCGACCGTGTTATCATCGCTATGGGTTCGGTAACTGAAGCTGCCAAAGAGGCTATTGACCACTTGGTTGCAAATGGCGAGAAGGTGGGTCTTGTTTCCGTACACCTGTACCGTCCGTTCTCAGCCAAGCATTTCCTTGCGGCAGTTCCTGCTACGGCAAAGCGTATTGCAGTCCTTGACCGTACAAAAGAACCGGGAGCAATCGGTGAACCTCTCTACCTTGATGTCAAGGAATGCTTCTATGGTAAGGAAAATGCTCCTGTTATCGTTGGTGGCCGTTACGGTCTTGCTTCGAAAGACACGACTCCTGCACAGATCATCTCGGTGTTCGAGAACCTTGCTCTTCCCGAGCCAAAGAATAATTTCACTCTCGGTATCATCGATGATGTCACTTTCACTTCACTGCCTCCGAAAGAGGAAATCGCTCTTGGCGGAGAAGGAACATTTGAAGCCAAGTTCTATGGCCTCGGTGCAGACGGAACTGTCGGTGCAAACAAGAACTCGGTTAAGATTATCGGCGACAATACCAACAAATACTGTCAGGCTTACTTCGCATACGACTCTAAGAAGTCGGGCGGATTCACTTGTTCACACCTGCGTTTCGGTGATGATCCCATCCGTTCTACCTATCTTGTAAATACTCCCAATTTTGTCGCTTGCCATGTCCAGGCTTATCTTCACATGTATGATGTGACGCGCGGTTTGCGTAATGGCGGTACATTCCTTCTCAATACAATATGGGAGGGAGAGGAACTTGCGAAGAATCTTCCAAACAAGGTGAAGAAATATTTTGCAAAGAACAATATCACCGTCTACTATATCAATGCTACCCGCATCGCGCAGGAAATAGGACTTGGCAACCGCACAAATACTATTCTCCAAAGTGCGTTCTTCCGTATTACCGAGGTTATACCTGTTGATCTTGCCGTAGAGCAGATGAAGAAATTCATTGTCAAGAGCTATGGTAAGAAGGGACAGGATGTCGTAGATAAAAACTATGCTGCCGTGGATCGCGGTAACGAGTACAAGACGCTTGCCGTTGATCCCGCATGGGTTGATCTTCCCGATGATGATGCTGCTGCAAACAATGACCCTGCATTCATCAATGAAGTTGTGCGTCCTATCAACGCTCAGGACGGCGACTTGCTGAAAGTGTCGGCATTCAAGGGTATCGAAGACGGTACATGGGCACAGGGAACTGCAAAATACGAAAAGCGCGGTGTAGCAGCATTTGTTCCAGAATGGGATGCAGAAAACTGTATACAATGTAACAAGTGTGCTTACGTTTGTCCTCACGCAGCAATCCGCCCGTTTATCCTCGATGCGGACGAGATGGCAACCGCTCCTTTTGGCGAAGACGGAACTCTCGCTGCTATCGGCAAGACGTTCACCGGCATGCGTTTCATCCAGTCGGTTGATGTCCTTGACTGTCTCGGATGTGGAAACTGTGTGGATGTGTGTCCTGGTAAGAAGGGCGTGAAGGCTCTTGCAATGAAACCGCTTGAATCACAGCTTGATGTGCAGAAAGAATGGGATTATTGTGTAGAGAAAGTCGCTTCAAAGCAATCGCTTGTCGATGTTAAGGCCAATGTCAAGAACTCGCAGTTTGCCACTCCGCTGTTTGAATTCTCCGGAGCATGTTCAGGCTGTGGTGAAACTCCATACGTGAAACTTATAACCCAGCTCTATGGCGATCGTGAGATGGTGGCCAATGCTACAGGTTGTAGCTCAATCTATTCGGGTTCGGTTCCTTCCACTCCTTATACAACCAATGCCAAGGGACAGGGACCGGCATGGGGCAACTCTTTGTTTGAAGACTTCTGTGAGTTCGGTCTCGGTATGGTGATCGCAAACGAAAAGATGCGTGCCCGTCTTGAGGGTCTCGTTGCCGAGGCAGTCAATTGCCCCTCATGCAGCGAGGAACTGAAAGCTCTCTTTGCCGAATGGCTTGAAGTTAAGGACGATGGCGACAAGAGCCGTGAAGTGACCGATAAGATTCTCCCGCTTGTAGCCGCTTGCGGATGCAATACATGCAAGAAGATCAATGAACTAAGCCATTATCTGGTGAAGCGTTCACAGTGGATCATCGGTGGTGACGGTGCTTCATACGATATCGGTTTCGGCGGTCTTGACCATGTGCTTGCATCGGGAAAGAATGTGAATATCCTTGTTCTTGATACTGAGGTCTATTCCAATACGGGAGGGCAGGCATCAAAGGCAACTCCTATCGGAGCAATCGCCAAGTTTGCCGCAGCCGGTAAGCGTGTGCGCAAGAAAGACCTTGGACTTATCGCTTCCACTTACGGATATGTGTATGCCGCACAGATAGCAATGGGAGCGGATCAGGCTCAAACACTCAAGGCTATCCGCGAGGCTGAGGCTTACGACGGGCCGTCAATCATCATTGCTTACGCTCCTTGTATCAATCATGGGCTGAAAGCCGGTATGGGCAAGTCGCAACAGGAAGAGGCCAATGCCGTAGCTTGTGGTTACTGGCATCTGTGGCGTTACAATCCTGCACTTGAAGCGGAAGGCAAGAATCCGTTCTCGCTTGACAGCAAGGAACCCAATTGGGATGAATTCGAAAACTTCCTTAAGGGTGAAGTGCGTTACGCATCGGTTATGAAACAGTATCCTGCCGAGGCTGCTGAACTCTTTGCCGCTGCCAAGGAAAATGCCCAGTGGCGTTATAACAACTACCGCCGTCTTGCCCGTCAGCAGTGGGGCGTAGAACCGGAAGAGTAAATAAATATTATAACCTGAAAATAAAGGCTGCTTGTGGGCAGCCTTTATTTTTTTTGTGTTAAAATGGGTGAGGTTGTAAATCGTGGACTGCATATTGAAAGAAATGTGTTATCTTTGCCCCCGAATTTATTGTAAATTGAAAATATGAAAGTAGCAATTGTTGGCGCAAGTGGTGCCGTGGGTCAGGAGTTCCTGAGAGTTCTCGACCAGCAGAATTTTCCTGTTGACGAACTGGTGTTGTTCGGGTCAAGCCGTAGCGCGGGGCGTACTTATACTTTCCGCGGAAAAGAGATTGTTGTCAAGGAGCTGAAACATAATGATGATTTCAAAGGTGTAGATATAGCCTTTACTTCGGCCGGTGCCGGAACATCGAAGGAATATGCCGGTACAATCACCAAGCACGGTGCGATAATGATAGACAATTCGAGTGCGTTCCGCATGGATGAGGATGTGCCTCTTGTTGTGCCGGAGGTGAACGGAGAAGATGCTTTCAATACTCCCCGCAATATCATTGCCAATCCCAATTGCACAACTATACAGATGGTGGTGGCGTTGAAACCGTTGAATGACATTTCTCCGATAAAGCGCGTGCATGTTGCCACCTATCAGGCTGCAAGCGGGGCCGGTGCCGCTGCAATGGATGAGTTAGTGAGACAGTACGGGCAGATTGAAAGAGGAGAGGAGCCTACGGTGGAAAAATTTGCCTACCAGCTTGCTTACAATGTTATACCTCATGTGGATGTATTCCTTGAAAACGGTTATACCAAGGAGGAAATGAAGATGTATCATGAAACCAAAAAGATAATGCATTCTCCGAGTCTTGATGTGAGTGCGACGTGTGTACGTGTACCGGTTATGCGTGCTCATTCCGAGGCAATCTGGGTAGAGACAGAAAAGCCTGTTTCCGTTGACGAGGCCCGTGCTGCATTTGCCAGTGGTGAAGGGTTGATAGTCGTGGATGATCCGGCAAACAAGAAGTATCCTATGCCGCTCGATATCGCCAATCAGGATCCGGTATATGTGGGTCGTATCCGCAAAGACCTGACTAATGAGAACGGGTTGTCATTCTGGGTTGTGGGGGACCAGATAAAGAAGGGTGCGGCATTGAATGCCGTGCAGATTGCTCAATACCTTATATCCCATAAAAAGAAGTAGTGCATGGTGCAGGATAAATGAAAAGTGTTTACTCCGATCGGTGTAAACACTTTTTCTTATTTGATGGGGATGGATTATTTGCCGTTCTTGGAGAATGACAGGAGCAGCAACTGCTGTTTCAGGTCGCAACTGCGATGGGGATAGTGTGCTATTTGGGAGAATGAGTAACTGTTACCGTACCGCTCCATCAATTTGGCCGAGTGGGGCTCGCTTACGATGATATATCCCTTGTCGGGGTTTTCGCGGATGAACATCTTTACTCTGTCGTTCAAGTAGAAATTGATTGTGTAGAAACGCATGAAATCCAGCCCGTCATCAATGAATGAGTATATCTCGCCGTGGGGTACGACTGTCTCTATTTCACGGGCGACAACGATGTCGCTCTTGGTGTTCAATACTGCCGGTTGGTACACGGCTGAAAAACTCCAGTAGAGTAAAAGCGTGGATGTAAGTGTCTGTTTGAAGATGGCTTGATGCCCGAACTGCCGTTTCGCTAAAGAAATGAGTGTGTAAATTCCTGTGATTAACGGTAATAATATGAGTATGCGGGATAATGCCGATAAGGGATGGTTGGCGAGTCCGATTATAAACGTGTCTATGCTCCCATGTAATTCCGGTAGCAACCCCATGCGTATAGTGTAGAATGTGACCGGCAGCAAAATGGAAATAATCGAAATTATAATTGCGTAAATCTTTATTATTTGTGACTTGCGGTTAATCAGGTTAATGATCAACAGTGTGATAAAGTAGGCAAGGAACGGGTATATTGGGAGCAGATAAACGCTGCGTTTGCTTTTGGGTATGCAATAGAAAGTGAAGATCAGGATGATTGACAGCATGGAGAAGAGCTTGACCGGTTCCATCGAAACGATTGCATTACGTAGTTTTTGCCATGTTGCTGAGATTGAGATGCGACAGCATCGTATGCGTATTGTAAACAGGGTCATAAGCAGGAGTAGTGTGTAGGGCAGCAGTCCTGATATGACTGTTATGAAATTGTAGTGGACAGGGTTGACATGGGATTCGTAGCTCATGCTTCCGAAGAAACGGCCGAAGTTCTCTTCCATGGCCAGATCGAGGAATTCCTGCCCTGCCTGGTTGTAGGCGGCAATGTACCACAATGCAGGGACAAGACACGACATGATTGCCGAAATGAAGAGATTGAGAAATACGGGAAAGAAGCGTTCCCCTTTTATGAGGCGAAATACACCGATGACAAGGCATGGCAGGATCATTCCTACCGGACCTTTGGTGAGTACGGCGCAGCTCATGAGGACTATAGCTGTCCACGGAAGTCCTTTGTGTCCCTGTTCCCAATGGCGGTAGAGGGCATAAAGCGAGGTGACAATTAGGGCGGTGAGCACCATGTCGACACGGCAGTTGGTCGCTGCACGGTGAACTTCAAAAGAGGTGATTGTTATCAGTGTCATTATTGCCGCTATACTGCCGGATGTGCGGTTGCGGTAAAATCTGAGGCCGGCAATCGCCATTGCTATCATTGCGAGCGCTGACGGCATACGTGACGTGTACTCGTTTACCGAGCCGGTGAGTGATGATATTATTGCAATGCACCAAGCGAGGAACGGAGGTTTGTAGGGAATGTCGCCTCCGCAGTGCTCGGGGAGTATCCAGTTGCCGCCCTGCAGCATTGATACTGCAACGATGGCTTCACGCGGTTCGCCTTTGGTGTTGAATAGGGTTTCGCCAAGGAATGGCAGGAATGTCACGATTGTAAAGGCAGTGATGAGCCAGAAAGTGTATTGCTTCTTCATAATGAGGCAAAAATAGCGAAAAAGTTGTAATTTTGCCGAAAGAAAAGATATTTATTAATAATCCAGTATATAATAATCGATTATGATTACACAGGAACAGCTAAAAGAGACCGTTGAACGCAAGCTCGCGTTGAGGAGGTATCTTTGACGTCGACAGCAAGAAAATAGAGTTGGAAGAAGAGGAGTTGCGCACCCATGTGCCCGATTTTTGGGAACATCCTAAGGAGGCGCAAGTCCAGATGAAGAAAATTAAGGATCTACAGCAGTGGATTGACGGTTATGCCGAGGTGGAAAAGGCTGTGGATGAATTGGCGATAGGTTGGGATTTCCTGAAAGAGGAACTCGTGGACGAGTCGGATGTGGATGCCCTATATGCTGACGCCCTAACCAAGATTGAGAACCTTGAATTGCGCAACATGTTGCGTAGGGAAGAGGATAAAATGGGAGTTGTGCTGAAGATCAATTCGGGCGCGGGAGGAACTGAAAGTCAGGACTGGGCATCGATGTTGATGCGCATGTATCTGCGATGGTGCGAGTCTCATGGCTACAAGACATCTATTGCCAACTTGCTCGAAGGGGACGAAGCCGGTATAAAGTCGTGTACCATAAATGTGGAAGGTGATTTTGCCTACGGCTATCTCAAAAGTGAAAACGGGGTACACCGTCTTGTGAGGGTTTCCCCGTATAATGCGCAAGGAAAGCGTATGACATCGTTTGCATCGGTATTCGTTACCCCTCTTGTGGATGACACGATAGAGGTCAAGGTGGAACAGGCTTTACTGTCGTGGGATACATTCAGGAGCGGTGGAGCAGGGGGGCAGAATGTAAACAAAGTGGAATCGGGTGTACGCTTGAGATACCAGTTCACTGACCCTTATACCGGGGAAAAAGAGGAAATCCTTATTGAGAATACCGAAACCCGGGATCAGCCCAAAAACAAAGAAAACGCTTTGAGACAGTTGCGCTCGATATTGTATGACAAGGAGTTGCAGCACCGAATGCAGGAGCAGGCAAAGGTCGAGGCAGGAAAGATGAAAATAGAATGGGGCTCGCAGATACGCAGTTATGTATTCGACGACCGTCGAGTAAAAGACCATAGGACCAATTGGCAGACAAGTGATGTCAATGGCGTGATGGATGGAGACCTTGACGGGTTCATAAAGGCTTATCTCATGGAATTTGCCGGAAGTGATGGCAATCAGTAACTGAAAATCGGGAAGAATATGAAAGATCGATTGACGATAGTGAAAGTCGGCGGAAAGATCGTTGAGGAGCCGGAAACCCTGTCGGCGTTGCTGCGGGACTTTTCAGCGATAGCCGGATTTAAATTGCTGGTGCATGGAGGTGGTCGTTCGGCGACGAGGATGGCCGCTGATCTTGGCATAGCAACAAGAATGGTGGATGGCCGTCGGATAACAGATGATGCTATGCTACGTGTTGTCACGATGGTGTACGGAGGGCTTGTCAATAAGGGTATTGTTGCCGGACTGCAGGCTGAGGGGGTTGATGCTCTCGGAATGACTGGAGCTGACATGGGCATTATATTGAGTGAAAAACGTCCTGTGAAGACCGTGGACTATGGATGGGTTGGGGATGTCAAGCGTGTTAATGGAGAAGCGCTTGCGGCGCTTGTGCGCTCGGGCGTGGTGCCTGTCATTGCCCCGTTGACTCATGACGGTAACGGGCATCTGCTTAACACTAATGCCGACACTATGGCGGGGGAGACTGCAAAGGGACTTGCCGCATATTTTGACGTGCATCTTGTGTTCTGTTTCGAAAAACCCGGAGTCTTGCGTGATGAAAACGACGATGCGTCGGTTGTGCCGGTGATAACTCGTCGTGTCTATGCTGAGCTGCGAGAATCGGGGGTTGTTACGGGCGGTATGCTCCCGAAACTGGATAACGCGTTCGATTCTCTTGACAGCGGTGTGTCGGAAGTCATTATAACGAAGGCTTCGTCGCTTGGAAATCTTGCTGAAGGTACCCATGTTATAAATGGTGAAAAATAAAGGCGAAAAGATTTGGTAATTAGAAAATTAGTCGTTAATTTTGCAACGTTTTTCGGACTATTGGAGTGCTGAACTATTGCTAATCGATTGAAAGATAATGTGATAGTCGGTACTTTGAATGTGTGTGAAAAGGATATAAAGAGTAATAAGAAATAAAAATTAAGTAACAAAAACAAAGAACTAAGATGCCTACTATTCAGCAATTAGTAAGAAAAGGACGTGTGGCTCTTGAGGACAAGAGTAAGTCACCCGCACTCGATTCATGCCCCCAGCGTCGTGGCGTGTGCGTGCGTGTGTACACTACTACCCCCAAAAAGCCTAACTCTGCAATGCGTAAGGTTGCGCGTGTAAGATTGACAAACGGTAAGGAGGTCAACTCCTATATCCCCGGAGAAGGGCATAACCTTCAGGAACACTCAATCGTTCTCGTGCGTGGCGGTCGTGTGAAAGACCTTCCAGGTGTGCGTTACCACATTGTTCGCGGTACTCTTGATACCAGTGGCGTGAAGGATCGTACACAGCGTCGTTCGAAGTATGGAGCGAAGCGTCCCAAACCAGGAGCTGCACCTGCCGCAAAGGGTAAGAAGTAATTGCCCGGAGCGATAATCGCAGCGCGAGATAAAGTAAAAACAAGTATTGAACTTAGTTTTTGATTTATTGGACAGCTTTCAGGTTGAGTAAATGGTGCCGGAGGGCACTGTTGAAGATGTAATGAGCAGCCAAACAAACAAAAACAACAATTTTATTGTAAAAAATGAGAAAAGCAAAACCAAAGAAACGGGTGGTATTACCCGATCCCGTTTTTAATGATGTGAGAGTATCTAAGTTTGTTAATCATCTGATGTATGATGGCAAAAAGAATATTGCTTATACTATATTCTATAGCGCACTTGAGACTGTGAAGTCAAAGATGCCCAATGAAGAAAAGACAGCGCTTGAGATCTGGAAAAAAGCGCTTGAGAATGTTACTCCCCAGGTTGAGGTTAAGTCGCGTCGCGTTGGCGGTGCAACATTCCAGGTCCCTACAGAGATCCGTCCTGACCGTAAGGAGTCGATATCAATGAAAAACCTTATTCTCTA
Organism: Muribaculaceae bacterium; assembly: GCA_017462345.1. Lineage (GTDB taxonomy): Bacteria > Bacteroidota > Bacteroidia > Bacteroidales > Muribaculaceae > RGIG4079. The sequence continues at coordinate 131,361 of JAFTRI010000019.1, forward strand.
TGCCCGTAAGCGTGGCGGTAAGACAATGGCTGACAAGCTGGCCGCAGAAATCGTAGATGCCTACAATGACCAGGGCGGTGCATTCAAGCGTAAGGAGGATATGCACAAGATGGCTGAAGCTAACCGCGCATTCGCACACTTCCGTTTCTAAAAATAAATTTCCATTGATTTAAATACATTATTCGATAATGGCAAAATCTGACGAACTATTAAAATATACCCGTAACATCGGTATTATGGCTCACATCGATGCCGGTAAGACTACTACATCGGAGCGTATTCTTTTCTATACCGGTCTTACTCATAAAATCGGTGAAGTGCATGATGGGGCTGCCACCATGGACTGGATGGAGCAGGAGCAGGAGCGTGGTATCACTATTACTTCGGCTGCAACCACTGCATTCTGGAATTATGCGGGTGAGAAGTATAAAATCAACTTGATCGATACTCCGGGGCACGTTGACTTTACGGTTGAAGTGGAGCGTTCACTCCGTGTGCTTGACGGTGCGGTTGCCACATATTGTGCGGTAGGTGGAGTAGAGCCTCAGTCGGAGACCGTATGGCGTCAGGCTGATAAATATAATGTTCCACGTATGGCATACGTGAACAAGATGGACCGTTCGGGTGCCAATTTCTTTGAGGTTGTACGCCAAATGAAGGATGTGCTCGGAGCTAATCCCTGTCCTATCCAGATTCCTATCGGTGCCGAGGAAACATTTAAGGGGATTGTGGATCTCGTTACAATGAAGGCTTATTATTGGCCGGATGAGAAGCAGGGCGCAGAATATGTTGTAGAGGAAATTCCCGATAATCTGCGTATGGAGGCCGAAGAGTGGCGCGACAAGATGCTTGAGAAAGTTGCCGAGTTTGATGATGTGCTGATGGAGAAATACTTTGATGATCCCTCAACAATCACAGAGGATGAAATACGTGCCGGTATCCGTAAGGCGACTCTTGCGTTGGAACTTGTCCCGATGACATGCGGTAGCTCGTTCAAGAATAAGGGTGTGCAGTGTCTCCTCGATAACGTGTGCGCTTATCTTCCTTGTCCTACCGACAATGGTGCAATCGAAGGTCATTCAGTGGATAATCCCGATGAAGTAATTACCCGTGAGCCGTCAAGCGATGCACCTATGTGTGCCCTTGCATTCAAGATTGCAACTGACCCGTATGTGGGACGCCTTTGCTTCTTCCGTGTGTATTCGGGGGACATGGTTGCGGGAAGCTATATCCTCAATTCGCGCTCGGGAAAGAAAGAACGCGTATCCCGCCTGTTCCAGATGCACTCCAACAAGCAGAATTCGAAGGAGATGATAGGCTGTGGAGATATTGGTGCCGGTGTAGGTTTCAAGGATATCCGTACTGGAGATACGCTCTGTGCCGAGGATGCGCCTATTGTGCTTGAGGCAATGGAGTTCCCCGAACCTGTAATCGGTATTGCGGTTGAACCCAAAACCCAGAAAGACCTCGACAAACTTGGAGTGGGGCTTCAGAAACTTGCTGAAGAAGATCCTACTTTCCGCGTACAGACTAATGAAGAGACCGGACAGACGGTGATCTCTGGTATGGGTGAGCTTCACCTGGATATTATTATCGACCGTCTCCGCCGTGAGTTCAAGGTTGAATGTAACCAGGGACGTCCTCAGGTAACATATAAGGAAGCGATCAATGGTTCGGTTGAACTTCGTGAAGTGTTCAAGAAGCAGACCGGTGGCCGTGGTAAATTCGCCGACATCATTGTCCGTGTTGAACCTGTTGACGAGGGCTTTGAAGGAAATCTTCAGTTCGTTGATGAGGTTAAGGGCGGTAACATCCCCAAGGAATTCATACCTTCAATCCAGAAGGGTTTCCAGAATGCAATGAAGAACGGTGTGCTTGCCGGGTTCCCTGTAGAGCAGCTTAAGGTTACGGTGATTGACGGTTCTTTCCACCCGGTAGACTCTGATCAGTTGTCATTTGAACTGTGTGCTATCCAGGCGTTCAAGAAGGCTTCGGAGAAAGCTAATCCAGTCCTGCTTGAGCCGATCATGAAGATCGAGGTTGTTACCCCTGAAGAAAGCATGGGTGATGTAATCTCTGACCTTAACAAGCGTCGCGGTCAGGTGGAAGGTATGGAAACAAGCCGTAGCGGTGCCCGTGTGGTTAAGGCTAAGGCTCCTCTTGCAGAAATGTTCGGATATGTGACAGCCTTGCGTACTATCACTTCCGGTCGCGCAACTTCTACCATGTCATTCTCTCACTACGCAGAAGTGAGCACTTCTATTGCAAAGAATGTATTGACAGAATGTCAGGGTCGTGTTGATCTATTGAAATAATATTTTATCCAAAACAATATGAGCCAAAAAATCAGAATTAAATTAAAATCTTACGATCACAACTTGGTAGACAAGTCGGCTGAGAAGATTGTAAAGACTGTGAAGGCTACAGGTGCGGTAATCAGCGGTCCTATACCCCTGCCCACCCATAAGCGTATTTTCACTGTGAACCGTTCGACTTTCGTGAACAAGAAATCACGTGAGCAGTTCCAACTTTCATCATTCAAACGTCTTATCGACATCTACAACTCTACAGCCAAGACTGTAGACGCTTTAATGAAGCTCGAGCTTCCCAGTGGTGTTGAAGTAGAAATCAAGGTGTAATCAATTTTTAAATTAACAGAGAAATGCCAGGATTATTAGGAAAAAAAATCGGAATGACATCCGTTTTCAGTGCCGACGGTAAGAATGTGCCGTGCACTGTTATCGAAGTAGGTCCTTGTGTGGTTACTCAAGTGAAGACTTTGGAAAATGACGGCTATGAAGCTTTGCAGCTTGGCTTCCAGGAACAGAAGGAAAAACATGCTACAAAGCCTGAGCTCGGACATTTCAAAAAGGCAGGCGTGACCCCCAAGAGACACTTGGCCGAGTTCAAAGGATTTGAAGGCGAATACAACACCGGTGATACAATCGGAGTGGATCTCTTTGCTGAAAACGACTTCGTTGATGTAGTTGGAGTGTCTAAAGGTAAAGGTTACCAGGGTGTTGTAAAGCGTCACGGTTTCGGTGGTGTGGGTCAGTCGACTCACGGTCAACACAACCGTCTTCGCGCACCCGGTTCGGTGGGCGCATGTTCTTATCCCGCCAAGGTATTCAAAGGAATGCGTATGGCAGGACAGACCGGTAACCAGCGTGTAACCGTGCAAAACCTCCAGGTGCTGAAGGTGATTGCCGAACACAATCTATTAATGATTAAGGGATCTATCCCCGGAAGTAAAGGTTCAATCGTATTAATTGAGAAATAATGGAACTCGCAATTTATAATATAAAAGGAGAAGATACCGGTCGTAAAGCTCAGCTTAACGATGAGGTGTTTGCAATCGAAGTTAACGAGCATGCCGTTTATCTCGATGTAAAGCAGTACTTGGCCAACCAGCGTCAGGGAACCCACAAGTCAAAGGAAAGAAGCGAGGTGTCAGGTTCTACCCGTAAGCTCCACAAGCAGAAGGGTGGTGGCGGCAGCCGTATAGGTGACATCAACTCTCCGGTGCTTGTAGGTGGAGGTCGTGTGTTCGGTCCGCGTCCCCGTGACTATCGTTTCAAGCTTAACAAGAAGTTGAAGGCTCTTGCACGTAAATCAGCATTGACATCAAAGGCTCAGGATAATCAGATCGTTGTCGTTGAAGATTTTACTTTTGAAGCCCCGAAGACTAAAGAATTTGTAAATATTACTAAAAATTTACAAGTTTCTGACAAAAAGGTGCTTTTAGTTTTAGCAGGCCAAAATAAAAACGTATATTTGTCAGCTCGAAATATTCCGGAGGTTAAAGTTGTAACGGCTTCGGATGTAAATACTTATGCATTGCTCGACAATAAAGCTATAATCCTTACGGAGAGTAGCCTTGACGTTATTAATAAACTTTAATGGTTCAGGAGGACAGATATAATGGAAATAATGATTAAACCAATCGTTACAGAAAAGGCAACTAAGCTGACAGAGAAGCTTAATCGCTATACTTTCCGTGTTTCTCCCGATGCCAACAAGTATCAGATCAAGTCATTGGTCGAAGAACTTTATGGCGTTAAAGTTGTAAACGTCAATACGCTTGTTGTCAGAGGGAAGAACAAATCACGCTATACTAAGAGCGGCTTGATTAAGGGTAAGACCAACTCCTATAAGAAAGCTCTCATTACTGTAGCTGATGGTCAAACTATAGACTTTTATAGCAATATATAATAGAAAATGGCAGTAAGAAAATTCAAGCCCACAACACCGGGGCAAAGGCACAAAGTTATTGGTGTATTTAAAGGTACAATCACTGCTAGTACACCAGAGAAGTCTCTTACAGTCGGTAAAAAAGCGTCCGGAGGCCGTAATGCCGAAGGTCATCTCACCACTCGTTACCTTGGTGGCGGACATAAGCGCAGATACCGTATAATAGACTTTAAGAGAAATAAAGACGGTGTTCCCGCAGTAGTCAAGTCAATCGAATACGACCCCAACCGTTCGGCTCGTATCGCATTGCTTTACTATGTGGACGGAGAAAAGGCTTATATAATTGCACCCAATGGCTTAGAAGTTGGCGCAACTGTAGTGAGCGGACCCGATGCGGCACCTGAAGTAGGTAATGCTCTTCCATTGAGCAAGATTCCCGTCGGAACAGTAATCCACAACATTGAGTTGCGTCCCGGTCAAGGAGCGTTCATGGCTCGTTCAGCCGGTACTTTTGCGCAGTTGACTTCGCGAGAAGGGAATTATGCGATTATCAAATTACCTTCGGGTGAAACACGCAAAGTGTTGGCAGCATGCAAGGCAACTGTAGGAGTTGTCAGCAACAGCGAACACTCTCTTGAACGTTCGGGAAAGGCTGGCCGTTCACGCTGGCTCGGACGTCGTCCTCACAACCGTGGTGTGGTAATGAATCCAGTAGATCACCCGATGGGTGGTGGTGAAGGCCGTGCTTCAGGAGGACATCCGCGTTCACGTAAGGGTCTGTACTCTAAGGGTCTCAAGACACGTGCTCCGAAGAAACATTCTTCAAAGTACATTATTGAAAGAAGAAAAAAGTAATCTGATTAATTAAGAAACTATGAGTCGTTCATTAAAAAAAGGCCCATATATCAGCGTAAAGCTGGAGAAGAAGGTTTCAGCAATGGAAGAAAGCGGCAAGAAGTCGGTAATCAAGACTTGGAGCCGTGCATCAATGATTTCTCCCGATTTTGTAGGACACACTTTCGCAGTGCACAATGGTAACAAATTTATTCCTGTTTACGTAACTGAGAACATGGTAGGTCACAAGTTGGGCGAATTTGCTCCCACTCGCAACTTCCGTGGTCACGGTGGTAACAAGAAAAAATAATAAGGGCCCTGGATATAAATAATTTTGATAAAAAAAAGAATTAAAATACAATGGGTGTAAGAAAAAGACAATCAGCCGAATTAATCAAGGAGACCCGCAAAACTCAGGCATTTGCCAAGTTGAAAAACGTCCCCTCTTCTCCCCGCAAGATGCGCCTTGTCGCTGACATGGTGCGCGGCAAAGAAGTGTTCCGTGCTTTGGGTATCCTTAAATTCTCAAATAAAGAAGCTGCAGCTAAAGTTGAAAAACTTCTCCGCTCGGCTATCGCCAATTGGGAAGCTAAGAATGAAAGAAAAGCTGAAAACGGTGAACTTTATATCAGCACATTCTTTGTTGATTGCGCTCCGATGTTGAAGCGTCTCCTCACAGCTCCTCAAGGTAGAGGTTACAGAATACGTAAACGTTCAAATCACGTTACATTGTTTGTAGATACAATTAATAACGCTAAAAACGAAGCATAATAGACTATGGGTCAAAAAGTTAATCCTATAAGCAATCGCTTGGGAGTCATCAGAGGTTGGGATTCTAACTGGTATGGCGGAAAGAAATACGGAGATACCATTCTCGAAGACTCTAAGATTCGCAAGTATCTCAATGTCCGTCTTGCCAAGTCAAGCGTTTCGCGTATCGTTATCGAACGTACGCTCAAATTGATAACAATCACAGTTTGCACATCACGTCCCGGACTTATCATCGGTAAAGGTGGTCAAGAAGTAGATAAA